>JBKHVG010000001.1:0-147439 GCA_046570205.1 Acidimicrobiia bacterium
CGGAGCTGCCACTCGTTAGACAACCCGTTAGACACAGCCCGTTTCGGACACCAGAGAGGCCCTCCCCGATTGATCGGAAAGGGCCTCTGACCTGGGCTTCTCGTTGGTGGCGGGGGCAGGATTTGAACCTGCGACCTTCGGGTTATGAGCCCGACGAGCTACCAGACTGCTCCACCCCGCGGCGGACTGACGAATGTAGCCAGGGCACTCGGTGAGCAACAACCCGACCGGGGATGCCGGTCGACAATGGCCGAACGTCGTGTCGGCTACTCATCCTCGAGGTACCCGTCCAGGAAGGCGTCGAGGGCGGCTTCGTCATCGAGGTCCACACCTGCGGCGACCGCCTGCTCGAGGATGTCGACTCGCCCGCTGTGGGATGGACCCGGCAGCTCCCCCGCTTCGGCCGCACGCACGACGTCGAGCGCCTCGCGGAGATAGCGGTCCCCCCAGCCGTGTTCCCGGTGAGCCCACGGCACGAACGCTCGGAGCACCCTCGGGAAACGGGCCACCACGTCGTCATCGAATCCCGACAGTGGCAGCCATCCCCCCAGGATCAGCTGGGTGACCGGCGCGCTCCAGCGCAGCGGGTCACCCCCGAGCTCCTCTGCCACGAACGACACCGCGTCGAGCAGCGGCTCCCGGTCACGCCGGTGCGACATCCCGTCGAGGCCGGCGAGGAAGCGATCCACGATCGCCGCGCACTCCGCCGGTGTCGCCGGCGGCGACGGCGACAGCGCCTCTGCGTCCGAGGGCAGCTTCGACACGTAGTGGTCGACGATGGCCCACTGGGCTGAGAACCCGTCGGCGACGGCCGCCGGCACCCCGGCGGCCAGAGTGGCGTCGACCGCCTCGTCGATGGTGGCCGCCGCCACGGCAGGGTCCAGGTCGGTGATCCGCATGCCATCGGCGTCGTCGGAGAGGCGCAGGTACTCGGCGGCGTCGTCGTGGACCAGCAGATCGGTGGCCAGCCCGCCGAGGGTCCGGTCCACGTACACCGCTACGACGTGGTCGTGGGATGTCGAGCGGTGGCGGGCCACGAGCGCGATGTCGAACCCGTCACCGGTCTCGTGCTCCACCCGGTGGGCCGTACGGACGTCGGCCTGCCCGACGTCCATCGCCCACGCCGGTCGAGCCGGCAGCGACGACGCAGTGAGCCGCTCCCGGAGCGGCCACTGGAGCCAGCCCGGGTCGAAGGCGTCGAGCACCCAGAGGAAGTCGATGACGACCCGCGGCGGCGACGCCTCGAGGTGGTGCAGGCACAGCTCGACGATGCCGTTGAGCAGCTCCTCGTGGTCGGGCTCGCCCGGTGCGGGCGGTGAGGCGCCCGCACCCAGCTGGCCGAGGAACTGGGACACCTGCAACTCGATCTCGAGGGGGGACCGGTCGCCGATCTGCGCGAAGCCCTCGAGCGCAGCCACGATTCCCTCGAGCGGTGGTAGTCCGGACTCCTCCTCCGGCCACACCCGGGCCGGCGGGGTCACCCGTCCGCCGCCGCTGCCACGTCGCTTGCGCTTGGCCATCCGGCGACCCTACGCGTCGACGCTGTCAGCCCCCTTCTGCCATGCTGGGCACCGCCGACCTCGGCCTCGCGGTCTCCACCGCCCCCGGCACCCCCGGTGCCGCTCGCCGCCCCACCCGATCGCACGGGTGCCGGGCCGCCAGCTCCGGACCTGGAGGCCACCGTGCCCGCACCCCTGGATGACCACCTGGCGACCGACGCGTCGCTCCACCTGCTCGCCGACCATCTCACCGAGGCGCTCGCCGAGGGGGACCTCGAACCGTGCCTTCTGCACGTCTCCACACCGGACGCCTCGGGGTTCGACCTCGGCGTCTACCCCCTCGACGGGAAGCACCCCACCGACGTCCTGCTCGGGCAGCTGGCCCCTGATGACTGGCACGCGGTGGGGATCGCCACGCACGGGTGGGCGTACCACGTTGCCGAGCGCGGCGAACCCGAACGGCGCCGGCACCGCGTCCACGTCGTCACGCTCCTCTCCCGCTCCGGCGAGCACGCGCACCGCACCCGGTCCGACGACCCCAGGATCGCTGATGTGCTCGACGGCGAGCCGCCGGCCGGTGAGCAGGTCGACCTCCTCCGCCGGGTGCTCGGCCTCGCGACCGAACCGCCGCCGTGCGATCCCTCCACCTACTGGAGCATCGAGTGGCTCTCGGCCCTCGCCGGGGCTGGACGGGAGGTCGCCACCCTCGTCGACGCCCTCGCCCTCCACCCCGTGATCCACCTCCTGCAGCGCGGCACGGCGCTCGACGATGCCGACACGGTGGACGTGCTCACCGCCTTCCACCGCGTCCTCACCTGGGGCCGCATGCGCGAGCTGGCCGGTCTCGGCCGCTTCACCGTCCCCGACCTCACGCCCGACGGCGCCGCCTGGCTGGACGACGGCTCCTTCGCCCGGTTCGTGCTCAACCGCTGCCCGCCGCTGCACCTGCTGAAGGCGAGGCTGCACGAGCACGTCCGCGCCGACGTCGCCGGCGGGGTGCTCGACCTGCTCGACGAGCTCGGCGTGCCCGACGCGACGTGGCCCGACCTGGCCCGCCCGCCCCGTCCGGCCGCGTGATCGCCATCCACCACCGCCCACCCGGTCGGGTCCTACCGTCGGCCCATGGCCTGGTTCCGTCGCCGCAGCACGTCGTCCACCCCGGGCTCCATCGGTCCCACGCCCGTCCCGGCGCAGCCCGAGCCTCCGGGCGACCGCCCCTGCGTCGACCTCGTGCCCATGGTGTCGGGCCAGTCGCTCGAACGGACCGAGCGGGCACTGAAGATGCTCGCCACCCAGTCGGCCCAGCTGCACGGCCAGGTGGTGCACCTCGAGCGCCGGGTCGACGCGCTGTCCGACGCCCTCCTCGACCGCCTCGACGTTCCGAGCAACGACGATCTGCTGGAGGCCCGCATGCACTCGGCCCGCGTCGCCGCCGAGCTGTCCCGCCTCGAGGTCAACCTCGCGGCCCGGCTCGACGCCGTCCGCGACGAGCTGCGAGCCGTGCAGGGCCAGGGCGGCTCGATCGACCTGCGGAGCCTCACCCCGAACGACACCGGCTGGACGCCGGCCCGCTCCTCGGCCTCCTAGGCCTCCTCCGACTCCTCGTCGGTCGGCTCGTCGACCTCGGACGTCGGCGGCGCCTCGTCCCCAGGCGGGGTGGACGTCGTGGTGGTGGAGGCCGCCAGCAGCTGGAGGGCCTCGCTCACCAGCTCCTGGGCGTCCTCGGTGAGCGTCTGGTACTCCCCCAGATCGCCGGCAACCAGCGCAGCCTCGGCCTCCTCGAACAGCGCGTTCGCGTCCTCCAGCAGGCGGGCGGCGCGCTCGTCCACCGTGCCGGTCTGGTCGTCCGGGTCGATCGGGGCCGTCGGGTCGTCTGGGACCTCGACGATCTCGCCGTCCTCGTCCACCACCTCGTCGAGGTTCGGCACCTCGCCGAGGAGCTGGGTCAAGGCCTGCTCGAGGGTGTCGGCGATGGCCACGTTGGACTCGAAGAAGGCGATCACCTTCTTCAGCTCCGGGATGCGCACCTGGTTCGACTCGACGTAGAAAGGCCGCACGTACAGCAGCGAGTCATCGACGGGCACGACGATGAGGTTGCCCAGCTTGACCGTGGACTCGCCGGTGCCGAGCAGCGTCTGCTGCTCCGACACGATCGGGTCGGACTGCATCGCGTCGGCCACGATGGCCGGGCCGTCCGGGCGGTTCTGGCGCGGCATGGTGTACGTCACCAGCTCGCCGTAGTGCTCCGGATCGGAGCGAGCCACCATGAACGCGGTGAGCTGCTGGTTGTCGTCGTCACGGCCGAACGGCACGAAGCTGCGCAGCATCACGAACTCAGCTTCGTCCTCACCGGGCAGCTGGGTGAGCAGGTAGTAGGGGTCGACACGGGCGCCGACGGAGGGGCCGACCGCCTCTCCGGCCGCGTTCGTGGTCTGCGTGGCCGGGCCGGCGCCCGCCGTCCCCGGGTCGAGCGCGACGTTCCAGGCGTCGTTGTTGTTGTAGAAGGTCTGCGGGTCGCTCACGTGGTAGCGGGCCCACATGTTCGTCTGCACCCGGAACAGGTCCTCCGGGTACCGCAGGTGCTCCACGAGGTCTTCGGGCATCTCCTCGATGTCGACGAAGAGGTCCGGGAAGGCGTCCCGCCACGCATCGATGATGGGATCCTCCTGGTCCATCACGTAGAAGCTCACCGTGCCGTCGTAGGCGTCGACCACGGCCTTGACCGAGTTGCGCACGTAGTTGAACCGGACGTCCAGCCCGCTGGACGCCGGCAGACCACCGTTGTCGGCCGTCTGCCCGTAGGGGAAGCGGTCCGTGGTGGTGTAGGCGTCGACGATCCACTTCACGCCGCCATCGATCACCACCGCGTAGGGGTCACCATCGAACTCCAGGAACGGGGCCAGCGTCTCGACCCGGTCGCGGACGTCACGGATGTAGTGGATCTGGGAGTCGTCGGTGATGAAGTCCGTGATGAGCGGGTCGTACTGCCCGAAGCGCAGGGAGAAGGCGACCCGCCGCAGGTACGAGCCGATGCCGACGCCGTCCTCACCGTCGTACCGGGTCAGCTGGGTCTCGCTGCCGATCTGGTAGTCGAGCTCGTCACGCGTGGCCTGGGTGATGGCGTACCCGCCGAGGCCCTCACCGAAGTAGATCTGGGGTCGGCTCAGCTCGAGGTCGGTGTTCTCCCGCACCGGCACCTGCTGGAGCAGGAAGTCGGGCCGGCCCTCCGGCGTCTTGGAGGTACCCGACGCCATCACGACGCCGTAGCCGTGCGTGTAGATGACGTGGCGCGCCTCCCACGACCCGGTCGGGATTCCCGGGGTGTTCAGGTCGCGCACCGAGAGGACGACCTGGGTGGGCTCGCCGTCGATCGTGTAGCGGTCCACGTCGACATCGCTGAGCTGGTAGTAGGGCAGCAGCTCCTCGAGGCGGGGGAACGTCTGGCCGAGCACCGTGCTGGACGGGTCCCAGAGGCGGATGTTGCGCACCGTGTTGCGGTTGTCGGTGAGGTCCACGTTCTCCGGGTCGCGGTTCAGCTCGTAGTCCGTGCTCTCCACGTCGCCGAGGTCGAGCGCCTCGCGGGTCGCGTCGATGTTGCGCTGAATGTAGGCCTCCTCGGTGGAGGACTCGTTCGGCTCCACCTGGAAGCGCTGGATGAACTGCGGGTAGATGCCTCCGGCGACGACCGCGACCAGGCCCCACAGGCCCACCCCGAGGATGGGCAGCACCCATCCCCGCCGCCAGATGTTCACGATGAACAGCACGAAGCTGGCCGCGGAGATCAGCACCAGGAGGTTCAGCACCGGCAGCTGGGCGTTCACATCGGTGTAGCCGGCACCGTCGACGAAGCCGGTCTCCGACGTGGTGAGCTCGAAGCGCTGCAGGTAGTACCCGCCGGCCCGGATGAGGGCGAGGACACCGAGCAGCACGGAGATGTGCGCCTTGACCTGGGACGTCACCCGGGGGCCGGCGGCGCCGGGGCCGGCGGCGCCGGGGCCGGCGGGCTGGACCCGGATCCCGCCGTTGGCGAAGTGGGCGGCGATGGTGGCGACCAGGACGATCAGGATCGAGGCGAAGGCCCAGTCGGCCACCGACGAGAGGAACGGCAGCTTGAAGACGTAGAAGCCGAGGTCGGTGCCGAACTGCGCATCGGTCTGGCCCCAGTCACCGCCGTTCACGAACAGGAGCCACGACCGCCACTCCTGGCTCATGCCCAGGCCGGCGATGAGCGCGAGGAACAGGGCGACGCCGACGCGGAAGAGACCGGTGCGGTGACCGATGGCGTCCCTGAACCGCTCCAGGGCCTCTTGCTCGGGGCCGGCCGGCGGGAACCTCGGCGCCAGCCGATCGGCGATGTAGAGGTTCGCCCAGCAGATGGCGAAGAACAACACCACGAACAGGACGGCCAGGGACACCTTGGCGCCCAGCACCCCTCGCCAGACCTCGTCGTAGCCGAGGGAGTCGAACCAGAGGAAGTCGGTGTAGAAGCCGGCGATGCCGCGCAGCGACGTGATCAGGAGGAACAGTCCGATCGCGGCGACGATCAGGAGCGTGCGTCCACGGTTGGAACCCGACGAACGCAGGCGGCGTGCGGCGGGGCTTGGCATGTCAGACGGTGGGCGCATGAGGGCGCCGAGCCTACCGACGCCGGCTGCGGCGCCCATCGCGTCCGGGACGCGGGTCGCCGGGGATCAGTCGGTCACGAGGACGCAGCGGCAGCCCGGGTGCGCCTGCGGGCACGCGTCACCGGTGGCGAAGGCCTCGCCGGCCGGGACGGCGCCGGCCAGGGCGTTGTCCTGGGCGTCGGGGCAGGGTCCCTGCCCGGGATCGATGAGCCACCGCACCGTGCCGGCCGGCTCGGCGGCGCGCAGCGTGCCGAGGGCATAGGCGGAGAGGAGGGCGTCGGCGGCCACCGGACCGATGTGCTGCACCTTCCACTCCCGGTACAGGGCACGCAGCCGCTCATCCAGCTCGTCGGGGTCGCCGTCCACCTCGACGGCCGAGCGCTCGACCCGGCGGCGGAACGGCTCCACCAACGCGGCACCGAGGGTCGAGGCGAGGTCGGTCACGTCCACCACCACGGCGCGACCGGCGGCCTCGCCACCGGCCCGGGCGGCAGCCGCGAGGTGCTCCTCGGCGACGGCGACGTACCCACCGGCCTGGGTCGACAGCTCGGGCAGGAGGGTGTCGGCCGTGGTCGCTCCGCTGCGGCGCAACAGGTCGAGCAGCTCGTTCTGCTCGTCGGCCAGCCGACGCTTGAGCGCACGGTTCAGCGCGCCTTCGAGCGGCGTGAGGGCCTCGGCCCGGGCGGTCAGGGTCTCCTCGTCGGCGAGGAACTCGGCCGGCACCCGGTCGACGTCACCCCCGGCGCCGGTGGTGCTGGCGGTCTCGGCGGCGGGTACCTCGTCATCCCCATCGGCTTCGCCGTGGGCGGTCTCGATGCCCTCGACGGGAGCGGTCGCCTCATCCTCCGGCTTCGGCTCCGGCTCCGGCTCGGGCTCGGGTGCGACGACCCGACGGGCCCTGGCCACCGACTCCTCCCGCTCGGCACGGAGGCGGGCGAACAGCTCGTCCACGTCTCCCCCGGTGCCGGCGGCATGGTCCTCGGCCCGGTCGGCGTCGAGCTCGGTCGGGGCGCCATCCTCGTCGGCGCCATCCTCGTCGGCCTCGTCGGCGTCGTCGGCGTCGGCGTCGGCGGTAGCGGTAGCGGTGGCGGTGGCGGCGTCGGCGGCGTCTGCGTCTGCGTCTGCGTCGGTTCCGGCATCCGCGTCGAGCGCACCAGCAGCGGGCTCCGGCTCGGGCGCAGCTCCGGCGTCCGCACCGTCCACGTCGTCGTCCTGGTCGGCCGTCTGCCCTGCGCTGGCCACGATGTCGGCCTCGGTCTCGGTCACCGGCGCGACCGTGTCGTCCACCTCGTTCGCCGCCGCGGGGGTGGCGCCGTCGACGGCCGGCTCGTCGTCCCCGTGAGGGTCCACCCCGGCCGGGCCGACGATGCCGACGAAGCCGTCGGGCAGGTCGGGCTCGCCCGGGTCGGGCAGCGCGTCGGCCAGCTGGCTCGTGATGTCGTCAAGGTTCTCCCGGACCAGGCCATACGCGGCCAGCAACCGCTCGCGACCGGCGAGGAGGCGCTCGATCTGGTCCCGGGCCGCATCCCGTCGACGCTGGAGGTCCTCGAGGACGCGGGTCCTGACCTCCTTGGCCTCCTGCACCATGGCACGGCCCTCTTCCCGGGCCTCCTCGAGGATCCGGTCCACCTCGGCATCGGCGTCCGCTCGGCGCTGCTCGGCGGCGGCGAGCTCGGCTTCGGCCAGCTCCGACGCCTCGGCCTTGGTCGCGGCAGCCTCGGCCTCCGCGTCCCCGCGGATGCGGTCGGCCTCGGCGGTGGCCTCGGCGGTGGCCTCGGCCAGGGCGTCCTCGGCCCGGCGTGTCAGCTGGTCGGCGGTCGACCTGGCCTCGGCGACGAGGCTGTCCGACTCGGTGGTGGCCTCGCGGATCATCCGCGCCGCCGACTCCTCGGCCTTGGACCGGATCTCGTCCGCGGCCCGCCGGGCGGTCGACAGCACCGACGCCGTCTCCTCCCCCACCAGCCGGACGAGCTCGTCGTCGTCGAGCTGGGACAGCGGCGCCGGCGGCGCAGCGGCAGGCGCCGGACCGGCCGACCCGAGCTCTGCCACCTCGGCACGGAGCGTGTCGACCAGGTCGTTGGTGGCGGCGATCCGGGCGGCGACGGTCTCGAGGAACTGATCGACCGCCCGGGCGTCGTAGCGTCGGGACGACCCGGGGAACCGCACGTTCCGCAGGTCGGCCGGATCGATGCGGGGGTCCTCGGTCATCGCCGAGCAACCCTACGTGCGGCCGGTCGGGTGCCGGTGGAGGCCCGGCAACGGCGCCGGTGGCTCAGCCGCCGTCGAGGCCGAGCAGGTCGAGCAGCCCGCCCAGCAGGGCAGCCGTCGGATCCACGACGGGGTCGAGCAGGCCGCTCCGCGGCGGCTGCGTCGTGGTGGTCGTGGTCGTACCGGTCGTCGGGGGCGTCTCGGGCACGGACGTGGTCGACGTCGACGTCGGCGTCGCCGATCCGGGCTGCGAGCTCGGCCCGGTGGCGGGACCGTCCGGCACGGTGGTGCGGGACGAGCCGATGGCCAGCTCGATGGTGTCGAGCACCGGCGCCGCGCTCACTCCCTGGTCCAGGGCGACCAGCCCCCACGCGGCGCCGGCGGCCCGGAACGAGAACACGGCGGCCCAGCGCTCGCGGAAGGTGCCACGGCGGCCCTGCACGACGACGGCGGCACCGACGAGCGTCTCGCCCGGCGATCGCTCGGCGTCGAGCAGGTCAGCACCGAACTGCCGCTCGTCGGCCAGCGCGGGCAGCACCGACTGGAAGAAGGCCATCGACCGCCCCGACCCGGGCGGCAGGTCGCTGGTGTATCCCCGGGCGAGCGCCTCCAGGCGCTCCCCGAAGGCGATGGCCTCGCCGAGGAACCGGCGGTCCCACTCGTCGCTCCCGTCGAAGACGATCGGCTCCGGGTCGGCACCTGCCACCAGCACGAGGCGGCGGAGGCCGAGCAGCTCGGCGCCGTCGCCGACACCGGTCAGGCGGGTCCGCCCGGCGTACGCGCTGGCCACGGCATCGTCGGCGTCGACCCGCAGTGCACCCTGCGCCGACAGGGTGGCCGTGTCCACGACGATCTGGGCCGGGAACCCGTCGACCACCAGCACGTCGCCGGCGGTGACCCGCGGCGGCGAACCGACCTCCAGCTCGGTGCCGACGCCGTCCCGGTGGCGCAGCTCGTAGGTGGCACCGCCCGCGAGCTCGAGGACGGCGGTGCCATCCTCCATCGCGACCCGGTCCCCGAAGTCGACGACCTCGGTGTCGTCCACCACCGACCTCGTCGTGCCATCGGGAGCGGTGACCACCGCCGTGCCCTCCACGGCCACCCGACCCTGGCTCGAGCCGGGACCAGCATCGTCGTCCCCGGCCAGCACCGCGACCACGCCGGCCACGAGGACGGCGGCGATGACGGCACCCAGCGCCGCCCGCCGGGTCACGACCGCACCCCAGGGCGCTCCAACGGCAGGGCCATCCGCACCGTCGTCCCCTTGCCGACCTCGGAGGAGCAGGTCAGGTCGCCGCCGTGGGCCCGCACGATGCGGCTCACCAGGGCGAGACCGAGCCCCAGGCCGCCGAACCGGCGGGTGGTCGAACCGTCGGCCTGGGCGAAGTCCTCGAAGATCGCCTCCCGCCGGTCGGGGTCGATGCCCAGCCCCTGGTCATCGACCGTCAGCACGAGGCGGGGTCCGGTGCCGTTCTCGTGGACCGACGCGCTCACCCGGATGCGACCGCCGTCGGGTGAGTACTTGACCGCGTTGTCGATCAGCTCGTCGAGGGCCACGTCGACGTACCGGCGGTCGAGCACGGCCGGCGGCACGTGCCGGCCCACCCGGCGGGTGAGGCTGTGCGTATCCGGGAGCCGGTCGCTCCACCGCTGGGCGAGCGCATCAAGCAGCACCCGAGCCTCGACCTGCTCCTCGTGGAGCTGGAGCCGGCCGGCGGCCAGGGTGGCGAACTGCACCAGCTGATCGGTGACCCGCAGGAGCTTGCGGGCCGACTCGTGGATCTCCCCGGCGAAGCGCTTGGTCTGCTCGGGCCCGAGCTCGCGGGTGGCGAGGATGTCGGCGTAGCCGAGCACCGGCGTCAGCGGCGTACGCAGCTCGTGGCTGACGTTGGCGATGAACTCCGTCTTCATCTGCTCGATCTCGCGCTCGCTCCGCACGTCGCGCAGCACGAAGACGGCGCCGGTGAGCATGCCGCCGGGGCCCCGGAGCGGCCCGGCTGACACGGCCACGGGCACCGTGGAGCCGTCCGGGCGGGCGACGTCGAGCGAGGCCGTCCACGAGTCGACCACCGGCTTGACGAAGCGGGACGTCACGTCGATGCCGTCCTCGCCGGTGACGGTGCACGCCTTGGCCATGGTGCGACCCAGCACGTCGCGGGCCGGGACGCCGAGCAGCTCCTCGGCCGACGCGTTGAAGTCGGTGATCCGCCCCCGGTCATCGACGGCGATCAGCGCCTCTCCCATGCCGGCGACCACACCCTCGAGCCGGCCGCGCAGGGCGGACTCCTGGTCGGCCGCCGACCGCAGGTCGTCGGTCATCGACTGGAGCGACGCCGCCATCTGGTTGAACGTGGACGCCAGCACGCCGAGCTCGTCCTCGGTGCTGACCTCGGCCCGCGCCGCCAGGCGTCCCTGCTGCAGCTCGCCCGTGACGGCCGTCAGGCGGCCCAGCCCGGCGCCGATCCGGTTCCCGACGTAGCCGGCCAGCACCATCGCGAGGGCAGCGGCGCCGAGCGCCACGAGGAAGAGCAGCCGGAACAGATCCTGGCGAGTGGCGTCGATGCGGGCCTGGGGCACGGCGATGGTGATGGCCAGGGTGGGCGCGAGCTCCTCGTCGAACACGGGGACCGCCACCACGAAGCGGTCCCCGTCCACGGTGGTGCGGGCCTCGCCCGCCCGGAGCACGTCGCCGGCGAGCTCGAGCGTCTCCGGCATGCCGGCGAGCCGCCCCGTGCCGGCGTAGACGCGGGAGCTGTCGGCGAGAGCCATGCCGACCCCCTCGTCCACCGAGGACCGGTCCGCCACCCGGGAGGCCAGGAACTCGTCGTCGAGGCGGGCGGTCACGACAGCGGCGCCGAGAAACGCACCACCTTCGGTGGTGATGGGCGCGGCGGCGACCGCGAAGGTCCGCGTGCCCACGATGCTGACGGCGTCGGTGGGCTGACGGGTCTCGAGCACCTGGGCGACGACGTCGTCACCGAGGAGCGGGATGGCAGTGGCCTCGGCGAGGTCCAGGGCGCCGGCCAGGCGTCCGTCGGCACCCACCACCATGAGCGGTCCGGCGTACTCCAGCTGGAGGACCCGGGAGCGGAAGGCGTCGAGGGCCTGGGCGACGCTGGCCCGGGCCGCCTCGGCCTCGGCCGGCGCCGTGGTGGGGTCGGTCGCCGTGCGGATCTGGCTTGCACGCTCGACGGGGAGCACCAGGGCCAGCAGCTCGGCGGCCCGGCGGGCCGAGTCGCTGGTGTCGGAGAACACCTGGGACTCGGTGTCGGCCCGGGCTTCGTAGCGGCGGGCGACCTCGTCCTCGACGTTCTCCGCGATCACGACCGAGAGGGCGATGGCCAGCACGGTGACGACCAGGAGCACGACGCTGGCTGCCGCCATCGCGACCCGGGCCGCGATCGCCCGACGGGACGCCACCACCAACCCGATGCCGAGGAGGACGGCGCCCGCGCCGCGGGCCGCATCACCGAGGCCCTCCAGGTCGGCCACGACCAGGCCCTCGGCGGCCGCGAGGGCCAGCACGCCCGTGGCCGCCGCGCCCTGCGCGCCCCGGGCGACGTTCCACGTCCCGACGGCAGCGGCGACGGCGGCGATCCCGCCGAGGCGCAGCGCCATGAGGACCGGGTCGGCGCCGTCGTCGACGAGCAGCGAGCCGTGGAGGAACGCAGCTCCGGCCAGCGCTGCCGAGCCGATCACGAGCAGCACCCGGCCGAAGGAGCGACGGGTCAGCAGCTCGGGCCGCAGGGCCGTGACGGCGATCGCCGCGATGGCGGCGATGAACAGCGTGAACTCGGCTGCGAACTGCAGCTGCGCTGCTTCGGTCGTCATGCCAGTCCTACCGGATCACCGAGGGTGTCATCCCTCGTCGGCGGCGTTCCCCAGTCCACTCCCACCGAGGGACACCAGCGCGTCGAGAGCATCTTGCAGGGTATCGACCGGAATGACCTCGAGTGAGTCTCCGGCCCGGGCCTCGGCGTCCGGGAACTCCTTCCTCGGCACCAGGAAGACGTCGTATCCCTCATCGATGGCCGCCGCCGTCTTCTGACGGACGCCTCCGACGTCGCCGACCTCGCCGTCGCCCGAGATGGTCCCCGTCACGGCGACGTCGAGACCGCCGGTGAGCTCGCCCGGCGTGAGCACGTCGAGCACAGCCAGCGTGAAGGCGAGGCCGGCGGACGGACCGCCCACGTTGCCGCTGTCGATGTCCACGTCGATCGGGAAGGCGTAGGCCGGGCTGCGCGGTTCGAGGCGGATGCCGATCATGCCGCGCGTGGGGTCGTCGGGCGAGGCGCCGAGGACCACCTCGACCTCGCGCACCCCTTCCTGCTGGAGCTTCTCGACGGACAGCTCCACCCGATCGCCGGCGCCCCGCCCGTCCATGATGCGGGTGACGTCATCGATGCCGTCGAGCGGCTCCCCGGCGATGGCCACCACCGTGTCGCCGGGTTCGAGGAGCCCCTCGGCGGCGGAGCCGGGCTCGACCTCGACCACGACCACGCCGTCGATCGTGACGGGCACCTCGTAGCCCAGCTCGAGCAGCGCCACCCGTATGGCGTCCTGCTTCGAGGTGTCCATGAGCTGCATGTTGAACTGGCGGTTCTCCTGCGGCGAGCGGTTGCCGAGGATCTGCTCGTCGGCCACCACCTCCACGTCGTCGTCGAACCAGCTCCACACGTAGGACGCCACCGTCGACTGGCGCAGGGAGACGGTGGTGAAGGCGATCTGCCCGGCCGGCGGGTGGCTGGTGACCCCGGTGCCGACGCTGACGAGCTCGGCCGTGGGACGGGCCGATCCGGGTCGGAACTCGAAGTAGCCGATCTCCACCGTGAAGGCGGCGAACAGGGCGGCCGCGCTGCCGAGGAACAGGACCGCAGCCAGCCACCACGGCCACGTACGGGCCCGGCTGACCGGCGCGTCGGGGGGTGGTGGGGCCGCGGGGCCGTCGTCACCGCCGGCGACCGCCCCCGGTACGCTCTCGTCCTCGGTGCTCACTCTCATCCTGCTCGTGGTGCTCGGCGGTGGCGCCGGCCTGGCGGCCGTGTGGCTGGTCGATGCCCGTGGGCTGCCCGGGTTGGTGGGCTGGTTCGAAGGTCGCAGCCTACGGCGCTCGAGCAGGCCCGACACGACACCGCGACGGGCCGAAGCGCCGCTCCCGGCGGCCTCTGCGCAGGCCGAGCCCATGGAGCGGTTCCCCGTCGAGGAGCCGTCACCGACGGCCGAGGCCGCCGCGGTGCTCACCTACGAGCCGGTGCAGACCACCGCAGAACCCCCGCCCCCGACGTCGTCGTCGGGCCGACGGGACGGCGAGCAGATCCCCGCCGCGTACACCGCGATCGAGGGGTCGTACCGCGATGTCACCCGGGTGCCGGCCTGGCGGAAGCTGGTCAGCCTCGCCACGCTGCTCGGGATCCTGCTCGTGGTCGGCGTGACCATTGCCGCACTGGCCGCCGCGACGTTCGGCGCCATCGCCGAGCTGGTCGACGGCGCCGTCGGTTGACACCCGACCCGACGGCCCGCCGGCGGGCCGCGGCCACGGCCGGCCACGCCGGCGACGAGCCGGTCGCCCGCGCCCTGCTCCACGACGACGACCCGAAGGTGCGGGCCACGGCCGCGGCCGCGCTCGACCGCATGGGCGCCCTCGACCCAGCAGCGCTGGCCCGGGCGCTCGAGGACCGCGCCCCGGCCGTCCGCCGGCGAGCCCTGTCGCTCGTTGCCCGGCGCCCCGGCGACGAGGCGCCCGGCGCGCTGTTCCTGCTGGACGACGACGATCCGGTGGTGGCCGAGACCGCGGCGTGGGCGGCCGGGGAGCGCCAACCGCCCGAAGCCGGCGCCGCCGAGCACCTGGCCCGTCTGGCAACGACCCACCCCGAGCACCTGGTGCGCGAGGCCGCCGTCGCCGCCATCGGAGCCATCGGGGACCCCGTCGGGCTGCCGGCCGTGCTCGCCGCCCTCGACGGGCGGGCCACGCTGCGTCGGCGGGCGGTCGTGGCGCTCGCCGCGTTCGAGGGTCCCGACGTCGACGCTGCCCTCGAGCGGGCGCTCGGCGACCGGGACCGGCAGGTGCGCCAGGCCGCCGAGGATCTCCTCGCGCCGCCCGATTGACGACCACACCCGACGATGGCCGTACCGGGCGTCAGACGGCGCGGCCGCCCATGAACATCACCTTGAGGTCGTCGTAGGCCTCGACGCAGCGACCGGCGCCGAGCACGACCGACTCCAGCGGCTGCTGCACCAGCTGCACGGGGATGTCGGTCTCCACCGACACCCGGCGGTCGAGGCCCTGGAGCATCCCGCCGCCGCCGACGAGCTGCATGCCGGTGCTGATCAGGTCGTCGGCCAGCTCGGGCGGGGCGTGGCCGAGGCAGGCGATGACCGAGTCGACGATGGCGGTGACCGGCTCGCTGATGGCCTCGCGCACCTCGGGCTTGGACAGGATGACGGTCTTGGGCAGGCCGGTCATGAGGTCGCGGCCGCGGACCTCGGCCCGGACCTCGTCGTCGATGGGCCAGGCCGAGCCGATGGCGATCTTGATCTCCTCGGCCGTGCGCTCGCCGATGGCGATGCCGTACTCGCGGCGCACGTAGGACTGGATCGCCGAGTCGATGTCGAAGGACCCGACGCGGACCGCCTGCAGGGCGACGATGCCGCCCAGGCTGATGAGCGCCGTCTCGGTGGTGCCGCCACCGACGTCGATGACCATGTTGGCCACCGGTTCGTGGATCGGCAGCTCGGCGCCGATGGCCGCGGCCATGGGCTGCTCGAGCAGCTGGGCGTCGGCTGCGCCGGCCCGGCGAGCGGCCTCGGTGACCGCTCGCCGTTCGACCTCGGTGATGGCCGACGGCACGCAGATGACCACCCGGGGCCGGTTGAAGCGGTTCACGCCGGCGCGCTGGAGGATGAGCCGGATCATCCGCTGGGTGATGTCGAAGTCGGTGATGGCGCCCTGGCGCAGCGGGCGCACGGCGATGATGTAGCTGGGCGTGCGCCCGATCATCTGCCAGGCCTCGCGACCCATGGCCAGCACGTCGCCGTTGCGCTTGTTCAGCGCGATCACGGTGGGCTCGTTCATCACGATGCCCTGGCCCTTGGCGTACACGAGCGTGTTGGCGGTGCCGAGGTCGATGGCGAGGTCCCGCGCCACGGCTACTCGACGTCCCTGGGCGGCGCCTCCGCGGGCGGGCCGTCGTGGGGTCCGCGGCGGTGCTCCGGCGGCGGGGCGAGGGCGCGCATCTCCCGTCGGAAGGACCGGATGCCGGACTCGATGGAGCTCTCGGGCCGGCTGCGGTACGCCAGCGCTCCGGCGCCGACGACCACGATCACCACGATCACGAGGAGGAACGGGATCACTGGTCACCCTCTCGGGCGGCCACGAGCGACGGATCCTCGAGGTGCTGCGCCTCGAGGCCCCAGCTCTCGCCCCCGTCCCAGCGCTCCTTCTTCCAGATCGGCACCGATCGCTTCAGGGCGTCGATGCAGAACCGGGCGGCCGCGAAGGCCTCGTCCCGGTGCGGCGCCGACACCGAGACGACGACCGCAGCGTCGGTCACCTGGAGTGGACCGATGCGGTGCAGCAGCGCCACCTTGCCCACCGTCGCCCATCGGGCGCGGGCCTCGGCCGCCACGGCAGCGAGGCGGGGCACGACCTGGCTCTCGTAGGCCTCGTACTCGAGCAGCTCGACGTCGGGCCGCCCCTCGCTGTGGTCGCGCGCCGTGCCCACGAACGTCACCACGCCACCGCAGTCGGGCCGCACCACCCAGTCGGTGGCGAGGTGCACCGGCAGCGGCGAGCCGGTGAGCGCGAACCAGTCGTGGCCGCTCACCGGGGGCTCGAGGGGGGCAGGGGAGGTCATCTGCGCCAAGCCTACGATCCGCCAGGCTGGAGGGGTGAAGTGGGCCCCGGGGGCGACGCCCGCTGCTCGAGGGCCCTCACTAGGGTCGATCGGGTGCCCCCGTTGCTACCGGGCGATCCCGGCGACGCGCACGGCGAGGACCGGCATGACGAGGACGACGTCGGTCACGTCCCGCCGTTGCCGCCCGAAGACCGTCTGTGGCGCCACCCGAGCGAGGTGGCCTCGGGGCGCGCCGCGGTGGGGCGCGCCGCGGTGGCGACCACCCGGGCCCGGCCGCGCCTGGACCGGCGCACCGGGACCCTGATGGTCCTCGCCGGCATGGCGGGGGCGACCCTGGCCGTGGGCGCGGTCGGGGTGCTGGGCGGGTTCGACGCGCGGGTGGTGGAACGGGAGGTTGCGGTGCGCACCTCGATGGTCGGGCAGTCGGTGGACGACGGTGTCGAGGCCATCGCCGCTCGCACCGGCCCCTCGGTCGCGGCCCTCCTCGTGCACCGCAGTGACGAGCAGACCCGGGCCAGCGCGGTCGCACTGCGCAGCGACGGCTACCTCGTCACCGACGGGCCTGCGGTGGAGGGCGCCGACGAGATCGATGTGGCGCTCCACGGCGGCTGGGCCGGCGTCGCACGCCTGGTCGGCATCGACGACGTCACGGGCATCGCCGTGCTGCATGTCGACGCCGACGTGGACGGCGCGCTGCTCGCCGACGACCGCCATGGCGTCCCGATCGGCGCCCACGCCATCGCCGTGAGCGCCTCACCCGACGGCGGCTGGGATCCCGCCGTGGCCACCGGCTTCGTATCGGCTGTGGACCGCCGGCTCGACTCGCCACATGGCGCGGCACGCCACGGGATGATCCTGCTCGACACCCGTTTCTCGTCGGCGGCAGCGGGGGGTGCGCTGGTCGACCGGGCCGGCGTCGTCGTCGGGATCCTCAGCGGCATGCAGGCCACCATCGACGGGGCGGTGTTCGGCGTGGCCACGCCCATCGACCTCGTCCGGCACGTCGCCGACCAGATCATCGAGCACGGCCGGGCGACGCATGTCTGGATCGGCCTGCACGGCACCGACCTGGAAGTGGACGACGCCATGGCGCGGGGCCTCACCGGCGGGGCGCTGGTGCAGGACGCCGAAGGGCCGGCGGCCGACGCCGGCATCGTCCCCGGCGACGTGGTGCTGTCCGTGGACGGCGAGCCGGTTCCCACCATGTCCGCCCTCATCGCCGCGCTGCGACGGCACCTGCCCGGCGACGTGGTGGAGCTGGGCGTCCACCGGGACGGCCGCACCCGGACGGTGCAGGTGCGCCTGGCCCCGAAGCGCTGACCGTCAGCGCAGCGAGCGCCGGACCGCCGCCGTCGCCGCGACGCCGCCGCCGACCAGGACGGCTGCAGCGGCGCCGAGGGCCAGCTCCTGGCGTCGCTTCGGCGAGATCTGCGCCCAGGGCGCGGCTGCGTGCCCGGCCACGTAGGCCTCCTCGTTGGTCATGGACGGCTCCCAGCCGAGGGACCGGAGCCGGTCGTTGGCCACGATCCAGGGGTGGGTGACGAAGGGGACGAAGCCGGGAGGCGTGGGCGCCAGCTGGTAGCGCCAACCGATCGCCGTCAGGCGACGGGCCAGCCACGCCGGAAGCGGCAGCCGCGGCGCGCCACCGACCAGGGCACGGATGCGCTCGGCCGGCACCGACCCGTCGGGCGCCACGTTGAAGGCCCCCTCGGCCCGGGCCCGCCGCACGGCATCGATGGCAGCGACCACGTCGTCGACGTGGACGAACTGCGCCGGCGACGCCCCGTCGGCGGGTGCCACGACGCGGGCCGCGGCCAGGACGCGTCCGAGCTCGTCGGATCCCTCGTCGGCCACCGTGACGCTCGGGCGCAGCCAGGCCACGGCGACGTCGGGGTTCGCGCACGCGAACTCCCGGAAGCGCTCCTCCAACCCCACCCGGACCTGCACCCACGGGGTCTCCGCGTTCGGCCGCAGCTCGGCCGCCTCGGTGAGGGGGACGGGGTTGTCGGGCCAGGCGCCGTAGACGGTGGCCGAGGTCCGGGCGATCAGCTGGCCGGTACCGGCGCGGCCCATGGCGTCGAGCAGCCGCGACGCGGTCACCAGATCGTGGTCGACGGGCACGTCCTCGAGCGGGTCGGAGCCCGCCAGGTGGCAGACCACGTCGATGCCGTCCAGCAGGGCGTCGAGGTCGGCGTCGCGCAGGTGGACCCGGCACATCTCGACGCGGTCGCGGCGGGGGTCACCCCGGACGCGGTCGGGCAGGTGCACCCGCCGGCGGTCGATGGCGCGCACGAGCTCGACCTCCGGATCGGCGGCCAGCAGGGCGCACAGCCGGCGACCCACCGGGCCCGCTGCACCGGTGACCGCGATCCGTGCCATCGCCCTACGATGCTCCTGATGAGCGGTTTCGGTCCAACCGGTGACGATGATCCCTTCGGGGGCCTGCCGTTCTTCGGCGACCTCGGGCGCATGCTCGGCGGGATGGGTGGCGCCGGCGGCGGGCTCCAGTGGGATGCCGCCCGTCAGATGGCGATGCAGGTGGCCTCCGGTGGCGAGTCCGAGGCCAACATCGACCCGATCGCCCGCATGGACGTCGAGCAGCTCGCCCGGGTGGCCGACCTGCACGTGGCCAACAAGACCGGCCTCACCACGTCGATGACCGGACGGGGCGTCCAGGTCGTCCCGGTGACCCGCATGCAGTGGGTGCAGCGGAGCCTCGACGCCTACAAGCCGCTGTTCGAATCCCTCGCCACGTCGCTCGCCAGCACGCCCCAGGCGCCGACCGATCCCGAGGCGCAGGGCGACCCGTTCGCGGCCGTCCTCTCCCAGCTCATGGGGTCGATGGCCCCGATGATGCTGAGCGTCACGGCCGGGGGCATGATCGGTCACCTCGCGCAGCGCAGCTTCGGCCAGTACGACCTGCCGATCCCCCGCCAGCCGTCCGACGAGCTGCTGCTGGTGCTGCCCAACGTCACCGCGTTCGCCGACGACTGGTCGATCGACCGCAAGGACCTCCTCCTCTGGCTGTGCACGCACGAGATCGCGCACCACGCCGTGCTCGCCGTGCCCCACGTCCGGGCGGCGCTCGAGGGCGGCCTCCGCGAGTACGCGGCCGGCTTCCGTCCCGACGCCGGCGCGCTGGGCGACCGGCTCGGATCGGTGGACATGTCCGACCCCGAGTCGTCGATGTCCGAGCTCCAGGGGCTGTTCGGCGACCCGGAGGTCGTCCTCGGCGCCATCCAGACCGACGCCCAGCGGGCGCTGCTCCCCCGCCTCGAGGCACTGGTCGCCCTGATCGAGGGCTACGTCGACCACGTCATGGACGCCGTCGGCACCGGCCTCATCTCCAGCTACGGCATGATCACCGAGGCGGTGCGCCGGCGCCGGGTCGAGGCCGACGAGTCCGACCGCTTCGTCGCCCGCCTCTTCGGCCTCGAGCTGGGCCAGGCCACCTACGACCAGGGCGCGGCCTTCGTGGACGGCGTGGTGGAGCGGGCCGGCTTCGAGGCGCTCGACCAGCTGTGGGCGGGCGAGGCGTTCCTGCCCACCCCGGCCGAGATCGAGGCACCCGGTCTGTGGCTGGCCCGCATCGAGATCGACACCGAATAGCGCTCAATCGAGATAGCGCTCAATCGAGCCGGAGCAGCTCGGTGGTGGCGGCGGCCCCCTCGACCGTGACCAGCGCGCAGGTGTGGTGCGGGGCCCGACGCTTCCACGTGGCCGATCCGGGGTTGAGCAGCCGTTGCCCGTCGATCCCCTCGGCCGTGACGGGCAG
Organism: Acidimicrobiia bacterium; assembly: GCA_046570205.1. Taxonomy (GTDB): domain Bacteria; phylum Actinomycetota; class Acidimicrobiia; order Acidimicrobiales; family Salinilacustritrichaceae; genus Salinilacustrithrix. The sequence goes on from JBKHVG010000001.1 coordinate 19,961, forward strand.
GTGGCTGTGCCCGAACACGACCACATCGGCGTCCGGGAACCAGCGCCGCATCCGCGACTCCCGACCCTTGGTGGTGCCGCTGTCGTGCACCATGGCGAGCCGCACCTGCTCGACCGTCTCCTCGACCCGCTCGGGCAGCGTCCCGACCAGCTCGTGGTCGTTGTTGCCGAGCACCGCGGTGACCGGCGCGAAGCCCTCGAGCTCGTCGAGCAGCTCGGGGACGACCACGTCGCCGGCATGCCAGATGGCATCGGCGGTGTCCAGCAGCGCGTAGACGCGGTCGGGCAGCCGTCGGCTCCCGCCGCGGGTGACGTGGGTGTCGGCCAGGACGACGATGCGGGTGGTCACGGGCCCTCCACGATGGTGGGGTCCTCGCCCGGCGGTCGGGTGCGCGTCGGCGTGGCGATCGACGGGGGCACCGCGGTGGCATCCGGGGTCCCGCTCGCCGCCGCCCGGCGGCGTCGCCGGCGGCTGGCCGAGTCATGCAGGCCTCGGGAGCCGGCGGCGTAGGACGCACCGGCGAACGCCGACGTCGCCGCCACGAGCACGAAGCCAACCCACATCGGCATCGAGATGATGCCGAGCACGCCGCCCGCGACCCACACGAGCTGGAAGCGGGTCTCGAAGCGGGCGAAGGACCGGCCTCGGTTCGCGTCGGGCGCGTCGCGCTGCACGATGGAGTCGAAGGCCTGCTTGGCCGCGGCGGCGCCCACGCCGACCGATGCGGCCACCAGCACCGCGCCGGCGAGGCCGCCGAGCCATGCCCCGACCACCGCGAAGCCGGCCACGGCGGCGAGGAGCCCAGCGATGATGCGCTCCTCCGACAGCTGCCGGCGCAGCGCCGGGGCCACCGCCGCACCGGTGAGCGAACCGAGGGCGGACACCGCCAGCACCAGCCCGAAGTGCCAGGTGGGTGACCCGTCGGAGCGCAGCGAGAAGGCCAGGAGGAACGTGAGGAACCCGACGATGCCGCGCAGCAGCGCCATCGCCGACGCGGCCAGCAGCACCCCGCCGCCCCGCAGCTCGGCCCGAGCCTCGGCGGTCTCCGGCTCGGCGGCGACCTGCACCCGCGGCACCTGCCAGGCGACGGCCACGCCGACGCCGAACACGATGGCGGCCAGGCCCAGCACCCACTGGCTGCCGCCGAGCCGGAGCAGCAGCCCACCCGGCACCGCGGCGGCGAACCCCACCACCCCGCTGATGAGCGACAGCTTCGAGTTGGCCTCGACCAGTCCCTCGTGGGAGCGCACGACCGTCGGCACGAGTGCGGACTTGGCCACCTGGTACCCCTTGGCCAGGACGAGCAGGGCGAAGGCCTCCGGGAAGAGGAGCAGGGAGTCGACATCGCGCACCATGAGCAGGCAGACGAACGACCGCAGCCCGGAGGAGCCGATCACCATCCATCGGCGCCCGCCGGCGGCCCGGTCGAGGGCCGGGCCCACCAGCGGTGCCACCACGGCGAAGGGAGCGACGGTGAGCGCGAGGTAGAGGAGGACCTCGCTGCGGGCCTGGCCCACGTCGATGGAGAAGAACAGCGTGCCGGCCAGCGCGATGGCCACCAGCGTGTCGCCGGCGACGGCCGCGGCGTGGGCCCGGGCGAGGCGACCGAACGGGGTGACCTCGAAGGCCTCGGCACCCTGCCGGGGTGCCGGGAGGGGTCGCCAGCCGTCGGGTGCCATCGATCGCATCGTAGGGCTGGCCCCGCGGGATGCGACCGCGCCGATCAGGCTTCGAGCTTGTAGCCGAGGCCCCGGATCGTGACGATGCGCCGGGGGTGCGCCGGGTCCACTTCGACCTTTCCGCGCAGGCGCTTGACGTGCACGTCGAGGGTCTTGGTGTCGCCCACGTAGTCCGACCCCCAGACCCGGTCGATGAGCTGCTCGCGCGTGATGACACGCCCGGCGTTCGCCAGCAGGACGTGGAGCAGCTCGAACTCCTTGAGGGGGAGCTGCACCTGCTCGCCGCGGATGCGCACCTCGTGTCGCTCCGGGTCGAGGGCGATGTCCTCGACCTGGATGGCGTCGGTGGGGAGGTCCACGCCCCGTTCGGCGGTCCGGCGCATGACAGCTCGCATCCGGGCCACGAGCTCGCGGATGCGGTACGGCTTGGTCACGTAGTCGTCGGCGCCCACCTCGAGGCCCACCACGGTGTCGATCTCGGAGCCCTTCGCCGTCACCATGATGATCGGCACCTGCGAACGCTTCCGCAGCTCCCGGCACACGTCGATGCCGGACACCTTCGGCAGCATCACGTCGAGCAGCACCACGTCGGGGCGGACCGCGTCGAACATCTCGAGGGCGGCGTCACCGTCCCTCGCCACCTGGACCCGGAAGCCCTCCCGGGACAGCCCCACGGTGAGGGCCTCCACGAAGGACTCCTCGTCCTCGACCACCAGCACGGTCAGCTCGGCCACGTCAGCCGCCCTCCTCATCGTCGATCACGGTCGCAGGTCCGTCACCGAGCGGGAGCACGAGGGTGAAGGTGGAGCCCCCGCCCTCGCGGCTCTCCACGGTGATCCTTCCGCCGTGGTTGGACGCCACATGGCGCACGATCGCCAACCCGAGGCCGGTCCCCCCGGTGTCCCGGCTCCGAGCCCGATCGACCCGGTAGAAGCGCTCGAAGATGCGCTCGAGGTCACGACGGGGGATCCCGATGCCCTCGTCGGCGACCACGAGGTGGGCCATGGCGTCCTCGACCGAGGCACGGATGTGGACCGCCGAGCCCGGCTCGCTGTACTTGATGGCGTTGTCGAGCAGGTTGAACACGGCGGACGCGAGCTGGCGCCGGTCGCCCCGAACCTGCAGCCGGTGCGACGGCTCCTGCAGGTCGAGGACGATCCCGCGGTGCTCCGCGGCGCCGGCGGCCCGCTCCACGGCCTCGGCCAGCACGAGGTGCACCGCGACCGGCTCCTGCACGGCTGCCTCCCCCGCCTCGATCCGGGACAGCTCGAGCAGGTCGTCGATGGTGCGGCTGGCCCGCATCGCCTCGTGGTTCATGCGCTGGGCGAGCCGGCGGATGACGGTCAGGTCCTCCTCGTCGACGATGGCCTCGGCCAGCACACCGAGGCCGCCGACGGGCGTCTTCAGCTCGTGGCTGATGTTGGCCACGAAGTCGCGGCGGACGGCGTCGACCCGGCGCCGCTCGGTGATGTCCTCGATGACCACGAGGGCACCGATGCTCCGGTGCCCGTCGTCGAGCGGGTCGGCCGACAGCACGAGCGTGCGGCGGGGCGGGCCGAACAGCTCGAGGGTCCGCGACGAGTCGTGCCCCTCCAGGGCCCGCTTGGCCAGCTCGTCGATCGAGGACTCCACCACCGCGTCGCCGTAGCGGGCACCGAGGAACACCGTGGCCTGTGCGTTCCGGAACGCGACCTCGCCCGACTCGTCGAACAGCACGATGCCGTGGTCGATGGCGCGCAGGGCCAGCGACATCCGGGTCTCGGCCGCCGTGGCTTCGCCGCCGCGGCTGACCGCGGCGTCGACCGTGCGCTCCAGCTGTCCGAGCGTGGCCTCGAGCCCTCCGGGGTCCTCCATCGGCGCAGAGGCGAGCCTGGCCGCGGCGAGCTGGACCCGCTGGCGGGTCCTGCGCAGCGTGCGCCACGCCAGCACGGCCACGAGGACGAGGAGTGCGCAGGCGATGCCTGCCGCCAGGGCCAGCTCGGCGCCGTCGCTCACGGCCCGGCCTCGGCACGTGCGGCGGGTCGCATGGGGGGAGTCTCCCTCACCGCGGCATCAGCCGAAGCGACCGGTCACGTAGTTCTCGGTCCGCTCGTCGGCCGGGTTGGTGAAGATCTTGTCGGTGTCGGAGAACTCCACCAGCAGGCCCGTGCGGCGATCGCCCTCGTGGCTGACCTCGGTGGTGAAGAACGCCGTCCTGTCCGACACCCGGGCCGCCTGCTGCATGTTGTGGGTGACGATGATGATCGTGAACCGCTCCTTGATCTCGACCATCAGATCCTCGATCCGGCCGGTCGCGATCGGGTCCAGCGCCGAGCACGGCTCGTCCATCAACAGCACCTCGGGACCGGTGGCGATGGCCCGGGCGATGCACAGGCGCTGCTGCTGACCACCCGACAGGCTCATGCCCGACTCCTTCAGCCGGTCCTTCACCTCGTCCCACAGCGCCGCCCCCTGGAGCGCCTGCTCGACGGTGTCGTCCAGGTTGCCCTTCGCACCCGCCACCCGCGGGCCGTAGGCCACGTTGTCGTAGATCGACTTGGGGAACGGATTCGGCTTCTGGAACACCATCCCGATCCGCCGGCGCACCTCCACCGGGTTCACCGCCGGGTCGTACAGGTCCACGCCGTGGTACCGGATGTCACCCTCGACCCGGGCCGTGTCGATCAGGTCGTTCATCCGGTTGAAGCAGCGCAGCATCGTGGACTTGCCACACCCCGACGGGCCGATGAAGGCCGTGATCTGGTGCTGGCGGACCTGCATCGACACGTCGCGCACGGCACGGAAGGCCCCGTAGTAGACGGAGACCTGGTCCACGTCGAAGACGGTGGCCCCGCCGGCGCTCGGCGCGCTGGTCGGCACCACGCCGATCCTCGGTGCATCGGTCATGGCGGGCAGCTCCTCGGTCGAGTGCTCGGGCACGTCAACCCCTCTTCTTCTCGTAGTGGTTGCGCGCCAGGATGGCGACAGTGTTGGCGAGCAGCACGACGACCAGCAGGACCACGATGGCGGCCGCGGTGGCCTCCTCCCACTCCGGACCCGGTCGACCGGCCCAGGTCGTGATGACGATGGGCATGGCCGTGAACCGGTCGCCGAGGGTGGCGGGGTCGAGCTCGGTGCCCCCGGACAGGAAGCCCGTGACGGCGCCGACCAGGATGAGCGGCGCCGCCTCGCCCATGGCCCTGGCCAGGGCCAGCACGGTGCCGGTGAGGATGCCGGGGGCGGCGTAGGGCAGGACGTGGTCCTTGGTGACCTCCCAGCGGGTGGCGCCGACGCCGTAGCCGGCCTCCCGGAGGCTGGCCGGCACCGCCCGGAGCGCCTCGGACGCGGTGATGATGACGATCGGCAGCACCAGGATGGCCAGCGTCAGCCCAGCGGAGATGAGGGAGCGTCCCTGTGAGCTCGGTCCGGTGATTCCCCCGAGGGCCTTGACGAAGATGGCCAGGCCGAGGATCCCGTAGACGACCGACGGGACGCCGGCGAGGTTCCGGATGTTGAGGTCGATGAAGCGGGACAGCCGCGACTTCGAGGCGTACTCCTCCAGGTAGATCGCGGCGCCCACCCCGATCGGGAACGCGAACACGACGGTGAACACGCCGATGTAGAAGGTGCCGCGCAGGCCCTGGAGGATCCCGGAGTCCCCCGGTTGCGACCGCAGGCTCCCGGTGAGGAAGTCGCCGAGCCGGCCGGTGAGCGTGCCGCTGCCGGTGTTGACCATGTCGAAGACCAGCACGCCGAGGACGACGACGGAGGCGGCCACGGCCACGATCAGGAGGCCCTGGAAGGCGCGACCGGCCGTGTCGGTGCGGCGGCCGGTGAGCTGGCGACGGACCTGCTCGGGGACGATGGACCCGACGTGGGCCGCAGGTGTGGTGAGGGCCATGGCCGGCTCCTAGTAGGCCTGACGGACCCGCTGGACGAAGCGTCCGGCGAGCACGTTGAGGACGAGCGTGATGGCGAACAGCAGCAGGGCCACGAAGAACAGGCTCTGGAACGTGAGTCCGGCGCCACGCACCTGATCGGTGCCGGCCGCCTGCGAGGCGATCGCTGCGGTCATGGTCTGGCCCGGCTTGAACGGGTCGGTGCTGAACAGCGACCCGCCGGTGGCACCGGCGGCGATGAACACGACCATGGTCTCGCCGATGGCACGCGAGACCGCCACGATGAACGCGGCGACCAGGCCGGAGACGGCGGCGGGGATGACGACCCGGATGGTCGTGGTGATCTTGCGGGCGCCGAGGCCGTAGGACGCCTCCCGCAGGGCTCGTGGCACGGAGCGCATCGCGTCCTCGGAGACCGAGGCGATGAGCGGGATGGCGAGGATGCCGACGCCGATGCCCGCAGCCGCGATGTTGAACTGCGTCGCCGTCGGGTTCATCCGCTGCACCACCTCGGGCGAGATGAAGGTGAGGGCGAAGAAGCCGAGCACCACGGAGGGGATGCCGGCGAGGATCTCGAGCGCCGGCTTCAGCAGCTTGCGCACGCCGGGCCGGGCGTACTCCGACAGGTACACAGCAGCACCCAGGCCGAGGGGGACGGCCACGATCATGGCGATGACCGTGACGATGAGGGTGCCGACGACCAGCGTCTTGATGTCGTAGATGCCCCGGCGCGGGAACCAGCCGTCGGTCCACAAGCTGGCCAGCTCGACCTGGCTGACGAAGGTCCACGCCTCACCGACCAGCGAGGCCACGATGAGCACCGACACCACGATCGAGACCAGCGCGGCCAGGAACAGGACTCCCCGGACGATGCGCTCCGTGCGCATGCGGGACCGGGATCCGCGGAAGTCCTCGAGGCTGTAGGTCGGGGGGCGGGTGGAGACGTCGGTCATGCGGCACCGGTCGTTCGGGAGGCCCAGCGCTCGCGGGTGGCGGCCAGGTCGTCATCGGACAGCGGGACGTAGCCGACCTCGTCCACCGAGCCGATGGCGTCGTGGAGGTAGAAGTCCACGAACGCTTCCAGCACGGGCGACTCCTCGACGCGGTCCGCGTTGACGTAGATGAACAACGGTCGACTGATGGGGTACGAGCCGTCGGCGATCGTCTCCTGCGACGGGGCGACGCAGCCATCGCCGCCGTCGACCTCGAGGATCTTCACACCCTCGCTGCCCTGGGCGAACGCGAAGCCGACCCAACCGAAGCTGGTCGGCGAACCGCCGACGCCCTGCAGGATCACGTTGTCGTCGGAGGAGGCCTGGTAGTCGGGTCGGGTGGTCGCGTCCTGGCCCCGCTCTTCGTTGAACTCCTCGATCACCAGCTCGACGAACGAGGCGAAGGTGCCCGACTCCTCGCCCGGACCCACCACGTCGATGTCGACGTCGGGCAGGTCGGTGTCGGACCCGAGCTCGGTGGCGAGGGCCTCGGCCTCGCTCCACCGCCCGACGCCCTGGGACTCGGGCCCGACCAGGGCGTAGAGGTCGGCCAGCGTGAGGCAGGTCACCGCCTCGTTGGCCGGGTTGGTCAGCACGGCGATGCCGTCGTTGGCGATCTGCAGCTCGATGAACTCGACGCCGCCCTCCTCGCAGGCCTCGATCTGCTCGTCCTTGATCTTCGAGGAGGCGTCGTTGATGTCGATGAGCCCGTCGCAGAACAGCTCGAACCCGTCGCCCGTCCCCGGGCCGTCGACGGAGACGCTCACCTCGTCGCGAGCGTCGGCGAAGCCCTCGGCCACCGCGATGGAGATTGGCTCGACCGTGGAGGAGCCGCTCACGACGACCGTCTCGGTCTCCCGGACGCACGCGACGAGCAGCACGACGGGCAACAGCAGGGCGGGGGACGGAGCCCAGCGCCGGGTGCGGGACAAGACGGCTTCCTCCAGGCGGGGGACCGGGTCTGTCGTGTGGGTCGGTGTCCACGGTAGGGACGGCAGGTGGACGCCAGGGTCGGCCCAGGTGAACGAGAGGTGAACGAACGGCAGCCGGGGCGCGAACAGGCCGGCCCCGGTGGGGCCGGCCTGTCACGGCTCCGTTGGGTGCCGGGCGGCTCAGGCGGCCCCGGTCGTGCGAGCGTCCCAGCGCTCGACGGTGCTGGCCAGGTCCTCGTCGGCCAGGTCGACGTAGCCGACCTCGGAGACGGAGGAGACGCCCTCGTCGAGGTAGTAGTCGACGTAGGCGGCCAACGCCGGGTTCTCCTCGGCCTTGGCCGGGTTCACGTAGATGAACAGCGGCCGGCTCACCGGGTAGGAGTTGTCGGCGATGGTCTCGTCGGTGGGGGCGATGCAGCCGTCACCGCCGTCGACCTCGAGGACCTTGACACCCTCGGCCTCACGGGCGAACGCGAAGCCGACCCAACCGAAGCTGGTGTCGGAACCCTGGATGCCCTGGATGATCACGTTGTCATCGGCGGACGCCTGATAGTCGGGACGGGTCTCGGCCTCGGCACCGCGGTCCTCGTTGAACTCCTCGATCACCAGCTCCACGAACGACGCGTAGGTACCCGACTCCTCACCGGGACCGGTGACGTCGAGAGGCGCATCGGGCAGCTCGGTGCTCGAACCGAGCTCGGTGGCCAGGTCCTGGGCGTCGCTCCAGTTGGAGAAGCCCTGGGACTCGGGACCGACCAGGGCGTAGATGTCGGCCAGCGTCAGGCAGGTGACCGCCTCGTTGGCCTCGTTGGTCATCATGGCGATGCCGTCGTTGCCGATCTGCAGCTCGACGAACTCGACACCGTTCTCCTCGCACTGCGCGATCTGCTCGTCCTTGACCTTGGACGAGGCGTCGTTGATGTCGGTCTCGCCCTGGCAGAACAGCTCGAAGCCATCACCGGTACCGGGCCCGTCGACGGAGATGTCGACACCGGGGTTGGCCTCCCCGAACTTCTCGGCCACCGCGATCGAGATCGGCTCCACCGTGGAGGAGCCGCTGACCACGATCGAGCCGGACAGGTCACCGCCCGAACCGGCAGTGTCGCCCTCGGCAGTGGCGTCGTCGCCCGCTGCGGCGGTCGTGTCGTCGTCGTCACCGCAGGCAGCGGTCAGCAGGGCGACGGGGAGCAGCAGGGCGGTGATGGATGCCCAGCGTCGGTTGCGGTTCACAGAGGTTCCTCCATACAGGGGGTGGGGACGTCCACGAGGGACGACGCGCACCGTACGAAGGCAAGGTTTCCGGTCGGCTCGGTGCCGGTGGACCGCAGGTGAACGACCGGGAACCGGCGAGCGAACTCACCCGGTTCAGGGGCCGAGCAGCTCGGCGGCGCGCTCGAGCACGGCCCGATCACGCTCGTAGGTCAGCAGCTCCTCCGCGTCGCCGGCCGGGACCCAGCGGCGCTCGCCGACCTCGTCACCGGGCGTGAAGCCGGCGTCGGCCGCGACGGCCATCGACCAGTAGCGGACGTGCTTCCGGCGGCCGTGGCGGTCGTGGTAGGTGGTCCTGCCGAGCTCGTCCCCCAGCACGGTGACCAGCCCGGTCTCCTCCCACACCTCGCGGACGGCGGCCTGCTCCCAGCTCTCGCCGGGGTCGAGCTTGCCCTTGGGGAACGACCAGTCGTCGTAGCGGGACCGGTGGATCACCAGCACCTCGAGCCCGGCCGCGCCCCGCCGCCACGGCACCCCGCCGGCGGCGCGGACCTCGACGTCGGCGTCCGGCACGACCTCAGGCCTTCTGGCTGCGGCGGGCGCGGCGCAGCGCCAGCTCCTGCATGCGGCGGTGCGTGTCGACGCCCGCGCCGGTGTCGGGGACCCGGCTCCAGCACCCGTCCCCCGACAGCTCCCAGGCCAGGCGATCGTCGGCCAGCACGACGTCGAGGATCTCCTGCAGGCGCTCCTGGAGCGACGGCGTCTCCACGGGGACGAGCGCCTCGACCCGCCGGTTGATGTTGCGGCCCATGAGGTCGGGGGAGCCGATGAACCACGCCGGCACCCCGGGCCCGTTGCCGTTGGCGAAGTGGTAGATGCGGCTGTGTTCGAGGTAGCGACCCACGATGGAGCGGACCCGCACCGACTCGGACAGGCCGGGCACGCCGGGGCGGAGGCAGCAGATGCCCCGCACGATGAGCTCCATGCCGACGCCGGCCCGCGACGCCTCGTACAGCCTGTCGATGATCCCGGCGTCGGACAGGGCGTTCATCTTCGCCACGATCCGACCGTCGGGCCCGTACGACGCCTCGTTGGCGATGAGCTCCTCGAGCCGGCCCCGCAGGTGGTCGGGGGCGACGATGAGCTTTTCGTAGTCGACGGCCCGGCCGAACCCGGTGAGGTAGTTGAACAGCTGGGACAGGTCCGTGCCGATGGCCGGGTCGGACGTGAACAGCCCCAGGTCCTCGTAGATGGTGGCCGTCCTGGGGTTGTAGTTGCCCGTGCCGATGTGGCAGTACCGCCGCAGCCCGTCGCGCTCCTCGCGCACCACCAGCAGCGTCTTGGTGTGGGTCTTGAGGCCGACGAGGCCGTAGACCACGTGGACCCCGACCTCCTCGAGCGCCTTGGCCCACTCGATGTTGCGGGCCTCGTCGAAGCGGGCCTTGAGCTCGACCAGCACGGCCACCTGCTTGCCGGACTCGGCGGCCCGGACCAGCGAGCGCATGATCGAGCTGTCCGCCGACGTCCGGTAGAGGGTCATCTTGATCGCGACGACCTTGTCGTCCACCGCCGCCTGCGCGAGGAAGGCCTCGACCGTCTTGTGGAAGCTGGCGTAGGGGTGGTGGACGAGGATGTCGTCGCGTCGCATCTCGGCGAAGAAGTCGGCGGTGCCGTCCTCGTCCTTCTGGAGCCGGGCCTGGGTGGTCCCCTGCCACGGCGGGTCCTTCAGGTCGCTGCGGTCCAGTCGGTGCAGCACCCACATGCCGGTGAGGTCGAGGGGACCGAGCACCTCGTAGACGTCCTCGTCGGCGATGTCGAGCTCACGCACCAGCAGGTCACGCAGCTCGTCGCTCATCGAGGCCTCGACCTCGAGGCGGACGGCACGACCGAACCGGCGGCGGCGCAGCTCCACCTCCACGGCGGCGAGCAGGTCGTCGGCCTCGTTCTCCTCGAGGGTGAGGTCGGCGTTGCGGGTGACCCGGAAGGCGGCGAACTCCTTGATGTGCATCCCGGGGAAGAGCTCGTCGAGGTGGGCGGCGATCACCTGCTCGAGCGGCACGAAGGTGGAGGAGGAGCCCGGGATCCGCACGAAGCGATCGAGGTTGGACGGGACCTTGACCCGGGCGAAGCGGTTCTCTCCCGTCTCAGGGTCGTTCACCGACACGGCGAGGCTCAGCGACAGGTTGGAGATGTACGGGAACGGGTGCCCGGGGTCGACCGCCAGCGGCGTCAGGACCGGGAAGATGTGCTCGTGGAAGACCTGGAAGAGGCCCTTGCAGGCGTCCTCGTCCAGCTCTGACCACGAGCGCAGGTGGATGCCCTCCTCGTCCAGCCCGGGCAGGACCTCCTCGAGCAGGATGCGCTGCTGCTCGTGGCCGAGGGCCACCACGTCGTCCCGGATCGCCACCAGCTGCTCGCCAGCGGTCCGGCCGTCGTGGGAGGTCTGGTCGACCCCGGCGTAGAGCTGGTCCTTCAGGCCGGCGACGCGCACCTGGAAGAACTCGTCGAGGTTCGAGACGTAGATGGCCAGGAACTTGGCTCGCTCGAGCAGCGGGACGGTGGGGTCGTCGGCCAGAGCGAGGACCCGGGCGTTGAAGTCGATCCAGGACAGCTCGCGGTTGAAGAACCGCTCGGGTCGGGTGGCGAGGTCGTGGTCGGCGCCCTCGGGCACGTCGGCGCGGCGTCGGCGCGGGGGCACGCCGGGCGCCAGGTCATCGGCCGGGGTCATGGCGCATCCCTACCCGCTTCGAGGACGAGGCGGGCGGCACCCAGGGCGCCGGCGTGATCGCCGAGAGACGCCTCCACCACGACCGGTGCCACGCCGGCGAGGCCGAGGGTGCGCAGGCTCTCCGCGACCCGGTCGGTGACGAGCGAGCCGAACCGCTCACCGAGCCCGCCACCGATGACGACCGCACCGATGTCGACGGTCACCGCGACGTTGACGACGGCGGTGCCGAGCAGGGCGATTCCCTCGTCGAGCAGCTCCCGGGCCACGGCGTCACCGGCGTCGTACGCCGCCCGGAAGACCTTGGACTTCATGGGCCCGTCGCCGGCGAGGGCGACCAGCGCGGTCGGGCGCCCGGTGGCGTGCAGCTCCCGGGCCCGGACCTCGAGCGCCCGCCGACCGATGTAGGCCTCGAGGTGGCCGAGTCCGCCGCAGCCGCACCGGCGACCGGCGGGGACGACCACAGCGTGGCCGAGCTCGCCGGCCAGCCCGTGGGGGCCCACCCGCAGCCGGCCATCGAGGATCACGCCGGCGCCGAGGCCCGTGCCGAGCCAGACGGCGAGGATGTCGTCGTGGCCGACGCCGGCACCGGCCCGGGCCTCGCCCAGAGCGGCGACGTTGACGTCGTTGCCCACCGCCACCGGGCAGCCGAGTCGCTCCTCGAGCAGGCGGCCCACCTCGACGGGCCGGTCGAAGCCGGCGAGGTTCGGGGCCAGCAGCACCCGACCGGTGCCGGGCTCGACGATGCCGGGCGTGCCGATGCCCACCGCGACGGGCGACGGATCGAGCTGACGGACCAGCGCCTCGACGGCGTCGAGCACCGAGTCGATCCCATCGGTGGGCGTGGGGGCCTTGGCGTCGGCCAGCACGGCGCCGAGGCCGGTGCCGTCGGGATCGACCAGTGCGCCGAAGACCTTCGTGCCCCCGAGGTCGATGCCGACGACCGGCGTGGTCACGGCGCCGGCTTCAGCTGTCTTCGGGGTAGCCGAGGTCCCAGTCGAGGGCGATGCGCTCGCGCTCGGCGTCGCGGTTCACCCGCTCGCGGTTGCGGCGGAACTGCGGGTCGTGCGGCGGCAGCAGCACCAGACGGGCGCGGACCCGGGAGCGGAAGGCCTCGATGAGGGACTCGTCGCCCCAATCGGACTGGACCTCCCAGTGGGGTGCCACGGCGCCCAGGTACACCAGACGGGCATGGGCGACCGGCGGGAGCGGCGCCTCTTCGATCTCGACGTTCGACATGCGGGTCTCCGGGAGGGTGGTGACGGGAGCGTCCACCGTAGTCCTCCGCCCGGCCGGCCCCACAGGGCCGGAGGGTCAGCCGCGCTGGCCGAGCGTCGCCGTCACCTCGAGCTGCTCACCGCCCCGCAGGACCGAGATCGTGACCTGATCGCCCGGCGCCCGCCGGCGGATGATGGCTCCCACCGACGCCGAGTCGGCGGTCGGCTCGCCGTCCACGGCGGTGATGACGTCACCCGGCTCGAGGCCGGCGTCGTCGGCCGCGCTGTCGGGCACGAGGCTCTGGACGAAGGCTCCCTCGTCGACGGTGATGCCGAACTGGGCGCGGACCGCCGCGCTCTCGGCCTCCACGTCGGTGGTGTTCACGCCGAGGAACGCCTGATCCCCGCGGACGTCGCCGCCGCCGGCGCGGATCTCGTCGATCAGCGGCTTGACGGTGTCGATCTCGATCGAGAATCCGATGTTCTGGGCGTCGCCGATGATGGCGGTGTTGACGCCCACCACCTGGCCGGCCGCGTTGACGAGGGGTCCGCCCGAGTTGCCCGGGTTGATGGCGGCGTCGGTCTGGATCAGGTTCGACAGCGTGATGCCCTGGGCGCTGAGGCTCCGGTCGAGGGCGGACACGATGCCGCGGGTCACGGTGGGCCGGCCCCCGAGGTTGAGGGCGTTGCCGATGGCGGTGACCTCCTCCCCCACCTGCAGGCCGGCCGACGAGCCGAGCTCGGCCGGCACCAGGTCGGTCTCGCCCTCGACCTGGATCAGGGCGATGTCGGACTCGGGGAAGGAGCCGACGAGGCGGGCCGGTGCTCGTTCGCCGCCGAACAGGCCGACCTGGATCTCGTTGAGCCCGGCGATCACGTGGGCGTTCGTGAGCACCAGCCCGTCGGCGGTGAGGACGATCCCGGTGCCGGCGCCGGCCTGGCCGTCGAGCAGCGCGCTGCGGGTCTCGATCGACACGACCGAGGGCTCCACGGCCGACAGGACGGCCCCCACGTCCATCCCGCCGGCGGCCGTGGTCATCGGGGTGCGCTCCCGGGTCGCCTCGGCCTCGCCACCGCTCGTGGGCCACAGCGCAGCGATGCCCAGGATCAGCAGGGACACCACGGCACCGACCAGGCCGCCGACCAGCGCCGATCGGCCCACGGCCCGGTCCCGGTCACCGGGGTGGGGCGGCGGGTCGAGTCGGGGCCAGGTCCGGGGCGGCTCGAGCGACGACAGCGCGTCGCGCGTCGGAGGCACGGGTGGGAGGGCGGTGCCGTGTCCCGTGGGCTCGTCGGGGCTCATGGCGCCAGTCTCGCCGCTCCTCGGTCGATTGCGACCGCGCTCGCCGGGTCGCCTCCGAAGTTATTCGATGCTAAAGTTCACTGAATTGGGAACCGAACGAGCGTCGGCTTCGTAGAACAGGTGGAGGTCACCTGATGGAAACGCCATGGATGAACGACGGCAACTGCCGGAACCACCCGCCCGAGGTCTTCTTCCCGAGCGATGGGGTGGGGGTGACGATGGCCCAGCGCATCTGCTCGACGTGCCCCGTGCGCGAGACGTGCCTGGAGTACGCGCTGGAGAACCGGATCGACCACGGCGTCTGGGGCGCGACGTCCGAGCGCGAGCGGCGCCGGATCCTCAAGACCCGGCGCGGACCGATCGAGGTCTACGCCAGCGGCGCCTGAACGGACGGTCAGCCCTCCAGCGCGAACGCCCGCACCAGGCGCTGGGAGGCGTCGTGCATCCGGTCCCACACGGCCCGCCGACGCCACTCGGGCATGCCGGCCACGGCCGTCAGGACCGCGGCGCGGTCTGACGAGACGACGGTGACCACCAGATCGCCCCGCTGCGTGACGGCCACCACCGGGTTCCCGCGGCGGACCCAGACGTCGGCGTCTCCGATGGCCGCGACGTCGCCGGCGGGCAGGCGGTCCCAGTCGAGGCGCCCGGGCTGCTGGTAGACGGCGACGTCGAGATCGCCGGCCCGGTAGACGACGACGGCCACGTCCTCGCCGTCCCACATCTCGTGCCGGCTGAGGGAGACCGCCGACCCGATGAGCCCGGGCGGCGCCGGGTAGGCGCCGCTCGACCTGCGTTCCATCCCGTCCATCACCTCGGGTGGGCCGTCGCGGTGGCTGGCCGCCAGCGCGGAGATGTCGGGCACGAGGGCGCGGCGCTCGGTCCCGGTGGCGGTGCCGAGCGCCACCAGGACCACGGCGGCCACGGCGACGAAGGCGGCACCGAGGCGGACCCCCCGCCGGTGCCGGGCGAGGAAGCCCTCGATCAGGGGCGAGCCGTCCACCGGGGGCAGGCCCCGCAGCAGGGCACGGGCCTCGACCAGGTCGCCCACCGACTGCCGGCAGGCCGCGCAGCCCTCCAGGTGATCGACCACCCAGGCATCCTCGGCCGGGTCGAGCTCGCCGTCGACGTGGGCCGACAGCAGGTCGTCGGGATGGCGGTCCGGGCCGTGTCCGTGGTGGCTCAGGACAGCGCCTCCCGGAGGGCGAGGCGGCCGCGGTGGATGCGGCTGCGGACGGTGCCGACCGGGATCTCGAGCTGGGCGGCGATCTCGGCGTAGGGAAGGCCGACCACGTCGGCCAGCACGACCGGCACCCGGAAGTCCTCGGGGAGCCCGCCGAGCGCGGCCTGCACGTGGTCGGGCAGCCGCTCCGCCTCGGCGGCGGACGCCGCGTCGGGGCTGGCGGGCAGCACGGCGTCGGCGTCGTCGGGCAGGGCGAGGGAGGGCCGGCGGGTCCGCCTGCGGGCGTCGTCGAGGAACGCGTTGGTCGTGATCCGGCCCAGCCAGCCCCGCAGGGAGCCGGGCTGGTAGGTCCGCAGCCCTCGTTGCACCCTGACCAGCACCTCCTGCACCAGGTCCTGCGCATCCTCCCGGTTGCCCGTGAGGCGGTACGCCACCGTGTAGATGAAGTCGCCCTCGTGGCGGGCGACCTCCTCCCAGGTCGGGACACGGCCGCCACCTGGCCAACGACCGTCGTCGGGGTGCGGTTCCCGACGCCGGCGAGCCACACCCCGGAGGGTACCGGGCACCGCGGGCGGATCGGAGGGCCCCGGACGCGCCGCGCCCCGTGCCGCAGGGGGACGCGGCGCGGGGCGCAGGGGAAGGTGGGACGGATGGGCGCCGGCGCTGTGCCGGGCGCCGGCTCAGGCGGACTCGAGGGCCGCCCGCCGGGCGATGGCCCGGGAGCGGCGGATGCGACGACGCTCGCGCTCGCTCATGCCGCCCCAGATGCCGAACTTCTCGCCGTTCTGGAGCGCGTACTCGAGGCAGTCCTCGCGGACCACGCAGCCCCGGCAGACCTCCTTGGCCTCCTTGGTGGACGCACCTCGCTCGGGGAAGAACAGGTCGGGATCGACGCCGAGGCAGTTGGCGTACTCCTGCCAGACTCGGGCTTCGGACTGGCCACCGATGTCCACGGGGACGCTCATATGCCAGGACCTCTCGTTCGTTCAGCTGGCCGGGCCCGCCGGAGTCTCCCCCTCGACGGCGCCCATACCAGACGTGTAATTACAACAGTGTGATCATCGCCGAGATCGCGCCGAGATGCAAGGGAGACATGGATCTCCTGGCTCCTGGTCCATCGTGACCAGTGCCCGCGACGACGCCACAGCCCCCCTTGCGTGCGCGCCCTCCCAGGTCAAGCACCCTCCCGGGCGTGCGGCGCGGCGGGTGGGCCGAGTAGCCATGGCTCCGTGATCCAGGACTGGGAGCACCACGAGCTGCGTCGCTCGCGCCGGGACCTCTACCACCTCAGCCACGAGGTCACCCTCCGCGAGGCCCACGCCGCCCGCCAGACGGGCCACGCCGGCTGGCTCGCCGGCCACGACTTCCGTGCGGTCGCTCTCCTCGCCGATGCCGTGGAGGCCTACGCCGCCACCTCTCGCACCGGGTCCCGGCCACCCGACGCCGCGCCCATCCCCGACGACGGCGTGAACCACGTGGTCCTCGAGCTGGCCGACGCCCTCACCGCCGAGCTGGAGCAGCGTCGACAGGAGGCCACGGGATCTGCCGTGGCCGCGTTCGCCAACCTGTGCCACAAGGTGGCGTGGGCCGGCGAGGTGCTGCGGGTGCCGCGCTAGCGCCGGGCCTTCGTGCGCAGCGCCCGCTTGTGCTCGACGAAGTCGACGAGCACGTAGTCGCCGAGCGTCTCGGGTGTCGTGAAGAACGCCCGGCCACCGTTCATCCGGGAGATCTTCTCGATGAAGGTCTTCAGGTACTGGGTGGCGTCCAGCATGAACGTGTTGATGCGGATGTCGTCCTTGGTGCAGCGGATGACCTCGCGCACCGTGGCATCGATGGTCTCCTGCACGGGCGGGTAGTTGAAGTAGGGCTGGGCCATGCCGGCCTCGAAGTGGGCGGTGGGCTCGCCGTCGGTGATCATGATGATCTGCTTCGTGCCGCTCTGGCGCGACAGGAGCTGGCGGGCCAGCTGCAGGCCGTGCTGCATGTTCGTGCCGTAGTCGTAGTCCCAGCTCACCTCGGGCAGCTGCGCCGGCGTCAGCACGTGGGCGACCTTGGAGAACCCGACCAGGCCCAGGTAGTCCTGCGGGAACTGCCCGGCGATGAGCGCGTGCAGCGCCATCGCCACCTTCTTGGCGGGGAGGAAGTTGTCGCGCATCGGCATCGACAGCGACAGGTCGAGCATGAGCACCGTCGCCGATCGCACGACGGTCTCGGTGCGCTCGATCTCGAAGTCCTCCGGGGTCAGCCGGACCGGCGTGCCCGACCCGGCGCGGCTCACCGCGTTGTGCACCGTGCGCCCGATGTGGAGGTTGAACGGGTCGCCCCACTCGTAGGGCTTGGTCTCGTACGTGCGCTCGTGCCCGATGCCGGTGGACGACAGCTCGTGGCGGCCGAGCTTGTCCTTGGCCAGCTTGGAGAACAGGTCGTCGAGGGCGTTGTCACCGATGCGACGCAGACCCCGGGGGGTGAGCTCGAGCCGGCCCTCCTTGTTCTGGATGAGCCCGGCCTCCTCCAGCTGCTTGGCCAGCTTCGACATCTGCTCGAGCGAGCGGGCGGCGTCGTCGCCGAGCAGCTCACGGGCCCGGTCGAGGTCGGCCTCGGCCAGGGCGCCGGGCTGGGTGGCGGACTGCAGCAGGTTCTCGAGCTGGTCGAGATCACCCAGCTCGGCCATCATCTGCGCGGCCTCGGCGAAGCCCAGCGGGTTGTCCCCCGAGAAGTCGTAGGAGCGGTTCCAGTCCAGCTGGGGGAACATCTGCTGGAGGTTCTGGCCGAGCTGGCTGGCCAGGAAGTTGAGGTCCATGTCCTCGAGCAGCTGGTCGGCGAGGCCCTGCAGCTGGGCCCGCTGCTCGGGCGTCATCGAGTTGAGCATCGCCTGCATCTGGGCCATGCGCTCGGCCATGGCCCGCAGGAGCTCCTCGACGTCCTTGGGGTCCTCCGGGAAGAACTCCCCGTACTCGTCCATGAACTGCTGGAAGTCCTCGGGGGTGTCCTCGCCCCGCTGGTGCTTCTCGAGCAGCTCGTTGAGCGCCGCCATCATGTCCTTGGTGCGCTGCATGGCCGCCGGGTCGGGGTTGGCCATCGCCCCGGCCATCTGGTCGAAGTACTGCTGGGCCAGCTGCTGGCGCAGCTGGTCCATCAGCTCGTCGAAGCGCTGCTGGGCCTCGGCCGACTCGAAGTCGTACTGCGACAGGCTCTGCACCTGCCCGGCCAGGTCGGGAGGCAGCATGTCCAGGTGCATGTGCTTCTCGGTGGAGGTCGCCTCGGCCAGCTCCTGCTGGCGGGCATCGCCCGACTGGCGGGCCTCCTCCAGCCGACGGTCGAGCGCGGACCGCTCCTGGTCGACGACCTCGCGGAGCGCATCGGCGATCTCGTCGTAGACACCGCCGAGGTCGGTGTTCTCGAGCCGCTCCCGACGGGCGTCGCGCAGGCGCTGCATGAGCTCACGCAGGCCCTGGACGTCGTTGCCCTGATCGTCCTCGAAGCCCTGCTGCATCAGCCGGCGGAGGGCGGCGTTCAGGTCGCCGTGGTACAGCAGGTCGTCGGTGATCTGGTCGAAGATCGCATCGGCGTCGAGGTCGAACCCGACCTGCGTCCCGTCCCATCGCGAGTAGCGGAACGTGGGACGGGTCATGCCGGCACGGTAGCGGCGCGCCGGTGCGGCGCGTCCGCCGACGCGCAACGAGGCAGCACCGATCGGTGCTGCCTCGTGCGGGCGGAGTGGAGGTGTCGGCTGTGCCGGCGGGCCGTCAGGCCCGGGGGTCAGATCCGTTCGTGGCGCTCTTCGGTGACGACCGTGCGCCCGGTCCGGGGAGCGGTGGCCCGATCGATCCAGATCAGGGAGACGATGACGCCGATGATGCCGGCGACCATGAGGATGACGCCGACGGCGGCCAGGTCGAGCCCCGAGACCGTGACGTCGACGGCGAAGGTGAGGATCGCGCCGAGTGCGATGAGGAAGATGGAAGTGCCGGTAGCCATGGGAATCACTCCTTCTCGGGGCTGCCCGTTGCATGCCCGTTGTGTGGGCAGGTCGCTACCCGCGTCCAGAAGCGCCTAGACCAACGACACAACCCCCGCCGTCTCAGTGCCGGCGCACGGCCAGCAGCGCCGTGTCGTCCGCGGCGGGCCCCTGGTCGGCCAGCAGCTGGTAGAGCTCGTCGCACGCCGTCTCGATGTCGGGGGACCGGCCGGTGAACGATGCGGCCAGGCGGTCGAGGCCGTCCTGGATCGACTGGCCCCGGCGCTCCACGAGGCCGTCGCTGTAGAGCAGGAGCAGCTCGCCGGGCGAGAGCACGTCGGTGCTGGGCGACACCTCGAACTCGGGGACGAACCCGAGCATCGGGCCGCGGGTGCCGTCGTCGCCGAGCCAGCGCACGGAGTCGCCGTCGCGGTGGGCGATGAGCGGGGGCAGGTGCCCGCACAGCCAGGTACGGCACCCGCCCGACGCGGTGTCCATCTCGACGTAGGCGATGGTCATGGTGGTGTGCAGCTCCTCGAGCGCGAGGCGGTTCAGCACCCGGAGGGCCTCCTCCGGCGACACCGAGGACTGCACGAGGGCGCGGAAGGAGTGGCGGAACTGCCCCATGTGGGCCGCAGCGGTGAGCCCGTGCCCGCACACGTCCCCCACGGCGAGGCCGACCCGGCCGCCCCCGAGATCGATGACGTCGTACCAGTCACCGCCGACCTCGATGCCGTCGCGGCCGGGGTGGTATCGGACGCAGACGTCGGCGCCCTCGACGGTGGCCGTCGAGCGCGGGAGCAGCTCGCGCTGGAAGGCGCTGGCCGCCAGGCGCTGCTGCTCGTGGTGCTTGGCGTTCTCGATGGCCACGCCCGTCGAGGCGCCGATGGACCGGGCGAGGCGCACGTCGTCATCGGTGAAGTAGCCGGCCTCGGGGTGGAGGAACACCATCGTGCCGAGTCGGTCGGGACCGTCGCCGCGGATGGGGACGATGAGCGCAGAGCGCATGGTCCCCACCTCCACGGGCAGGCGCAGACCGAGCACGAACGCCCGCACGTCGGGCTGGCTGCGCAGGTCGACCAGCGCCGGGCCTCTCGCCGCAGCGAGGTCATCGGGCAGGCCCAGGTCGCGGGGCGGGTCCGGCACCTCCAGGTCCGTCGGGATGCCGCTGAGCGCCCAGGCCAGCTCGTCGGTGGTGTCGCCCGGCACCTGGTACAGCACCACGCCGTACACCGCACCGAGCACCCCGGTGGCAGCGTGGGAGACGGCGGTGGCGGTGTCACGCAGCTCGCGCCCGGCGATGATCGCCTGGCTGACCCACTGGAGCCCTTCGATCGCCATGGCGCGGCGCTGGGTGCGCTGCTCCGCCTGCTTGCGATCGGTGACATCGGAGGTGATGGCGGCGATCTGGGACTGCCCGCTCGGCAGGACCGTCGAGGTGATGCGGGTCGACAGCCACCGCAGCTCGCCCCCGTCGTGGACCCGGTACTCGACCTGGAGCACCGACGCATCGTCGCCGCCGTCGACGTCGGGCGGCCCCTGCAGGGCGCGCTGGATCTCATCGAGGTCGTCGGGGTGGACGGCGGCCAGCAGGGCGGGGAGGCGCCCGGCGCCCGCCACCGCCGTCTGACCGTGCAGCGCCGCCATCCGGGACGACCACTCGACCCGTCCCGTCCCGGGGTCGATGCCGGCGACCCCGAACTGACCGGCGTCCAGCGCGGCCGACAGGCGCCCTTCGACGGCGCGCACGGCCAGCTGGTCGCGCACCCGCTCGAGCAGGTGGGCCAGCGCCGGCTCGACGGCCCGGAGCGCGGAAGAGAACCAGGGGCGGGGGTCCTCGTCGGTCTCGGCCAGGAGCTCCACCACCCCGACGACCCGCCCCCCGGCGACGATCGGGTGGTGCAGCGACGTCTCGATGCGGTCGGCGTCGGCGGCGAGCCGGCCGTCGTCGTGCAGGTCGGCGTCGGCGATGGTCGAACGCTCGGCCCACGCCCGACCGGGGACTCCCTCACCCCGGGTCAGGGCCGCCAGGCGCGTCCGCTGCCGGTGGCCGTCGTCGGACGGGTCCCGGGCCCACGTGGCGACCGGGCGCAGCAGGTCGGCGGCGTCGTCCACGACCCACAGCGCGGCGAGCACCCAGTGGTTGGAGGCACCGATGCGCCCCAGCGCCCGCCCGAGCACGTCAGCCCCGACCTCGTCCTCGGCGACCTCCTCGAGGATGCTGGCGAGCAGGGCCTCGGTGGTGGGACGCCGCTGCTCGAGGACGGCCATGGGCCCGTGCGGGGTCGGGGCCAGGCGGATGTGCAGTTCGGAGACACCGGCGTCGAAGGGGTCCGAGATCCGGAGCACGACCTCCCCCGTGTCGGCCAGCGCGGCCAGGGCATCACGGAGGCGGGAACCCCCGGCTGGCCCCAGGTACGAGGCGAGGTCGGACCCGGCCAGCGCGGCGGCGTCGCGTCCCAGGGCCCGGCCGGCGTGCTCGCTCGCGGCCACCACCCGACCGGTGTCGTCGAGGAGGAGGACAGGCGCGGGCATGGCGCGCAGCACCTGCTCGACGTCGGTCGCTCCGCTCGCCATGAGGGGCGATGTTCGCACACCCGGCCCGGGCGGTCCCGGTCCGCCCCCGGTTGATGTTCTGACGGTGCAGGTGCGTGGAGATGGAGGCCGGGCCGGCGGGCGCCTCGACCTCTGGCGCCCCCGAGCAGGAGAGGGACATGACCGCAGCAGACGATGGACGGCCGGAGGACCCCGAGGGTCCCCTCGAGCAGCTGGCCGGCGCGCGCTCGGGCGATCGTGACGTCGACCTCGACGGGGAGGTCGACCACGGCGTCACGGGCCTGAAGCAGAACGTCCACCGGGTCGCTGACAAGGTCAAGGGGCTGCTCCGCTCCAGGGAGTGATCGCTCCGCCCACCATCGGTGCGCCGAGTAGGTTCAGGCCGGTCGTGGTCGTCACGACCGGCACCTCGAGGCTCGCCCGTCGACCGTCCACCCCCACCAACCCAGCACGCGAGCACACGTGGAGCAACGCATGACCGAACCCACCCCCACCCCGCAAGACCGCCTCCAGGTGACCATCGACGAGGGTGACCGCACGACCTTCGTGCTCAACGGCGACCTCGACCCCCACACGTCGCCCTACCTGCAGGAGCGCATCGACGCCACCCTGGCCGAAGGCGCCACCGCCGCCGTCCTCGACGTCGGCGACGTGAGCTTCGTCGACTCCGCCGGGCTGCGCGTGATCGCCGACACCCACCGCCGGCTGATGACGGCCGGGGGCGGCCTGGTGCTGCGCAACCCGTCCAAGGGCCTCGAGAAGCTGCTCTCCGTGACCGGCCTCTCCGACCACGTCACCATCGAGCACTGATGCCGGCGGGCGCAGCAGCGCCCCGGCAGCGGGCGACCGGTCAGACCCGGGTGGTGCAGCGGATGACGAGCACGTCGCCGTCGACGTCGACGTGGACATCGTCCACGAACGCCGACACGAGCAGCAGTCCGCGCCCGCCGGTGCGGAGCGGATCCTCGAGGTCCCAGTCGACGTCGGGCACGGCGAGGTCCTCCACCCGGTTGGCGACCTCGAGCACGATGCGGCCGTCGTCGACCCATGCGCTCACCGTCGCCGCCTCGGCGCCCTCCGGCGTGCCACGCACCGCGTTGGCGCCGAGCTCGCTGATCACCACCGACAGGTCCTCGATGCGGTCCTCCGAGGCCGTGACCCCGGCCAGCCACTCCACGAACGACTCACGCACCGCGGCGAGAGCGGCCAGCGACGACACGGGTCGCACAGGAAAACGGCGGGTGGAAGGTTGCAACGACATCTCGATCAACGGGCCACGTACCCGTGCCCTCAGCACTGTAGAACGGAACGATCATGCCTGACCTACCCAGCCGAGCAACAGCCAAGCTGACTGTCCCGGCGACCACCGCGTACCTCCGCCACGTGCGGATCATGGCCGCCACCATCGCCGACGACTGCGCCTTCGACGTGGAGGCCATCGAGTCCCTCCGGGTCGCGGTCGACGAGCTGTGTGCCCTCGCGATGGCCGACGCCACCGAGACCGCCGAGCTCACCATCTCCATCACCACCACCGACGGCGGCATCGAGCTGGACGGGCGCTGCGCGCCCGTCACCGAGGAGCCGATGCTCGATCCGATCGCCGAGCAGCTCCTGCGGGCCGGCTCCAGCCACCACGCCCTCCACCTGGAAGGCGACACCGTGCACCTCGAGCTGCGCGCCGCACGGACGACGGCTGGCGTCGACGGTGGCCGCTGAGACCCAGGACCGCTTCGTCGAGTACCAGACGTCGCGGTCCCGCCGGTTGCGGAACCGGCTGGTCGAGGACAACCTCGAGCTGGTCGAGTACTACGTCAGCCGCTACGGCAAGGGCCACATGGAGGCCGACGACGTCCGCCAGCAGGCGCTGATGGCGCTCATCAAGGCGGTCGAGCGCTTCGACCCCGAGGTCGGCGTGACGTTCAAGACCTTCGCCAACCGGACCATCGAGGGCGAGCTCAAGCGACTGCTCCGCGACAAGGGCTGGTCGGTCCGTCCGCCGCGCAGCCTCCAGGAGCTGGCCGTGCAGGCCCGCCGCCTGGAGCCCGAGCTCACCCAGGAGCTCGGCCGGGCCCCGCGGGTGCAGGAGCTCGCCGACCGCCTGGACGAGTCCACCGACCGCGTGCTCGAAGCGCTCTCGGCGGGCGCGTCCTACCGGGCCGACAGCCTCGACGCGCCCATCGGCGACGGCAGCACCACCAAGGGCGCCATGATCGCCGGCAGCGACGGCGACATGGGGCACGTGGAGACGCGCATCGACGTGGAGGCGCTGCTCGAGGGTCTCGACGAGCGGGACCGCACCATCATCGAGATGCGCTTCGTGCACCGTCGGAGCCAGCAGGAGATCGCCGACGAGCTCGGCGTCTCGCAGTCCTACCTCTCCCGCCTGCTCCGCAAGACGCTGGCGACGCTGCGCGAGCAGGCCGAAGCCCAGATGGACCAGTAGGCCGGTCCGTCGCCGGCACTGGTCTCGGCGTCTGCCGAGGTCAGCTCCTGGCGCGGTAGGAGGACCGGGCCCCCACGTGCTCCTTGTTGAGGCGCTTGCCCAGGTGCAGGCCCTCGAGCAGGAACTCGACCGCGGCGGCCATGGCGGCGGCGGACTCGTCGCCGTCGGTGAGGCCCACGACCTGGGCCTTCAGGCCGGGCATCTCGTTGGCGAGGGCGGCGAGGGCGGCCGAGGAGATGTCGTCGCCGGCATCCACGATGCGGCCCTCCTCGAACGCATCGATCACCTCACGCAGCATCGCCGGGTCGGTCCGCTCGCGGAAGACGGTGAGGACGGCCGCCTTCACCAGGTGCTCGGCGATGGCCTCGTCGCGGCCGTCGTCGAGCGACTCGATCTCGATCTTGCCCATGGTGGAGGCAGCCAGCGCATCCAGGTCGGACACGCGGGGCACCACGACCTCTTCGCCGTGGCGCAGCGCCCGGCGGGCGGCGTTGGCGATGAGGACCTCGTGGTTCGACACGGTGAGGCGCACGGACACGCCCGAGCGCTGGTTGACGTGGGGCGACTGGCGGGCCAGGTGCGACAGCGTGGCCACGATCTGGCTCATGTACTCCGGCATCGCGGCGTGGATGCCCTCGGCCTGCAACGGGCGGGACTCCTGCGCGGCGATGACCATCTCGGTCTCGACGTCGAGGGGGTAGTGGGTGCGGATCTGGCTGCCGAAGCGGTCCTTCAGCGGCGTGATGATCCGGCCGCGGTTGGTGTAGTCCTCTGGGTTGGCCGAGGCGACGAGCATCACGTCGAGGGGGAGCCGGACCTTGTAGCCACGGATCTGGACGTCGCGCTCCTCGAGCACGTTGAGGAGGCCGACCTGGATGCGCTCGGACAGGTCGGGAAGCTCGTTGATGGCGAAGATGCCGCGGTTGGTGCGGGGCACGAGGCCGTAGTGGAGCGTGAGCTCGTCGGACAGGTAGCGGCCCTCGGCCACCTTGATGGGGTCGACCTCGCCGATGAGGTCGGCGATGGAGGTGTCGGGGGTGGCCAGCTTCTCGCCGAAGCGCTCGTGGCGGTGCACCCAGTCGATCTCGGTGTCGTCGCCCATCTCGGCGACCAGGTCCCGGGCGTAGCGCGACACCGGGTGGTAGGGATCGTCGTTGATCTCGGAGCCCTTGACGACCGGCATCCACTCGTCGAGCAGCCGGGTGAGCGAGCGGATCATGCGAGTCTTGGCCTGGCCCCGCTCGCCGAGGAAGACGACGTCGTGGCCGGCCAGCAGCGCGTTCTCCAGCTGGGGCATCACCGTCTGCTCGTAGCCGAGGACACCCTCGAACAGGGGCTCGCCGGCCCGGATCTTGGCCACGGCGTTGCGACGGACCTCCTCCTTCACCGGCCGGGACTCCCAACCGGACTCCCGGAGCGCGCCGAGGGTGGACGGGAGGCTGGACGGTGCTGCCATGGGGCCAACCTATCCGGCACCCCGGGGGCCACGACCCGCCCCTCCTAGGCTCCGCCGGCGATGACCCTCCCCGACCGCTGGCTCGCCGCGCCCGCCGACGAAGACCTGCGCCGCACCTTCGCCGACGCCGACCTGGACGACTCGGGTTGGGAGCCGATCGCCGTCCCCGGCCACTGGCGCTCGACCGCGGCGTTCGCCGACCACGACGGACCGCTGCTGCACCGCGCCCGCTTCGAGCAGCCGGCGGGCGCGGGTGACCGCCGCTGGTGGCTGCGCTTCGACGGCGTGTTCTACGAGGGAGACGTGTGGCTGGACGGCACGTACCTCGGCGCGACGGAGGGCTACTTCTTCGCCCACGAGTTCGAGGTCACCGAGCAGCTGCGAGCCCGCAGCGAGCACCAGCTCGCGGTGGAGGTCGGGTGCTCGCCCCAGACCAACCGGTCCCACAAGCGCAACATCACCGGCGTCTTCCAGCACTGGGACTTCATGGACCCGGCGTGGAACCCGGGCGGCATCTGGCGGCCCGTCCACCTCGAGGAATCGGGTCCCGTCCGCATCCGCCACCTCGTGACCCGTTGCGTGGAGGCCAGCCCGGCGCGGGCCGTGCTGGCCCTGACCGCCGACCTCGACGCCACCGAGGCCACCGACGTGCACCTCCGCACCACGGTGGGTTCGGTCGACCACGGCACCGACCGCTCGCTGGCCGCCGGCGCCAACACGGTGGAGTGGACGGTCACCGTCGATCGGCCGCAGCTGTGGTGGCCCCACGCCCTCGGCGCGCCCCACCTCGAGCAGACGTCGGTCGAGGTCCGCCTGCGGGACGCCGCCGGCAGCCACGTGTCCGACCGGCGTCGGTTCCGCACCGGTCTGCGCCAGGTGGCGATGCGCAAGTGGGTCGTGTCGGTCAACGGCGAGCGGCTCTTCTGCAAGGGCGCCAACCTGGCCCCGACCCGCATGGCCCTCGGCGACGCCACGCCGGCCGAGCTGGCGGCCGATGTCGAGCTGGCCAAGGACACCGGCCTCGACCTGCTGCGCGTCCACGGTCACGTGGGTCGGCCCGAGACCTACGACGCCGCCGACCGGGCCGGGATGCTGCTGTGGCAGGACTTCCCCCTGCAGTGGGGCTATGCCCGCTCCATCCGGCGCCAGGCCCAGCGCCAGGCCGCCGAGATGGTGGCCATGCTCGCCCACCACCCCTCCGTGGCGGTGTGGTGCGGGCACAACGAGCCGATGGGCCTCGACGTCGCGCCCGGGTCCTTCACCGAGCCGCACCGCATGGCCACCCTGGGGCTCCGGGTCCTGGCCTCGCAGCAGCTGCCGACGTGGAACAAGACGGTGCTGGACCGCTCCGTGAAGCGGGCCATCCAGGCCGCGGACGGCACCCGGCCGGTGATCAAGCACTCCGGCGTGCTGCCCCGCCTGCCCACGCTCGAGGGCACCGACAGCCACCTCTACTTCGGGTGGTACTGGGGCGACGAGCGGGACCTGCCCGGCTTCGCCCGGGCCCTGCCCAGCCAGGTGCGCTTCCCGACCGAGTTCGGCGCCCAGGCGGTGCCCGCGACCGACGACTTCGTGGATGCCGAGGCGTGGCCGGAGCTGGACTGGGACCGGCTCGCCGGCACCCACAACCTCCAGCTGGCCCTGCTCGACCGCCACGTCCCCCGGGACGGCCACACCTACGAATCCTGGAAGGCTGCGACGCAGGCGTACCAGGCCACGCTCGTCCGCCACCACGTCGAGACGCTGCGCCGCCTCAAGTACCGACCCACCGGCGGCTTCTGCCAGTTCGCCTTCGCCGACGCCCATCCCGGCATCACGTGGTCGGTGCTCGACCACGAGCGGGTGCCCAAGGCGGCCCACGCCGCGCTGGTGGCGGCGTGCCGACCCGTGATCGTGGTCGCCGACCGACCTCCCGCTACCGTGACGCCCGGGGAGGCGCTCGCGCTCGACGTGCACGTGGTGTCCGACCGCCGCAGCGACCTCACCGGTACCGTCGACGTGGAGGCTCGCTGGGAGGGCGGCGGGCACCGGTGGGCGTTCGAGGGTGAGGTCCCCGCCGACTCCTGCGTTCGGGTCGGCACGGTCCAGCTCGAGGTGCCGGAGGCGTCCGGTGAGCTGGTGCTGGCGCTGAGCGGGCGCCTCGGGGGCGACCGGGTGGCCAACGAGTACCGGACGACCATCACCAGCTGAGCCGACCGCCGCGGTGATTGCCCCCCGGAACGGGGGTGCGGGTACCGTGCGAATTCATGCAGACCATGGAGCAACCAGCCTCCTCAGGGGGTGCGGGTGCTGGCGTACAGCCGGTGAACCCGCCGCGGCGTCCGGCCCCGTGGCCGGTGGCGTTCTACCGGTCCGGCGTCGGCAAGAAGTGGGTGATGGCCGTCACCGGCATCATCCTCATGGGCTTCGTCTTCGGCCACATGGTGGGCAACCTCAAGATGTACCAGGGCGCCCACGCCCTCAACGTCTACGGCGAGTTCCTCCGTGAGCTGCTCTACCCGCTGCTCCCCCGCACGCTGACGCTGTGGATCATCCGCATCGGCCTGATCCTCGCCTTCGTGTTCCACATCCACGCTGCGGCCAGCCTCACCCTGATGAACCGCCGGGCCAACGCCGGCGGCTACAGGTCCAAGCGCGACTGGCAGGCGGCCAACGCGGCGAGCCGCTCCATGCGCTTCACGGGCATCGTCATCCTCGCCTACCTGATCTGGCATCTGGCCGACTTCACCTGGGGGTGGGTCAACCCGGACTTCGTGCGCGGCGACGTGTACCGCAACGTGCAAGCCAGCCTCACCAACGCGGTGCCGGCGGCCATCTACGTGCTGGCCACCATCGCCCTCGGCGTGCACCTGTACCACGGGTCCTGGAGCCTGTTCCAGAGCCTCGGCCTGAACAACCCCAAGTACAACAGCTGGCGGCGGATGTTCGCCCTGGGCTTCGCCGGCATCGTCACCCTCGGCAACCTGAGCTTCCCGCTCGCCGTCGTGTCCGGCGCCGCCTCCGATGACGCTTGCTACGAGCAGGACGGTCGCATCCTCAGCTGCGAGACGGTCTTCGCCGAGGCGCTGGAGGACGGCCGCCTCAGCGTCGAGGACTACGACTCGCTCAGCGACAGCGAGCGCCACAAGATCATCAAGGCCTACGAGGCCAACGAAGAGCTCCGCTTCGAGGAGGCGTCGTGATCGGCAACCTGGACTCCGCCGTCCCCCCGGGTCCCATCGGCGAGAAGTGGACCCAGCACAAGTTCGACATGAAGCTGGTGGCGCCCAACAATCGTCGCAAGTTCGATGTCATCGTCGTGGGCACCGGCCTGGCCGGCGCCGCCGCCGCCGCCACGCTCGGCGAGCAGGGCTACAACGTCAAGGCGATCACGTACCACGACTCGCCCCGGCGGGCGCACTCGATCGCAGCCCAGGGCGGCATCAACGCCTCGAAGAACTACAAGAACGACGGCGACTCCACCTACCGCCTCTTCTACGACACCGTGAAGGGCGGCGACTACCGCTCCCGCGAGGCCAACGTCCACCGGCTGGCCGAGGTGTCGGGCGACATCATCGACCAGTGCGTCGCCCAGGGCGTGCCCTTCGCCCGCGAGTACGGCGGCATGCTCGACAACCGGTCCTTCGGCGGCGCCCAGGTGTCCCGGACCTTCTACGCCCGGGGCCAGACCGGCCAGCAGCTCCTGCTCGGCGCCTACCAGGCGCTCATGAAGGAGGTGCACAACGGCACCGTCGAGTTGATCACCAAGACCGAGGTCCTCGACCTCGTCGTCAAGGACGGCGTCGCCCGCGGCGTGGTCACCCGGGACCTGCGCACCGGCGAGGTGGCCCGTCACTCGGCCCACGCCGTCCTGCTGTGCACCGGCGGCTACGGCAACGTGTTCTACCTCTCCACCAACGCCAAGTACTCCAACGCCACCGCGGCGTGGCGGGCGCACAAGAAGGGCGCCGCCTTCGCCAACCCCTGCTTCACCCAGATCCACCCGACGTGCATCCCGCCGTCGGAGGAGTACCAGTCGAAGCTGACGCTCATGTCCGAGTCGCTGCGCAACGACGGCCGGGTGTGGGTCCCGAAGAACCCCGACGAGACCCGTCCCGCCTCGCAGATCCCCGAGGCCGACCGCGACTACTTCCTCGAGCGCAAGTACCCCAGCTTCGGCAACCTCGTCCCCCGCGACGTCGCCTCCCGGAACGCCAAGACGGCGGTCGACTCCGGGCAGGGGGTGGGGTCGCGCAAGAACGGCGTGTACCTCGACTTCGCCGACTCCATCAACCGGCTCGGCGAGGACGCCATCCGGGAGCGCTACGGGAACCTGTTCGACATGTACGAGCGCATCACGGACGAGAACCCGTACCAGGAGCCGATGCGCATCTACCCGGCCGTCCACTACACGATGGGCGGTCTCTGGGTGGACTACCACCTGATGTCGAACGTGCCGGGCCTGTTCGTGCTGGGCGAGGCCAACTTCTCCGACCACGGCGCCAACCGCCTCGGCGCTTCGGCGCTGATGCAGGGCCTGGCCGACGGCTACTTCGTGATCTCCTACACGCTCGCCAACTACCTCGCCGGCATCCTCGGTGAGGCTGCGGTCCCGGTGGACGATCCCGCGTTCGCCCAGGCCGAGCGCGACGTGACCGACCGCGTCCAGCAGTTCCTGTCGATCGGTGGCACCAAGTCCCCGGACTGGTTCCACAAGGAGCTCGGCAAGATCATGTGGGACCACTGCGGCATGGCCCGCAACGAGGCCGGCCTGCAGAAGGCGCTCGGCGAGATCCCGGCGCTGCGCGAGGAGTTCTACAAGGACCTGCGCGTGCTCGGCTCGGGCGAGAGCCTGAACCAGAGCCTGGAGAAGGCCGGACGGGTCGCCGACTTCCTCGAGCTCGGCGAGCTCATGTGCAAGGACGCCCTGGACCGGGCCGAGTCCTGCGGCGGCCACTTCCGCGAGGAGTCCCAGACCGAGGACGGGGAGGCGCTCCGAGACGACGAGAACTTCTCGTTCGTGTCGGCCTGGGAGTGGACGGGCGACCCCGCCACCTCCATCCGCCACGAGGAGCCGCTCGTGTTCGAGAACGTGGCGCTCACCCAGCGCAGCTACAAGTAGAGGACCCCCTGATGAAGCTCACCCTCAACATCTGGCGCCAGAGCAGCACGCAGGCCAAGGGCGAGATGCGCTCCTACGAGCTCGACGACGTGTCCGACGACATCTCGTTCCTCGAGATGCTCGACATGCTCAACGAGCAGCTCATCGCCCGGGGCGAGGAGCCCGTCGAGTTCGAGCACGACTGCCGGGAGGGCATCTGCGGCTCGTGCGGACTCATGATCGACGGTCAGGCCCACGGCCCGCAGCTGGGCACCGCGACCTGCCAGCTCCACATGCGCAAGTTCGCCGACGGCGCCACCATCGACATCGAGCCGTGGCGCGCCGCCGCGTTCCCGGTGGTGAAGGACCTCGTCGTCGACCGGTCGGCCCTCGACCGCATCGTCGAGGCGGGCGGGTACATCACCGCCCCGACCGGGTCGGCCCCCGACGCGAACCTGATCCCGGTGCCGAAGGAGGCCTCCGACGCCGCCTTCGACGCCGCCGCCTGCATCGGCTGCGGCGCCTGCGTCGCCGCCTGTCCCAACTCGGCCGGCCAGCTGTTCACCGCGGCGAAGGTCGAGCACCTCAACCTGCTCCCCCAGGGGCAGGCCGAGCGCGACACCCGGGTGCTCGACATGGTCGACACGATGGAGCAGTACTTCGGCTCGTGCACCAACCACGGCGAGTGCACGGCGGCGTGCCCCAAGGAGATCCCGCTCGACTACATCGCCTTCATGAACCGCGATTACGTCCGGGCCCAGCTCCGCAACCGCAAGCTGGCGGGACAGCGCTGATCGCGCCGTAGCCTCGGTTCCGGGACCGGCGCGGCCAGCCGCTCGCCGGTCCCAGTACGCCGATGTCGAACCGCACCCTCTCCCACCTGAAGCACGCCGCCGCGGCCACCGCCGCAGGGACGGGCGCGCTCGGCGGCCTCGGCCTGCTGGCGTACGTGCAGGCCCGGCTGGCCGTCATCGGTGGCGCCGCGTCGTACCCGTTGCACTGGCTCGACGGCGACGTCGGCCCCGCGCACCCCTCGGCCCACCGGGTCGTGTGGCTGGGCGACAGCCTGGCCGCCGGGCTCGGCGCCATCGCCCCCGACGTCACCCTCCCTCGGCTGGTCGCCTCGCACAGCGACCGGCGCACGCGCCTGCACGTGTTCGCCACGCCCGGCGCCACCAGCGACGACGTGGTCGAGCGCCAGCTGCCGGCACTGCTCCAGCTCCGCCACGGCCTGGGCCAGATCGGGCAGCGGATCGACGCGGTCGGTGTCACCGTCGGCGCCAACGACATCGCCGCCTTCACCAGCCGGCGGCGCTTCCGAGGCAACATCGACGCCATCGCCGGCGCCGCCGACGACGCCCCGCTCATCCTCGTGTCGATCCCCGGCCTGGCCGACGCCATCCGCCTCCCGCACCCGCTGCGGGCGCTGGCATCGGTGCGGGGCCGGTGGCTCGACCGGGTCCTGCAGGTCGCCGCCCGCCGCCCCGGCATCCACTACGCCAACGTGTGGCAGCGGCCGCCGTGGATCGAGCGCCGCCACCGGGCCCACTTCCTCTCCGGTGACCGCTACCACCCCTCCGGCGCCGGCTACGCCGTCTGGGCCGACCGGGTCGCCCACGCCTTCGACCTGGCACTGCGCCCGACCTGATCGCCGTCGCCGGCTGTGCGCGTCGCGCCGGCGTGACGCCGGGCAGGACGGCTCAGCCCGCGTCGAGCACCCGCCGTTCGGGACCTCGCCGCTCCAGCCACCCGACGCCGGCCCACCGGTCGTGCGTGCGGAGCCGGACCAGCGCTCGGGGACGGTGGATCCGCCCCCCGCCCACGTCGATCGGTACCGGCGTGACGGCGAGGACCTCGGCCTGCAAGCTGCCCCCCTCCATCCGGACGCTGGCGCCCGTGGGCAGCCCGTTGCCATCGGTGCGCACCTCACCGGTCGCCCCGAGCGCTTCGACCTTCCCGTCGCCGTCGACGCACACGGCGACGGTGGTGCCGTCACGGTGGTCCACCGACCAGCGGGTCGGGCCCTCGACCACGCCGTTGAGGTGCCAGCCGTCGTCGGCCGCCCAGTCGAGTGGCCCCCAGCGGTGGGCGCGGGACCCGACACCGTCGAAGTCGATGACGTCGCGCCCGACCAGCACCTCGCCGTGGACCCGGCAGGCCATCTCGTAGCCGGAGGCACCGGCCGCCTCTCGGGCGTCCAGGATCGGGCCGTCGGTCTCCCACTCGAGGTCGAAGCCGAGGGCCACGGCGTCGCCGTGCTGGCGGCCGTGCAGCTCGAGGGGGTCGTCGACGCCGAGCGCGAAGGTCTCCAGGCCGAGGGTCCAGTGGTCGAGCGGCGTCTCGCACACGTGGTCGGCCCACAGGCCGGTGGTCCGCACCTCGAGCGGGTTGCTGCGGAACGGCACGTGATGGTCCAGCACGGCCAGCAGCTGGCGGCGGGGGCCGGCGAGCATCGCGTGGTACCAGGCATGGTCGGCGAAGCGGGTGAAGGCGACCCAGCCCCCCAGGTCGCCGTCGGCCGATGCGAGGTCGAAGGACCACGTCTCGCTCCAGCCGTCGCCGCCCGGTTCGTGGGGGTGCTCGTCGGCGGGGCGGGGGGCCACGGGACAATGGTCGCGTGCCACGATGCACGCCGTGCAGTTCCTCTCCGACGAGTGGGTCGCGGCCATGGACGCGGCGGCGCGTGACCGGGTCGTCCCCGAGCCCGATCCGCTCGCCGACGTGACCGTCAGCATCGAGCAGGTGGTGCGCGGCGTCGCCCGCTGGCGGCTGGTGATCGACCGGGGTGCGTGCTGGGTCGACTCCGATCCCGACGGTGAGCCCGACGTGCGGCTGACCAGTGACCGGCGGACGGCCGAGGACCTGGCCGCCGGTCGGCGGCCGGCCCTCGATGCGTTCATCGCCGGCGACCTGGTGCTCGGCGGCGACGCCCGGGCGCTCCTGGAGAACCGGGCGGCGCTCGAGGCCCTGGGGGACCTCTTCGCCCGGGTCAAGGCCGACACGGCCTTCGCCTGACGTGCCCGAGCTCCCCGAGGTCCAGGCTCACGCCGAGCGGCTGACCGACGAGTTCGGCGGAGCGCTCCTCGAGCGCTTCCAGCCGATCGCGTTCACCGCCCTGAAGACGTTCTCACCCGACCCCGCCGTCACCCACGGCGAGCCGCTCGAATCGGTCGGCCGTCGCGGCAAGCTGCTGCTGCTGCGCTTCGCGTCGGCCACCCACGTCGTGCACCTCATGCAGGGCGGACGCCTGCGGCCGGACCCCAAGCAGGCGGCCAAGCCCAAGGGCGGCCAGGCCCGGTGGCTGTTCGATGACGGCCGTGCCCTGCTGCTGTCCGAGGCCGGCACCGAGCGCAAGGCCGGCGTCTGGGTCGTCAGCGGCGACCCCGAGGATCACGAGCCCCTCGACCACCTCGGACCGGACGCGACCGATGTCGACGCCGACGGCCTGCTGGGTCTGCTCCACGAGGAGAACACCCGGGTCCACGGGTTCCTCCGCGACCAGCGCCGCATCGCCGGGTTGGGCCGGCGCCTGGCCAACGAGGTGCTCCACCGCGCCCAGCTGTCGCCCTTCGCCATGACGGCCAAGCTGGGTCCCGACGATGCGGCTGCGCTGGTCCGGGCCATCGCCGACGCCGTCGAGGAGGGCCTGGCCTACGAGCGGACCCGGAACGACATGTCGTCGTCGAAGGACCGCCCCGGCGCCGTCCACCACCGCACCGGCGAGGCCTGCCCCGTGTGCGGGGACGCCATCCGGGAGGTGGCGTACACCCGCTACACGGTGCACTACTGCCCGACGTGCCAGACCGGCGGCAAGGTCCTCGCCGACAACACCACGTCGAAGTTCCTCAAATGATGACCGGGAGTTTCGTCGCTCGGTGACGACAGGTGTCACCGAGGAACGACATTCGCCGCGGTCAGATGAGGCCCTGGCCCTTCACCGTCTCCATCTCCTCGACGAGCTCGTTGGCCGAGGCGTCGATGCGGGACCGGCTGAAGTCGTCGATCTCCAGACCTTGGACGATGCTCCACTGCCCGTCCTCGGTGGTGCACGGGAAGCTCGAGATGATGCCCTCGGGCACGCCGTAGGAGCCGTTGGACGGTACGGCCATCGAGACCCAGTCGTCCGCCGGGGTGCCGAGCACCCAGTCGTGGACGTGGTCGATGGCAGCGTTGGCCGCCGAGGCCGCCGAGGAGGCGCCACGGGCGTCGATGATGGCGGCGCCGCGCTTCTGCACCGTGGGGATGAAGTCGTCCTCGAGCCAGGACTGGTCGTTCCCGACGGCGTCGAACGCCGGCCGGCCTGCGACCTCGGCATGGAAGACGTCGGGGTACTGGGTGGCCGAGTGGTTACCCCAGATCGTCATGTGGCGCACGTCGTTCACCGACGAGCCCGCCTTCTTCGCCAGCTGGGCGATGGCCCGGTTGTGGTCCAGGCGCGTCATGGCCGTGAAGCGCTCGCGGGGGATGTCGGGCGCCGAGTGCATGGCGATGAGCGCGTTCGTGTTCGCGGGGTTGCCGACCACGAGGACCTTCACGTCGTCGGCGGCGTTGTCGTTCAGCGCCTTGCCCTGGACGGTGAAGATGCCGCCGTTGGCCTCGAGGAGGTCGGCCCGCTCCATGCCGGCCTTGCGGGGCATCGACCCGACGAGCAGCGCGACCTGCACCCCGTCGAATGCCACGTTGGCGTCGTCGGAGGTGGTGACGCCGGTGAGGAGGGGGAAGGCGCAGTCGTCGAGCTCCATCACGACGCCCTCGAGGGCGCCCATGGCCGGGGTGATCTCCAGCAGCTTGAGGTGGACCGGCTGGTCCGGACCGAGCAGGGCCCCGCTGGCGATGCGGAACAGCAGCGAGTAGCCGATCTGGCCGGCAGCCCCGGTGACGGCGACGGTGACGGGAGACGTGGAGGCAGGCATGGCTCGGACCCTATTCCCATGGGGGGCGGGGCCGGAACCCCGCCTCCGCATGGCCCGGATGGGTGGTTTCACCCCTGGTCGTTCTGCCGTCTCCACGCCAGGGGTACGGCTCCGGGCGTCCCCACGGACACCACATCCCACCTCGAAAGGACGTTCACATGTACATCGGAATCGGCGGTCTCATCCTCCTCATCCTGATCCTCATCCTCGTCTTCTAGGACCCGGATCGTGCGAGCAACGACGGCCCGGTCGGCGAGACGCTGACCGGGCCGAGTGCTCCCTGGAGGGCCGCGATGGCCACCTCGACCTGGCCATCGTCGGGCCGGCGAGTGGTGAAGCGCTGCGGCCAGAGCAGGAAGCGCTCGAGCCGGCCGCCCGGTCGGTGCACGGCCAGCTGGCCCAGCGAGGTCAGCACCTCGTAGGAGACCGCCACGATGAGCGGCACCACGAGGATCCGCCCCGCCAGCTGCAGGAGCAGCGGGCCGTGGGGCAGGAACGGGTGCACGACGGCGGCGATGCCCGCCACCACCAGCAAGAAGCTGGTCCCGCACCGGGGGTGGTGGATCGACCCACCCCGCAACGCATCGGGTCGCATCGCCTTGTGGCCCTCGTGCCCGGCGACCACGAGATGCTCGGCGCCGTGGTACTCGAACACGCGCCGGACGTCGGCGCGACGCCCGACCACGGCGAGGTAGGTGCCGAGCACGGTCACGCGGGCCGCAGCCTCGACGGCGCCGAACCACGGCGTGCCCCCGGCCACCAGGCCGGCGAGACCGGTGGGCAGCACGACGATGAGGAAGATCACGGCCACCAGCGAGATGGCGAGGAGCAGCCACATGGGCGCCGGCCGCTTGTCGCTGGGCCGGAACCCCGCGGCGCCCTCCGACCAGCGCAGCGCCTCCACGCCGAGCACCAGCGACTCACCGAGACCGGCGAGGCCCCGGACGAACGGCGTGGCCTCGGCTCGTCGAGCCCAGCCCGGGACGTCGAGCATGCGGGTCTCGATGTCGCCGTCGGGTCGGCGCACCGCCACGCAGGCACGGTCACCGGCTCGCATCATCACGCCTTCGAGGACGGCCTGGCCCCCGACCCGCACGGTCACGTTCGCGGCGCGCTCGCCGTCCATGTTCGCTCCACTCTCTCGACGCACCGGTGCCACCGGGGCCCGCGCCGCCCGGAACGGTATCGGCGGCCGACGGCCGGCGTCCCGTCAGGCGGCCGGAAATCCGGGGCCATGAGTAGGTTTCGCCTGTGCCCCGACACCATGGCCGGACCGGAGCGACGCCCGCCGGAGCAGAGCCCGCCGGCATCCGCACGGACGCCGCCACCGCCTGGCTCGCCGAGCAGGTGGGCACCGTCGGTCCGCTGCGGTTCGAGCGCCTGCCCGGCGGGCACTCCAACCTCACCTACCTGGTCGAGGACGCCGAGGGCCGCCGGGTGGTGCTGCGTCGGCCGCCGGAGGGCGCGCTCTTGCCCACCGCGCACGACATGGGCCGGGAGCACCGCCTGATCGAGGCGCTCGGCCCCACCGACGTGCCGGTGCCCCGGGCGCTGGCCACCTGCATCGACCCGTCGGTGATCGGAGCGCCCTTCTACGTGATGGCCCACGTGGAAGGGGTCGTCCTCCACACCGCCGCCGATGCCGAGGGTGCCTTCGACGAGGCCCAGCGGGCCGCCATCGGGCACGACTTCGTCCGCGTGCTGGCCCGGCTCCACGCCGTGGAACCGGATGCGGTCGGCCTGGGAGACCTGTCCCGCAAGGAGGACTACATCGCACGCCAGCTGAAGACCTGGTGGCGCCAGTACGAGGCCTCCCGCACCGCCGAGGACCCGCTGCTCGGCCGGGTGCACGAGTGGCTCCAGGGCAACATCCCCGACCAAGGCCCAGCCCGCGTGGTGCACGGCGACTTCCGTCTCGGCAACACCATCACCGGACCCGACGCCCGCATCGCTGCGGTGCTCGACTGGGAGATCGCCACCCTGGGTGACCCGCTGGCCGATCTGGGCTACGTCCTGGCGACGTGGCCGCGACCCGGCGACGAGCACGTCGCCACCACCTCGGCCACCTCGATGGCCGCCGGGTTCCCCGAACGAGGCGAGCTGCTCGAGGCCTACGGGGCCGCCACCGGCGCCGACCTCTCCGGCATCGACTACCACGTCGCGTGGGCCAACTGGAAGACCGCCTGCATCGTGCAGGGCGTGTACCGCCGCTACCTCGACGGCCAGCTCTCCACCGAGGGCGTCGACGTGGCGGGCTTCCGGCGCACCGTCGAGGCCGCCACCGAGCTGGCCGGCCAGGCGATCTGCCGGGTCGATCCCACCTTCTGAGGGTCCGGCACCGCGGCCGGACGCGCCGGTGGCGGGCCCGAGGGCCCGCCACCGAGGTTGTTCGTCAGCCGGTTCGGCTCAGAGCTGCATGCTCTTGGTCTCGAGGAACTCCTCGAAGCCGTGGGTGCCGTACTCGCGGCCGTAGCCCGACTGCTTGTAGCCACCGAAGGGGGCGTTCGGGTTGAAGCCACCCTGGTTGACCTCGATCTGGCCGGTGCGGATCCGGCGAGCGACGGCTTTGGCCCGCTCGACGTCGCCGCCCTGGACCCCACCGGAGAGGCCGTAGGGTGAGTCGTTGGCGATGGCGACCGCCTCCTCCTCGGTGTCGTACGGCAGGATCGACAGCACCGGGCCGAAGATCTCCTCCTGGGCGATGGTCATGTCGTTGGTGACCTCGGAGAACACCGTGGGGCGTACGTAGTAGCCGTCGGGGTTCACGCCCTCGGGCTTCTCGGGGCCGCCGGTGACCAGCTTGGCGCCCTCCTCGATGCCCTTGCGGACGTACTCAGTGACCCGCTCGACCTGAGCCCGGCTCGACAGCGGGCCGAGCATGGCGCCCTCGGCGAAGGGATCGCTGGGCTGGTACATCGTCTCGACCGTCTCGGCGGCGATGCGCTCGGCATCGGCGAGGCGGTCACGGGGGACGAGCATGCGGGTCAGCGCGACGCAGGTCTGGCCCTGGTTGATGTAGCACTTGCCTACGCCGTCGCGGACGGCGGCGTCGAAGCCGGCGTCGTCGAGGTCGTCGAGCAGGATGTTGGCCGACTTGCCGCCGAGCTCGAGGGCGACGCGCTTGATGGTGCCGGCGGCGTTGGCGGCGACCTTCTTGCCGGCGTTGGTGGAGCCGGTGAAGGACACCATGTCGATCTCGGGGTGCGAGGACATGGCCTCGCCGACGATCTGGCCGACGCCGGGCACGAGGTTGAACACGCCGGCGGGCAGGCCCACCTCGTGGATCACCTCGGTGAGGATGTAGGCGTCGATGGGGGCGATCTCGCTCGGCTTCAGCACCACGGTGCAGCCGGCGGCCATGGCGTAGGCGACCTTGGCGGCGATCTGGTGGAGCGGGTAGTTCCACGGGGTGATGCAGCCGACGACGCCGACGGGCTCCTTGACGACGAGGCTGTTGCCCACCGTCTGCTCGTACTCGTAGCTCTCGGCGATGGCGGCGGCCTGGGAGAAGGAGTTGATCGGCAGACCGGCCTGGACGATCTGGCTCAGCCACTTCGGCATGCCGGCCTCACGGGTGACCACCGTGGCGATCTCGTCCATGCGGCCGCCGAGGCCCTCGGCGATGCGGGTGCAGTACTTGGCCCGCTCCTCGTTCGACTTGGCGGCCCAGCCGTCGAAGGCGGCCCGGGCGGCCTTGGCCGCCTTGTCGAGGTCGTCGGCGGTACCGGACGGGATGGTGGCGATTACCGAGCCGTCGGTGGAGTCGAACACCTCCAGCGTGTCGGAGCCGGTGGAGTCCACCCAAGCCCCATCGATGTAGATCTTGTCGTAGGTCTGCACGGTGGCGTCATCCCCCTGTGGAATGTGGATCGCGGAACTGGTAACGGACGTTATCTCTCCGCGGTCCGCCCTGCCACCCGTCCGTCCTACGCTGCCGCCCGTGGCCCGTCGCCTGCTTCGCCTGGTGGTGCCGAGCCCCGACCGGAGCCGGGTCCTGGCCCGGCCCAACGGCCTCGCCGGCTGGACGCTGCCGGTCATCGCCGTGCCCGACGACGACGACGTGACGTGGACCGATGACCTCGTGGCCGCCGCAGGGCGCGCCGTGGGGGCAGCCGTTCAGCCGGCGCGCCCCGTCGGCACCGGGGCGTGGGAGCTCCGGGCGCTGGGGCGCATCCCGAGCACCGGGGTGACCTGGATCGCCCGGGACGAGGCGGGGCGACTCGGCGCGCACGCCGCCGTGCTGATCCGGTGGGCCGATGACGAGGGCTAGGTTCCGCGACGTGACAGCCCTGGTGCCCGTGGTCGACGGCCTCTGCTTCGCCGAGGGCCCCCGCTGGCACGACGGCCGGCTGTGGTTCTCCGACATGCACGACCACCGGGTGCTGGCGTTCGACCCCGGCACCGAGGAGACCGAGGTCGTCGTCGAGGTGCCGGGTCAGCCGTCGGGGCTCGGCTGGCGTCCCGACGGCACGCTGCTCGTCGTGTCGATGGTGGACCGCCGGCTGCTCGCCGTGCGCGACGGTCGCACGGAGGAGGTGGCCGACCTCAGCGAGCTCGCCCCCTTCCACTGCAACGACATGGTGGTCGACGCCCGGGGGAACGCCTACGTCGGGAACTTCGGCTTCGACCTCCACGATCCCGACGCCGACCAGCGGACCACCACGCTGGTGCTGGTCGCCCCGGACGGACGGGCCCGGATCGTGGCCGACGACCTCTTCTTCCCGAACGGCTGCGCGGTGACGCCCGACGGCGGAACCCTCATCGTCGGCGAATCCTTCAACGGCCGTCTGACCGCGTTCACCATCACCGAGGATGGATCGCTCCACGACCGGCGCGAGTGGGCCCACGTCCGAGGTGCCGTCCCCGATGGCATCTGCCTCGATGCCGAGGGCGCGGTCTGGCTGGCGTCGCCGATCAGCCATCAGGTGCTCCGCGTCGCCGAAGGGGGCGAGGTCCTCGACGAGGTGCGGACCAGCGACGAGCGCCAGCCGTTCGCCTGCATGCTCGGCGGTCCACAGCGCCGCACCTTGTACGTCTGCACCGCCCACGACAGCGATCCGGCCCACACGCGGGCGGCTCGGGCCGGGCGCATCGAGGCCATCGAAGTGGCCGTCGCGGGGGCCGGGCTGCCATGATCCAAACGTCCCTTTGGTCACTTGTGCTCGGTTTTTCTTGCAATTTTGCATGATGCGTGACTGAATCGGGAAAGGTCCCGCCGCCTCTGGGGCCCGTGCAGCTGGCTGCACAGCGCCGGCGGGGCGCCCTTCCATCCCTGAACTGAAGGCAGAAACACGCACATGCGACGTACAAGTCTGATCGCCGCGGGAGGGCTGCTCGCAGCCGCCCTGCTCGCCGTCCCTCCTGCTGCGGCGGCGCCGACAGCGCCCACCCAGGCACCCGGTGCCGGCTACAGCGGCACGGGCACGGCCCAGCTGCTGGGGGTGGACGCCAGCCTGGCCGGCACGCCGGTGGTGGACGTCCAGCTCACGCCGGCGTCGACGGACGTGAACTCGACCGCCGACCCGCGCTCCACGGCGACGGTGGCGAACCTGAGCGGCGACCTGCTCGGCGCCGTCCCGCTGAACGACATCCTCTCCACCGCCACCCAGACCGCGCCTCCGGACAACGCCGAGCCGCTCAACGCGACCCTGCTCGACGTGCCGGTCGACCCGCTGCTGAACCTGGATGTCTCCTCGGCCACGGCGTGGGCCCGCTGGCCGGGCGATGGCGCCTGCGTCGCCCCCGGCGCCCCGATCTCCCAGTCCCAGGTCGAGACGGCCAACGCCTCGGTGCTGGCCGTCGAAGGCTTCGGCCAACTCGTCACGGTGGAGAACCCCGCCGGTGGCGTCACCTCCACCCAGTCGACCATCACCACCGAGCTCGTCGAGGGCCAGACCGGGCGGGCGCTCCAGTCGGAGTCCCTGAGCCAGGTCACCAGCGTCATCCTCTTCAAGGGCTCGCCGGCCGAGATCTCCGTCGACGTCGCCTCCACGCCGATCCTCACCGCCACCGCCACCGGCCAGCCCGGCGGCGCCACCGCGAACTTCGAGGCCCCGGTCGTGAACATCACCACCCCCGAGGGTTCCTCGATCCCCGACATCCCCCTCATCAACCTCGTGCCCCTGGACCAGCTGGGTGGCCTCGTCGACCAGCTCACCGACGGTCTCGAGACCGTGGTCGACACCGCGCTCGGCGAAGCCGGCATCGTGGAGCTCGACATCCTGGTCGGCGACGAGACGCTCGCCGTCGACGCCGCCGCCGACGGCACCAGCGTCAGCGCCAGCGCCGCCGCGATCATCATCGACATCGCCATCCTGAGCGCCATCGGCGAGCCGCTCGTCGAGGCTCGGATCCCGGTGGCCCCGCTGACCGCGGCCGCCGCCGTCCCCGCCGGCGGCATCACCTGTGCCGACAGCGGCAACCCGCTGCGCGACCTGCACAAGGACGTGTCCCAGGCCGACGTCAGGCCCGGCTCGACCTTCGACTACACCCTCACGGTGCCCAACCGGGGCCCGTGCGATCTCACCGACGTGGTCGTCACCGACGTGATCACCGGCCCGTTCACCTCCATCACGAGCGACCCTGCAGCGACCTCCACCGACGGGGGCACGCTGACGTGGGACGTCGGTGACCTGGCCGCCAACGAGACCGCCACGTTCACGGTGACGGTCGAGGTCGACCCGGACGCACCGTTGGGCACCACGTTCACCGACGTGCTCACGGCCACCGGCAGCTGCGAAGGTCAGGACTTCACCGAGACCAAGCGCCTGGAGCTGCCCCGGGTGACCGACGCCTTCGAGGGCCCCTGTGAGCTGTCCCGCTCCAACAAGGCGGCCAGCCACCTCGAGGTCACCCCTGGCCAGACGTTCAACTACTTCGTACACGTCTTCAACGCCGGTGGCCAGACCTGCGAGGACGTCACCGTCACCGACGTCCTCGACGAGCGGCTGGCGTTCGTCGCCTGCTCCGATGGCTGCACCGCCGACGGCCAGACCGTCACCTGGAGCGGCCAGGACATCGAAGCCGGTAGCGGCGAGACCCTGACCGTCACCGTGAAGGTTGCCGATGGCGCCGACGGGACGCTGGCCAACTCGGCCCAGATCTCCTCGCCGAGCGATCCTGACGCCCCCGCAGTGCGAGTCGATGGCCCCCAGATCACGGATCGCTCCGTGCCGGCACCGCCGAACCCGCCCACCGTGGCCGGGGACGGCCCGCAGACGCTGCGCGACGACGTGACCAACCTGCCTGCCACCGGCGGCGACACCGGCCTGGCCGCGGTTGCCGGCCTGGCGGCGCTGTCCCTGGCCGCGCTGGCCTGGCGACGGCGCCTGACCGCCTAGTCACTCCTTTTCCGAAGCCATGAGGGAGACCGGGGCGGCGACGCCCCGGTCTCTCCGCGCCCAGCTCAGACCAGCGACACGTACCCCGGCACCAGGGCGGGCGGTGTGTCCAGGTACACCTTGGCCTCGGGCGGTCCGCAGAAGCGGCCGTGGCTCCAGCGGACCTCCACGTGGCCCTCGACGACCACCTCGGTGGCCGTCTCCCGATCGAGCACGGTGGCGAACCACCGGACCTGGGGCTGGCCGGCGTCGTCGGGCTCGATGTCCAACGACCGGAGCTCGTGCCGCTGGCGCCAGTCCCAGGGCGTGTCGATGCGGAGCCGGATGACGTCGTCCCGGGCCGTGCCGAGGACGAAGTAGGGGGCCG
Organism: Acidimicrobiia bacterium; assembly: GCA_046570205.1. Lineage (GTDB taxonomy): Bacteria > Actinomycetota > Acidimicrobiia > Acidimicrobiales > Salinilacustritrichaceae > Salinilacustrithrix. The sequence continues at coordinate 63,192 of JBKHVG010000001.1, forward strand.
AGGCCAGGCGGAGCAACCGCCACAGCAGCTGTTCGCGGGCAGCGGCGGTGCCGGCAGCGCGGCGCCATCGCGCCGCCGACGCCCGGCTCACCTCAACGCACATGTCCCGGTAGGGCGTCACGGCCTGCTCCGGCCACGAACGGCCGTGCTCCCGGAGCGCGTCGCGCAGGCGCCGGCGCTCGGCGACGTCGGCCTGGCACGGATCGGCCGGGTAGGGGCACCCGACCGCGGCGGCCGCGGCCGCCGCCAGGCGCCGGTGGGCGTCAGGAGCCACCTGCCCGTACCAGTCGGCCCGGTCGTGCACGTCGGTGGACTTGAGCAGGTGGTCGAACACCCGGGCGGGGGCGGCGTTGTGCAGGACCTTCGAGAGGTACTTGCACGACACCAGGTACACCCTGTCGACCCGCAGGTCGGCGGGGATGACCTGGTCGCCGGGCGGGCGGTGTCCGCCGGTCCACTCGATGCGGGTGGGTCGCCGACCGCCCAGGCCCTCGGCGTGCTGGGCGAACGCGGTGCCGTTCGCAAAGGCGGCCTCGGCCAGCTGGTGCAGTGCCGGGTCGTGCAGGCCGCGCTCGACCTGGTCCCATTCCTCGGATCCGACCAGCACCTCGGCCGGGCGCTGCAGCGACGCCCACGCGACGGTCCCGTCGACGAGCATGCCGAGCGCGGTGGCCAGCTCGGAGACCGCCGTCCGGGTGTCGGCCACGGGACGTCAGGCGGTGTGCAGCGACCGCAGCTGGTCGGCCGCGCCGGCGGCCGCCAGGTCCACGACCGCGTCGATGCCGCGCCCGAGGACGGCCTCGAGCGCCCGGGCCTGGGTCGTCCCTCGGGCCGGTCGCTCGGTGGTGAGGACCAGCACCCGCTCGGGACGGCCGGCGGCGTGCACGACGGCGGCCTGGGCGAGCGTGCGCCAGAGGACGTCGGAACGTCGGAGCCCGGACGGCGATGGCGTGAACGCGCCGGCGACGACGACGAGCCAACGGCCGCCGGACGGGTCCGTGGCCACCAGGTCGAACTCCACCCCCAGCTCGCGGATCGCAGCCTTCTTCGGGTCGACGTCGGTGAAGCCGGCCTCGGCCAGCAGCCGGGCTGCGACGTCGGTGGCCTTGCGGCCGGCTCGCAACGCCTCGGCCGCCGGTGCGTCGTCGGCCAGCCGGGACGCCCCAGGCTCGACCGCGACGTCGAGGCCGTCGCTGCGATCAGCGGCCACCCGGGCCAGGGCGGCCTCGACGTAGGCGGGATCGGTGTCGAAGCCGACGAAGTGGCGCCCCGACCGGGCGGCAGCGACGGCGGTCGAGCCCGCCCCCATGAACGGGTCCAGGACGAGGTCGCCGGCGTAGGTGTAGAGGTCGATGAGGCGGCGGGGCAGCTCCACCGGGAACGGGGCCGGGTGGTTGACGCGCTTGGCGCTCTCGGGGGCCAGCTCCCAGACGTCGAGCGTGGCCTCGAGGAAGTCGTCGACCGTCATGGTGCCGGTGCTGGGCATGCCGGCCGAGGCCCGGTGCTTGGCATCGAGGGCGCGGTCGAACCGGCCCTTCGAGGCGACGATGACCCGCTCGGTGACGTCGCGCAGCACGGGGTTGGCCGGGCGCTGGAAGCTGCCCCAGGCGCAGGAGCCGCCGGCGCCCCTTCCCTTCTGCCAGATGATCTCCCCTCGCAGCAGCAGGCCGAGCTCCTCGAAGATGGAGATGACGTCGGACGACAGCGAGCGGTACGGCTTGCGGCCCAGGTTGGCCACGTTGACGGCGATGCGGCCGCCCGGCTCCAGCTTGCGGACGCACTCGGCGAACACGTCGCGGAGCATGCCGAGGTACTCGAGGTAGTCGGCCGGGATGCCGTCGGTGCCGAGGGCCTCCTCGTAGGCCTTGCCGGCGAAGTACGGCGGCGACGTCACGACCAGGGCGACGGAGGAGTCGGCGATGTCGCCGAAGGTGTCCATGTCTCGGGAGTCGCCCACCCAGATGGCGTCGGTGGCCTTGGGCGGGTTGACGTGGTCGTCGTCGCTGAGCGCCGGCGGCGTGAAGCGGGCGTAGAACGCCGTCGCGTCGTGGCCCTCGCGCTTGCCGACCCCGAAGTTCGACGTGGCCGTGGAACGCCGGCGCGGCTCGTCACCGGTGTCGAGGCCCTCGCTCATGGAGTGATCCTACGCGACCCCCTCTGACAGCCAGCCGGACCCGGACCGCTCCGCACCCCGCCGATCGACCGGATCCGGTCGATCCACGACCAGCGAACGCTCAGGCGAGGCCGAGGCGCTGGACCAGGTCGATGGCGGCCACGGCGCGGTTCATCGTGTAGAGGTGCAGATCGGGTGCGCCGGCGTCGAGCAGCTGGTGACCGATCTCGGCACCGACCTCGGTGCCCAGCAGCCGGACGGCCCTGGCGTCGCCGTCGGCGGCGAGGCAGCGGTCCCAGAGGTCGTCGGGGATGGCGGTGTCGTTGACCTCCGACATGCGCCGCATGGAGTGGATGTTGATGAAGAGCATGACCCCGGGGATGACCGGCTTCTCACAGCCCAGGTCGGCGAGCTCGTCGACGAGGCGAACGTAGGGTTCGACCGACCAGAAGAACTGGGTGATGGCGAAGTCGGCCAGCGACAGCTTCTCGGCGACGTAGCGCCGGTCGGTCGCGAGCGACGGTGACCGCGGGTGCTTCTCCGGGTGCGCCGCGACGCCGATGGAGAAGTTGCCGGGATGCTCGCGCACCATCTCGACCAGCTGCATGGCGTGCTCGAAGTCCCCGCCCGGGTGGGAGCCGTCGGCCGGCGGATCGCCCCCGAGGGCGAGGATGTTCTGGACGCCGTTGGCCGCGTAGTGGTCGAGCAGGTCGCGGATGTCGGCCTTGGAGTGGCCCACGCAGGTGAGGTGGGCCATGGTGGGGAAGTCGTGCTCCCTGTTGAAGCGGACCACGACGTCGCGGGTCCGGTCCCGCGTCGAGCCGAGGGCGCCGTAGGTGACGGACGCGAAGGACGGCCGCACAACGGCGAGCTCGTCGAGCACGGTCGCGAGCCGCGCTTCGTCCTCGTCGTCCTTCGGAGGCGAGAACTCGAGGGAGACGGTGGGGCGCCCCGTCGCGAGCAGGTCGACGATGCGGGTCACGATCGGCCCCGGGCGTGGGCGGCCTCGGCGGCGGCCACGGTGTTGCGCAGCAACATGGCGACGGTGGTCGGGCCGACGCCACCGAGCCGAGGCGTGACCCACGACGCGACCTCGTTCACGTCCTCGTCGACGTCGGGCAGCAGCTTGCGGCCCGCCCACGAGATGCCGCCGCTGACCACCACGGCGCCGGGCTTCACCATGTCGGCGGTGACGATGGAGGGCGAGCCGACGGCGGCGATGACCACGTCGGCGCGACGGGTGTGGGCGGCGATGTCGTCGACCGCGGAGTGCACGACGGTCACTGCGGCGTTCGCCCCCGCCCCCTTCAGGGTCAGGAGCAGCGACAGCGGCCGGCCGAGGGTGGGGCCTCGCCCGACGATGACGACGTCGGAGCCGCGCAGGTCGATGCCGTAGTGCACGAACATGGCCCGGATGCCGGCCGGCGTGCACGGCACGGGGCCGTCCTGCTGGAGCACGAGGCGGCCGAGGTTCTGGGGGTGGAGCCCGTCGGCGTCCTTGTCCGGGTCCATCCGGTTGACGGCGGCGTCGAAGTCGAAGCCCTCCGCCACCGGGTACTGGATCAGGTAGCCGTCGACGGCCGAGTCGGCGTTGAAGCGGTCGACGGCGTCGAGCAGGGCCTGGGGGTCCTCGTCGGCGCCGATCTCGATGTTGTGGCTCTGCACCCCCACGGTGGCGCAGGTCTCGTGCTTCTTGCGCACGTAGCCGGCGGAGGCCTCGTCGTCACCGACCAGGATGGTGCCGAGACCGACCGTCTTGCCCTGCGACCCGAGTGCTGCGACCCGCTCGCGGACCTCGTCCAGGACGGCGTCGGCCACGGGGGCGCCGGCGAGCAGCTGTGCGGTCACGTCGGCATCCTACGGATCTCGCCGGGAACGTCCGATCGGGATCAGCCGGCTCGCACGCCCGGTCAGTAGATCCAGCCGGCCTGCGGGGTGGGCAGGCGCAGGGCGACGTCGAGGTCGGCGACGAGTTCGACGACCTCCACGGCCCCGCCGGGTGGGGCGTGCGGCCTGCGTCCAACCTGGCGCCGACCGGCGCCGGGGGCCGCATGACACAGATTCCCCACGGAGCGTGACACCGATGCGCCCCAGAAGGACGTTGTGTGGTCATTTCGGCACGCTCCGTGGCGGCCGATGATCGGAGGAACGAATCAATCGTTCCAACTGGGGAGGACCCAACATGAACATCAGCACACGAGCAAAGGCCTTGATCGGCGCCGTCGCCATCGGTGGCGCCGCCGTCGCCATGGGCGGCGCGTTCACCGCCGGTGGCATCACGAACAACGCCGGAACGTCCGAATTCGTCGGTGGCTCGGTCGACCAGACGATCACTGGGGCGACGCTCTCGAGCGTTGTGCACGACGTTGACCACGTGAACAACAAGATCAACTCCGTGACGTTGACGTTCGGCGACGCCGCCACCGCCGGGAAGGTGCCCGTCATCACCTTCACCGGATCGACTGCGAACGGCAACTACACCTGCGCACCGGTCACTGCCGATTCGCACGTGTCGCTCTGCAGCCCCACCGACCCCCTGCTTCCGGAACACGAGGCGAACTCGAACGTGAGCGGCCTCGACATCCTGGTCCCGACCGCTTGATCCACGCCTGAGGTAGCGCCGCTCAAACGGTCTGCCTCGCGTGCTTCAAACGCCGAGCAGTGTGCGTAAACATCGTCTCCTCGTACTCGCCCTCGTCGGGCTGATCACCGCTGCCGTGCTCGCGCTCGCCGGCGGCCGGGTCGGCTACGTGTCGACGGCGGGCGTGAGCATGGAGCCGACGTACTCCGCTGGGGACCTGGTGCTCGTGTCCCGGGATGGCGACTACGGCGTCGGTGACGCCGTCGCCTACCGGGACCCGGGCACCGGGGGGACCGTCCTGCACCGCATCATCGGCGGGGACGGAGCCGACGGCTTCGTCCTGCAGGGCGACAACAACGAATCCATCGATCCCCACGAGCCCACCGCTGACGAGCTGACCGGCCGGGCGATCGGGCACGTGCCTGCGGTGGGCGGGGTCCTGGGGTCCCCACCCGCCAAGGGCGCCATCGCCCTCGCCGTGGCCGGCCTCGTCGGCTCGCTCGCCCTCCCATCGCACCGGAAGAAGCGCACCGTGGCCGCACACCTCGCACCCAAGACCCGCAAGGACCGCCACCCCCGTGCCCGAGGTCGGGTACGCCGGGTGTGGCTGGCCAGCCTCGTCATCGACACCGCCCTCGTTGCCGGCGTCGTCGCCGCGTTCTCCCTCCGCCCCGCCGCGGCCGGTGCCGAGCCTCCGGCAGACGTAGAGCCCCTCGGGCACGAAGTCGAGCTCGGCTACGGCGCCGACGTGCCCGCGACCGAGACCTACCCCGCCGGCCGCATCGAGACCGGCGACACCGCCTTCCGCACCTTGACCGACGGCGTCGACGTGTTCGCCCGCACGGTCGCTCCCGACGGCGTGGCCGTCGACGGCTTCGTGCAGGTCGACCTCGACGTCGCGAGCAGCGCCGGCTGGTCGCGCACCGTCTCGCTCGTCGAGCGCACCGACCTCGACGGCGACCTGGACCTCACCGCCCCCATCGACTTCGCCCGCTTCGACGGCCTCGCCCATCGCATCGCCTTCGAGACCGGCGTGAGCGCCGGCACGCTCGATCTCACCGTGGTGGTCTCCGGGGAAGCCCACGTCGCCGGTGGCGAGCCGGTCGACCTCGAGGCCACCATGCCGCTGCGCCTCGGCCCCCAGACCCTCACGCTCACCGGCGCCGAGACCACCGACACCGACGACGGCCCGGTCGTGGCCACCACGGTCGAGCTACCGGTCGCTCCTGCCGACGAGCCCGCTGATGAGCGACCCGACCTCACCCGACCCGCCCTCGGCGCCCTGTTGCTCGGCGTCGGCATCACCGCCGTCGTGTGGCCCACCGACCAGGACGAGGACGACCCCGACGCCGTGGTCCACATCCGCACCACCGAGCTGTACCACCCGCTGTCGGCCAGCAGCGTGGAGGTGGCCGACCCGGCCGACGTCGAGGGCATCGCCCGCCACGCCCACGCGCCGATCCTGTGCCGGGACGACGGCTGGCAGGGCGTGGTCAGCGACGACGTCCTGTACTGGACGCCGCCGCACGTTCCGTAGCCGCGGCCAGAACCGGAGGGGATCGGCCGCCCCGCCCCGTTCCTCACGCGCATTTCGACGGTCAGCGGTCCGATCGCGCGCTGGGAACCATCTAGTGGAGGAAGTGGCGCTCGCCGGTGAAGACCATGGCCACGCCGAGCTGGTCGGCGGTGGCGATGCACTCCTCGTCGCGCACCGACCCGCCCGGCTGGATGATGACGGCGGCGCCGGCGGCCGCCGCGGCCTCGATGCCGTCGGGGAACGGGTAGAAGGCGTCGGAGGCGCACGCCCCGCCCTCGGCCCGCCCGGCGGCCTTGGAGGCGGCGATCTCGCCGGCCTCGACCCGGTTCTGCTGGCCGGCGCCGATGCCCCACGCCGTGCCGTCCTTGGCCAGCACGATCGAGTTGGACTTGACCCAGCCGCAGACCCGCCAGGCGAAGGCGGCGTCGTCGAGCTCTGCGTCGGTGGGCCGGCGCTTCGTGACGACCCGCCACTCGTCGCGCCCGGCGGCGAAGTGGGCCGGCTGCTGCACGAGCCAGGTGTCGTTCAGCTGGCGCAGGGCCAGACCGGGCTCCGCCGGCGCCGGCAGCGTGAGGAGGCGGGTGTTCTTGCGCTTGCCGATGAGGGCGTCGATGACCCCGTCGCCGTAGCCCGGGGCGATCACCACGTCGGCCTGGGCGGCGGCGACCATCGCCTCCACGGTGTCGGTGTCGATGGGCTGGGAGGTGGCGACGATGCCGCCGAAGGCCGAGCGGGGGTCGCACTCGAAGGCGAGGCGGTAGGCCTCGGCCAAGGTGTCGGCCACCGCGGCGCCGCACGGATTGGCGTGCTTGATGATGGCCACGGCCGGTCGACCGAACTCGCCGGCGAGGTCGGCGGCCAGGTTCCACGCCGCATCGGCGTCGAAGATGTTGAGGTAGCTGAGCGCCACGCCGGCGTGCTGCTCGGCCCGGTCCCACACGCTGGTGGTGCCGCGCTGGCGGTAGCGGGCGCCCTGCTGGTGCGGGTTCTCGCCGTAGCGCAGTGCCTGGTCGTCGCGCTCGAGCGCGACGTGGATGGTGGGCGGGAGCTCGACGGGCGCCGGGTCGGTGGCGTCGAACCACGAGACCACGGCGGCGTCGTAGGCGGCGGTGTGGGCGAACGCCTTGCGAGCGAGGCGCCGACGGGTCTCCTCGCCGATGGCGCCCGACGACCGCACCTCGTCCAGGACCGGTCCGTAGTCGGCGGGATCCACGACGATGCCGACGTGGGCGTGGTTCTTGGCTGCAGCCCGCACCATGGCCGGGCCCCCGATGTCGATGAGATCGACGCCGTCGGCGAGCCGGCGGCCGCCCGCGTCGCCGGCGGCGTCGGGGTCGCCGAAGGGGTAGAGGTTGGCGACGACGAGGGCGAACGGCTCGATGTCGTAGGCCTCGAGGTCGGCCTGGTGCTCGGGGTCGGTGGGGTCGGCGAGGATGCCACCGTGGATCTTGGGGTGGAGCGTGGCCACCCGGTGCCCGAGGATGGCCGGGTAGCCGGTGACCTCCTCGGTGCTGGTGACCGGGACGCCGGCGTCGGCGATGGCCGCCGCCGTGCCGCCGCTGGAGACCAGGTCCCAGCCGGCGTCGACCAGCCCGCGGGCGAGGTCGACCACGCCGGTCTTGTCGTAGACGGACAGGAAGGCCCTCATCGGCGCGGCTCCTGGGTTGTACGGGGGGATCGGTCGAGGATGGCGGGATCGGCCAGCACGGCACGGATGGTGTCGGGGTAGAGGCGGCGCTCGACCTGCTTGATCCGCTCGTGCAGCTCGGCGGCGGTGTCGCCGGGCAGGACGGGCACGGCCTCCTGGGCCAGGATGGGGCCGGCGTCCATCTCGAGGGTGGCGACGTGCACGGTGCAGCCGCTGACCTTCACCCCGTAGTCGAGGGCGGCCTCCACCGCGTGCCAGCCCTTGAACGAGGGCAGCAGGGCGGGGTGCGTGTTGAGGATGCGGTTGGGGAAGGCGTCGTGCACAGCGGCGCCGAACACGGTTCCGTAGCCGGCCATGACGACCAGCTCGATGCCGGCTTCAACCAGGAGCTGGGTGACCTCGGCGGTGTAGGCGTCGCGGTCGAAGTCGGCTCCGAACGACGAGCGCTCGTGGCAGATGGCGCGCACGCCGTGGCGCTCGGCGACCTCGGTGGCGGCGCAGGGACGGTCGACGACGACGAGCTCGACGGGGATGCCGTCGGTCAGGATCGCGTCGAGGAGGGTCCCGCTGCCGGAGGCGAGGACGGCGGTGCGCATGGGGGCCGGAACGTAGCAGCCGCCCTGCGGGGCTCCGACCGGGCCGGTGACGTTCCGAGCGGCACGAGACGGACGTGGCGCACCCGGTGGGCGCACCCGTCACGCACCGGTCAACCCCGCAGCTCGCGGGCCAGGCACTCGCCGTCGCCGTCCAGGCCGGCGGACGAGCACGAGGACCGCACCTCGTCGGCGGACGCGAACGGGCCGGGGTCGACCAGGACCCAGAAGCCGTCGCCCAGGGTCGACCAGTCGTTGCTCCGCGCCGCCACCACGCCGGGCACGAGCGAGCGCACGCGCTCCCACTCCTCGGCCAGGCGGGCGGTGCCGGCGTCGAAGGGCACCGACCGCAGCTGGGCGACCCATCCCCGGAAGCTGGTGGACAGGGCAGGCACCGACCCGGTGCCGTTCGGGGCGGTGCGGACGGCGGCCGTGGTGGCGGGTGCGGTCGGCGGAGGCGGGACCGTCGTGGCGGTGGGCTCCGCCGGGGTGGTCGGCGCGGTGGTCGTGGTGCTCGTGGTGGTCGTCGCGGGCCGGACGGTGGCGGCGTCGATCCCGCCCGACTCGTCGGTGCTGGCCGGGTCGGCTCGCTCGCTGTCCCGGGCCGCGGTGCCGGCATCGTCGTCGTCGAGGGCCCGGCTGCCGAGCGCGACGGTGAGGGCGAAGGCGGCCACGGCGAGCACGGCCAGGGCGACCGCCCGGCCACGGCCACCGCTCGGGGCACGGCCACCGCTCGGGGCACGGCCACCGCTTGGGGCACGGGGAGCGGTCCGGGGCTCACGGATCGGGATGGACCAGGGGGGCGCGCTCCCGGCCGTGGTGTCGTCGACGGCGTCGACCGACGTCGTCTCGTCCACCATCGGTGAGGCGAGCGCGCCGCAGGTCGGGCAGCGCTCGTGGTCGGCGTCGAGCGGTCGGCCACAGGTGGTGCAGGTGGTGCTCATGGGCGCGAGGTCCTCATCGGCTCCGACCGCCCCCTTCATGGTGCCATGGCGCCGGCGGGGCGTGGGCGACCCGTCAGGCGAGGGGTGGATCGGTGCAGCCGCTGCTGCCGCCGCCACCGCCGGCGGGGACGTGGACCTCCTTGACGGCCTTGTAGCCCGACCCCGGGTCCTGGGTGCGGATCAGCCGGAGCACGCCGTCGGCGATGGCCCGGGCCTCGGCGTCCCGGAAGGCCTCGGTCTCGAGCAGGGCGTTCTCGGCCGGGTTCGACAGGTAGGCGGCCTCGGTGAGCACGGCGGTGACCCCCTGGGCGTTGCGCAGGATCCCGTAGTAGTCGTCGCCGGTGCGCAGGGAGCGCCGGGCCCGGGCGCCCGGGTCGTCCCCGACGGCCCAGTCGGTGCCGAAGGGCGCGAGGTGCTCCTGCATCTCCTCCCACAGCAACCCGGCCAGCCGCCTGGACTCCGGGTCGGCCAGCTGGTGGTACAGCTCGCTGCCCGGGACGGGGGCCTTCCCGACCGGAGCGGCGTTGTGGTGGATGGACAAGAACGCGACCGGTGACATGGTCTTGGCGATCGCCGCCCGCGTGGCCAGGGTGACCCGCACGTCGGCGTCGCGGGTCAGCACGACCGTGGCACCCTCGGCCTCGAGCAGGGCGCGAACCCGACGGGCGATGTCGAGGTTGAGGTCCGCCTCTCGCAGGCCGCTCGGCCCGACCGCACCGGGTTCCCTGCCGCCGTGGCCCGGGTCGAGCACGACGTGCGCACCGAGCACCGGTTCGCCGGGGACGACCGCGGAGGTGGCGCAGGGCGTCAGCACCTGCCAGGCCCCCGGCTCGCCGCCGAGGACGGGCAGGACCATGCCCGTCGGCGTCCGCACGGCACGGATCTCACCGTGGTCGGCGATGGCGGGGAAGCCGAGCACCGCCGTGGTCGACGGCGCGGCGGCGCTCGGCGCCGCCGAGGCCTCCGGCGAGGTCGCGCCCGGTTGGGTGGGCGTGGGGCCCGCCTCGGGTGGGGCGCCCTCGCTCGTCGACGCCAGCGCCGCCACGATGCCGGCGACGAGCAGCACGAGTGCGCTCAGCAGGACGACGCGGGAGGAACGGGGCATTCCCCCCAGGATGGAGGGGCCGCCCCGCCGACCCAACCTGGTCGACTCCGGGTTGGCGGGGCTCAGCGGAGCCCGTCGACCACCTCGACCATGAGGGCACCGGCCTCGGTGGGGTTGTTGCCCACCTGCACGCCGGCGGCCTCGAGGGCCTCGCGCTTGGCCGCCGCGGTGCCCTTGCCGCCCGACACGATGGCGCCGGCGTGGCCCATCTTCTTGCCGGGAGGGGCGGTGACGCCGGCGACGTAGGACACGACCGGCTTGGAGACGTTGGCCGCGATGTACTCGGCGGCCTCCTCCTCGGCCGAGCCGCCGATCTCGCCGATCATCATGATCGCCTGGGTCTCCGGGTCGGCCTCGAAGCGCTCGATGCAGTCGATGAACGTGGTGCCGGGGACGGGGTCGCCGCCGATGCCGACGCAGGTCGACACGCCGATGTCCTTCAGCTTCAGCTCGTACAGCGCCTGGTAGGTGAGCGTGCCGGAGCGGGACACGATGCCCACGTTGGGGCCCTCGGCCGAGGGCTCCTTGGCGATCTCGCCGGCGGTGATGCCGATGTTGCACTTGCCGGGGCTGATGATGCCGGGGCAGTTCGGTCCGAGCAGCTGGACGTTGGGGAAGTCGCGCTCGAGCTTGTTGTAGAACCAGGCCTCGTCGTGGGCCGGGACGCCCTCGGTGATGACGACGATGAACTCGACGCCGCCCTCGGCGGCCTCCATGACGGCGTCCTTGACGCCGGGGGCGGGGATGAAGATGCAGCTCGCCGTGGCGCCGGTCTCGGCCACGGCCTCGGCGACGCTGGCGTAGATCGGCACGCCGTTGACCTCGGTGCCGGCCTTCTTCGGATGCGTGCCGGCAACCACCTGGGTGCCGTACTCGGCGTTGCGCTGGCCGTAGAAGGAGCCCTGGGAGCCGGTGAGGCCCTGGTAGATGACCTTGGTGTTCTGGTCTACGAAGATCGCCATTACTGGCCACCCCTCTCCTGGGCCAGGGCGACGACCGCCTCGGCGGCCTCCACCATGGTGGGCTTGCTGATCAGCTTGTCGGACTCGTGTCGGCTGAGGATCTCCCGGCCCTCCGCCGCGTTGGTGCCGTCGATGCGGATGACGATCGGGGCGTCGATCTGGACGCGGCCGAGGGCGGTGACGATGCCGTTGGCGACCTCGTCGCCCTTGGTGATGCCACCGAAGATGTTGATGAAGATGGCCTTGACCTTGGGGTCGTTGTTGATGACCTCGAGGGCACCGGCCATGACCTCGGCGTTGGCGCCGCCGCCGATGTCGAGGAAGTTGGCCGGCTTGCCGCCGACCTGGTTGACGATGTCGACCGTGGACATGGCCAGGCCGGCGCCGTTGGCGATCACGCCGACGTAGCCGTCGAGGCCCACGTACTGGAGGCCCTTGCTGTGGGCGTCCTCCTCCCGCTCGTCCCGGACCTGGGTCTTCTCGAACTCCTCGTAGTCCTCGTGACGGAAGGTGGCGTTGCCGTCGAGGGTGACCTTGGCGTCGAGGGCGTGGACCTCGCCCGTCGGCTTCAGGATCAGCGGGTTGATCTCGCAGAGGTCGGCGTCGCCCTCGGTGTACGCGGTGTACAGCTTGCGCAGGATGTCGACCGCGCCCTCGGTGGCGTCGGGGTTCAGGTTGGCCTTGGCCACCCAGTCGCGTGCGTCCTGCTCGGACAGGCCGTCGACGGGGTCGATCCAGATCTTGGCGATGGCGTCGGGGTTCTCCTCGGCGACGGTCTCGATCTCGACGCCGCCCTCGGCCGACAGCATGCCCAGGTGCTTCTTGGCGGAGCGGTCCAGGGTGAAGGAGGCGTAGTACTCCTCGGCGATGTCGGAGGCCACCTCGATCCAGATCGTCTTCACGACGTGGCCCTTGATGTCCAGGCCGAGGATGTTGCCGGCGTGCTCGCGCACCTCGTCGGTGTTCGACGCCAGCTTCACGCCGCCGGCCTTGCCGCGACCGCCGACGTGGACCTGGGCCTTCACCACGACGGGGTACCCGATGCGGTCGGCGACGGCCACCGCATCGTCCACCGTGGTGACGGCCTCGCCGTCGCTCACGGGGATTCCGTAGCGGGCGAAGAACTGCTTGCCCTGGTATTCGAGGAGGTCCATGCGTGCTTCCCTTGTCTGGCTTGGCCGGGGCGGCTGTCGGCCGGATACTAGGAGGATGCCCACCGACCCCGGCCAATCCCCGGCGAGCCGAACTTGAGCCCCGTCGCCAAGCGGCGCGGCCGGGGCCACACCGGCCGGGCGGTGGCCGTGGCCGCCGTCGGCGTGGTGGTGGCGCTGGGCACCGCGTTCGGTGTCGCCACGCTCGCCAGCCGGGGCGACGTGCAGGTCCGCCTGGGCGACGATCGCTTCGACGCCGGCCGCACCGAGAACCTGGCCCGCATCATCGACGAGGACGGCCAGCCCATCCTGTTCCCGGATCCGGCCAACTTCTCCCGGTCCATCTACGTCGACCACCAGGGCGACGACGTCGCCACGGGCTGGATCGCGCTCAGCGCCTTCGTGCCCGACCAGCCCGAGTGCACCCTCACCTTCGACCCCGAGACCGACCGCTTCGCCATCGACGACGCCCAGCCGGCGTCGTGCGACCGAGAGACCACCTACCCGCGCTCGGGGGCCGGACTGCGGGTGTACGCCACCGAGGTCGTCGACGGTCGGCTCACCGTCGACCTGCAGGACCGGGCCACCGCCGAGGACTGATCGTTCCCTGGTCCGAAACTGACCGGACAGGGTGGATCTTGGACCAGCGAACGGGCCATCCATCGTTCGCTGGTCGGAAACCAACCACAAGTGGTCGATCTGCGACCAGCGGAGCGTTCAGCTGGGGGCGATGACGAGGACGGCGACGCCGTCGGGGTCGAGCCCGACGACGTCGGCGTTGCGGGCCGCCATGGAGGCGAGCTCCCGGCCGTCGACCTCGGCGATCTCGGCGCCCGCCGGCACGGGGACCGAGCACGGCACGGACCCGAGGTTGAGGACGACGATCACGTCGCCACGGCGGATGCGGATCCAGCCGACGTCGGGGTCGTGGTCGATCTGCTGGTCGGCCCAACGACCGTCGGTGAGCGGCCGGTGGCGTCGGCGGAGCGTGATGAGGTCGCGGTGCCACTCGAGCAGCTGGGCGTGGCCCGGTTCGGCGACTTCGTCCCAGGCCAGCTTCGACGTCTCGAACGTGGCCTGGTCCTGGGGGTCGGGGACGTCGGCCGGGTCCCAGCCGAAGTGCGAGAACTCGTTCGTGCGCCCCTCGGTGACGGCCCGGCCCAGCTCGGGGTCCTGGTGGTCGGTGAAGTAGCGGAACGGGGACGACGCCGACCACTCCTCGCCCTGGAACAGCATCGGCACGAACGGGCTGGTGAGCAGCAGCGTGGCAGCGATCCGGAGCCGGGCCTCGGAGGTGCCGTGGCCGATGCGGTCGCCGGTGGCCCGGTTGCCGATCTGGTCGTGGTTCTGCACCGAGACGACGAACCGGTGGCCGGCCAGCCCGGCGGGCGAGCGGCCGTGGGCCCGCTGGCGGTGCTCCGACCAGTCGCCGGCGTACACCCAGGCCTGCCGCAGGCCCTTGACGAGGTGGTCGAGGGAGCCGAAGTCCTCGTAGTAGCCGTCGGTCTCGCCGGTGAGCACGGCGTGCAGCGCGTGGTGCCACTCGTCGGCCCACGACGCGTCGAGACCGAGGCCGCCGGCCGAGGTGGGGAGCACGTAGCGGGGGTCGTTGCGGTCGCTCTCCGCGATCAGCCAGCACGGCCGGGCGAGGTGAGCGGCGGTGGCGGCGACCTCGTCGGCGAGCTGTTCGAGGAAGTGGCACGCGGAGTCGTCGACCAGCGCGTGGACCGCGTCGAGGCGGAAGCCGTCGAGGTGGTACGCCTCCTGCCACGACGTGAGGTGGTCGACGAAGTAGCGGCGGACCTCGTCGCTGCCCGGCCCGTCGAGGTTCACGGCGGCGCCCCAGTTCGTGTGGTGGCGCTCCGAGAAGTAGGGCCCGTAGGCGGGCAGGACGTTGCCGTCGGGGCCGAGGTGGTTGTGGACCACGTCCATCACCACGGCGATGCCGGCGGCGTGGGCCGCGTCGACCAGGCGGCGCAGGCCCTCGGGTCCGCCGTAGGGGTCGTGCACCGCGTGGGGGAACACGCCGTCGTAGCCCCAGCCCTGGCGGCCGGGGAAGGCAGCGACGGGGAGCAGCTCGATGGCGTCGACGCCGAGCTGGACGAGGTGCGGGAGCCGCGCGACCACGCCGTCGAAGGTGCCCTCGGGGCTGAAGGTGCCGACGTGCAGCTCGTAGAGGACGGCGCCGGGCAGGTGGAAGCCGTGCCAGCGCTGGTCGGTCCAGGCGAAGTCCTCGGCGTCGACGGCCGACAGGCCGTGGACGCCGTCGGGCTGCCAGCGCGACCGGGGGTCGGGGCGGGGCTCGTCGCCGTCCAGCCGCCAGCCGTAGCGGCTGCCGTGGCCGGCATCAGCGTACGCCGTCCACCACCCGGTCGGGTCGCACGTGGCCGGGACGTCGGCGCCGTCGACGTGCAGGACGACCTCGGACGCGTCCGGCGCCCACACGGAGAAGCGCCTCATCGCTTCGCACCCCCGTACATGACCGAATCTGGTCGTTCTGCGGGGTGCGAACGTGGTGCGGGGGTCATGGCGTGCGCTCCAGGACGGTGACGGGTCCCTCGCCCAGCAGCTCGGCCAGGTCGACGGTGCCGCCCGGGGTGGGGCGTCCACCGAAGACGGGCGACCACTCCCCCGCCGGCAGCTCGACCGTGGTGCCGGCGGCGACGGGGCCGCGGCTGGGGAAGCGGACGGCGATCACGGCGACCTCGCCACCACGGGTGAAGGCGACGACGCGGTCGGCATCGGGTCCGGCGGCGACGAGGGGCTGGTGCGCGCCCGCGTCACCGGCACCGAAGGGATCCGGGCGCCGGCGGCGCAACCGCAGGCAGGCAGCCGTGAGGGCGAGCTTGGCTGGGGAGCCGAGGCTGGGCCCATCGGTCGGGTCGAGGTCGCCGAGCTGGCCGGCGATGCCGTCGTGGTCGACGGGGCGGCGGTTGTCGGGGTCGACGAGGGACAGATCGACGACCTCGGTGCCCTGGTACACGTCGGGGATGCCGGGCTGGAGCAGCGAGACGGCCGTCTGCACCTGGCTGTTCCACCAGCCGTGGCGCTCGAGGACGCCGGCGTCGGCGGCCAGGTCGTCGGCCACGGCGGGGTCCTCGGCGATGGAGGCGAGCGCGGCCAGGCCGCGCTCGAAGCCCTCGTCGACCTTGGTCCACGCCGTGCGGCGCTTGGCCTCCCGGGCGGCCTTCACGAGGTAGGCCTCGAGGCGGTCGCTGCTGATGGGCCACGCCCCGAGCAGGGTCTGCAGGCACACGAGCAGCGTCGTGGCGTCGGGCTCGACGTCGTCGGGCCAGCGCTCCAGCAGGCGGGGCAGCCACCGGTCGGCCAACCCGCTCCACGACGGCTCCAGCGTGGGCTCGCTCAGCACGTCGACCCGGGCCCGGACGTCGGCGCTGCGCTTGGTGTCGTGCGTGGAGAGCGTGGTCATGGTGTGGGGCCAGCGCTCCTGGCGGTGACGGCAGGCGGCGTGGAACTCGTCGACGGTGACGGCCGGGTGGAGCGGGTCGCCGCCGACCTCGGCGGCCGCGATGAAGCGGCCGAGCCGGTACCAGGCGGTGTCCTCGAGCCCCTTGGCGGTGGCCGGGCCGGTGAGCTGCTGGAACCGGATGACGAGGTCACGCTCGTCGTCGGTGGGTCCGTCCTCGGGGTGCACCGCCCGCAGCGACAGCACGTCGGCGAGGAAGTCGACGAGCCGGGGGTCGAGGTCGGTCTGGTCCTTGGCGTCGCGTGCGGCGTGGTCAATGCGCCGGATGTCGGTGTCGCTCACCGCGCTCGATGCCCCGTCGGCGCCGGGCACGACGTAGGTGCGGTACACCTCGAAGCCGACGGCCAGTGCGGCGATGGCCCGCCGGATGTCGACCCGCGGGTGGTCGCGGTGCAGCGGACGCGTCTCGGCGACGCGCAGGGCCAGGTCGACGACGCGCTCGAGCTCCGGGGCGAGCAGCTCCTCGACCGCGTAGCGCTTGGACTCGAGCACGACGTCCTCGGGGTCGGGCGCCTCGCTGCCGCACAGCTCGTGCGCCCGGCGCTCCACCTCGGCCAGGGAGGCCAGCCCCGCCGGGTCGACGAGCACGCCGTTCACGAGGCGCATGGCCTCGTACCCGGTGGTGCCGTCGACCGGCCAGTCCTCGGGCAGCCACTCGTCGCCCTCGACGATCTTCTCCACCACGATCCAGGCGTCGGGCGCGGCGTGGCGGAGGCGGTGGGCGTAGCCGCCGGGGTCGGCCAGGCCGTCGGGGTGGTCGATGCGCAGGCCGTCGATGCGGCCCTCGGCCAGCCACCGCAGGGGCAGCTCGTGCACGGCGTCGAAGACCCGGTCGCGCTCGACGCGGATGGCGACGAGGGTGGTGATGTCGAAGAAGCGCCGGTAGTCGAGCTCGCGGGCGCCGGTGCGCCAGAACGCCAGGCGGTAGTGCTGCTCGTCGAGGATGCGGTGCAGCGCCTCGGGGTCGCCGTTCACCGCCTCGATCTCGGCGTCGACGGCATCGGCCACGGCCGGCTGGTCGAGGAGGCGGCCGAGCAGATCGGCGACCACGTCGAGGTGCCCGGCCCGGCGACGGCGGGCACGGTCGGTGGTGGCCGGCTCGAGGGCGTCGAGTGCGTCGGCCACGAAGGCGAGGGAGTCCGCGGCGAGCGGATCGACGTCGGGGTCCTCGGCCAGCCGGGCGGCGGCAGGGTGGAGCAGCAGGGGCAGGCTGCGCGGCGCCAGCGGGAAGGTGTGGCCCGGTGCCTCGGCGTGGAAGCGGACCCCGTCGCGGCTGACGGCCAGTTCGCCGGCAGCGAGCAGCTCGCCGTAGAGGTCGCCGAGCACGGGCAGCACCACGATGCCCTTCTGGTAGTCCTCGCGGCCGACCCAGTCGATGTCGAACCACTCGGCCGACGAGGACGAAGCACCGTGCTCGAGCACGTCGAGCCACCGCTGGTTGTGACCACCCTCGATGGACACATGGTTGGGCACGACGTCCACCACCACCCCGAGGCCGACCCGCCGGGCCTCGTCGCTGAAGCGCGCCCAGGCCTCGTCGCCGCCCAGGTCGGGCGACACGCTGGCGTGGTCGACCACGTCGTAGCCGTGCATCGACCCGGGCACGGCGGTGAGGATCGGCGACAGGTACACGTGGGACACGCCGAGGTCGGCCAGGTGCTCCAGCCGGTGCCTGGCGTCATCGAGCGTGTTGTCGTGGTGGAGCTGCAGCCGGTAGGTGGCGGTCGGCCTCAACTCCGGTCGGCTCCGTCGTCGGCGGGGCGGAACCGGAGCAGCACGGTGGCGCGGGGCACGAGCTCCACGTCGGTCGTGACGATGCGCGGCTCGGCCTCGGCGCCGGTGGCCAGCGAGGTGTCCAGCTCGACCAGCCAGTCACCGTCCATCTCGGGCAGCTTCCAGGCGATGGCGTCGGGCTCCGCGCTGATGAGGAGCAGGAAGGAGTCGTCCACGACGGGTCGCCCGCGGGCGTCGCGGCTGCGGATGCCACGTCCGTCCATGTACAGGCCCACCGTGCGGGGGGCACCCTCCCAGTCGTGGTCCTCCATGACACCGCCGTCGGGCTTGAACCACTCGATGTCGACGTTGCCTCGGATCTCCTGGCCGAAGAACCAGCGCCGGCGGCGCAGCACCGGGTGCTCCTTGCGGATGGCGATGCAGCGGCGGGTGAACTCGAGCAGGTCGGTGTCGACGTCGTCCCAGTCGAACCAGCTGATCTCGTTGTCCTGGCAGTAGGCGTTGTTGTTGCCGCCCTGGGTGCGGCCGAGCTCGTCGCCGCCGAGGAGCATCGGCACGCCCTGGGAGAGCAGCAGCGTCGCCAGCAGGTTGCGCTGCTGGCGGGCCCGTAGGGCGAGGACCTCGGGGTCGTCGGTCTCGCCCTCGACCCCGCAGTTCCAGGACCGGTTGTGCGACTCGCCGTCGTTGCCGTCCTCGCCGTTGGCGTCGTTGTGCTTCTCGTTGTAGGACACGAGGTCGCGCAGCGTGAAGCCGTCGTGCGCGGTGACGAAGTTGATGCTGGCCACCGGGGACCGGGTCTCGTCGGAGTACAGGTCGGCCGAGCCGGTGAGGCGCGACGCCAGCTCCGGCACGGTGTGGGGTTCGCCCCGCCAGTGGTCGCGGATGGTGTCGCGGTAGGCGCCGTTCCACTCGGACCACACCGGCGGGAAGTTGCCGACCTGGTAGCCGCCCTCGCCGACGTCCCACGGCTCGGCGATGAGCTTGACCTGGGACACGACCGGGTCCTGGTGGACGAGGTCGAAGAAGGCCGAGAGGCGGTCGACCTCGTAGAACTGGCGGGCCAGGGTGGAGGCCAGGTCGAAGCGGAAGCCGTCGACGTGGCACTCGGTCACCCAGTACCGCAGCGAGTCCATGATGAGCTGCAGCGAGTACGGGTGGGCCATGTTGAGGCTGTTGCCGGTGCCCGTGGTGTCGAAGTAGTGGAAGGGGTCGTCGGGCACGAGGCGGTAGTACGCCTGGTTGTCGAGGCCACGGAACGACAGCGTGGGGCCCATGTGGTTGCCCTCGGCCGTGTGGTTGTAGACGACGTCGAGGATGACCTCGATGCCGGCCTCGTGCATGGCGCGCACCATGCCCTTGAACTCCTGGACCTGCTCGCCGGTGGTGCCGGAGGCGGCGTAGTCGGCGTGGGGGGCGAAGAACCCGATGGTGTTGTAGCCCCAGTAGTTCCGCAGGCCCTTGTCGACGAGGTGGCCGTCGTGGACGAACTGGTGCACCGGCATCAGCTCGATGGCGGTGACGCCGAGGTCCACGAGGTGGTCGATGATCGCCGGGTGGGCCAGGCCCTGGTAGGTGCCCCGCTCCCGCTCGGGCACGTCGGGGTGGTTCATGGTGAGGCCCTTGACGTGGGTCTCGTAGATCACCGTCTCGTGCAGCGGCGTGTTGAGCAGCCGGTCGTCGCCCCAGTCGAAGTACGGGCTGTGCACGACGCCGACCGGCACCCGGCCCGCGCTGTCGAGGTCGTTGCGCTGGTGCGGGTCGTCCCAGTCGTAGCCGAAGACCTCCTGGCCCCACTCGACCTCGCCCGTGACGGCCTTGGCGTAGGGGTCGAGGAGCAGCTTGGAGGAGTTGCAGCGCAGGCCGCTGCCCGGGTCCCACGGGCCCTCGACCCGGTACCCGTAGCGCTGGCCGGGGCCAACGCCCGGCAGGTACTCGTGCCAGCAGTGGGCGTCGACCTCGGTGAGGGGGACCTGCTCCTCGGAGCCGTCCTCGGCGATCAGGCAGAGGGTGACGGCCTCGGCGACCTGGGAGAACACGCTGAAGTTGGTGCCCAGCCCGTCGTAGCTCGCCCCCAGGGGGAACGGCTGTCCGGGCCAGGTCTCGCGGGCGGGCGAACGAGTTTCGTCGGGCACCGGCCACCTGTACCCGATCCACCCGGCGCCATGCGCGGAACGTCCGGTTCGCACGTCAGCCGAGGAGGGCCACGACCTCGCGCCGCTGCACCTTGTTCGTGCCGGTCCGCGGCAGGTGGTCCACGGCCACGTAGCGCACCGGCACCTTGTAGTGCGCGAGGTGCTCGCGGGCGTGCTCGTCGAGCGCCATGGCGTCGAGCGCGACGCCGTCGCGCAGGCGCACCGCGGCGCCGGGCACCTCGCCGAGGCGACCGTCGGGAACGGGCACGACGGCGGCCTCGAGCACGTCGGGATGGTCCTCGAGGACCGCCTCCACCTCGACGGCGTACACGGAGAACCCGCCCCGCATGATCACGTCCTTCTTGCGGCCGGCGAAGACGATGGAGCCGAGCGGGCCACGCCGGGCGAGGTCGCCGGTGTGGAGCCAGCCGTCGGCGTCGAGCACGGCCGCGGTGGCGGCCTCGTCGTGCCAGTAGCCACGCAGCACGCCGGGTCCCTTCACGAGCAGCTCACCCGTGCCACCGGTGGCGACGTCGCCGCCGTCGTCGTCGACGACCCGGAGCCGGTAGCCGGGAATCGGGAACCCCATGGCGTCGCCGGTGCCGAGGCGCAGGAACGGCGGGCTGATCTTGGCGGCCACACCGCCACCGGTCTCCACGAGCCCGTAGCCCTCGGCGAACACCGCCTCGCCCACGTCGCCCACCACGGGCAGGCAGGCGGTGGCGCCCATCTTCTTGAACCGGCGGGCCAGGTCGGACGGCATCACGTCAGCCCCCGCGCCCCAGACCCGGATGCTGCCGAGGTCTCGGTCCTCGGCGCCGGCCTCGAGCAGCAGGCGGTACATGGCCGGGACGCCGATGAAGACCGCAGCTCGTCGGCCCTCGATGGCGTCGAGCACCTCCTCGGCGCGGAAGCGGGGCGCGAACCAGGTCGCGATCCCGGTGGCTGCCAGCCCCAGCAGGGTGACGAAGCCCATGATGTGGGCGACCGGCAGGCTGACCACGGCCTCGTCGTCGCGCAGCGCCGACGGGAACAGGGCGGCGGCCCGCAGGGAGCCCACCAGCGCGTCGTGGGTGAGCGCCGCGCCCTTCGGCTTGCCGGTGGTGCCCGAGGTGTAGAAGAGGGCAGCCACGTCGCCGCCGTGGGCGGCGACGGCCTCCCGGACCGGCTCGTGCCCGTCGACCTCGTGGGCCGAGCGCAGCACGAAGGTGGCGCCGGAGTCCTCGACCACGTGCCGGACCTCGTCGGGGCGCATGGCGTCGTTGACCGGCGCCGGGATGCATCCGGCACGGGCCACGGCCAGGCACAGGAGCAGCTGCTGGTACCCGTTGGGCGTGGCCACGACGACCACCTCCCCGGGCTCGGTGCGGGCGGCGACGCCGCCGGCCCAGCGGGCGACGCGCTTGGCGGCCTGGCGGTGGGTGAGGGCGAGACCGCCCGGTGACTCGACGACGAGCCGGCGGTCGCCGTGGACCGCGGCGAGCCGCTCGAGCACGTTGCCGAGGTTGAGGTCCCTGCGGACCAGCAAGGAGGCCCGCTCGAGCATCCGACGCATGGGTCTCCGGTGTAGCCCCGGTGGGGTGCCCGCCGCCAACCGGCGACGGGCGTCAGCGCTTCTCGAGCGGGGACCAGGACAGCAGCAGCCGCTTCTCGCCGACGTCGACGAAGCGGATGGTGGCCTCGGCCTTGTCGCCGGCGCCCTCGATGTCGAGGATCACCCCATCGCCGAAGGTGGCGTGGTGGACGTCGTCGCCCACCTTCAGCCCCAGGGCCTCGGCGCCGCTGGTGGGCGCGGGGGCGTCGCGGGCGGCGAGCGCGTTCTCCACGATGCGGTCCCGCCCCGCCTCCATGCGCTCCTTGCGGTCGCCCCGGCCGAAGGTGCGGCCCTCGGGCTCGGACCACCCCCCGGCGCGCCGGCCGGCCCGCTCGGAGCCGCCGCCGCTGTAGGTGCGCCCGCCCCGGCTGGCGCGCTGGCGGCCACCGATCTCTTCCACCAGCTCCGGCGGGATCTCGTCCAGGAAGCGGCTCGGCGGGTTGTACTGCGTTCCACCGAACAGCGTGCGGCTCCAGGCGTGCGTGAGGTGCAGGCGGTCCATGGCCCGGGTGATGCCCACGTAGGCGAGGCGCCGCTCCTCCTCCAGCTGGTCGGGCTCCGTGAGCGTCCGCAGATGGGGGAAGATCCCGTCCTCGAGGCCGATCAGGAACACGATGGGGTACTCGAGGCCCTTGGCCGAGTGCAGCGTCATGAGGGTGACCTCCGACTCGTCGGCGTCGAGCTGGTCGGTGTCGGCCACCAGGCTCACCGACTCGAGGAAATCGGCCACGTCGGTGGCCTCCGACGCCGTACCGAGCAGCTCGGCCAGGTTCTCCAGGCGCCCCTCGGACTCGATGGTGCGCTCGTTGCGCAGCTCGTCCAGGTAGCCGCTGCCCTCCAGCAGGTGCTCGAGCAACGGGCCCGGACCGTCATCGGCGCGGGCGGCGGCGTCGTCGAGCAGCTCGGTGAACCGGGCGATGCCGTTCAGCGCCCGGCCGGTGACCCCCGCCTCGTCGGCGCGGCGCAGCCCGTCGAGGAAGGACAGCCCCCGACCCTGGATCCACGCATCGATGCGGGCCACCGACGTGTCGCCCACGCCGCGCTTGGGCACGTTGAGCACCCGCTTCACGCTGACCTCGTCGGTGGGGTTCACCGTGGCCTTGAGGTAGGCGAGGGCGTCTTTGATCTCGCGCCGGTCGTAGAAGCGGGTGCCGCCGATGACCCGGTACGGGATGCCACCACGGGCGAGGTACTCCTCGACCACCCGCGACTGGGCGTTGGTCCGGTAGAAGACGGCGATGTCGCCCCACCGCACGTCGCCCGTGCTGTGGAAGGCGGAGATGCGCTGCGTGACCCACTGGGCCTCGTCGTGCTCGTCCTCGGCGTGGTAGCGCAGGATCTTGTCGCCGGGGCCGGCCTCGGTCCACAGGTCCTTGGGCTTGCGCCCCATGTTGTTGGCGATGACGGCGTTGGCGGCGTCGAGCACGGTCTGGGTCGACCGGTAGTTCTGCACCAGCGGGATGGTGGTCACGTCGGGGAACGCGTCCTCGAACTGGAGGATGTTGGAGATGTCGGCACCCCGGAAGCCGTAGATGCTCTGGTCGCCATCCCCGACCACCGTGACGTTGCGGTGCTCCTTCGCCAGCTGCACCACCAGCGCGTTCTGGACCTTGTTGGTGTCCTGGTACTCGTCGACGAGCACGTGCTCGAAGCGCTGGCGGTAGTGGGCCAGCACGTCGGGGTGGCGGCGGAACAGCTCGACGGCGTTCAGGAGGATGTCGTCGAAGTCCATGGCCCCGGCCCGAAGCAGGCGGGCCTGGTACTCGCGGTAGACCTCGGCCAGCTTGCGCTCGGTGTAGGACCCGGCCCGGTCGGCGTAGTCGTCGACGAGGACGTAGTCGTTCTTGGCCGCGCTGATCTGGGCGTGCACGGAGCGGGGCGGCATCTTCTTGGTGTCGATGTTGAGGTCGCGCAGCACGTAGCCGGTGAGGCGCACGGCGTCGGCCTGGTCGTAGATGGTGAACGACGACGGGAAGCCGATGGCGTCGGCGTCCCGGCGCAGGATCCGCACGCACGCCGAGTGGAACGTGGACACCCACATCCTCTGGGCCACCGACCCGACCAGCGTGCCGACGCGCGCCTTCATCTCGTCGGCGGCCTTGTTGGTGAAGGTGATGGCCAGGATGGAGAACGGGCTGGCGCCCTGCTCCTGGATCAGCCACGCGATGCGGCGGGTGAGCACGCGGGTCTTGCCCGAGCCGGCGCCGGCCAGCACCAGCAGCGGGCTGCCGAGGTGCGTGACCGCCGCCTCCTGCGCCGGGTTGAGGCCGTCGAGCAAGGACGCGCCGAAGGGACCGGAGCCGGGTCCGATGCGATCGGTGGGCTCGGGGAACGGCTCGCCGGCCGGCTCGCTCGGCAGTGGCTCCTCGGTCGACGCAGGCACCGTGGCGACCCTACCGGCCACCTCCGACAGCGCCGGCGTCCCCCTGGCCAGGCGCGATGGGCGTGCCACAATCGCCCCCGTGCGCATCCACAAGCTGTCGTCCACCGACGCCTTCGTCGCCTTCGACCTCGACGACACGCCCTCCGTCGGCGTGACGCGGCTGGCCCGCAAGGTGCTCACCGACGGCGCCGAGCTGCTGGCCCGGTCCACCACCTACGCGTTCGCCAGCTTCGGCATCCGGATGGGCGGGGCATCGGCCGGCATCAACGCCGAGGGCGACGGGCGCGATCCGGCGGTGGCGGCGTTCGTGGAGGAGATGCGCTCGGCCGTGGCCGAGGGGCGGTGGGCCACCGACCCGGCACTCGGCCTCACCGAAGCCGACCTGGCGCCGCTGCGCATCGACGACCGCAGGCCCGCCGCCCTCTGGACCGACGGCCTGGCCCACGCCCTCATCGGGCAAGGCGCCGTGGCCGCGGCCGACGCGGCGCGCGAGGGCGGGATCGCCGGCACCACGTGCGCGTTCGTCGGGAAGGGCCCGGCGGTCGACGCGGCCCGGGCCGCCGCCACCACGGCGGGCGCCACCGTCGCCGAGGGCGACGGGTTCGACACCGAGGCCGACGTCCTGTTCCTGGCGGGCAAGGCCGGGATGCTCGAGCACGAGGTGGTCCCGCACGTGGTGGCGACCACGGTGGTCCCCCTCACGCCCGTGCCGGTCACCGCCCGGGCCCACGCCGAGCTCACCAAGGCGGGCAGGGTGCACGTCCCCGACTTCCTGTCGACCGCCGCGCCGCTGCTGCACGCCCACGCCGACGGCGTCTCCGACCCGGTCGCGGCCGTCGCGGAGAAGGTCCGCTCCCTGGCGTCGAACGGTGCCGGCCTGTGGCTCGCCGCCGTCGACGAGGCGGAGGCCTTCCTGCGCACGTGGCGCGACGAGCTCCCCTTCGGCCGCCCCCTCGCATAGGCACCTGCGTGTCGCCCGGCGTGGGGGCGTGGCCATCGCATGAAGGCCCCGGCCCCCGGGTATCGCCAGCGGGTGCCAGCATCCCGCTTCGATCAGCCCTGTGCGACCGATCACTACACCGACGGCCACGTGCCCGACGAGCAGGACCTGCTCGCCACCCTGGACGACGTCGTGCGGTGCCTCGAGGAGAGCGGGACCGATCACCTCCTGATGGGGGGCATCGGGTCCTTCGCCATGGCCCGGCCGCGGGAGACCCACGACATCGACGTCTTCCTCCGACCCGGGGACGTGGAGCGGGCCCTCGACGTGCTGGAGCAGGACGGCTTCGAGACCACGGTCCACGATCCGGCGTGGCTGGCCAAGGCGTTCAAGCGCAAGGTGCTGGTCGACCTCATCTTCCGCTCGTCCGGTGAGATCTACCTCGACGACGAGATGCTCGAGCGGGCCGAGCTGCGCGACTACAAGGGCGCCAGCGCCCGGGTGATCTCGGCCGAGGACCTGCTCGTCATCAAGGCGCTGGCCACCGGCGAGACCACGGCCCACCACTGGTACGACGCTCTCGCCCTCATCGCCAAGTGCGACCTCGACTGGGACTACCTCGTGCGGCGGGCCAACCAGGCCGGGCCCCGACGGGTGCTCAGCCTGCTCATCTATGCCGAGTCCTGCGACCTGGCGGTGCCGGCCACGGCGATCGCCGCGATCCACGACACCGTCCACGGCGGCGTGGTGGCATGAGCGACGCGGCCGACTCGCCCGAGTACCTCGCCGAGCGCGTGCGCCAGGCCATCGCCACCGACCCCCGCAGCACCGTGCAGGGCGTGCAGGTCCGGGTGACCGACGGCGACGTGTTCCTCGCCGGCGAGGTGGGCAGCGAGTCCCGTCGGACGGCGATCGCCGAGGTGGCCGGCGAGGTCGTCCCCGGTCGGCGCATCCACAACGACGTCCACGTCGTCGAGCTGGGCCACGAGCACACGCCGGAGCGGATCCGATGATCCGGGTCGCAGCGGTGGGCGACATCCACCTCGGCCCCGACAACGTCGACACCTTCCGCGACTCGCTGCAGGGGGTGGATCGGGACGCCGACGTGCTGCTGCTCGCCGGCGACCTGACCCGGCACGGCGAGGTGGCCGAGGCCACCCTCGTGTGCCAGGCGGTCGAGGGGCTGGACCTGCCGGTGGTCGCCGTCCTCGGCAACCACGACCACCACGCCGGGTGCGCCGACGCGATCACCGACGAGCTCACCGCGGCCGGCATCACGGTGCTCGAGGGCTCCTCCACCGTCATCGACGTCGATGGGGGCACCGTCGGCATCGCCGGCGCCAAGGGGTTCGGCGGAGGCTTCGCGGGGGCATGCGCCAGCGACTTCGGCGAACCGGAGATGAAGGCCTTCGTGCGCCACACGAAGGGCATCGCCGACCGCCTGTGCGAGGTGCTGGGCGACCTCGACACCGACGTGCGCATCGCGCTGCTGCACTACTCCCCCGTCGAGGGCACCCTGCGCGGCGAGCGCCTGGAGATCTTCCCCTTCCTCGGCAGCTACCTGCTGGCCGAGGCCATCGACGGGGCCGGGGCCGACCTGGCGCTGCACGGCCACGCCCACGCCGGCGTGGAGCACGGCATGACCGCCGGCGGCACGCGGGTCCGCAACGTGGCCATGCCGGTCATCCGCAGCGGCTACCGGGTCTACGAGCTGGACCCGGCCCTGTCCGTCGTCAGCTGATCCCACCCGCCCCCGCGGCGTGGCCAGCTCGAAGGGCGGCGTCGTCCGCCGCCGTGCTCACGATGTCGCCGCGATGAAGTCGGCGAGGACGCCGGCGAGCTCGGGCCCGCGGTCCTCCTGGAGGAAGTGGCCGCCGCCCTCGATGGTGGTGTGGGCCTGGCCCAGCGCCCCGGGGACCTTGGCCAGGAACGGCGCGTCCCCGCCCCGCGTGATGGGGTCGGAGTCGCTGAAGCAGAGCAGGAAGGGCTTGTCGAAGCGTTCGAGCACCCGCCACGCCGCCTCCTGGTCCGGGGTCGCCGGGTCCTCGGACGACGTGGGTACGAGCGTGGGGAGGATGCGGACCGCGGCCTTGTAGGAGTCGTCGGGGAAGGGGGCGTCGTAGGCCGCCACCACCTCGGGCGGCAGCGACGTGGTGCACCCGCCGTCGACGATGCGGCCCACGGGGAAGTGCCGAGCTGGGCGAAGCCCGTGTCGTCGAGCAGGACGACGACCACGTTCGGCGCCGCCTCCCCGGGGTGCGGCGGCTCGTCGAACCACGCCTCCGACTCGGTGACCGTGCGGCCGATCCGGCCGCGGAACTCCTCTGCGCGCATGGCCGTGCCCCCTTCGAACGCCATGGAAACACTTGCGAGTTCAACTGTCAATATCTTCTGCGAGTTGCACTCGCAGGTCTGACGTCGGCGGTACGATGGCCGTCGTGGTGGAGGAGCGCGTCATCGCCGACGGGCGGCGAGCCCGACGGGAGCGGAACCGGGCCGCGGTGGTCGAGGCCATGTTCGAGCTGATCGGTGAGGGCCACACGCCGCCCTCGGTCGACGCCCTGTCGGAGCGGGCCGGCGTCTCCGTGTCGTCGGTCTTCCGCTACTTCGACAACCTCGACGACCTGCTCCAGCAGACCGTGTCGCGGTACTTCGAGCGGTTCGCGCCCTTGTTCGACGTCCCCGCCGTCGCCGACGGCGACCTCGACGACCGCATCGCCGCGCTGGTCGATGCCCGCCTCGGCCTGTACGAGGCCATCCACCCCATCGCCCGGGTGGCGCGGGTGCGCGCCCCCGACCAACCCCAGCTCGCCACGGTGCTCGCGCAGACGCGGCAGACCTTCGCTGCACAGGTCCGGGAGCACCTCGCCCCCGACCTCGCTGAGCGTTCGCCGGCCGACGCCGACGACCGCGTCGCGCTGGTGGACACGGTCACGTCGTTCGAGTCGTGGGACCTGCTCACGGGCACACACGGCCGCTCCCGGCGCCAGGTGCGCCGGGCGTGGATCGCCGGCCTGCGCGACCTGCTCACCTGAGCGCGGGCGTCACTCCCATTCGATGGTGCCGGGCGGCTTGGAGGTGATGTCGTAGGCCACCCGGTTGATGCCGGGGACCTCGTTGATGATGCGGCTCGACATCTTCTCGAGCAGGTCGTAGGGCAGGCGGGCCCAGTCGGCGGTCATCGCGTCGTCGGAGGTGACGGCCCGGATGATGCAGGGGTAGCCGTAGGTGCGCTCGTCGCCCATGACGCCGACGGCGCGGATGTCGGGGAGCACGGCGAAGGCCTGCCAGATCTCACGGTCCATGCCCGCCTTGTGCAGCTCGGCCCGGACGATGGCATCGGCCTCCTGCAGGAGCTCGACCTTGTCCGGCGTGACCTCGCCGATGATCCGCACGCCGAGGCCGGGGCCCGGGAACGGCTGGCGCCAGACGATCTCCTCGGGGAGGCCGAGCTCTTCGCCGACCCGGCGGACCTCGTCCTTGAACAGGTCCCGCAGCGGCTCCACCAGGTCGAAGTCCATGTCGTCGGGCAGCCCGCCGACGTTGTGGTGGCTCTTGATGGTGGCCGCCTTGGCCCCGCCGCCGGACTCGATGACGTCGGGGTAGAGCGTGCCCTGGACCAGGAAGTCGGCGTCGGTGATGCCGCCCTTGGCGTCTTCGAAGATGCGGATGAACAGCTCGCCGATGGCCTTGCGCTTGTCCTCGGGGTCGGTGACCCCCGCCAGCTTCTCGAAGAAGCGGTCGGCGGCCCGCACGTGGATGAGCTCGATGCCGAAGTTGCGCTTGAAGGTCTCGACGACCTGGTCCCCCTCGTCCTTGCGCATCAGGCCGGTGTCGACGAAGACGCACGTGAGCTGGTGGCCGATGGCCTTGTGCACCAGTGCGGCGGCGACGGCGGAGTCGACCCCGCCGGACAACCCGCAGATGGCTCGGCCCTGGCCGACCTGGGCGCGGATGGCTGCGACCTGGGTCTCGATCACCGACGACATCGTCCAGGTGGGGCGGGCGCCGCAGGCGTCGTACAGGAAGTGCTTCAGCAGGTCCTGGCCCATCTGGGTGTGGACGACCTCGGGGTGGAACTGCACGCCGTAGAGGCCGCGCTCGGCGGACTCGAACGCGGCCGCCGGGGTGTCGGGCGTGGAGGCCACCACTCGGAAGCCCTGGGGGGCCCGGGTGATCGTGTCGAAGTGGCTCATCCACACGACCTGGGAGTCGGGGCTGGTCTCGCCGAAGAGGAGCGAGTGGTGATCGACCTCGGCCCGTTCGAGGTCGGCGCGGCCGTACTCGCCCCGGCCCGTCTTGGCCACCTCGCCGCCGAGGTCGCGGGCCAAGAGCTGGCCGCCGTAGCAGATGCCCAGGATCGGGACGCCGGCGTCGTAGATGCCCTGGTCGACCGAGGGGGCGCCCTCGGCGTGCACCGACGCCGGGCCGCCCGAGAAGATGATCCCCTGCGGGGCGCGCCGGCGGACCTCGTCGGCGGTGATGTCGTGGGGGACGATCTCGGAGTGGACGTGGGCCTCGCGCACGCGGCGGGCGATGAGCTGCGCGTACTGGGCGCCGAAGTCGACGACGAGGACCGTGTCGAACTCGCGCCCGATGGACGGGGTCGTCACGACCGCCCCCGGCCTTCCGGCGGGGAGATGATGAGCTCGGCCTTCTGGAACTCCTTCAGGCTCTCGTAGCCCGACAGCGCCATGGCGGCCCGGAGCGAGCCCATCAGGTCGAGGCGACCGTCGCTGGAGTCGGACGGTCCGACGAGGACCTCCCGCTGCGTGCCCCGCTGGGGGATCCGCACGCAGGTGGAGTGCGGTACGTCGGCGCGGGCGGCCACGGGCGCCCAGTGACGGCCCCGACCGGGCGCGTCCGTGGCGCCGGCCAGCGGGGCGCCGAGCATGACGGCGTCGGCGCCACACGCGATGGCCCGGGCCACGTCGCCGCCGGTGTGCATCCCGCCGTCGGCGATGAGGTGGACGTACACGCCGGTCTCGTCGAGGTGGCGCATCCGGGCGGCCCGGGCGTCGGCGATGGCGGTGGCGAGGGGGACGCCCACGCCGAACGTGTCGGCGGTGGTGGCGTCGACCGTGGTGCCCACGCCGATCAGGACGGCGGCTGCGCCCGTGCGCATCAGGTGGAGCGCCGCCTGGTAGCTGGTGCAGGACCCGACGAGCACCGGGACGTCGAGCTGGCGGATGAAGGTCTTGAGGTTGAGGGGCTGGCCGCCGTCCTCCGACGTCTTCGTGACGTGCTCGGCGGAGAGCACCGTCGAGCGGATGACGAGCATGTCGAGCTCGGCCTCGACCAGGCGGGGCAGCAGCGCCTCGATGCGCTGGGGCGTGACCGACCCGGCGGCCACCGCTCCGGACGCCCGCACGGCACGGATCCGCTCCACGACCAGGTCGGGGTCCACCGGCTGCTGGTAGAGCTCGCGGAGGCGGGCCGAAGCGGTGTCGTCGGCGAGCCCGGCGATCTCCTCCAGCACCGACTCCGGATCGGAGTAGCGGGTCCACAGGCCCTCGAGGTCCAGCACGGCGAGACCGCCCAGGTCGTCGAAGCCCACGGCGTTGGCCGGACTCACCACCGAGTCACACGGCGCGGCGATCACCGGCAGCTCGAAGCGGTAGCCCTGCAGCTCCCACGACAGGTCGACCAGCTCGGCATCCCGCGTCCGGCGGCTGGGGACGATGGTCAGCTCGTCCAGGCCGTACCCGCGGCGGCCGGCCTTGCCGAGCCCGATCTCGATCTCACCCACGTGGCGACGCCCCTTGTCGGTGGTCCAGGGAAAGAGGCGAGTGTAGTGAGAGGCCCGGTTCTCCCCGCCCTTCACCGGAAGGCGCCCGCACAGTGCTCAGGGAACCACCCGTTCGGACTGTCGACGAACCGCCGAACTATCCACCACTATTAGTGTCGACGCCGCTACGGAGAGGGAGACGCCGTGCCAGCAGCCATCGCGCCCCCCATGGGTCGGTTCGGAACAACGCGTGGAATGGCAGTGCCCAGACGCGTGCTCCTGGCGGCTGTGGTCGCCATCGCCGCGGTCGCCGCCGGCCTGGGAGCGGTGCCGACCACGGCACCCCACGTGGCAACCGTCCGCGCCGTCGTCGACCCCGGCATCCCGACGAAGGCAGAGGCCGTGGACGTGATCGTCCAGGCCCGCACCGGCGTGAGCTGGTCCGATCTCAGTGCCCTCGTCACCCGGGTCAGCGGCGAGGTCGTGGCCCCGCTCCCGATCGTCGACGGCGCCACCGTGCGCATCCCCGGCGACCGCGTCGTCGACCTGGCCGACGACGCCCGCGTCGCGGCCATCACCCTCGACCGTGACGTCGAGTTCGAGGAGCTCACCTACGACGAGGGCACCACGGCCTCTGCCTTCGTCGGCTCCTCCGGCGCCGCCGCGGCGTGGCGCTCCGGCTACCTCGGCACAGGCGTCGGGGTGGCGGTGATCGACACCGGCATCTCCGAGATGAACGATCTCGAGGGTCGCATCGTCCACGGCCCCGACCTGTCGGGCGAGGGCACGCTGGTCGACACCTACGGCCATGGCACCGTGATGGCCGGCATCATCGCCGGCAGCGGCGCCGACTCCGCCACCCGCAGCGGAGGCGCGTACACCGGCGTGGCTCCGGGCGCCCATGTGGTCGCCGTCAAGGTGGCCGGCGCCAACGGCGCCGCCGACGTCACGACGCTCCTCCAAGGCCTCCACTGGGTGTCGGCCTACAAGGACCAGTTCAACATCAAGGTGCTGAACCTGTCATGGGGCACGGCATCCACGCAGGACCCCGCCGTCGACCCGCTCAACCACGCCGTCCAGCGGCTCTGGAACCAGGGCATCGTCGTCGTGGTCGCGGCCGGCAACAGCGGTCCGTCCGCCGGCACCATCATGAAGCCGGCCGATGATCCGCTGGTCCTCACGGTCGGCGCCTTCAACGACAACGGGACGGCCAGCCTCTCCGACGACGAGGGCGTCTCCTGGAGCTCGACCGGCCCGACGGCCCAGGGCCTGGCCAAGCCCGACATCGTCGCCTCCGGCCGCCGCCTCGTCTCCACCCGCTCCCACGGGTCCACGGTGGCCGAGGAGAACCCCAAGGCGCTCGTCAGCCCCAGCTACATCCGCGGCAGCGGCTCGTCACAGGCGGCGGCCGTGGCATCCGGCGTCGCCGCGCTCCTGCTGGAGGCCCGTCCGACCCTCACGCCGGACCAGGTCAAGTCGCTCCTCACCGGCACCGCCGATCCCCTGAGCGGCACCGCAGCCGGCCTGCAGGGGCGTGGTCGCATCGACCTCCGCGAAGCACTCACCGCCGACCCGGGGCCCGCGTCGTGGCAGCAGGGCGGCGCGGCCGGGACCGGCTCGATCGAAGCCAGCCGTGGCGGCCGGTGGATCGAGACCGACTGCGGCCAGGACGGCACCATCGAGGTGATCCAGGGCGAGATCGACGCCCGCTGCGAGGCCTGGAACGGCTCGTCGTGGACCGGCTCCTCGTGGACCGGGTCCTCCTGGACCGGATCCTCCTGGACCGGATCCTCCTGGACCGGCTCCTCCTGGACCGGATCCTCCTGGACCGGCTCGTCGTGGACCGGCTCGTCCTGGACGGGTGGCATCTGGACGGGGTCGTCGTGGACCGGGTCCTCGTGGACCGGGTCCTCCTGGACCGGATCCTCCTGGACCGGATCCTCCTGGACCGGATCCTCGTGGACCGGGTCCTCGTGGACCGGATCCTCCTGGACCGGATCGTCCTGGACCGGCTCCTCCTGGACGACCGGCGCCTACGAAGCCGAAGAGGAGCTGTTCCTGACCGCTTGGTGGGGGCTCACGCCGCCGGGTCATCGGCAGATCCCAGGCGAGGTGCCAACCGCCAGCGCCGTCGACGTCGGCTAGGAGCGCCGGTGCCCGAGGTCGGAGAGCCGACACAGATCACAGCGACCGCTCCGCCGGCCCATCGCGACGGAGACGTGCGGGGCTTCGTGCTCGTGGTCTGCGCGATCGGGGGCGCCGCCGTGGCGGCAGCGGCGTCGATGGCCACCGGACGCCCCGGTCTGGTCCCCCTCCTCGTGACGGTGGCTGCGCTGGGCCTCGGTGACCTCCCGATGGTCCATCTCCGTCACGGGGAGCAGAACCACAGCTTCACGTGGTCCGAGGCCGCCCTCGTCGCCGGCCTCGTCCTGCTGCCGGTCTGGTGGGTGCCGGTCGTCGGCGCCGCCGTGGTCGCCGTCGAGCAGGTGCTGCTCCGTCGTGCGGCGCTGAAGGTCGCCTTCAACTCGCTCTCCTTCGGCGTGGCATCGTTCGGCGGCACTGCCGCCTACGTGGTGGTGTCGGACCTCGTGCCCACCACCGAGGAGTGGGCAGCCCTGTCTGCAGCCGTCGTCGTCTACTTCTTGGTGAACTGGGTCTCCGTGGCCATCGTCGTGGCCCGCTCCCGTCAGGTCCCCGTGGGCGAGGTCGCCCGATCCGGCCTGCTCCTCGGTGCCCTGTTCGCGTTCGCCAACTCCTCGGTGGCGATCTTCATCGCCGTCGCCGCCGGCCGGGAGCCCCTCGTCCTCATGGCCGTGCCGCCGGTGCTGGTCCAGATGTTCTTCGTCTACCGGAACACCCGTGAGGTGATCGGCGAGCGCGACATCTGGGTCGCGGTCCAGTCGGCAGCCGAGGAGCTGCAGCGGGCGACCTCCGCCGAGCTGCCCGCGGTCGCCACGGACTCCCTCGTCGGCCTCGTCGGTGCCAAGAGCGTCGACCTGGTCATCGCGCAGGGCGATCGAGCCGAGCGCCACCGCTGGACCCCGGACGGCGTGCAGTCGACCGCCGGTTCGCTCGGCCAGCTGGCCGACGACGTCTGGGGCCGCGCCGAGTGCGACCGCCGGCCGTTCTGGATCGATCGCCGCACGGCGTCCGCCCGGCAGCGCCGGTGGCTGGAGCGAGCCGAGTCCAGCTGCGGCATCGTCATGCCGGTCGAGTGGAGTGGCCACATGGTGGGGGTCATGCGCGTGGGCTTCTCGACCACCCCCCGTTCCAGGGAGCGGATGGAGTCCATCCTGCGCACGGTCGGCACCCAGGTCGCGTCGGCCATCACCTCGCACCGCCAGACCGAGGTCCTGCGCCACCAGGCCGAGCACGACGAGCTCACCGACCTGCCCAACCGCAACCGGCTCGTCCAGCACCTGCGCACCCGCCTGGGCCAGCCCGGGCACGACCCGGCGAGCATCGCGGTGCTGTTCTTCGACCTGGACGGCTTCAAGGTCGTCAACGACTCCCTCGGCCACCACGTGGGCGACCAGCTGCTGCTGGAGGCCACCCGTCGTCTGCGCTCCCAGATGCGGCCCGACGACGTGGTCGCCCGCTTCGGCGGCGATGAGTTCATCGTCGTCTGCGACGGCATCATCCGACCCAAGGACGCCGTCGAGGTGGCCCAGCGCCTGCTCGACGCCCTGCTCGAGCCGGCCAGCGAGGGACCCCACCTGCGTCCCATCTCCGCCTCGGTCGGGGTCGCGTGCGCCGTGCCCGGCGCCGACCCCGAGAGCCTGCTCCGCGACGCCGACGCCGCCATGTACGACGCCAAGCGGATGGGCGCCGGCTCCGTCTGCCTGTTCACCACCGAGCTGCGCACGCAGGCCCTCAACCGGTTGCACCTCGAGGCCGATCTGCGCGAGGCGCTCAAGCTGGGGCAGATCGAGGTCCACTACCAGCCGATCGTGGACCTGGCGACCGGCCGCATCGTCGAGCTCGAGGCCCTGGCCCGCTGGCACCACCCCGAGCGGGGCCCCGTCTCGCCGGCCGCGTTCATCAGTGTCGCCGAGGAGTCCGGTCACATCCGGGCCCTGGGAGAGTTCGTGCTGCACCGGGCCTGCGCCGACATGCGCCGCTGGCGGGACCTCGGCATCGCCGGCCCGGACCAGCGGGTCGCGGTCAACCTGTCCCCCCGCCAGCTCGATGCCGGTCTGCCTACGCTGGTGGCCGACGCCCTCGCCCGCCACGGGCTGCCGCCGAGCGCCCTGACGCTCGAGGTGACCGAGAGCGCGTTCGTCGACGACCCCGATGCCGTGACGAGCCTTGATCGGCTCCGCCACCTCGGCGTGTGCGTCGCCCTCGACGACTTCGGCACGGGCTACTCGTCGCTCAGCGCCCTCCGGGACCTGCCGGTGGACATCGTGAAGGTCGACCGCTCCTTCGTCAGCCGCCTCGGGGAGGACTCCCAGCTCGAGGCCCTGGTGCAGGGCATCGTCGGACTGGCCGGTGCCCTCCACCTGAAGGTCGTCGGCGAAGGCGTCGAGACCCGGGCCCAGTCCGACCTGCTCGCCTCCTTCGGCTGCGACATGGCCCAGGGCTGGCTCCACGGGAAGCCGTCGAGCGCAGCGGTGACCGAGGCCGTGCTCAGCGCCAGCGCCGCCGTGCGCCGGATCGACCGGGTCGGACCGTCGCCGGTGATCCACCCCCTCCGGCTCGCGTGACCGTCACGCGAGCGGCGTGACCGGTCGGACGAGGTGACCGCCCCACAGCAGGGCGCGCCGGCGCGCTCTTCGTCCGCACGCCGCGCCGTGCTCGCCATCCGAGCCGTGGCGGGCGACCAGGCCACCGGCCTGGCGACCTCCTAGCTCACTGCGCCCAGCTCGAGAAGCAGGTCCCACAGGGCGTCGACCTCGACCTCGGTGGTCCAGGTCTGGCCGATGCAGACCCGAATGGCCGGGCGGCCGTCCAGCACCGTGGGCGTGAGCAGCGCCCGGCCGGAGGCGTTCACGGCCTCGAGGAGTGCGGTCGTGCGGGCGT
This sequence comes from Acidimicrobiia bacterium, assembly GCA_046570205.1. Taxonomy (GTDB): domain Bacteria; phylum Actinomycetota; class Acidimicrobiia; order Acidimicrobiales; family Salinilacustritrichaceae; genus Salinilacustrithrix. Next base: position 98,846 of record JBKHVG010000001.1, read on the forward strand.
CGGCGTCGGCACCGCTCAGGCGCAGCACGACCAGGTCCAGGGCCGGCGGTGCCGCCAGCTCGAAGCCCGGATGGCCCAGGATCCGGTCGGCCAGGAGCCGACCCAGCCGCACGTGCTCCCGGATGTGGCGGGCCAGGCCCTCCGCGCCGTAGTGGCGCATCACCAGCCACGGCTTGAGGGCACGGAACCGGCGACCGAGCGGCACCTGCCAGTCACGGAAGTCGATGACCGCCCCCGACTCGCTCTGGTCGTTGCGCAGGTAGGCGGGCGTGATGGCGAGGGCGTCGACCACGGGTCGGGCGTCGCGGAACCACAGGCAGGTGCAGTCGAACGTGGTGAAGAGCCACTTGTGCGGGTTGAACGACCACGAGTCGACCTGGTCGGCCCCGTCGGTCACCCAGCGCAGCTCCGGGCACACGGCGGCCGAGCCAGCCATGGCCGCGTCCACGTGGCACCACACGCCGGCGGCGGCGCAGACCTCGGCGATCGCCGGCACGGGGTCGAAGGCCATCGACGACGTGGTGCCGGCGGTGGCGCAGCAGAAGAACGGCACCAGGCCGGCGTCGAGGTCGGCCTGGATGGCGTCGGCCAGGGCATCGGGCCGCATGGCGAACGCGGGGTCGGTTGGGATCAGGCGGACCTGGTCGTCGGCCAGGCCGGCGACCCGTGCTCCCTTCACCACCGAGGAGTGGGCGTGCTCGGAGGTGTACGCCCGCAGCCTGGACAGGTCGCCGCCGTCGGTCATCCGCTTGCGGGCCGCGAGCAGCGAAACGAGCGTCGACGATGACGCCGAGTCCTGGAGCACGCCGCCGCCGGGACCGTCGTGGTCGTGGCGGAAGTGGGCCGGGAGGCCGAGCAGGTCGACGAACCAGTCGAGCATCCGCATCTCGACCTCGGTGCAGGCCGGGCTCGTCGCCCAGTTCATGCCGTTGACGCCGAGGCCCGACGACAGCAGGTCGGCGAGCACCGCGGGACCGGACGTGTTGGCCGGGAAGAAGGCGAAGAACGAGGGGTGCTGCCAGTGGGTGATGCCGGGCAGGACCAGCTCGTCCACGTCGGCGAGGACGGCGGCGAGGTCGTCGGCGCCCGTGGTCGGCGGGCTGTCGGGCAGCGAGGCGAACACCTGGCCGGGCGCCACAATCGACTGCACCGGCAGGCCGGGGACCTGCTCCCAGTAGGACGCCACCCAGTCCACGTACCGGTGGCCGAGGCGGCGGAACTCGTCGGGGGTCATGTGGTCGCCGGTCATCTGCCGACCGTACCCATGGCCGCGTTACCCTCTCTCCATGGGAGCGCGATTCGACCAGTCCGACGCCGTCCATCCCCGGTTCGCCAAGCTGGGACTGACCTTCGACGACGTCCTGCTGGTCCCCGGTGAGTCCGAGGTCCTGCCCCACGAGGTGGGCACGTCGTCGGTCCTCACGCCCGGCATCCGCCTCGCACTGCCCATCGTGTCGGCGGCCATGGACACGGTCACCGAGGCCCGCCTGGCCATCGCGCTGGCCCGCCTCGGCGGCATCGGCATCGTGCACCGCAACCTGTCCATCGAGGACCAGGCGGTCGAGGTCGACCGGGTGAAGCGCTCGCAGTCGGGGATGATCGAGGACCCGGTCACCCTCGGCGCCGACGCCCACGTGTACGACGCGCTGGACCTGATGGCCAAGTACAAGGTGTCCGGCGTGCCGATCACCGACCGCGACGGCACGCTCGTCGGCCTGCTCACCAACCGGGACCTGCGCTTCGTCGACGACCACGACCAGCCCATCAGCGCCGTGATGCGCAGGCCGCCGTTGGTCACCGCCCCGGTCGGCACCACGCTCGACGAGGCCCGCCGGATCCTGTGGCAGAACCGCATCGAGAAGCTGCCCATCGTCGACGACGCCGGCAGGCTCTGCGGCCTCATCACGATCAAGGACATCACCAAGCGCGAGGACTTCCCCAACGCCACCCAGGACGAGCGGGGCCGCCTCCGGGTCGGCGCCGCCGTCGGCGTGGGTGCCGACGCCCTCGACCGCTGCGAGGCACTGGTCGGGGCCGGGGTCGACGTGCTCATCGTCGACACCGCTCACGGCCACTCCCGGGGCGTGCTGGACACGGTGAAGGAGGTCAAGTCCCGCTGGAGCGTCGAGGTCGTGGCCGGCAACATCGCCACCGCCGAGGCCGTCCGGGCCCTCGTGGCCAACGGCGCCGATGCCGTCAAGGTCGGCATCGGGCCGGGCTGCTTCGCCGCCGGCACCCGGGTGCTCATGGCCGACTCGACCTACCGGGACATCGACGAGATCGTCGCCGGTGACCGTGTCATCAACCGAGACGGCAAGCCGGTGACCGTGAAGCGATCGTTCTGCACGGGGATTCGTGACGTCGTGAGCATCCGCCACACCGCGTCGGCCGCGCCAACGGTGGCGACACCTGATCACCGGTTCCTCGTCGGCGACCTGTCAACGGTCTCCGCTTCCTCCGTCAGCAGTCGCGGCTACGCCAAGGCCCTGGCCCAGCCGACACGTCTCGGGGCCTCCAAGATCGGGTGGCAAGAGATCGGCTCGGTCGACCGGGCCGTGCTCCTCGCCCCGCGAACGATCCACTTCGAGCTCCCCCCATCCTTCGAGATCGACCTTCGGGACTTCGCGCAGCGCAAGCAGAAGCAGCTCGACCGGTACGCCACCACGGTGGGGTCGGGCTACGACCTCGGGTACCTCTTCGGCGTCTTCCTCGGTGACGGCCACGCCTTCATCGCACGATCACGGAACTCCGAGATCGGTCGGGTCTCCATCTACGTCGGCGCCGGCGAGCCCCACGTCCGGGATCGTGTGGTCCAGACGATCGAGCGCGTCACCGGCGTCATGCCATCAGTCGCGCCCAGTGGCTCGGTCGACCACGTCCACCTCTACTCCCTGCAGTGGGCCCGCCTCCTCGCCCAGTTCGGCAAGCGAGCTGACAAGCACCTCCCGGTGCAGTACCGATGCGCCGACCCGGAGTACCTACGGGGCCTCTTCGATGGCCTCGTCGACAGCGACGGCTACATCGGTGCTGACGGGCGCACCGGCTTCCGGAACACCTCCCGAGATCTCTCCGAGTTGTTCGGGCTCCTCTGCCTCCAGGTGAACGGTTCGCTGCCCGAGTCACGGCTCGAGGTCGGAACGGCCGGAGGCCTACCCGGCGTCGCCGACACCGATTGCCTCCCGAGCTACCAGTCCCGGCTCAACGTGACCGCAGCGAAGCGTCACCTCGGTGATCACCAGCTCGTGAAGCTGCTGGAACGAAACGAGCTGGGTACCGCCGTGCCGGTCTATGACCTCGAGATCGACTGCCCGACGCACTCGTTCATCGCGGACAACGTCATCGTGCACAACTCCATCTGCACCACCCGGGTCGTCGCCGGCGTCGGCGTCCCCCAGATCACGGCCATCGCCGACTGCGCCGAGGCCGCCGACGAGCTGGGCGTGCCGGTCATCGCCGACGGCGGCGTCCAGCACACCGGTGACATCGCCAAGGCGCTGGCCGCCGGCGCCAGCACCGTCATGCTCGGCTCGATGCTGGCCGGCACCGACGAGGCCCCCGGCGAGGTCATCGTCCACCAGGGCGAGCGCTACAAGGAGTACCGGGGCATGGGCTCCATGGGGGCCATGGGCGACCGCTCCTCGGCCGGCGACGACGTGAAGGCCCGCAGCTTCTCCAAGGACCGCTACTTCCAGGGCCACGTCGACGAGGTCGCCAAGCTCGTGCCCGAGGGCATCGAGGGCCGGGTGGCCTACAAGGGCCCCGTCGCTCCCCTGCTGCACCAGTTCGCCGGCGGCCTCCGGGCGGCGATGGGCTACTGCGGCACCGCCGACGTCGAGGCGCTGCGCACCAAGGCCCAGTTCGTGCGGATCACGTCCGCCGCCCTGCGCGAATCGCACCCCCACGACATCACGATCACCAAGGAAGCGCCGAACTACCGGGTGAAGTAACCACTCCAGCGGCGGGCCGCCACGGCGCCCTCGCCGCGGTGGCCACCGGTTCCCGAGGTGGGCGGGTCGTCGCTGGTCGCCACCTCGTCCTCGTCACCGCACGCAGTGGCGAGGACGAGCGTCAGGGCGAGGCGACGATCCGCACACCGGTCAGACGCACGGACCCATCGTCTGGTTCCCGGATCGTCCACCGTGCCGGTCAGACGCTGAGGCAGGCCGCACGCGGTTGGACCGGGCGGCCGCCTCCGTTGCTGCGGTCGAGTCGGCGCAGCTTCGGTTGCTCCGAACCCTGCGCTGTGAACGACGTCGGCGTGGATCGCGGCCGGCGCGACGTCAACGAACACGCCCGACCGGGCCGACCGTCTTGACGCCGGGTCTCGGGACCTTTTCCCCTGTCCGCCCTACCGACCGGTCGGTAGGGTGCCGGGATGGCCGGCGTCATGACGGATCGAGACGGATCGCTCGCCCCCGTGCGAGCCGCCATCCCCGAGTCCTGCTATCGAAGGTCGACCCGGCGAGGACTGCGTGCCGTCGCCGGTGACGTCGCGGCCTACGCCATGGTGCTCTGGGCCATCGCGCTCGCCGACCGGTGGTGGATCGATGTCCCGCTCACGCTGCTCGCCGGTGCCTTCGTGAGCAGCCTCTTCGTCCTCGCACACGACGCCGCACACGACGCGCTGACCGCCAGAGATGGCCTCAACCGCCGGCTCGCCCTGATCCTGATGCTGCCCTCGATGCACGTACGGTCAGCCTGGGAGCTCGGTCACAACCGCGTCCATCACGGCTTCACCGCCCGCCAGGGCATGGATTTCGTGTGGCACCCGGCCACGCTCGAGGACTGGACGTCGATGACCCGGGCGCAACGCCTTCGGCACCGACTCGAGTGGTCGGTGTTCGGCGCCGGCATGTACTACCTGCGCGAGGTGTGGTGGAACAAGATGATCTCGTTTCGTCCCCCGCGGCGCGAGGCTGCTGCCATACGAGCCGACCGTCGGATCGTGGGTGCGTTCGCAGCAGCCGTGACGGTGGCGACGATCGCGCTCGGCTGGCGCTGGTCCGGACCCGTGCAGGGCCTGTGGCTCTGGGCGCAGCTCTGGGTGCTCCCGTTCCTCGTGTTCAGCCAGGTCATCGGGTGGACGGTCCACGTCCACCACGTCGGCCCGGACATTCCGTGGTGGACCCGCCAGGACTGGACGCGCCGGCGGGCCCAGACCGAGTCGACCACGATCCTGCGGATGCCCCGGATGCTCGATCTCGTGTTCCACAACATCTTCGTGCACGTCCCGCATCACGTGGACACGCGCATTCCCTGGCACCGCCTCCCGGAGGCGGCGGCGGCGATCGACGGCGCGCTCCCCGGAACGCTGGTCGATCGGCTCTTCCGTGTGCGCGACTACGTGCGCGCGGTGCGGAGCTGCAAGCTGTACGACTTCGGGAACCGCCGCTGGCTCACCTACCCGCCCGCTGGTGCCTCGCCACATCGCAGAAGTCGGGACCTTCGGCCCTACTGCTGATAACGGCCGCTATCTACGTTCGTTGCACCGGACCGAGGGGGGACGGTGCACGACCCAGGAGGGGACATGGCCATCGCGCTTGACATCAGCACGGCGTACCCGGCGCTGCCCGAGACGAGCCCGCTGGGCCAGGAGCTCGACTGGGCCTGGCTCGCCGGGCATCGCAGCGAGTGGGGGGTCCACCCGAAGCCCGGGCCGCGGGGTCTCACGATGATGGACATCGCGATCGGGAGCTACGGCGACGTTCCCGAGCACCCCCGCCACCGCGCGATGGCGGCACGGGGCGCCGACGTCGACGAGGACACCCCCGACATGGGGTACATCCTGAACTCGAAGTCCGACGTCTGGTCGGACAACGTGGTCGAGCTCTACGAGGAGGCGGTCGCCCGGCAGTGGTCGGCCACCCGCGACATCCCGTGGGGCGACCTGGACGAGCTCCCGAGCGACATCGAGCACGCGATGTGCCAGCTCTGCACGACGCTGTCCGAGATCGAGATGATCGCCTCGGACCTCCCGGCCAAGTGGATGTGGCGGATGAACCACGACTTCCTCGAGGCCAAGATGTTCCTCTGCACGCAGATCATGGACGAGGCCCGCCACTCCGAGGTCTTCCGCAAGCGCGCCCTCGCCAACGGCGGCGGTCTGCTGAAGTCGCGCTCGGGGCCCGACACCCTGCTGCGCACGATCCTCGAAGCCAAGACGTACACGCAGGCCACCGCCCTCCTCCACCTCCTCGGCGAGGGGTTCATCCTCGACCTGTTCCGCCAAGGGGAAGCGATCGCGCCGACCGACGTCGAGAAGCGCATCTTCCGGATGACCATGCAGGACGAGGCCCGGCACGTGGCCTACGGCACGCTGCACCTGCGCTACGCCATCGAGCACGACCCCGACGTGGCCGACGAGATCCAGGAAGCGCTGGATCACGGCGAGATGGCGATGGTGGAGCTGGGCGCCGCGCCCGACATGAGCACCGCACTGGCGTTGCTGCTGGGCGGCGGTGCCGACAAGGTGGAAGAGGTCGGCTTCCCGCTGCAACGTCAGCTGGCGAAGAACCAGTTCACCTCCTACCTCGCGCGCTGTGAGCGCGCCGGCGTCAGCCGCCTCGACCGCACGAAGCTGCCGCTCGACCTGCTCGGCATCGACGTCGAGGCGCTGCGAGCCGCGAGCCAGGAGGCGAACCGATGACGACCACCACCCGCGTCGACCGGATCGAGCTCTTCGAGGCCCTCGCGGCTGCGATGGCGGCCGATGCCGAACGCTATGAGCGCCTGGGTGACATCGACCTCGATCTCGTCATCCGGATGCGTCGAAGCGGAGAGCCGGACTTCCTCGTGAGCCTCGGGTTCCACGGCATCACGTGCGACCGCGTCGCCCCGGCCGAGCCCGGTGACGAGCGCGCCGCCGATTGCTGGCTCGACGGCGACGTGGGGTCGTGGGAGGCCATGTTCGACAGCATCGCCACTCACGGGCACGCCGTCGACGAATGGACGCTCAACACCCTCACCCTCTTCGGTGAGCGGATCTCGCTGCACGCAGCCGACCCGATGGGCGAGGACCGCTTCCACCGCTTCAACCAGACCCTGCAGGAGTTCGTCGACGCCGCCGGCCGCACAGCGCCGGTCTGACCCAGGAGATCCCATGCCCGTTCCCGCCTGTCCCACCTGCGGCCAACCCGCCGCCCGCATCCTCGATCTCGCCTACGGCTACTGGGAGTGGGACGACGCCACCCACCGCTACCAGCACCGCACGTGCAGCGACCGGGTCGACGTGGCCCCGTGGGTCCACGACAGCTGCATGGGCGAGCTCCGCGACCTGCACCCGCAGAACGACTACTCGAGCGCCTGATGGCTCTCACAGTCCTCGTCGACGCGTGCATCGGATGCGGTGGATGCGAGTACGCCTGCCCCACCGGCGCCCTGACGAAGACCGACAGCTTCCTCGGGCTCTTCGCGATCGACCCCTTCCTCTGCGACGACTGCGGGCTGTGCGTGTCGAAGTGCCCGGAGGACGCGATCCGTCCTGACCCCGCCTGGCCCGTGTGCCACGGCCACGGGTGCCCACTCTCGTCCGCTCGCCTCGCACAGGTCGAGTGCAACATCTGGCAACAGACCTGCCCGGGCTGCGGCGGCCCTTTGTGGCGCGGGGATGCCAGTGGTGTGTGGGCGTGCCCGCGATGCGACGGAGGGCGTTCCGTCGGGTGCCCGAAGGTCCGGCATCTCGCGACGGCTGCCGGTGCGAAGGCGGCAGCGACGAGCGGCGACGGGCAGGGATGAGCTGAGGAAGCCGGGCATCGACGGCGTCGTCAGCCAGCGGTGCGCCATCGACACGCCAGCCGGCAACCAGCAACTCGCCGCAGGGTTGCGGGCATGGGACGTTCGACTCTGTCTGGGCGCGCGGCCGGGCCTCAGGCTGGCCGTAGATACAGATGGCAGGTCGTTCGCAGGAGGTGCGTTGTGGGGCGAGTAGAGGGAAAGGTCGCCGTCGTCACCGGGGCCGGCATGGGCATGGGACGCGCTCACGCTGTGCTGCTGGCCCGGGAGGGGGCGCGCGTCGTCGTCACGGACGTGGACCCAGGGGCTGGGAAGGAAACCGCTGAGCTGGTGAACGAAGCGGGCGGTGAGGCGTACTTCTGGGAGCACGATGTGTCCGACGAGCGCGCCTGGCAGGACGTGATGCGCCATGTCGATGACACCTACGGACAGGTCGACGTGCTCGTGAACAACGCGGGCATCCTCCTGTTGAAGCCGGTGCACGAGACCACCGTGGAGGAGTGGGACCGGATCTTCGGGATCAACGCCCGAGGCGTGTTCCTGGGCACGAAGCACGTGCTGCCGCTGATGCAGAAGGCGGGGCGTGGATCGATCGTGAACATCTCGTCGATCTACGGCTTGGTCGGCGGGCCGAACGCGGCCGCCTACGAGGCCACCAAGGGAGCGGTACGGCTGCTGACCAAGGCGACCGCCGTGGACTACGCGGCGTTCAACATCAGGGCCAACTCCATCCATCCAGGGGTGATCCGCACGCACATGACCGCGGACCTCATCGCCGACCCGGATGCAGAGAAGGCGCTCCTCGGTCCCACGGTGATGGCCCGCAGCGCAGCCCCGGAGGAGGTCTCGGCGGCGGTGCTGTTCCTGGCCTCCGACGAGTCGTCGTTCATGACCGGGTCCGAGGTCGTGGTGGACGGCGGCTACACCGCCACTTGACCGACCGCTACCCGACGAAGTCGTCGTAGCTGGCGTCGAGCTCGGCGGTGGAGTACTGCCGGAAGGCGATCATCGTGGTGGTGTCGATCACCCCGTCGAGCTTGGAGATCTGCTCGGTGACCACCGTGGCGACCGCCTCGTGGTCGGGGACCGCCAGCACGGCGATCAGGTCCACCCCCGACCCGGCCACCGAGTGCGCCTCGCGCACGCCGGGCGTGTCGGCCAGCGCCTGCCCCAGCTCCGTGATGGCGTCGGGGCGGGCCTGGATCAGCACGAAGGCGACGAGCACGCCGCCGAGGCTAGGCGCCGGAGGTGGACAGCGGGGCCGACCGGGCGCATGCTCGTGTGGAGGACCGCTTGGCAAGCACAGCGGTCGGAACCAAGGGGAGACTGCGATGCGCCGCTACCTGGTCGTCGCCCACAAGACGCTCGGCGGAGCCCACCTGGTCGAGCACCTGCACGAGCTCCGGGAGGCACACCCGGGATGCCGGTTCCACCTGGTCGTCCCGATGCACCACCCGGACCACCAGTGGACCGACGGCGAGGTGAGCGCGTCGGCGGCCCGGACGCTGGACGAGATGCTCGGGCGCCTCGCATCCATGGGGATGGGCGCGACGGGGGAGATCGGCGACGCCAACCCGGTCTACGCGGTCGGCGTCGTCCTGCGGCGGGAGGGCGCCCACGCCTTCGACGGCATCGTCCTGTCCACCCTGCCCCACGGGATCTCCCGGTGGTGGCGCTTCGACGTCCCCCGTCGCATGGCTGCCGCCTACCCGGACCTCCCGCTCACCCACCTCGTGTCCGACGAGGCGCTGGTCTGACCTGGCCGGTCGACGTTCAGCCCGACGCCGGGCTGGTGATGCGCGTGAGGAGGTCGACGAGCATCGAAGCGGTGGCGCCCCAGATGGTGTCGCCGACGATCTCGAAGAAGTGGATCGGCCGATCGATGCCCGGAAGGCCCCACCGCTCCTGGCGGTAGGCCTCGGGGTCGAGCAGCTCGGCCAAGGGCACGTGCAGGATGGCGTCGACCTCGTCGGGGTTGGGGACCAGCCGCGGCCGGCCGGGCAGCACCCCGACGAAGGGAACGATCGACGACCGGCTGGTCACGGTGGACAGGTGGTGCAGCTCACCGATCCGCTCGACGGAGCCGGCGTCGAGGGCGATCTCCTCGTTGGCCTCACGGAGGGCGGTCTGCCAGAGCGTCTCGCCCGGCTCCTGCCTGCCCCCGGGGAAGCTGACCTCGCCGGTGTGGGACCGCATGTGCCACGCCCGGCGGGTGAGCACGACGTGCACCTCACCGTCGTGCTCGTAGAGCGGGGCGAGCACGGCCGAGCAGCGGCTGGTGAGGCCTTCGACCGGTGAGCGCCGCGGTTCGGGACCGGACGCCAGCACGCGGCGCAACTGATCGAGCGTGGGCGGCCGGCCCTCGGCGACCAGCGTCGCCCACGGCGGCGGATCGCCCAGGCGGGCCCCCGGGGGACGGGGGATGCGCTGGGGGCCGCCCCGCTTCACCATCGGGGACGCCGGCGGCGCCGGAGCACCGTCAGCCGAGCACGTCACCGACGGTCTCACCGCCAGAGCTGGAGCCGGCGACCAGGTCCTCCAGCAGCTGGCGCATGCCGTGGACCTTCAGCTGCTTCATCAGCTCGCCTGGTGGGATCTCACCCTTCTCCCACTCCATCCAGTGATCCAGGAGCTTGGTCGGGTTGGGCGGGGGGATCTCCATACGGAGCCGAGGCTACCCACGCGACACCCGAAAACGGCGAGTGCCGGGCCTCTCGGCCCGGCACCCGACTGATCTTCGACGGTCAGTGCGACGGGCTCAGAAGCCCATGCCACCCATGCCGCCCATGCCACCCATGTCGCCACCACCGGGCATGCCGGCAGGCTCCTCTTCGGGCTTGTCGGCGACCAGGCACTCGGTGGTGAGCACCATGGCGGCGATCGACGCTGCGTTCTGCAGCGCGGCACGCGTCACCTTGGCGGGATCGATGACCCCGGCCTTGACCAGGTCGACGTACTCGCCGGTGGCGGCGTTGAAGCCGTTGCCACCGGTCTCGCGCTCGACGGCCTCGACCACGACGGCACCTTCGAGGCCGGCGTTGACGGCGATCTGGCGAGCCGGGGCGGCCAGGGCGGTCCACACGGCGCGGGCGCCGGTCTGCTGGTCGTCCTCGAGGGTGTCGATCACCTGCTGCACCGCGGCGCGGGCCCGGAGCAGGGCGGTGCCGCCACCGGCGACCACGCCTTCCTCGATGGCGGCACGGGTCGCCGACAGGGCGTCCTCGATGCGGTGCTTCTTCTCCTTGAGCTCCACCTCGGTGGCGGCGCCCACGCGGACGACGGCCACGCCACCGCTGAGCTTGGCGAGGCGCTCCTGGAGCTTCTCGCGGTCCCAGTCGGAGTCGGTGTCGTCGATCTCGCGCTTGATCTGCTCGATGCGGCCGGCGACGTCGGCCTCGGAGCCGCCACCCTCGACGATGGTGGTCTCGTCCTTGGTGATGATCACCTTGCGGGCGGTGCCGAGCAGGTCCAGCGTGGTGCTCTCGAGCTTGAGGCCCACCTCCTCGGAGATGACCTGGCCGCCCGTCAGGATGGCCATGTCCTGCAGCATCGCCTTGCGGCGCTCGCCGAAGCCGGGGGCCTTGACCGCAGCGGCGGTGAAGGTGCCACGGATCTTGTTGACCACGAGCACGGCCAGGGCCTCGCCCTCGACGTCCTCGGCGATGATCACCAGCGGCTTGCCCGACTGCATGACCTTCTCGAGCACGGGGAGCACGTCCTGCACCGAGGAGATCTTGGAGCCGTAGAGGAGGATGTAGGGATCCTCGAGCACGGCTTCCTGGCGCTCGGCGTCCGAGACGAAGTACGGCGACAGGTAGCCCTTGTCGAACTGCATCCCCTCGGTGAACTCGAGGTCCATGCCGAAGGTGTTCGACTCCTCGACGGTGACGACGCCGTCCTTGCCGACCTTGTCGATCGCGTCGGCGAGGATCTCGCCGATGGTCGGGTCGGCGGCGGAGATGGCGGCGACCTGGGCGATCTCGCTCTTGTCGTCGATCTCGTTGGCCTGCTCGGCGATGGAGTCAACGGCCGCCTTCACGGCGGCCTCGATGCCCTTCTTGAGGGCCATCGGGGAGGCACCGGCGGCGACGTTGCGGAGGCCCTCGTGGACGAGGGCCTGGGCCAGCACCGTGGCGGTGGTGGTGCCGTCACCAGCGATGTCGTTGGTCTTGGTGGCCACCTCCTTCACGAGCTGCGCGCCCATGTTCTCGAAGGGGTCGTCGAGCTCGACCTCGCGGGCGATGGACACGCCGTCGTTCGTGATGGTCGGCGCGCCGAACTTCTTCTCCAGGACGACGTTGCGGCCCTTGGGGCCGATCGTCACCTTCACGGTGTCGGCCAGGCGGTTGACGCCGGCCTCGAGGGAGCGGCGAGCGTCGTCGCCGAACTTCAGGATCTTTGCCATGTGGTTCGTTCCTTACTTGACGATCGCGAGCACATCGCGGGCGTTGAGGATCAGGAGATCCTCGCCGCCGGAGGCGATCTCGGTGCCGCCGTACTTGCTGTAGACGACGGTGTCGCCGACGGCGACGTCGACGGGGATCAGCTCACCGGTCTGCTCGGAGCGCTTGCCCGGGCCGACAGCCAGGACCTCGCCCTGCTGGGGCTTCTCCTTGGCAGTGTCGGGGATGACCAGGCCGCTGGCCGTGGTCTCCTCGGACTCGCTCGGACGGACGACGATGCGATCCTCGAGGGGCTGCAGGTTCATCGGGGGCGCCTCCATGTGTAACGCGTTAGCACTCGATACGGACGAGTGCTAACGGTAACGGACTGGGCTGGCACTCGCAAGACGAGAGTGCTAGCCGATCACCCCACGCGCTTGACCAGGCACGTCGCCGAACCGAAGGTCACGAGGTCGCCGTCGAGGAGGCTGAGGGCGCCGACCATGGGGTTTCCGTTGATGGCGGTGCCGTTGGACGACCCCAGATCCTCGAGATGGATGGCCTGGCGATCGCCGCTGAGCTCGGCGTGGCGGCGGGAGACGGTGTCGTCGTCGAGCACGAGGTCGGCCTCGGGCGACCGGCCCAGCTCGCAGGGCAGGGACTCCACGATCAGCGTGGTGCCGCGGGCCCGGCCGCTGAGCACCACCAGGTAGGCGTAGGGCAGCGACGGCTCGCCCTCGAGGAGATCGGCCAGCCCGGGCCGTTGGATGGGGAGCACGCCGGTGGCGTCCACGGGCCGGTTCGACGGGTCGGTCACCGTGCACTCCCGGCGCCGGTCCCGGCCCACAGCTCCTGCTGGCGCCGGCGGGCCGGCGCCTCGTCGACGAGGCCCCGCTCGATGAGCCACTCGATGGCGCGGCCGCCCTCGCGGGCCAGCACGAAGCGGCCCCAGGCCTCCGCCGCCGCGGTGCGGGCGACCACGTCGCGGAAGCGGCGCCGACCGCCCCGCCCCCGGTACGCCTCCTGCAGGCGGACGACCACGTCCTGGCCGAGGGCGGCCAGCTCGTCGGAGGCCAGGAAGTCGTCGATGTCCTCACGCGGCTGGGGCACCCGGGGGATCACGACGTGCGCGCCGTTCGCCAGCTGGGGCAGGTCCTGGTCGTCGTCGAGGCCGAGGTAGAGGCTGTCCCCCGTGCGCACGTCGAACCACCAGTCGCCGTCGGGGTGCACGTCGTTGCGCGCCAGGACCAGCGTCTCGAGGTCGACGTCGTCGATGTCCAGTCGGGTGTCCGGCACGCCTCCGACGGTACCGCGGGTCCCGTTGGGGTAGAGGTGGTGCACCCGACCGAGGAGACGACCCCATGGGCCTGCTGAACAACGTCCGCAAGCTGGCGACCCCGCAGAACATCGCCAAGGCCAAGGGCCTGGCGGCCAAGAACGCCGACAAGATCACCGGTGGGGTGAGCAAGGCCACCGACGCCATCGACAAGCGGACCGGCGGCAGGTACCGGGACAAGCTGGACCGCGTCGAGGGCGCGGTGGCCGACAGCCTCGAGAAGGCCAAGGACGACGGGGACGACCCGGGCGCTCCCGACGGGCCTGCCCGCCGCCCTCGCCGCTGACGGCGGGAGGCTCAGGCCACCGGCGACCCCAGGCCCAGGCCCGGGTCGGCGCCGGTGTCGAGCGGCGACTCGCCCGCGCGCTGCAGCTGCCACCACCCGGCGGCGGCGACCATCGCGGCGTTGTCGGTGCAGTTGGCCCGGTCGGGCAGGTAGGCGGCGAGGCCGTCCTCGGCGCACACGGTGAGGATCTGCTCGCGCAGGCGCGAGTTGGCTGCCACCCCGCCACCGATGCTGATGCCCTTGGCGCCGAGCTCCACGGCGGCCCGGCGGGTCTTGGTGACGAGCACGTCGACCACGGCCTCCTGGAAGGAGGCGGCGACGTCCTCGGCGCTGACGTCGGGGTGCTTGCGCACGTGGTTCACGACCGAGGTCTTCAGGCCGGAGAACGAGAAGTCGTAGGGGCGGTCCGGCAGTGCCCGGGGGAAGGCGATGGCCTGCGGGTCCCCGTTGATGCTGATGCGGTCGATGGCCGGTCCGCCCGGGTAGCCGAGACCGAGGTAGCGGGCGACCTTGTCGTAGGCCTCGCCGGCGGCGTCGTCGATGGTCCCGCCCAGCACCCGGTAGCTGCCCTCGGCCTCCCAGTGCACGAGCATCGTGTGGCCGCCCGACACGAGCAGCACGACCACCGGCAGCTCGAAGGTCGGGTCCTCCAGCATGGCGGCGTAGAGGTGGGCCTCGAGGTGGTTGACGGCGATGAAGGGCACGTCCCACACCAGCGCGAGCGCCTTGGCCGCCGACACGCCGACCAGCAGGGAGCCGACCAGGCCGGGGCCGTAGGTGGCGGCCACGGCGTCGATCTCGTCGTCGGCGATGCCGGCCTGGACGATGGCCTCGGCGATGACGGGGTTGAGCATCTCCACGTGGGCGCGGGAGGCGATCTCGGGCACGACGCCGCCGAAGCGGGCGTGGCGGTCGATCTGGCTGGAGATCACCGACGACAGCTGCACGCGCCCCTCGCGGACGACGGCGGCGGCGGTCTCGTCGCAGGAGCTCTCGATGCCGAGCACCGTGCGCACGGCGGAGTGGTCGCGGGTGGGGTGGGTCACGTCGCCTCGCGGAGGGTCGGGGTGGGCAGCGAACGCTCGATGGCGAGGAGCCGGTCGCGGTACTCGGCGGTGTCGATGTCGGTCGCCCACATGATCAAGGCGTCCTCGTTGGCATCGGAGTAGTAGTTCTTCCGCACGCCGGCGGGCACGAAGCCGAAGTGCCGGTACAGCTCCTGCGCGCCGGTGTTCGAGGCGCGGACCTCGAGCGTCAGCGCCTCGGCCCCCTCCTCGAGGCTCCGCCGGACCAGCTCGAGCATGAGGCGTGTGGCGATCCCCTGGCGGCGGTGCCCCGGGTCGACGCCGACGTTGGTGACGTGGCCGTCACCGGCGACGAGCATGAGCCCGGCGTAGCCGACGATCTCCGTGCCGACCCGCGCGACCAGGTAGGCCCGGGACTCGGTGTAGCGCAGCTCGGACAGGAAGAGGCTGAGCGACCACGGACGCGGGTTGGCCTGCTCCTCGATGCGAAGCACGCCTCGGAGGTGCCGGCGGCGCATGGGCCCGATGCGAACGGGGGCCGAGGCGGCCCGACGCTCGTCGCGCTCCTCCATGACCATGCTCAGCGGACCTCGCCGGGCGTGAGGCCCTCGCGGGTGCTCCAGTTGATCTCGGCGTCGGGGGCTCGCAGGTAGAGGGGCTCGAGCTGCCAGGGCTGCACGAAGTCTTCCCGGATGGCACGGGCGTGGGCGAGCTGGACCAGCGAGGCGGCGTTGGGGTGGGCGAGGTGCTGCTCGGCGACCTCGACCCGGATGATGCCGCCGAGCTCGTCGGCGTAGCGCAGGCCGCCGTCGCCCACGATGAGGTACTCGCTGTCGGTGGCCTCCAGGTCGGCCCGCAGGTCGTCGGGGCTGGCCACGACGGGGTCTCCCAGGCGCTGCACCCCGCCCGGCGTGGGGCGGTAGCGGGCGTAGAACACCTCGCCGCGGCGGGCGTCGATGACGGCGACGATCTCCCGGGAGGTGTGGCGCAGGGGCCAGGCCAGGAGGTCGAGGCTGGGGATTCCGATCATGGGCACCCGCAGGGCGTGGGCCATGGCCTTCGCCGCCGCGATGCCGACCCGCAGCCCGGTGAACAGCCCGGGGCCGATGTCGACGGCCACCACCGAGATCTCGTCGAGCTCGATGCGGGCCTGGCGGCGGACGAAGTCGATGGCGGGCGCCAGGTTCTCGGCGTGGCGCTTCCCGCGAGCCGAGTGGGAGGACGCCAGCACGCCCTCGTGACCACCGATGGCGCACCCGACCTGCTTGGTCGACGTGGAGATCCCGAGGATCAGCATCAGGCCTCCGCCCAGGGCTGGAGCTGCTCGGCCAGCGTGCGGTGCCGGGCCGACCAGCGGCCCCCGACGCAGCGCAGCTCCAGGTGGCGATCGTCGTCACCCTCGCCGTAGCGCATGGCGATCTCGAGGTAGTCGTTCGGCAGGGCCGGCGCCACCGCGTCGCCCCACTCGATGAGCACCACGCCGCCACCGTCGAGCAGCTCCGACACGCCGATGTCCTCGAGCTCGGCGAGGCGCTCGAGCCGGTAGACGTCGAGGTGGTGCAGCACCAGCGCGCCCTCGTACTGGTGGGCCAGCGTGAAGGTGGGGCTCGTGATGGGCTGGTCGACGCCGAGGGCGGCGCCGAAGCCCTGCACGAACGCCGTCTTGCCGGCCCCCAGCTCGCCGGCGAGCAGGATCACGTCGCCGGCCGTCGCCTGCTTGGCCACCACGGCGGCCAGCTCGCGGGTGGCGTCGACGCTGTCGGTGCGGGCGCGCAGGATCATGCGACTGGTCCGGCACCGGTGGCGTGGTCGTCGGGGCGCGGCACGGCGGCAACGTTACCGCTGGCGCCGAGGCGGCTCACCAGCCCTCACCGCGGGTCACGTCGCGGGGCGAGGGTGAGGATGGCGTCGCTGACCGCGGCGACGGCCAGGTTCCGGACCACGGCCAGCTCGGCCTCGACCACGCCGGTGGCCGCAGCCACGAACGCGTCGCCGTCGACCGACGTGTGCGATGGCGAGACGGACCGGGCCAGGCCGTGGTGGGCCGCCTGGGCGAGCAGGTGGCAGCCGACCTTGTCGAGCGCTGCGTTCGTGACGACGATCCCGATGGTGGTGTTCGTACCGGGCGGTGCGGCTTCGAGATCGGACCCCGACACGCTGCCGTCGGCCACGTCGCCGGGGTCGGCGCCGGGTTCCCCGAATGCGTTCACGGCGACGAGGGCGGCCACGAGGAGGCCGTCGCCCCCGCGACGCGTGGCCGCCACCAGTCCGCCCGGTCGCCGGTGGTCGGGACCCCGCCACTTGGCGACGGTGGCCCCCGTGCCGGCGCCGACGAGTCCGGTCTCGACCGGTCCGGTGGTGGCCCGCTCGGCGGCGAGCCGGCCGTGGGCAGCGGTCGGGCGCACGGCGGCGTCGCCCACCGACAGGTCGTACAGCGACAGGCCCACCACGATGGGCACCGGCCCCCCGACCGTCTCGAAGCCGATGCCGGCCTCGGCGAGGTGGTCCATCACGCCCTGACCTGCGGCGAGCCCGAAGGCCGAGCCGCCGCTGAACACCACGGCGTCGAGGCGGGTGACCATGCGGGTGGGGTCGAGCAGCGCGAACTCCCGGGTGGCCGGCGCCCCGCCCCGCACCTCGCCCGACGCCACCGTCCCGGTGGGCAGCAGCACGACCGTGCACCCGGTCCGCGCCCGGGCGTCGGTCCAGTGACCGACCCGCACCCCCTCGACGTCGGTCACCATCAGCCCGCTCCCCCCGGTCCGCCCCGGTGGCGGCGGGCGACCCGCCCGCTCACCGAGCACGTGATCTCGTAGCCGATCGTGTCGACGAGCACGGCCAGCTCGGTGGCCGACAGCTCGTCGTCGCCCTGCGGTCCGAGGAGGACCACCTCGTCACCGACCTCGACGTCGCCCTCGGGGCCGGCGTCGACCACCAGCTGGTCCATGGTGACGACGCCGACGATCGGGCAGCGCCGCCCGCGGATGAGCACCACGCCCCCCACCACCCCGAGCCGGCGCCGGTAGCCGTCGGCGTAGCCCACGGGCACGGTGGCGACCACGGTCGGCTCCTCGAACACGTGTCGGTGTCCGTACGACACGCCCTCGCCGCGGGCGACGGGCTTCACGAAGCGCACCTCGGACGTCCACCGCATGGCCGGGCGGAGCGGCGCGACGCCGGCCAGCACCGGCGCCGGTGGGATGCCGTAGACGGCGATGCCGGGCCGGACGAGGTCGAGGTGGGCCCGCGGGTGCAGCAGCGTCGCCGCCGAGTTGGCGGCGTGGCGCAGCCCCGGCTCGAGGCCGGCGGCTGCCAGGTCGGCCAGGACCGCCTCGAAGCGTGCGAGCTGGGCGTCGGTCCCGGGGTTCCCTGGTTCGTCGGCGACCGCGAGGTGGGTCATGGTGCCGGCGAGGTGCAGCCACGGGTCGTCCACGATCCGGCGGGCACGGTCGAGCGCCTCGTGCGGCTCGCATCCGACCCGGCGCATGCCGGTGTCGACCTTCAGGTGCACGGGTGCCGGTCGGGTGCCGAGGACCCGGGCCCGGGCGGCGAGCGCATCGAGGAACACTGGCCGGTAGGCGACCAGGTGCAGCCCGGTGGCGAGGGCCAGGTCGAGCGTCTCGGGCGAGGTGTCGCACTCGCTGAGCACGAGGATCGGCGCCTCGATGCCGGCCGCCCGCAGCGTCCGGGCCTCCTGGACCTGGGCCACGCCGAGCCACGTGGCGCCGGCGGCCAGGGCCGCGCGCGCCACCGGGACGGCGCCGTGCCCGTACCCGTCCGCCTTCACCACCGCGCAGATGTCGGCCCCACCGGCCAGACCGGCGAGGACGTCGATGTTGTGGATGACGGCGTCGAGGTCCACCTCGGCCACCGACCCGCCGTGGTGCCAGGCGCTCATCGGCCATCGCCCAGGAGGTGTGCGAGGGCGGCCGGGATGCCGGCGATCACGTCGGTGGCCACCGCGCCGTGCCGGGGCGCCGACCGGGCAGCCGTGCCGTGCACGTGGGCGCCGACGGCGGCGGCGTCGAGGGGGTCGAGGCCTCCGGCCAGCAGTGCGGCGACGATTCCGGTGAGCACGTCCCCCGTGCCGGCGGTGGCGAGCCGTTCGTCGCCGGCCCGGGTCAGCCGGACCCGACCGTCGGGTGCGGCCACCACCGTCGTGGGCCCCTTCAGCAGCACGACGGCACCGGTGCGCTCGGCGAGCGCCACGACGTCGGCGATCCGGTCCGCACCCGGGGCGTGGCCGGCGAGCCGGACGAACTCCCCGTCGTGGGGCGTGAGCACGGTCCCGGCGCTGCGACGGGCGATGACCGCGCCGGCGTCGGTGCCGAGCGCGGTGAGGCCATCGCCGTCCACCACGACCGGTGCCTGGGTGCCGGCCACCAGGGTGCGGACCTGGTGGCGGGTGGCCAACGAGGTGCCGAGCCCGGGGCCAACCGCGACGGCGTGGAGCGTGCCGGGGTCGCCGAGCAGCGCATCGGCCCAGCCGGCCTCGTCGACCTGCACGGTGACGACCTCCCGGGGCACGTCGGGCCCGTGACCACCACCCGGCGTCGCCAGCCGGACCATCCCGGCTCCGGCCCGCTGCGCGGCCTCGGCTGCCATCGACGCGGCACCGGTCATGCCCGGGCTCCCGGCGACCACCAGCACCGACGTGTTCCACTTGTGGGCCGACGTCGCCCGACGGGGCCACAGGGCGGCGGCCCCGGCATCGTCGACGAGCTCGGCCCGGGCCCGCGACACGTCGAGGCCGATGTCGGCGATGCGGATGGCTCCGGTGTGCGCCGGACCTGCGCCGAGGAGCAACCCGGGCTTGAGCGCAGCGAAGGTCACGGTGAGGTCGGCGCGCATGGGCGCCCCGAGCGCCGCACCGGTGTCGCCGTGGATCCCCGAGGGGATGTCGACCGCGAGCACCAGCGCAGCACCCGGGTCGGGGGCGTGGTGCGGTCGAGAGATCCCCGTGCCGAGTGCGGCGTCGATGACGAGGTCGACGTCGGGCAGCACCGGCGGCGCGTCCGTCAGGTCGACCACGACGGCGTGGACCCCGCGCCGGGCGAGCTTGTCGGCGGCGACGCGACCATCGGCGCCGTTGTTGCCGGGGCCGGCCAGCACCAGGACCCGCCGGCCGTAGCCGCCACCCAGCAGGTCGAGGGTGGCTCGGGCGACCGCAGCGCCGGCCCGATCGATCAGCACCTCGACCGGCTCCGGGGCCTCGGCGTCGACGGCTTGCATCTCGGCGATCCGGACCACGGGGAGCACCGACCGATCCTGCCACCGGTGGCGTGCCCTACGGGTTCCGGGACCGGCGCCGCTACCTTCCTCCGACCACCGACGAGGGACGACCGCCATGACCGAGCTGCAGACCACGCACCGCACCACCGTCACCGAGGACAAGATCGACCACCTCGGGCACATGAACGTGCGGTACTACGGCGCCGCGGCACGAGCGGCCAGCGACGAGCTCGTCCGACGGTTCGGTGGCGCCGAGGACCTCTCCGTCGAGGCGGTGGACATCTACACCCGGCACTTCCGCGAGCAGCTCCTCGGCGCCGACCTGGAGGTGCGCAGCGCCGTCCTCCACCACGGCGGAGGCTCGCTGCGGCTGTACCACGAGCTGCGCAACACCGAGACCGAGGACCTGGCCGCCAGCTTCGTGCACCGGCTCGAAGCCCGGGATCGGAGCGGGCCGGTGGCAGCGTGGCCGCCGGCGGCCGAGCTGGGCGCCGGAGAGATGCCCGCGCACGGCCGACCCCGCAGCATCTCGCTCGACACGACCCCGCTCGACTCGGCGCCCACCCTCGACGAGGTGCTGGCCGACCCCCTCCTCGTCATGCGCCGGCCCCGCACCATCGAGTCCGAGGAGTGCCGGTCCGACGGCACCTACGATCCGGCGGCGGCGCCGTTCCTTCTCTGGGGCGGCGAGCCGCTCGACGGCTCCACCGGCCCCACGCTGCACCAGGGGCCCGACGGCCAGCTCGTCGGCTGGGCCACGATGGAGAACCGGATGGCGATCCACCGGTTGCCCGACCGGGGGGAGCGCATCCAGTCCTTCGGTGCGGTGGTCGGCATGGGGGACAAGACGACGCACCGCGTGATGTGGGGCTTCGATGTCGACACCGGGGAGCTGCTGGTGGCGTTCGAGGTCGTCGACGTCGCGCTCGACACGGTGAGCCGGCGGGCCGTCCCGATCCCCGAAGCGCTGCGCGGGCACGCACAGGCCCGGTTCCGTCCCGAGCTGGCGCCCCGCTGAGACCTACGCCAGCGCCACCACCACCGCGCCCGCAGATGTCGCCGTGTGCGTGAGGCTGATCTGCCAGGCCCGCACGCCCCGCTCGACCGCCAGGAGCTCGGCTGCGCCGACCACGCGCAGCGACGGGCGGCCGCCCTCGGCGCGGAGGACCTCCACGTCGTGGAACCCGAAGGCACCCAGGCCGACGCCCATCGCCTTCATCACCGCCTCCTTGGCGGCGAAGCGGGCGGCGTAGCGCTCCGTGGGGTCGTTCGCGGTCTCGGCGTAGGCACGCTCGCCCTCGGTGAACATGCGCTCCCGCATGGACGGGGTCCGTAGGAGCGAGCGGCGGAACCGGTCGACGTCGACCAGGTCGATGCCGACGCCGACGACACCGGTCAGGACCGCCACCGGTCGGCCAGCAGGCTGACCGGGAGCGTGAGCAGGTCGACGACCGGCACCTCGGCGAGGAGGTCGTCCCGGAAGGTGGGCTCGGTCTCGGTCACGGCGTCGCGCAGCGCGGCGAGGCGTCGGCGATACCCGGCCAGCACGCCCCGGGCCGAGGCGGCGGACAGGCGTTCGGCGAAGCGGACGTGGAGGAGCGTGATGCCCGTGGTGGTGCCGTCCTTCACCTCGGGGATGATGACGATGGTGCGCCCGTCGCTCCGGCCCCGCCCGACCAGCAGCTCCTGATCGGCGGCCACCTGGTGCTTCGTGCCCCGCAGCACCGGGTTCTGCTCGGTGCGCAGCGGCAGGTCACGGGCGATGCCGCCCCGGTCGACCACCGTGATGGTCGCACCGGCGCCGGACGTGGCGTCCACGGTGCCCTCGATGCGGTAGCGGGTGTAGCCCACGACCTCCTCGACGGCCGGCGACACATCGGCGAGCGTCCGGAGGTTCTTGTAGGTGAGGCGGTCGCGCGGTGCGCCGGCGGCCAGGACCTCGCGCACGAGCGGCACCTCGAGCATCGACTCGTCGGTGCGGGAGATCCCCACGGTGACGGTCTTGGCCTGGTGCTTGATGGCGTCGATGGGGCGGGTCAGCTCGTCGATGGCGCGGGTGAGCGCGGCGGTGAGGTCCTCGACCAGCACCGACGGCGTCCCCACCTTGCCGTGGTCGAGCTGGTAGGCGTCGAGCGGCACGGCGCCGGTGGCGTAGCGCAACAGGTTGGCGGTGCGCACCGCCGTCGACGCCTCGAGGTGCCCGTCGTAGCGGCCGGCCCGCAGGCCGTCGAAGAAGGCCTGCACGGGTGCGGTGGCCGACGCTCGGAGCTCGGAGAGCACCCGCTCGCCGTCGAGGGCACCGCCTTCGATGGCGTGTTCGATGGCACCACGCACCTCCTTGAGCGGCATGGCCTGGGCGTCGATGGCGAGGGCGGCTTCGTACCCGAACAGGTGGCCCACCATGGTGGCGAGGATGAACGCCAGGGCCTCGTGCGTCTCGGGCACGGTGAGGACGGCGAGCGCGGCGGCGAAGCGGGCCTCGCCCTCGGTGGCGATCACGATCGGCGCCGCCTTGTGCGCCCGGTAGATCGCCACCTCCTTGGCGACGTCGTCCACGTTGGACCCGGTGAGACCGGCGGCGCAGACGAGGATCAGCGGCTCGGAGGACAGGTCGATGTGCTTCTTGTCCTCGGTGGCGTCGCAGGCCATCGACTTGTAGCAGAGCTCGGAGAGCTTGATCCGCAGCTCCTCGGCCGCGATGCGGTTCGTGCCGTTGCCGACGAGCGCCCAGTAGCGGCGGGGCGGACACCACTCGTGGGCGGCCTCGGCGATGGCGGGCCGGGTGGCGAGGGTGGCTCGCATGGCGTCGGGCAGCTCCCGCATGGCCCGCAGCAGGCTCTGGTCAGGCTCCTCGCCCCACTCGGACGCGATGGCGATCGCCAGCAGGTTCCCGGCCGCGATCTGGGCGTAGAACGCCTTGGTGGAGGGCACGGCCATCTCCACGTCACGCCCGTCGGACGTGTAGAGGACGCCGTCGGCCCGGTCGGTGAGGTCCGATCCGCGCCGGTTCACGATGGCGATCACCGACGCACCGCGGCCGCGCACCAGATCGACCGTGCGGTTGGTGTCGGTGGTGGTGCCCGACTGGCTGATGGCGACCACCAGGGTGTCGGACATGTCGCTGCGCAGCCGGAAGCCCGACAGCTCCGTGGCGGGGATGGCCTCGAGCTGGATGCCGCGGCGGTCGGCGGCGTCGGCCAGCAGGGCGGCCAGCCCCCGGCTGGCGATGGCGGCCGTTCCCTGGCCGATGGCCAGGATGCGGCTGATCGACCCGTCGGCCAGGCGGCTGCGGATGTCGGCCGGGAAGGAGTCCTCCGGCAGCACCACCCGCAGCTGGTCCCCGTCCTCCACCAGCCGGCCCCGCAGGGTCTTGTGGAAGCTCACCGGGGACTCGGTGATCTCCTTGAGCAGGAAGTGGGGGAAGTCGCCCCGGTCGATGTCGCGCGTGGTGATGCTGGCCGTGACGACGTCGTCCTCGGTGACGGGCAGGACCGTGCCGTCGTAGGAGATGCGCTCGATGCCCGCGAGGGAGCCGGCCTTCGCGCCGTCGAGCAGGAGGATCTGGCCCCGGCTGGCGTTGGGGTTGTCGGGGTTCGCCGGCGTCTCCCCGTCCATGCGGAGGTAGCGAGACGTCTCCTCGACCAGCCCGTAGGGCTCGGAGGCGACGATGTAGGCGTCACCCGCGAGGCCGACGTAGAGCGCCTGGCCCGAACCACGCAGCGCCAGTGCCATGGCCTCGGGACGGCCCGCCACGGTGGCGGCGATGGCCACCGATCCCTCGAACGACGCCACCGTGGCGCGGAACGCCTCGAGCGGGTCGTCGCCGGCGGCGACCCGGCGGGACACGAGGGCGGGGATCACCTTGGCGTCGGTGGTGACCTCGGCGTGGATCGACAGCCCGTTGGCCGACTTCAGGTCGGCGAAGTTGTCGACGTCGCCGTTCAGCGCGGCGGCCACGAACGGGCCGACCTCGATCTGCTCGTGCTCGAGGGAGTCGAGCGGGTGGGCGTTGGCCTCGGAGATGATGCCGACGCTGGCCCACCGGGTGTGCCCGAGCACGACGGCCTGCGCATCGGGCCCCGCCAGTGCGAGGTGGAGCAGCTCGTCGCCGACGATGTCGGCTCGCAGCGCAGCGGTGTTGTCGCCGAGCTCGCCGATCTCGGCCGCGGCCTTGTAGGCGAAGGCCAGCTGGCTGGCCGGTCCGTCGGGGCCATCGACGAGCCGGACGGCGCGCGACCGCAGCAGGGGGTCGTCGGCCCGACCGTCGAGCAGGCCGGCGACGGCGGGATCGGACGGGTCGAGCCCGTGACCGCGCACGAGCACCATCACGCCGGCGGAGTCGCGGCCCCGGACCTCGAGGCGGTCGATGGCCGACAGCGACTGCTCGATCTGGGTGCAGGCCTCGACGGCGGACCAGCCGGTGTCGCGCCCGACCAGCGTCGCCACCCCGTCGGCGGTTCGGAGCCGGTCGCGCTCGATGGTCCACGCCGCGTCCCTGACCCGGACGGCGGCGGCGTTGCGGGCCTCGGTGTCGGCGTCGACGACCAGGCGGTCGAGGGCGGCGTCGAGGTCGGCCACGGTCTGCCCGAGGGTGTTCGCCAGCCCACGGATCCGGGATGATGTGGCTTGGTCGACCAGCAGCAGCCGGACCCCACGTGGCCCGTGCAGGTCGGCGGCCACCTGCTCGAGGTCGACGGCCACTCCGGCGAGTGCGTCGATCGCCGGTCCCGAGCCGCCGGCGTCGTCGATGGCCCGGCGCAGGGCGTGCACGCCACGCTCGAGGGCACCGACCAGCGGCTCGGCCGGGAGGTCGGTCCGCTCGACCGGACGCCGGAGGACGGCGATGATTCCACACATGGTTCCCACAGTCTGCCCGAACGGCCCCCGATGACCTTCCGCCTCGCCTCCGTCGACGGGCGGGCCACGCTGGTCCACGGTGATGCCCTCCACGACCTCGAGCGGTGCACCGGCGGCGCCTTCGGGGCCGATCCGATGGCCGCCGTGGCCGAGCACCGCCGCCTGCACGAGGTGGCCGCCGGGCTGGACGGCTGCGAGGCCACCGGACGTCTCTCGGAGGCGGTCCTCGACGCTCCGGTCCCCCGCCCCACCAACGTGTTCGCCGTGGGCCTCAACTACCGGTCCCACGCCGCCGAGACCGGCATGGCCCACGACGGCACGCCGCCCGCCCCGCTGGTCTTCACCAAGTTCCCCAGCTGCATCTGCGCGCCCGGCACCGACATCGCCCTCGAGGCCGACAGCGTCGATTGGGAGGTGGAGCTGGTCGTGGCGATCGGGACGGGCGGCAGGCACATCGCCGAGGCCGACGCCTGGGACCACGTGGCCGGGCTCACCATCGGCCAGGACATCTCCGACCGGACGCTCCAGTTCGCGGCCAAGCCGCCCCACTTCGACCTGGGCAAGTCGCGGGACACCTACGGCCCGATCGGTCCGCTGCTGGTCTCGGTGGACGCCTTCGACGACCCCGACGACATCACCCTTTCCTGTGACATCAACGGCGAGCGCCGCCAGCACGCGTCGAGCACCGAGATGATCTTCCCGGTCCCCGCCCTGATCGCCTACCTGTCCTCGATCCTCACCCTGGGGCCCGGCGACCTGATCTTCACGGGCACACCCGACGGCGTGGGCATGGCGACCGGTGACTTCCTGGAACCCGGCGACGTCATCACGTCCACGATCGAGGGGA
Organism: Acidimicrobiia bacterium; assembly: GCA_046570205.1. Lineage (GTDB taxonomy): Bacteria > Actinomycetota > Acidimicrobiia > Acidimicrobiales > Salinilacustritrichaceae > Salinilacustrithrix. Next base: position 124,542 of record JBKHVG010000001.1, read on the forward strand.
TCGGGAGCTTCACCAACCGCTGCGTCTGACCCCCGGCCCCGGCCCCCCGCGGGGTGCGGGGTCCCGGCGGCGGCACCGGCGGGGGAACTGGCAGTGCTGGTGTTGCGCCAGGATCAGTCGGTCGCCCGCAGCGTCATGATCCGGCCGTCCTCACCCACCAGCCGGAGCCGGTCGCCGTCGATCGAGAAGGTCGCCGTGCCGGAGAGCGCGGCCCAGAACCGGTCGAGGTGGTCGTCCAGATCGGGACACGCCACGCCCGTCTGCGGGGCGTCGGCGCTGAAGCGCACCTCGGCGCCGTCGACCTCGTAGCGGAGACCGTCGGTGGCCACGCCGTCGATCATCGCGAGCCCGAAGCCGTTGCAGCCGTCGCCGCCCGTGACCAAACCGTCCTCACGGAACAGCACCGTCGCAGGGTCTCGGTGCTGGACGACATCGCGGTGCTCTCCGGATCGTCTCCGTCGGCGAAGCCGTCCACGTGCCACGTCGTGCCGACGAGCTCCCGGTCCGGTTCAGCCACCTCCCGGTCCAGGAAGCGCACGACGGTGTCGCTGGAGGTCATGGTGAGCTCGTCGCCCTCGACCTGTAGTGCGCCGCCAGCAGCTGCCCCGGCGAGGTGGTGGAGCCGTCGCCGGCCGTGACCGGCTCGTCACCTCCGCCGCAGGCGGCCAGGACCACGCCGGTGACGACGATGGCAAGCAGGCGCACGGCGGAGGTCATGCCGATCCGACGCTACGTGGCGACTGCCAGTTCCGGGAGTGGGGGCCCTCAGGACGGGGCGAGGCGGCGGACGGCGTCGGCGAGGACGTCCGCCTCCTGCTGGGCCCGCTCCGGCGTGGGGGCCTCGACCATCACGCGGATCAGCGGCTCGGTGCCCGAGGGGCGGACGAGCACGCGACCCTCGTCACCGAGGCGGGCCTCGGCCGCAGCGACATCGTCGGCCAGGCGGTCGAGCAGGAGCGGGTCCCGCTCGGCGAGACGCACGTTCACCAGGACCTGGGGCAGTGACGTCATGGCGTCGGCGGCCAGGTCGGCGAGGGGGCGACCGGTGCGGTGCACCACGTCGAGGAGACTGAGTGCGGTGAGCAGGCCGTCGCCCGTGGTGGACAGGTCGGCCTGGATGACGTGGCCCGACTGCTCTCCCCCGAGGGCGGCACCCGTGCGGGCCAGGGCCTCGAGCACGTAGCGGTCGCCGACCTTGGTGTCGACCACGGTGATGCCCCGCCGAGCCATGCCCAGCCGGAAGCCCAGGTTGGACATGACGGTGGCGACCACGGTGTCGAGCGGGAGGCGCCCCTGCGCCTGGCGATCGATGGCGAGGATGGCGATCACGTGGTCGCCGTCGACGAGCGTGCCCGTGGCGTCGATGGCCAGGAGCCGGTCGGCGTCCCCGTCGAGGGCGAGGCCGACGTCGGCGCCGTGGTCGACCACCGCGCGCTGGAGGGCCTCGGGCGACGTCGACCCGGCGTCTTCGTTGATGTTCACGCCGTCGGGGTCGGCGTGGACCACGATGACGTCGACGCCGGCGTCCCGCAGCACCGCAGGGGCCAACGCCGAGGCCGCCCCATGGGCGCAGTCGAGGACGACGGAGAGACCGTCGAGCGACCGGTCGCCGATGGCGTGGTGCAGGTCTGCCGCCCACGCGGACGCTGCGCTCCCGTCGTCGCGGACGACCGCGCCCACGCCGGCGCCCGTGGGGCGGCCACCCCCGCCTCCCCCGAGCAGGTGGGCGAGCTCGGCTTCGAGCTGGTGCTCGGCCTCGTCGGCGAGCTTGTGCCCGCCGGCAGCGAACAGCTTGATGCCGTTGTCGGGGAAGGGGTTGTGCGACGCCGAGATCACGGCGCCCGGGACGCCGAGCCGGGCCGCGGCGTGGGCCACCACCGGCGTGGGCACGACCCCGAGCAGGCCGACGTCGACACCCTCGGACGCGTACCCGGCGGCGAGCGCCGCCTCGATCATGGGGCCGGACCGACGCGTGTCACGACCGATGACCACAGCATCGCCGCCCAACACGCGCGCCGAAGCTCGCCCCAGTGCCAGGGCGAGCTCCGGTGTCAGGTCTTCGTTGGCGACGCCGCGGACGCCGTCGGTGCCGAACGACAGCATCCGACGTGGCGGATCAGCGCTTCGAGTACTGCGGCGCCTTGCGGGCCTTCTTGAGGCCGTACTTCTTGGACTCCTTCTTGCGCGGATCGCGGCGCAGGAGGCCTTCGTGCTTCAGCTCGCCACGGCGCTCGGGATCGAGCTCGGCGAAGGCCCGGGCGAGGCCGAGGCTCATGGCGCCGGCCTGGCCCGTGGTGCCGCCACCGGCGATGGTGCAGTCGATGTCGTAGTGCTCCTCGGCCTCGGCGACGGCCACGGGGGCGAGGGCCAGGCTCTGGAGGGCGTCGGTCGGGAAGTAGACCTTCACGTCCTTGCCGTTCACGGTGACGTTGCCGCTGCCGGGACGGAGCCGGATGCGGGCCACGGCGCGCTTGCGGCGGCCGGTGGCCTGGACGAGGGGCTTGGTGCTCACGGTTGCTTCCTTCAGCTCACGCGGGCGCGGGCCCGGGAGTCGATCTCGAGTTCCTTGGGCTGCTGGGCGGCGTGCGGGTGCGTGGGACCTGCGTACACCTTCAGCTTGGTCAGCATCTGGGCGCCGAGCCGGTTCTTCGGCAGCATGCCCTTGATGGTGCGGCGCACGGCCTCGGCCGGCTTGCGGTCGAGGGCGTCGCTGTAGCTCATCGACTTGATGCCGCCGGGGAAGCCGGAGTGGCGCCACACCTTCTTCTTCTCGGCCTTGCCGGAGGTCAGCACGACCTTGTCCGCGTTCACCACGATCACGTGGTCGCCGCAGTCGAGATGGGGAGCGAACATCGCCTTGTGCTTGCCCCGCAGGACCCGGGCGACCTCGGTGGCCAGACGGCCGAGGACCATGCCCTCGGCGTCGATGACCCACCACTCGCGGGTGATCTCGCTGGCTTTCGGTGAATACGTGCGCACGGGTGCGAACCTGACTGTCTGGTGTCTCGCGACTGCGGATGCGAAGCTGCTCGGGGCGCGGGAGGCCCCAAGGCGCAAGGGACAAATCTACGGGCGGGCGCGGATCTGCTGCAACCTGGCGCCGGACACGGCCCCGGTAGCGTGCCACGCGATGACCCATCGACCCCGCCTGACGGCGTTCTCCCACGGCGCCGGCTGAGCGTGCAAGCTCGCCCCCGGCGAGCTGGCGCACGTCGTGCGCCGTCTGGCACCTCCTGGTGATCCCAACCTCCTGGTCGGGGCGCTGTCCGGCGACGATGCCGCCGTGTGGCGCCTCTCGGACGAGCGCGCCCTCGTGGTCACCGCCGACTTCATCACCCCGGTTGTCGATGACGCCCGCACCTGGGGCCGCATCGCGGCCGCCAACGCCGTGTCCGACGTCTACGCCATGGGCGGCAGCCCACTGCTGGCGCTGAACCTCGTCGGCTGGAACGTCGACGAGCTGCCCACCGAAGTGCTGGGCGACGTGCTGCAGGGCGGGCTCGACATCGCCACGGAGGCCGGCTTCGTGGTCGCCGGCGGGCACACCGTCGACGACCCCGAACCCAAGTACGGGATGGCCGTGGTGGGCGAGGTCCACCCTGACGAGGTGCTCACCAACGCGGCCTTCCGGCCCGGCGACCTGCTCGTACTCACCAAGCCCCTGGGCATCGGCATCGCCACCACCGGCATCAAGCGCGACCTGGCGCCGCCCGCGCTGGCGTCGGCAGCCGTGACCTCGATGGTCCGCCTCAACGCTGCGGCCCGGGACGCCGCCCGCCGCGCCGGGGCGCGGGGGTGCACGGACATCACCGGGTTCGGCCTGCTCGGCCACCTGCTGCGCGCCGCGGTGGAGTCGGGCGTCGACGTCGAGGTCGACGTCGACGCGGTGCCGGTCCTCGACGGCGCCCGTGAGCTGCTCGCCGCGGGCGTCGTGCCCGGTGGCACCGAGCGAAACCTCGAACACGTGCGAGCATCGCTCGATGCCGGCGCCCACGACGGGAACACCCAGCTCCTGCTCGCCGACGCGCAGACCAGCGGCGGTCTCCTGTTCGGCGCCGCCGACGAGGCCGCGGCCGCCGACGCGGTGGCCGCCCTCAACACCTCGGGTCACACGGCCGCGGTGGTGGGTCGGGTCACCGGCGTCGGGGCAGGCCGGATCGCCCTCCGGTGAGCCGGGCCGGAGCCCGCGATCGCCAGCTGTGGGACAGGGGCGCCCAGGTGTGGCGTTGCTGTCCGGCTCCGCGCGACGCGTGGCCCCCGAGCGAGCGCTGTGGGTGCTCCGAGGTTCCCCTCAGGACCGATACGAGACCTCCCAGAGCGTGAGACCGTGGGGCGGGGCGACCGGCCCGGCCTGGCGCCGGTCGCGGGCGGCGAGGATCGCCCGGATATCGCCGGCGGGGATGCGCCCGAGGCCGACCTCCACCATGGTCCCGACGATGGAGCGGACCATCTGGTGGCAGAACGACGACGCCTCGATCCAGAAGCGCAGCCGGTGATCGTCGACCCGCTCCCAGCGGGCCTCCCGCACGTCGCGAACCAGCGACACCTCGGTGCCGTCGCCGGTCTTGGGCCGGCGGCAGAACGACGAGAAGTCGTGGGTGCCGATCAACGGGTCACACGCCAGCCGCAGCAGGGGGAGCTCCAGGGGCTCGCGCACGTGCCACGCCGTGTGCACGGAGAAGGGGTCGGGGACCTCGTGGGCGCGGATCGTGTAGCGGTACCGGCGGCTGGTGGCGTCGAAGCGGGCCGACCAGTCCATGGGCACCAGCGCCGGGTCGCGAACCGCCACCTCGGGCCCGCACAGGGCGTTCAGCGCCCGGCAGAGGGACGGGAGGTCGACCCCCTCGGCGGTGGCGAAGTCCACCACCTGACCGTGGGCGTGCACGCCCTTGTCCGTGCGGCCTGCGCAGGTGAGCTCGACGGGGTGGCGCAGCACGCGCTGGAGGGCTTCGGTGAGGCGACCGCCCACGGTGGGCACGCCGGGGTTGCGGGCGAAGCCGTGGAAGGCGGTGCCGTCGTAGGCGACCGTCAGGCGCACGCGGACCCGGGGCTCTGCGGGGGCGGGGTCCAGGTCGTCGTCGTCGAAGAGGGTCGGCGAAGTGGGCATGGCAGGCACCAACCTCGCACACGCGCGCAGCGACCCGGCGCCTTGGGCGCCGGGTCGCTCAGATCTGGATGGGGCTCAGACCAGCTCGATGCGAGCCATCGGCGCGTTGTCGCCGTGGCGGGGGCCGAGCTTGAGGATGCGGGTGTAGCCACCCGGACGGTCGACGTAGCGGGGGCCGACGTCGGTCATCAGCTTGTGGGCCATCTCCTCGTCGCGCAGGTAGGCGACGACCTGGCGGTGGTTGTGGAGACCGCCCTTCTTGGCCTTGGTGATCAGCTTCTCCGCCACCGGGCGGACCGCCTTGGCCTTGGCCTCGGTGGTGACGATCGACTCGGCCGCGATGAGGCTGGCGACCAGGTTGCCGAACATGGCCTTCTGGTGGGAGGCAGAGCCGCCGAAGCGCTTGCCCTTGCGGGGACGTGCAGGCATGTCTCTCTCCTAGCCGCGGATGCGCAGCGTGAGGCCGCGCTCATCCAGCTTCTCGACGACCTCGTCCAGGGACTTCTGGCCGAAGTTGGTGATGGCCAGCAGGTCGTCTTCGGTCTTGTTGACGAGCTCGCCGATGGTGTTGACCTGCGCTCGCTTGAGGCAGTTGCGGGGCCGCTCGGACAGCTCGAGATCCTCGATGGGCTGGTCGAGATCGGACGGCCCGGTGCCGGTGACGGGCACCTCGCCGAGCTCGAGGCCCTGGGGCTGCTCGCTCATGTCGGCGACGAGGCCGACCAGGCTGCGCAGCGTGTCACCGGCGGACGCCAGCGCCTCGGCCGGGCTGATGGAGCCGTCGGTCTGGACGTCGATGACCAGCTTGTCGTAGTTGGTGTCCTGCTCGACGCGCGTGGGCTCGACCGAGAAGGTGGCCTTGCGCACCGGCGAGAAGATGGAGTCGACCGGGATCACGCCGATGGTGTCGGAGCTCTTGTTGCGGTCAGCCGACACGTAGCCGCGGCCTTGGGCCACGGTGACGTCGATGGCCAGACGGCCGTCGCCGTTCATGGTCGCGATGTGGAGGTCCGGGTTGAGGATCTCCACATCGGCGTTGGCCTGCAGGTCCGCGGCGGTCACCTCGGCGGGACCGCGGGCGTCGAGGCGGAGGGACACGGGGTCGTCGCTGTGGCAGATGACGACGAGGTCCTTCAGGTTGAGGATGATGTCGGTGACGTCCTCGACCACGCCGCCGATCGTGTCGAACTCGTGCAGGGCCTCGTCGAAGCGCACCTGGGTGACGGCAGCGCCGGGGATCGAGGACAGCAGCACGCGTCGCAGGGAGTTGCCGATGGTGTGACCGAAGCCGGGCTCGAGGGGGCTGATGACGAACCGCTGGCGGTTGTCGGCCTCCTCGCCCTGGGGCTCGACGGTTGGGCGTTGGATGACCAGCATGGAGCGAGGTACCTCGTCTTCTTCGAGAGAGAGGGGCGGGTTGGCGGTGCGGAGTGCTACTTGGAGTACAGCTCGACGATGAGCTGCTCTCGCACGGGCACGTCGATCTGCTCACGCTCGGGCAGGGCCCGAACGGTCACGGCGAAGCCGTTGTCGCCCGTCTCGAGCCAGCCCGGGGCCTGGCGGTCGAGGACGTCCTTGTTCCACTGCACGGTGACCATGTCGCGGGACTTGGTGCGCAGGGAGATGGTGTCGCCGACGCGGACGCGGTAGCTGGGGATGTTCACCCGCTTGCCGTTCACGTCGAAGTGGCCGTGGTTGACGAACTGCCGGGCCTGGGGCCGGGTGGCGGCGAGGCCGGCGCGGTACACGACGTTGTCGAGGCGGCGCTCGAGCATCTGGAGCATGAGCTCACCGGTGACGCCCTTGCGGCGGTTCGCCTCCTCGTAGAGGTTGCGGAACTGGCGCTCGGACAGGCCGTAGGAGAACCGGGCCTTCTGCTTCTCCTGCAGCTGGGCCAGGTACTCGGAGGGCTGGCCTCGGCGGCGGCTGCGGCCGTGCTCGCCGGGCGGGTAGGGCCGGCGGTCGAGGGCGCGCGCCTCGCCAGAGGTGCCGAAGATGTTGACGCCGAGTCGACGAGCGACGCGGCTGCGGGGTCCGGTGTAACGAGCCATATCTGCTTCCTCAGGTGCGGCGGCGCTTGGGCGGGCGGCAACCGTTGTGGGGCACGGGGGTGACGTCCTTGATGCCGGAGACCTCGATGCCGGCGTTCTGGATCGAGCGGATCGCGGTCTCGCGGCCGGAACCGGGGCCCTTGACCTGGACCTCGACGCGACGCACGCCGTGCTCCATGGCACCGCGGGCGGCCTTCTCGGCGGCCATCTGGGCGGCGAAGGGGGTGGACTTGCGGGAGCCCTTGAAACCCACGTTGCCGGCCGATGCCCAGGACAAGACGTTGCCCGCCGGGTCGGTGATGGCGACGATGGTGTTGTTGAACGAGGACTTGATGTGGGCGATGCCGTGCGAGATGTTCTTCCGCTCGCGCTTGCGGGGGCGTCGTCCGCCCGAGGAGGGCTTGGCCACTACTTCTTCACCTTCTTCTTGCCGGCAACGGTCTTCTTCGGGCCCTTGCGGGTCCGGGCGTTGGTGTGGGTGCGCTGGCCACGCACGGGCAGGCCCTTGCGGTGGCGGATGCCCTGGTAGGAGCCGATCTCGATCTTGCGCTTGATGTTCTGCTGGATCTCACGTCGCAGGTCGCCCTCGACCTCGACGTGCTCGTCGATCCACTCGCGGACCTTGTTGACCTCGGCGTCGGTGAGGTCGCGGACCCGGGTGCTGGGGTCGATGCCGACCTCGTCGCAGATGCGGGCGGCGGTGGTGTTGCCGATGCCGAACAGGTAGGTGAGCGAGATCACCAGCCGCTTCTCGCGGGGGATGTCGACGCCTTGGATACGTGCCATGTTCCGGGTTCGCTCCTCAGCCCTGGCGCTGCTTGTGACGGGGGTTCGTGCAGAGGACCATGACGCGCCCGTGCCGGCGGATCACCTGGCACTTCTCGCACATCTGCTTGACACTGGGTCGGACCTTCATGCGTTGCTCTCTCGAGAGTGTTGCTCAGTGGCACCGGGGGCCGGCCACGACTGAGCTCGTACGGGGTGAGCTCCACCTGCACCCGATCCCGGTGACGGGACGTGTGGCGAGCACAGGTCGCTGCAGGGGCAGGCGCGCCTGTCCCAGAGCCGAAGGGAGATCCTATGACAGCGCGCCCACGACCGCCAACCCCACGGCGCGTCTCCGCGCCGGGTCGGCGGCCCCACGGGCGTGGCGACACGCGCCGCAGGCCCCACATCATGACCCATGCTGGTCCCCTGTGGGGGGATCTCAGGGGAGCGTGAGGACCCGGGGGCCGTCGGCGGTGACCGCCACCGTGTGCTCCCAGTGCGCGGCGCGGGCGCCGTCGGCGGTCACGACCGTCCAGCCGTCGTCCAGGACCCGGTAGTCCGAGGTCCCGGCGCACACCATCGGCTCGATGGCCAGCACCATGCCGATCTCGATCTCGAGGCCCCGGCCCGGCCGTCCGGTGTTCAAGACGTCGGGCGCCTCGTGCATGGCCCGCCCGATGCCGTGGCCGCAGTGGTCCTCGAGGACCGAGAAGCCCGCGGCGCGCACCACCGACTCCACGGCGTGGCCGAGGTCACCGAGGGTGCGGCCGGCCACGACCTGCTCGATGCCGGCCTCCAGCGAGCGCCGACCGGCCTCGATCAGCTCCCGGTCGGCGTCGCTGCCCTCCCCCACCGTCGTCGTGAATGCGGCATCGCCGTGCCAACCCTCGACGACCGCACCGCAGTCGATGGACACGACGTCGCCCTCCTCCAGCACCCGTGGGCCCGGGATGCCGTGGACGATCTCGTCGTTGACGCTGGCGCACAGCACCGCCGGGAACCCGCCGTAGCCGAGGAAGTTCGAGGTGGCGCCCCGGCGGTCGAGGACGTCGCGGGCGAGGGCGTCGAGGCGACCGGTGGTGACGCCGGGACGGATGGCTCCGCGGCACACCTCGTGCATCTCGGCCACGACCCGACCGGCGCGGCGCATCACGGCGATCTCCGCCTCGGACCGGCGGGCGCCCCGATCTCGGCGACCCACGGCGCTACCGCCGGGCGCTGTCGATGGCGCGGATGAGCCGCGCCGTGACCTCGTCGGGGTCCCCGTCGCCGTCGACGACCATCAGCAGGCCCCGGGCCTCGTACCACTGGATGAGGGGGGCCGTCTCGGCCTCGTAGATGTCGAGTCGGCGCTTGATGGCCTCCTCGGTGTCGTCCTGGCGCTGGATGACGTCGCCACCGCAGTGGTCGCAGACCCAGCCGTGCTTGGGCGGGCTCTGCACTGCGTAGTTGGCGCCGCAGTCGACGCACACCCGCCGGCTGGCCAGGCGCACGAGCACCACGTCGGTGGGGACCGCCAGGTCGATGACGAGGTCGAGGGGCTGGTCGACGGTGATCTCGGCCAGCGACTCGGCCTGGTCGAGGGTGCGGGGGAAGCCGTCGAGGATGTAGCCGCGGTTGCGGGTGTCGTCCTTGACGAGGCGCTCCTCGACGACGCCGATGATGATGTCGTCGGGCAACAGCTCGCCGGCCGACATGTACTCCTGGGCCTTGCGCCCGAACTCGGTGCCCTCCTTGACCGCGGCACGCAGCATGTCCCCGGTGGAGATGTGGGGCACCACGAAGTGGCGGGAGAGCCGCGTGCACTGGGTGCCCTTGCCGGCACCCTGCCGGCCGAGCATCACGAGTCGAGCACCGGGGATCATGAGGACCGGCACCCTATCGGTCGCGCTTTCGCCTGTCCGAAATCACGACCGCCCGAAGACCCGCTCGGCTGGTCACGTGATGTGTGCCCGGGGGCACGGGACTGGCGCTGCGGCTAGTTGAGGAAGCCCTCGTAGTTGCGCATCATCAGCTGGCTGTCGATCTGCTTCATGAACTCGAGCATCACGCCGACGGCGATCAGCACGGAGATGCCGCCGAAGGGGAAGTTCGTGATGTCGGCGGTGGCGAGCAGGATCGAGGGCAGCAGGGCGATCATGGCCACGAACAGCGCACCCGGTAGGGTGATGCGGTTCAGGATGCGGCCGAGGTAGCGCTCGGTCTGCGGCCCGGGCCTGATGCCGGGGATGTAGCCGCCCTGGCGCCGGATGGTGTCGGCCTGCTTGGCGGGGTCGAACTGGATCGCCGTGTAGAAGTAGGCGAAGCCGATGATCAGGAACCCGTACACGACGATGTAGACGATCGAGTCGGGCTGGACCAGGTTGGTGTCGACCCAGCGCTGGATGCTCACGGCCCAGTCCTGGTCGGCCGGCAGGACCTGGGTGAACAACAGCGGCAGGTACAGCACCGAGCTGGCGAAGATCACCGGGATCACGCCGGACTGGTTGACCTTGAGCGGGATGTAGGTGGACTGCCCGCCGGTCATCCGGTTGCCCACCACGCGCTTGGAGAACTGCACCGGGATGCGGCGCTGGCCGAGCTCCACGAACACGATGGCCACCATGATGGCGACGGCGAGGAGGAGCAGCGGCACCAGCAGGCCGACGCCTCGCTCGGCGTTGATCTGGGCGCCGGCGACCGGGAAGCTCGACACCACCGAGGCGAAGATCAGCAGCGACATGCCGTTGCCGATGCCTCGCTGGGTGATGAGCTCGCCCATCCACATCAGCAGGGCTGTGCCTGCCGTGAGGGTGAGCACCACGATCAGGATGCGGCCGGTGTTGAAGTTCTCGTCACCGCCGAACAGGTCGATGCCCAGGTCCACCCCGCCGCCGCCGCCCATCAGGCCGCCGCCGCCGTTGTGGAAGAGGAACGCGAGGCCCGTGGACTGCAGCAGGGCGATCGCCACGGTGAGGTAACGGGTCCACTGCGTGATCTTGCGCTGCCCGACCGCTCCCTGCTGTGACCACTGCTCGAGGCGGGGGATCACCACGGTGAGGATCTGCATGATGATCGACGCCGTGATGTACGGCATGATCCCGAGCGCGAACAGCGCGAACTGGGTGAGCGCGCCACCCGAGAACAGGGTGAGGAACCCGAGCACGCCGGCGCCCTCCTCGGCCTGAGTCTTCAGGTTCTGGACCGCGTCGAGGTCGATGCCAGGCGCCGGGACCGCCGAGCCGGCCCGGTAGAGGGCCAGGATGGCGATCACGAACAGGATCTTGTTGCGAAGGTCCGAGACGGACGCGACGCGCGCGAGGCTCTTCAGGCTCTGGAACACGTGCTCCCCAGGGGGTGGCGGCTCAGCCGATCGGGATGATCAGCGGTTGGTGAACTGGTTGCCCTTGGCCGGCGGACGACGATCGCCCCACGGCAGGGGCCGGGTCTCGACCGTACCGCCCGCGGCGGTGATGGCCTCGACCGCGGTCGCCGAGAACTTGTGGGCGGTCACGTTCAGCGCGGCGCTGACCTCACCCCGACCGAGGATCTTCACCAGGGCGCCCTTGCGGACCAGGCCCTTGGCGTGGAGCGCCTCGGGGGTGATGTCGGTGAGGCCGGACTCGGTGAGCGTGTCCAGGTTGATCGCCTGGTACTCGACGCGGAAGGGGTTGTTGAAGCCCCGGCGCTTCGGCACGCGCATGTAGAGGGGCATCTGGCCACCCTCGAAGCCCATCGGCACGGTGTTGCGCGCCTTCTGGCCCTTGGTGCCGCGACCGGCGGTCTTGCCGCCCTTGCCGCCGATGCCTCGACCGACGCGCTTGCGGCGTCGGTTGGAGCCCGCGGGGGGCTGGAGGTCGTGGATCTTGTACATGGGAGCTACTCGCCTCCGTCGCTGACGGATTCTTCGACCGTGATCAGGTGCGGGACCCGGGCGATCATGCCGCGGATCTCGGGACGGTCGGGGAGGGTGTTGGTGTGGCCGATGCGGCGCAGCCCCAGCGCCCGTAGCGTGCCGCGGGTCTTGGGCTTGGCGCCGATGGCGGACCGGATCTGGGTGACGGTGATCGTGCCCTCGCTCATGACACGGCTCCGGCGCGGCCCTTGAGCTTCTCGGACTCGTTGTACGCGTTCAGCAGGCCCTTCGGGACGAAGGTGTCGGCCGGGATGCCCCGTAGGCGGGCGATCTCGTCCGGGCGACGCAGGCCCTTCAGACCCTCGATGGTGGCGCGGGCCACGTTGATGTGGTTCGCCGAGCCGAGCGACTTGCAGAGCACGTCGTGGATGCCGGCTTCCTCGAGGATGATGCGGGCCGCGCCGCCGGCGATGACGCCGGTACCGGGGGCCGCGGGCTTGAGCATGACGCGACCAGCGCCGAGCTCGCCCACCGTCGGGTGGATGATGGTGTCGCCGGCGAGGGGGACCTCGAAGAGGTTCTTGCGGGCCTCCTCGGTGCCCTTCTGGATGGCGAGGGGCACCTCCTTGGCCTTCCCGTAGCCGAGGCCGACCCGACCGTTGCCGTCACCGATGACGACGAGGGCGGTGAAGCTGAAGCGACGACCACCCTTCACGACCTTGGCGACGCGGTTGATGTTGATGACGCGCGACTCGCGCAGCGTGGCATCACCCGACAGGCGCGGGTTGGCCTGGGGCTCGTCCCGCCGTCCGCGGCGTGGGTTGTCGTTTCCGTTTGCCATGTTCTTCCGATCCTTCCCGGGACCCGGGTCCTAGAACTCGAGCCCGGCGTCGCGGGCAGCGTCGGCGAGGGCCTTGACCCGGCCGTGGTAGCGGTTGCCGCCTCGGTCGAACACGACCTTGGTGACGCCGGCGGCCTTGGCGCGCTCGGCGGCGAGGGCGCCGATCTTGGCGGCGGCCTCGGCGTTGCCGCCGTAGCCGTCGAAGTCCTTCTCGTGGGTGGACGCAGCCGCCAGCGTCACGCCGGCGATGTCGTCGATGACCTGGGCCACGATGTGCTTGGAGGACCGGAACACCGCGAGGCGGGGACGCTGCGGGGTGCCCTGGACCTTCTTGCGGACCCGGCGGTGCCGGCGGTCGCGGCCCAGCTGCTTCTTCTTGGCCATGCTGCTCATGTCACTTGCCTGCCTTGCCGGCCTTGCGGATGACGTGCTCGCCCTTGTACCGCACGCCCTTGCCCTTGTAGGGCTCGGGCTTGCGGAAGTCGCGGATCTCGGCGGCCACCTGGCCGACCTGCTGCTTGTCGATGCCGCGGACCACGATCTGGGTGGGGCCCGGGACCTCGAAGGTCACGCCGGCCGGGGCCTTGTAGTTGATGGTGTGGCTGTAGCCGAGGGCCAGCTCGAGGGAGTCGGTGCCCGAGTTCAGGACCCGGTAGCCGACGCCGATGATCTCGAGCTCCTTGGTGAACTCGGTCGTGACGCCCTGGACCATGTTGGACACGAGGGCGCGGACGAGGCCGTGGAGGGAGCGGTTGGAACGGGTGTCGTCCGGGCGCTCGACCAGGAGGGTGTCACCGTCCTGGCGCAGGGTGATGTCGCCCGGGACGTCCTGGGTCAGCTGACCCTTGGGGCCCTTCACGGTGACGAGGTCGTCACCGATGGTGACCTCGACGCCCGAGGGGATGGTGATCGGTGCTTTGCCGACGCGAGACATGTTCGCTCCTACCAGACGTAGCAGAGGACCTCGCCGCCGACGTTGCGGCGACGGGCCTCCCGGTCGGTCATGAGACCCTGCGAGGTGGACAGCACGGCGACGCCGAGGCCACCGAGCACGCGAGGGATCTCGTCGGACTTCTTGTAGACGCGCAGGCCCGGCTTGGACACGCGCTTGATGCCGGTGATCGTGCGCTCGCGGTCGGGCGAGTACTTCATGTCGATCGACAGGATCTTGCCCGGCCTGTCGGGGCGCTCGGCCGTCTTGAAGTCCGCGATGTAGCCCTCGGTCTTCAACAGCTCGGCGAGCGCCTCCTTCAGCTTGGACGACGGCATCGAGACGTCGTCGTGCTTGGCGATGTTCGCGTTGCGGACCCGCGTGAGCATGTCGGCGATGGGATCGGTCATGGTCATCGTGTCGTCACCTCACCAGCTCGCCTTGGTCACACCGGGGAGCTCCCCGTTGTGCGCCATGTCCCGGAAGCAGATCCGGCACAGGCTGAACTTCCGGAAGACGGCACGCGGGCGACCGCAGCGCCGGCACCGGGTGTAGCCCTGCACCTTGTACTTGGGCTTCTTGTTGGCCTTGTTGATCAGCGCTTTCTTGGCCAACTCAACGATCCTTTCGGAAGGGGAACCCGAAGGCGTCGAGCAGTGCCTTGCCCTCGGCGTCGGTCCGTGCGGTGGTGACGATCGTGATGTCCATCCCTCGGATGGTGTCCACGGCGTCGTAGTCGATCTCGGGGAAGATCAGCTGCTCGGTCACGCCGAACGTGTAGTTGCCGTTCCCGTCGAAGCTGTTGGGGTTGAGGCCGCGGAAGTCGCGGATGCGGGGGATCGCCACCGAGATGAGGCGGTCGAAGAACTCCCACTTGCGGTCGCCCCTGAGGGTGACCTTGGCGCCGATGGGGTTGCCCTCACGCAGCTTGAATGCGGCGATGGACTTGCGAGCCCGGGTCACGATCGGCTTCTGGCCCGTGATCTGGGCCAGGTCGCGCTGGGCGCCCTCGAGGAGGGACGCCTGCGAGACGGCATCGCCGACGCCCATGTTGACCACGATCTTGTCGACCGTGGGCACCATCATGACGTTGGGCAGCTCGAGGGTCTTCTGGAGCTGGGCCCGGATCGTCTCGTCGTAGCGGGCCTTGAATCGGGGCGCGGTGCGAGACTCGCTCCGCTCGCTTGCGACTGTCGTGGCGGTGGCCATCAGTCCAGGTCCTTTCGGCACTTCTTGCAGACGCGCACCTTGGTGCCGTCGCTGTCGAAGCGGTAGCCGACGCGGGTCGGGCCGCAGTCGCCGCACAGCAGTGCGACGTTGGCGACCGGGATCGGCATGTCCTTGTCGATGATGCCGCCCTGCATGGTGGCGTTGAGCGGGCGCTGGTGCTTCTTGGCGATGTTCACGCCCCCGACGATGACCTTGCCCCGCTCGGGGATGGCGCGGATGACCTCGCCCTCCTTGCCCCGGTCCTTGCCGGTGAGCACGCGGACGGTGTCGCCCTTGCGGATCTTCATGCCTGCCATGTCAGAGCACCTCCGGGGCCAGCGACACGATGCGCATGAACTTGGCATCGCGCAGCTCGCGGCCCACCGGGCCGAAGATGCGGGTGCCGCGCGGCTGGCGCTGGTCGTTGATCAGGACGGCGGCGTTCTCGTCGAAGCGGATGTAGCTGCCGTCGGGACGGCGCCGTTCCTTCTTCGTGCGGACGACGACGCACTTGACGACGTCGCCCTTCTTGACGGCAGCGCCGGGGAGCGCGTCCTTCACCGTGGCGACGAAGACGTCGCCGATGCCGGCGTAGCGGCGCTTGGAGCCGCCGAGGACCTTGATGCACAGCACCTCTTTGGCGCCGCTGTTGTCTGCGACGCGCAGGCGCGTCTCCTGCTGGATCATCGGTGCACCTCTACTTGGCCCGCTCGATGATCTCGAGCAGACGCCAGCGCTTGTTCTTGGACAGCGGGCGGGTCTCCATGATGCGGACGCGGTCGCCCTCGCGGGCGTCGTTGATCTCGTCATGGCAGACGTAGCGCTTCGAGCGCGCCATGGTCTTGCCGTAGCGCGGGTGGGGCTTGCGGGACTCGACCTCCACGATGATGGTCTTGTCCATCTTCGTGGAGGCGACGACGCCCTCGCGGACCTTGCGGCTGGCCCGCTCCGGCGCACCGGCGTTGGTCTCGGTTGCAGACATGCGGGTCAACCCTCGGCAGTCGTGGTCTGGGCGGCGAGGTCCTCGGCCGCGGTGATCTCGCGGCTGCGGGCCTCGGTCAGGCAGCGGGCGACCTCACGCTTCACCTGGGCGATGCGCCCGGTGTTGGTGAGCTGGCCGGTGGCCTTCTGGAAACGGAGGTTGAAGAGCTCCTCGCGGGCATCGGCGAGGCGGGTCATGAGGGCCTCGTCATCGAGGCTGCGGACGACGTCGTTGGCCATGGCTACAGCGCCTCCTCACGGGTGACGAAGCGGGCCCGGATGGGCAGCTTCTGGATGGCACGCTCGATGGCCTCGCGGGCGAGGGCCTCATCGGGGTACGACAGCTCGAACATGATGCGGCCCGGGCGCACGACGGCGACCCAGTGCTCCACGTTGCCCTTGCCCGAGCCCATGCGGGTCTCGGCGGGCTTCTGGGTGACCGGCTTGTGCGGGAAGATGTTGATCCACACCTTGCCGCCACGGCGGGTCTTGCGGGTCATGGCGATACGAGCGGCCTCGATCTGCCGGGCCGTGATCCAGCCCGGCTCGAGGGCCTGGATGCCGTACTCGCCGAAGGAGACGGTGGTGCCGCCCTTGGCCTGCCCACGGGTGCGCCCACGGTGCTGCTTGCGGTGCTTGACCTTCTTTGGCATCAGCATGTCGGTACCTCAGTCCTGCCCGTCTCGGAAGTGCGGCGCCTCGTGGCGCTCCTTCGTCTGGCGCTCGATCTCCTCTTCCTCGGCGAGGAGGCGCTCGAGCTCGGGATCGGCTTCCTTGATGAGGGGCTCGACCTCGGCGCCCTCGGCGGGCGACTCGGCCTCGGCCTCGTCGGCGCGACGGCGGGCGGCGGAGGACACGACCGGCTTGGCCGGGCCACCGGAGGTCTCCCCGACGGCCATGGCGGCCTCGCGGTTGATCTTGTCCTCGTCGGAGGACTTGTAGGGCAGGATCTCGCCCTTGTAGATCCACACCTTCACGCCGATGCGACCGGCGGTGGTGCGTGCCTCGCGGAAGCCGTAGTCGATGTCGGCGCGCAGGGTGTGCAGCGGGACGCGACCCTCGCGGTACCACTCGGTGCGGGCCATCTCGGCGCCACCCAGGCGGCCCGAGCACTGGACCCGGATGCCGAGGGCGCCGGCCTTCTGGGCGGACTGGACCGCACGCTTCATGGCCCGGCGGAACGCCACGCGGCCGGCGAGCTGGTCGGCGACGCCCTGGGCGATCAGCGCAGCGTCGATCTCGGGCTGCTTGATCTCGATGACGTTGAGCTGGACCTTGGGGTTGCCCGTGATCTTGGTGAGCCCGGCGCGCATGCGATCGGCCTCGGAACCCTTGCGGCCGATGACGATGCCGGGACGGGCGGTGTGGACGTCGACGCGGAGCTTGTCGCGGGTGCGCTCGATCTCGACGCGGCTGATCGCGGCGTGCGGCAGCTCCGTCATGATGAAGTCGCGGATCTTCCAGTCCTCGATGACGAAGTCGCGGTACTCGCCACGGTCGGCGAACCACCGGCTCTTCCACTCGGTGGTGATGCCCAGGCGGAAGCCGTAGGGGTGGATCTTCTGGCCCATGGTTACTTCTCTTCCGTGCTGTCGTCGTCGGCGGCCGGCTCGTCGGCGGCGGTCTCACCGGTCTCGGCGAGGTCGGCGTCGGCGAGGGCGTCGGCGGCCGGGGCGTCCTGGTCGACGATGCCTGCGTCCTCCGCGGCCTCAGCGGCGGGGCCGTCGGTCGTGGGGGTCTCGCCCGTCTGGGCCAGGCCGGCGTCCTCGAGCGCCTCGGCCACGGCGGCGTCCTGGTCGACGATGCCGGCCTCCTCGGCGGCCTCAGCGGCGTCGCCGCCCTGCTGGGAGCCGGCGACGCGGGCGGCCCGGGTGGCGGCCTCCTGGCCACGGCGGCGGGCGGCGCGGGTGCCGGGGACGGCCTCGCGCTTGGCCTGCTCGACGGCCAGCATCGACGCCGGCATCGGGCTCACGATGATCGTGATGTGGCAGGTGCGCTTGCGGATCTTGGTGGCGCGACCGCGGGCACGGGGGCGCCAGCGGTACATCGTCCGGCCCTCGTCGGCGTAGCACGCCGAGACGTAGAGGGTGGCGGGGTCGATCTGGTCGTTGTGCTCGGCGTTGGCCACGGCAGAGGCCAGGCACTTGCCCACGACCTCGGCGGCGGCGCGCTCGGTGTAGGCCAGCACCGAGGCGGCCTCGTCGATGGCCGTGCCGCGGATCAGGTCGAGGACGACGCGGGCCTTGGTGGCCGACATGCGCACGTTCTTGACCTGGGCGCGTGTGCCCGGGCGCTCGTTCGTCTTGGTACCGGTCATCGGCGTCCCTTCGCGGACTTCTCCATGCCGGCGTGGTACTTGAAGGTCTTGGTCGGGGCGAACTCGCCGAGCTTGTGGCCGACCATGGCCTCGGTGACGTACACGGGCACGTGCTTGCGACCGTCGTGGACGGCGATGGTGTGACCCACCATGTCCGGGATGATCGTGGACCGGCGGGACCACGACTTGATGACCTTCTTCTCGCTCTTTTCGTTGAGCGCGTCGACCTTCTTCAGGAGGTGGTCGTCGACGAAGGGGCCCTTCTTGAGGGAACGGGGCATGCTCGTCTCCTATCGCCGCGAGCCGCGGGTACGGCGGCGGCGCACGATCATGTCGGTGGACTTCTTCTTCTTGTTGCGGGTCCGGCCCTCGGGCTTGCCCCAGGGCGAGACCGGGTGGCGACCACCGGAGGTCTTGCCCTCGCCACCACCGTGCGGGTGGTCGACGGGGTTCATCACGACGCCGCGGGACTGGGGGCGGACGCCCTTCCAGCGGTTGCGGCCGGCCTTGCCGATCTTGATCAGGTCGGCCTCGGCGAAGCCGACCTCGCCGACCGTGGCGCGGCAGTCGATGGCGACGCGGCGCATCTCGGTGGAGGGCAGGCGCAGCGTGGCGTAGCTGCCCTCCTTGGCGACGAGCTGGATGGAGGTGCCGGCGGAGCGGGCCATCTGGCCACCGCCGCCCGGCTTGAGCTCGACGTTGTGCACGACGGTACCGACGGGGATGTAGCGCAGCTCCATGGCATTGCCCGGCGCGATGTCGGCGCCCTGGCCGCTCATGATCCGGTCGCCGACCTTCACGCCACGGGGGGCCAGGATGTAGCTCTTGGTCCCGTCGACGTAGTGGAGCAGCAGGATCCGGCAGTTGCGGTTGGGGTCGTACTCGACCGCAGCGACCTTGGCCTCGACACCGTCCTTGGTGCGGCGGAAGTCGACGACGCGATAGCGCTGCTTGTGGCCGCCACCGCGGTGGCGCGAGGTCATGCGACCGTGGTTGTTGCGACCGCCGGTGCTCGACTTCTTGGCCAGCAGCGACTTCTCGGGCGTGGACTTCGTGATCTCGGAGAAGTCGGCGACCGTCTGGAAGCGGCGGGCGGGGCTGGACGGCTTGCGCTTGCGGATTGCCATGATCAGACCCCCTCGAACAGGTCGATGGTGTCGTCGCCGTGCACGGTGACGATGGCTCGCTTGGTGGTGGGCCGGGAGGTGAACGAGCCGGTGCGACGGCTGCGCATGCGCTTGCCCTTGCGGTTCAGCGTGTTCACCTTGACGACCCGCACGCCGAAGATCTGCTCGATCGCCTGGCGGATCTGGGTCTTGTTGGCGTCGTTGTGGACGACGAACGTGTAGACGTTGCCCTCGATGAGGTCGTAGCTCTTCTCGGAGACGACCGGGCGGATGATGACGGAGCGGGCGTCCATCAGGCGGCACCTTCCTCGACGGCGGGCGTGCTGGTGGGCAGCGCGCCGCGCGTGAAGACGATCCAGTCGCTGACCAGCACGTCGTAGGTGTTCAGCTGGCTGGTCTCGAGCACGTGGACGTTGGGCAGGTTGGCCATGCTCTTGGCGGCGTTGGCGTCGCCCCGCTCGATCACGGCGAGGACCCGGCCGGCGGTGCCGAGGGCCTCGAGGGCCTGGCGCACGGTCTTGGTCTTCGGGATGTCGAAGCCCCAGGCCTCGACCACGATGATGCGGTCGGAGCTGAAGCGGTCGGACAGGGCCGAACGCAGGGCGAGGCGCACCATCTTCTTCGGCGTCTTCTGCTCGTAGGAGCGGGGCTTCGGGCCGAGGGCCACGCCGCCGCCACGCCACTGGGGCGCACGGATGGAGCCCTGCCGGGCCCGGCCGGTGCCCTTCTGCTTCCACGGCTTGGCGCCACCGCCGCGGACCTCGGCCCGCGTCTTGGTGGACTGCGTGCCGGAGCGCTTGGCGGCGAGCTGGGCCGTGACGACCTGGTGCATGACGGCCAGGTTCGGCTCGATGCCGAAGATGGCGTCGTCGAGGTCGACGGTGCCGGTCTTGTCGCCGGCGAGGTTCTTGACGTCGATGGAAGCCATCAGCTGGTGACCGCCTTCTTGGTGGCGTCCTTGATCAGCACGGTCGACTGCTTCGGTCCGGGGACCGAACCGCGGATGAGCACGATCTCCCGCTGGGGATCGGACTCGACCACGACCAGGTTCTGCGTCGTGACCCGCTCGTTGCCCATGCGACCGGCCATCCGCTGGCCCTTGAACACACGGGCCGGCGTGGCACAGGCGCCGATGGCGCCCGGCTTGCGGTGGACCCGGTGCGCACCGTGGCTGGCGGGCAGGCCCTTGAAGCCGTGGCGCTTCATGACGCCGGCGAAGCCCTTGCCCTTGGAGACCCCGGTGATGTCGACCAGGTCGCCGGCGGCGAACACGTCGGCAGCCAGCTCCTGACCGACCTCGTAGGCGCTCACGTCGTCGAGGCGGAGCTCGACGAGCGTCTCCCCGGGGTCGACGCCAGCGGCCGCGAAGTGACCGGCCTTGGGCATGGTGAGCTTGCGGGCATCACGCTGGCCATAGGTGACCTGGAGTGCGCTGTAACCGTCTCGCTCTTGTGTCTTGATCTGGACCACCCGGCAGGGCTGCACGCGGAGCACGGTGACGGGGACAATGCGATTGTCCTCGTCCCATACCTGCGTCATTCCCACCTTGGTGGCGACGATCGATTTCGTGGCCATGCGGCGCGTCCTCGTTCACGCGAACGCTCCGCAGGGCACGTATGGCCCAGCGGAGCGCTGGTTCGGTTGTGCCGTGCGGTTCCCGATCCGAGTTGGGACCAGGCCTGCACGGGCCTCGATTGCAGAAAGCTGCGGCCATCGGACAGGGGTCCGGGGGCACGAAGAGGAAACGATAGCGGGAAGGCGCCCCACACGCCAATGCGTGCGTGTCACCACACCGACACAGTCCGTCATGTGGCCGACACCGGACATCCATGTCCATCCGTTGCAATCAACCCCATGGCGGAACACCTGCACCTCGAAGGCACCCGACCCGACCACCCGACCTGGATGGCAGAGGAGCCCGACGACGTCTTCGACGCCGCGGCGCTGGAGCGGGCGATGGTCGAGTCCCGCCAGGCGGCGTACGCCGCGCTGCGGGAGCTCGCACCCGCCTCCTGACCAGCGACCACCACGACGGACCCGACGGTGCACCGCCCCTGTGGCGGTGCACCGCCGCGTTCGGGGAGAGTTGGCTGGTGCGCCTCTACGCCCTCGACGTCGCCGCCGCCGATGCCGAGCTGGTCGCCGACCGCTGCTGGCAGGCCGGCGCGGCCGGGATCTGGGAGTCCGCCGCGGAGGACAGCACCGTCACGCTGCGCGTGGGCGTCGAGGAGGGCGACGTCGAGCGCTTCGTCGCCGACCTGGCCGGCGTCGGCGTGCGGGACGTGACCGCCACCGACCTGTTCGAGCTCGACACCCGGACCGTCAACCTCGACGCGGCCGGAGGGGCAGTGACCCTCGAGGTTCCGCCCACGGTGTTCGGCGACGGGCTGCACCCCACCACCGCCGCCTGCCTGGACCTCCTGGCCAGCCTCGTGCGGCCCGGCGTCCGGATGCTGGACGTCGGGTGCGGTTCGGGGGCGCTGTCGGTCGTGGCGGCCCGGGCCGGGGCCGACGTGACGGCGATCGACATCGACCCGGCGGCGGTGGCGGCCACCGTCGTCAACGCCACTGCGAACGGCGTGGCAGTGGACGCCTCCACCACTCCCCTGGCGGCGCTGGACGGCAGCTGGGACGTGGTGGTGGCCAACATCTCCGCCCGAGCCGTGACGGAGCTCTCGGGCGAGCTGTGGGGCGTGTGTGCCGGCACGCTCGTGGTGTCCGGGATCCTCGCCGAGCGCTGGCCGTCCGTGCGTGACGCCCTCGGCGGGACCGTGCTCGAGGTGCACACCGTCTCGGGCTGGGTCACTGCCTCTGTGACCCACCCCTAGGAAACTGGCAGTCGCCTTGTTGCACGCGAAGAACGCCGCCCCGGGTGGGACGGCGTTCGGTGCAACGATCTGGATGCCAGGTGCCCGGGACCGGGACGAGGACTAGGCCTGCTGGATCTTGATCTCGATGTCGACGCCGGCGGGCAGCTCGATGCGCTGCAGCGAGTCGACCGTCTTGGCCGACGGCTCGAGGATGTCGATCAGCCGCTTGTGGATCCGCATCTCGAAGTGCTCGCGGCTGTCCTTGTCCTTGTGCGGCGAGCGGATGACGGTGAAGCGGTGCTTCTCGGTGGGGAGGGGGATCGGGCCCCGGACGACAGCCTGCGTGCGCAGCACGGTCTCGACGATCTTCTTCGTGGAGGTGTCGATGACCTCGTGGTCGTACGCCTTCAGGCGGATGCGGATCTTCTGACTGTCAGCCATGACGGTGACCTGGGCCTTCTTCTCGGGACTCGATTGTCAAACGACGAACTCGGGGGCGACGCGAGCGAGCGCCGGCACCGCGAACCCGTCGGCCGCGAGCGGCCGCTGGGGTTCGTTGACGAAGGCTTCGCCTATCGCCTGGGTCACAGACCCTACCGGTGGCCGGCGCTCGATCGGAAAATCTCTACTTGAGGATCTTGGTGACGCGGCCAGCGCCCACCGTGCGGCCACCCTCACGGATCGCGAACCGCAGACCCTCATCCATCGCGATCGGGTTGATCAACGTCACCGTCATGTCCGTGTTGTCACCCGGCATGCACATCTCCGTGCCCTCCGGCAACTCGATCGAACCCGTGATGTCCGTCGTCCGGAAGAAGAACTGCGGCCGATAGTTCGAAAAGAACGGCTTGTGACGGCCACCCTCATCCTTCGTGAGCACATACACGGTCGCCTCGAACTCGGTGTGCGGCGTGATCGAAC
>JBKHVG010000002.1:0-143212 GCA_046570205.1 Acidimicrobiia bacterium
AGTTTCGTACGGCTGGATCTCGCGCCGGGGGCTCCGACAGTGACCCGCTGCGGTCGACGGTGATCTCCGCAAACACGCACTCCGAACTTGCTTCGATCACGTCGAGGACGTCGGCCCGCAACGGTTCGGGATCGTTGCGGAAGCCCTCGAAGTTACGGCGGCTCAGGTCGAGAAGTGCGTTGATGTCCTCGGCAGCTGTGGTTGCCGAACTTGTCGCTTCGATCAGGTCAATGGATGGCTCATCAACCAATCCCGCCTCCATGGACAGCCGCAGAGCCTCGTTGGCTACGGCATAGAGCTCATTCAGCACCTGCTCGACGTATTCCTCGGTGATCTGGCTCTCGTCCTGCGGGATCACGTCGGGGGCGACGGTGCGCGGTTCGGTCGTGGTGGTCGACGACGTCGTGGTGTCGTCCGGGATGGAGGTCACGGCGGCCCGTTCGCCGCTGTCGTCGTCGTCCCCACAGGCGCCGAGCAGGAGGCCGGCGACGAGCAGGGCGGTCATGTGCCGCCGCATCGTCAGGAATGTAGCCATGTGCAACAACGCCTGAAAAGGTCCCTCGGTACCTTTCACCCCATGTGAGCCGAACGGGGCAGGGGTGAGTGGGGGCGGTGACGACCCGGCCTCTACCGTCGGCGGCGATGGCCACCAAGCGACCGAACAAGCAAGAGCGTCAGCGGCAGAACCGCCAGCAGCGGGATGCCCGCAAGGCCCGGTCGGTGCACGCCGGCGAGGCCACAGCGATCTCCCGGGGTGAACGGGAGTCGGCGCAGCCGGTGTCCACCTCGCGGGCCTTCGGGAAGGCCCGCCCCGGCACCGAGGAAGGCGGCAAGGGAACGGCGAAGGAGGGCGGTCGGGGCAGTCGCTACACGATCCCCGGCCAGCGGGCGATCGTCATGGCCTTCCTGTTCACGCTCGTGTCAGCCGTGACGCTGCTGGTCGCGCCGGTGCAGGTGCAGCGAGAGGTCGACATCGACGACCCGGTGCTGGACGAGGTCGACGAGGACGACCAGGAGCTCGACGAGGACGCGGGGACGGTCACCTACGTCGAAGACGCCAAGCTCCTCGACGAGGAGGGCCCGGCGGTGGCGGCCGGCGTGATGCTCACCCCGATCCTCATCACCGGAGCAGCGGTCTGGTTCACCAAGCGGCCGCAGCGATCGAACGTGTGGACCATGGCCATGATCGGCCTGGCGGCGTACATCTTCCTGTTCGCCGGCCCCTACGGCATCATCACGCTCCCGTCACTGATCGCCCTCGCCGTCGGCGGGTTCCAGTCCCGCCGGGTCGAGTCCAAGGCCCGTCTCGCGGACCTCCGGGCGAAGAAGGCGGGCGGCGTGATCGACGCAGACTCCACCGATTCGACGGAGCCCGTGGCCGGCGAGGACCACCGCTAGGGTCGCCACGCCACCCCGATCCCCGCACGAGGAGACCCCAAGATGTCGGAAGCCGCAGAGGCCGCACACGCCAAGTTCCAGAGCCTCATCGGTGAAGAGGGCGAGCCCGGCGAGTGGCTGCAGGTCACCCAGGAGATGATCAACCAGTTCGCCGACGTGACGATGGACCACCAGTTCATCCACGTCGATCCGGAGGCCGCGAAGAACACGCCCTTCGGCGGCACCATCGCCCACGGCTTCCTCACCTTGTCGCTGCTCGTGCCCCTGTCTGCCTCGATCAAGCAGGATCCCGACACGGTGAAGGGCGTGATCATGGGCGTGAACTACGGCTTCGACAAGATCCGCTTCATCGCACCCGTTCCCAGCGGCTCCCGGATCCGGGCCCGAGCCGTGCTGAAGGCGGCCGAGCTCAAGGGCAGCTCCGTGAACGCCACCCGCACCTACACGGTCGAGATCGAGGGATCCGACAAGCCGGCCGTCATCGCCGAGTGGATCACCCGCCTCACCTACGGCTGAGGGCTGTCACCTCAGCCGCCGGCGGCGTAGGTGAACCGCAGGCGGGCGACGTCGATGGACGCCCGCTCGAGCACCTCGACGGCTTGCGCCCCCGGCAGCTCGGAGCTCAGGCCCACCGGCTCGGCCATGGCGTAGAGCCGGACCTCGTAGCGGTGCGCGGCATCGTCGGGTGGCGGGCACGGCGGCTCCCAGCCGACGACGCCCCCGTCGCTGCGACCGAGCAGCGCACCCTCGGGTAGCCGAGCGACGTCGAGCTGCGCGGTGGTGGCCGGGAGACCGGCGACGACCAGGTGCACGCGATCGGCGGCGTCGAGGTCGACGACGGCCACCGCCAGCTCGGCGGCGGCCACCGGCGCCCCGCTGAAGACCAGGACGGGCGCGGTGCCCACACCGTCACACGTGAAGGCCGGGTCGATCGGCTCACCCTCGAGCACGTCGGGGCTCGTGACCCGCAGACCGACGACCTCTGCGGGTGGCTGGGTCGCCGGGACCTCGGACGGGGGCACCGTCGCCGTGGTGGGCTCGAGCGTGCGCCCGTCGTCGTTGCAGGCACCGAGCACGAAGGCGGCGATCACCACGAGGCCGAACGCGCGGGGACCGAGCAGCATCGTCGTCCGGGGCTGCTCAGGGCTTGGCGGCGGGCCGGCCGTTGGCACCGCTGCGCTCGAGCAGCTCGGTGACGCCGGTGAGCGCGCCGGCCAGGCCGCCGAGCTCGGTGGGCACGATGATCTTCGTCGCCTGCCCGTCGCCCAGCTTCTGCAGGGTCTCGAGGTACTTGATGGCCAGCAGGTCGTTGGACGGGTTGCCGTCGTGGATCGCCTGGTACACCGAGCGGATGGCGGCCGCCTCGCCCTCGGCCACCGCGCTTTGGCGGTACTGCTCGGCCTCGGCGAACCTGCGGACCGCCTCGGCCCGGCCCTCCGCCTCGAGCACCTGCTTGGCCTTGATGCCTTCGGCCTCCAGGATCGCCGCGGCCTTGGCGCCCTCCGCGGACGTGATGGCCGCCTCCCGCCGGCCCTGGGCCTCGGTGACCACGGCTCGGCGGGTGCGCTCCGCCTTCATCTGCTCGTGCATGGCCGACATGACGTCCGGGGGAGGGTCGATCCGCTGGATCTCGACGCGCACCACCCGAACACCCCACTTGTCGGTCGCGTCATCGAGGATCTCGCGCAGGGCCACGTTGATCTTGTCGCGGGAGGTCAGCGACTCGTCCAGCTGCATGTCGCCGATGACGTTGCGCAGGTTGGTCTGGGCCAGCTTGGTCACGGCGAGCATGAAGTTGGCGACGTTGTAGATGAGCCGCTGCGGGTCCGTGGGCTCGTAGTAGATGACGGCGTCGACCGAGACGGTGACGTTGTCGGAGGTGATGACCTCCTG
The DNA here is from genome assembly GCA_046570205.1 of Acidimicrobiia bacterium. Classification (GTDB taxonomy): domain Bacteria; phylum Actinomycetota; class Acidimicrobiia; order Acidimicrobiales; family Salinilacustritrichaceae; genus Salinilacustrithrix. The sequence continues at coordinate 3,292 of JBKHVG010000002.1, forward strand.
GGGCGGCACGTCGACGACCTGCTCGCGCATGTCGACCACCCGCATCGTGTCGACCAGCGGGATGATGAGGCGGAGGCCCGGATCGACGGTCTCCTTGTACTTGCCGAGGCGTTCGATGATGCCGCGCTGGTACGGCTTGACGATGCGGACGCCCGCCGCCACGTAGGCGAACAGGAAGAAACCGAGGACGGCCAGGACGATGACGAGGGCCACTAGTGGGGCCTTTCCGGTGGTCGGATGGAGGCAGGGAGGCCGGTGGGGTAGACGATGACCCGGGTGCCGCGGACTTCGAGGACGGTCACGTGGGTCCCCGGTGCGAGCGGCCCACCGTCGAGCGCCTCGGCCCGCCACTCCTCCCGGCCGATCCGCACGGAGCCGACCTCGTCGGGCCCGGCGGGCACCTCGGTGAGCACCACGCCGTGCTCACCGACGAGGCGGGTGGCGCCCACGCCCGGTGGGTTCCTGGCCGAGGCGTCGAGGCGGGCGGCCAGCGGCCGCAGGGCTGCGAACGCCGCGGCGGAGCCGACGACGAACACCAGCCAGCCGATGGCCACGGGGGCGCCGACGAAGGAGACCGCCGCCGCACCAGCCGCGCCGAGCGCGAAGGGCCCGAGGAAGAAGCTGCCCGCCGACGCCATCTCGCCGAGACCGAAGGCCACGGCCGCCGCCAACCAGACCCACCGCCAGAGTTCGGGGTCGTCCACGAGGTCGATGGTACCGACCGGCACCGGGCCGTGGGTCCCGCTACCCAGCGCTCCCGTCACCGGCCGGGGCATCGGGTCGCTCGAAGGCTTCGACCGCGACATCCGTGGCGTACTCCGTCGCCTCGACCCGCTCGCCGGCCTGGTCGACCAGGAGCACGACACCCTCGGGAGAGGCGCAGATCGTGCCGCTCGCACCGCGCTCGGGTGACTCGCGCCCCCGGCGCAGGCGGGTGACGAGACACTGCGCATCGGTCCCGGCGACCGTCTGGGACTCGATGGCGAACGTGTAGTCCTCGGTGCGCGCCGCGAGCGACGTGCGCAGCTCGTCGAGCGCACCCGCACGGAACAGCCCGGGCGGCTCGACCAGCGTGTCGGTGCGCTCGCACGTCAGCTCGCCGTCCTCCTCGGACGAGGGCGTGCACGCGAACGCCTCCCCTCCGATGACGAGGCGCACCTCGACGGTCCGGCCGTCGGCGGTGATCTCGACACGGCGGTCGGGTGGTCGGCTGGTGATCTCGAGCTCGGTGCCCTGGGATGGGCCCGGGAAGCGGACGCGGTACGTCGCCGTCTCACCCCTGGCCAGCAACCCGACGAAGGCGGCGACCTCCTCGTCGAGACCGGCGTCGACGGCGGCATCCGTGGCCTGGCGAGCCCGCTCATCGCCCGTGCTGGCGATCTCGCCGTCGTCCCCGCCGCACGCAGCGCCACCGATCAGGAGCGCAACGACCAACGTCGTCGCGGCTCGACGGGGCCCGGCAGGCAGTGATCGGCTGGGCACGATCGGATGGTAGGGACCCGAAGTACCGTTGACGGAATGGCACCGAAGCCCGCCCCCGTCGCCGCGCCACGGTCGCTCGGACGGTCCGTGGCCGTCGGGCTGGCGGTCGGCATCGGGGCGGCCGCCATCTGCTTCTTCCTGATCGCCATCCCCTTCTACACGTTGGCCTCGTTCGAGCCGAACGGCATCGACCGGCCCATCGTCCGCACCGGCCTGTTCAAGGTCGCCCTGCCGGTGGGGCTCCTCGTCGGCCTGGCCGCCGGCGTCGGCTCCGGGGTGTGGGCCCGTCGGGGCGGCGGGTGGACGGTCGACGACGGCAGCGACCGCTACAGCAACCGTTAGCGTTCCCTGGGTGAGCACTGACCCGGCGCGCTGCATCCTGACCGTCCACGCCCATCCCGACGACGAGTCGTCCAAGGGCGCTGCGACGATCGCCCGCTGCCACGCCGAGGGCATCCGCACGGTGCTCGTGTGCTGCACCGACGGCGCGGCCGGCGACATCCTCAACCCGGCGATGGACCGCGAGGAGGTCAAGCTGAACCTGCCGGCCGTGCGCCGGGAGGAGCTCGCCCGGGCCGCCGAGATCATCGGCTATGACGAGGTCATCGACCTCGGCTACCGGGACTCGGGCATGCCCGACACCGAAGCCAACGCCCACCCCGAGGCCTTCGCCAACGCCGACCACGACGAAGCCGTCGGTCGGCTGGTGGCGATCCTGCGCCGGGAGCGGCCCCAGGTCGTGGTGACCTACGGCGACGACCAGAAGGGCTACCCGCACCCCGACCACCTGCAGGTCCACGACATCACGATGCCGGCGGTCGAGCGGGCCGCTGATCCGAAGTGGTACCCCGAGGCGGGCGAGCCGCATCGGGTCGACAAGGTGTACTGGACCGCCTGGTCGCGCGGCCGCATGGTGGCCATGCACGAGAAGTTCCTGGAGATGGGCCTCGAGTCACCCTTCGACGAGACGTGGTTCGAGCGCCCCGACCAGGACGACCGCATCACGACCCGGGTGCACACCGGCGAATGGTCGGACGTGCGCTGGGATGCGCTCCTGGCCCACGCCACCCAGATCGACCCGACGTCGCCCTTCTGGTTCGGTCTGCCCCGCGAGGTGGCCGCGACCGTCCACCCGTGGGACGAGTACACGCTCGCCGTCAGCCACGTGGAGAGCGACGAGTCCACCGGTGACCTCTTCGACGGCATCGGCGCCCGCCCGGCCGCCGGCGAGGCCCGCTGATGGCCGAAGCGGTCGGCCTGCTCACCCAGGAGTGGCTCGACGCCCAGCGCGCCGCCACCGAGCGCCTGCCCGAGCGGCCGGGGGCGAGCGCCACCATCGAGTACCGGGTCTCCGACGGGCCCGACGGGGAGGTCGTGTTCCACACGGTGCTCACCGACGGACGCATCACCTGGAACGCGCTCGGCCCCGCCGGGTCCGACCCCGACTTCACGGTGCTCGTGCCCCACGCCGAGTACGTGGCCATCGTGCGCGGCGAGCTCGACCAGAACGTGGGCTTCATGCAGGGACGGGTCAAGGTGACCGGCAACATCGGGCGCATGCTCTCGGTCCTGCCCGTGACCAGCTCGCCGGAGTGGCGAGCCGCGGCCGACGAGGTCCTGCGACGCACCGCGCTCTGAGCGCGGTTACTCCTCGGCGGGGTCGGGGCGCGACTCGACCTGGAGGACCTGGTCCTCGTCGGTGACGTCGACCACCTCGTAGGTGCCGGGCTGGTCGAAGATCACGAACGTCGACTCGCCGGGGAAGAGCAGCCCGGTGTCGATGCGGGTGTCGGCCCGGATGCCGTGGTCGTCCTCGCCGGTGATGCGGAACTCGACGAGATCGGTGTTGAGCACCTCGAGCGCATCAGCGTCGAACCCGGCGTCGCCCAACACGACGACGTGGTCGGGCTCGGAGGGCACGTCGGGGAGGTCGTCGCGCGAGATGGCCCGCCGGTCGCTGTCGCAGCCGGCGAGGAGCACGAGGGTGGCGAGGGCGAGGCCGGTCGCCGAGCGGCGCACGGTCAACCGGCCCGCTGCGAGTCGCGCAGCTCCCGGTAGCCGATGAGGGTGACGCCGGTGCGCTCGAGCATCGAGCGGGTCTCGGAGCTGAGGACGAGGTCGAGGTCGTCGACCCGACCCGACCAGGTGTCGCCAATGGCCCGCAGCTCGGGCGTGTCGACGGCCGGGTGGACGTAGACCTCGGTGACGCCGGGCTGCAGGTCGTAGATGGCCCGCTCGATGGCCTTGCGGGCGCCGATGCCGGGTGCGTAGAGGAAGCGATCGGGGAACAGGACCCCCTCCTCGGCGGCCAGGTCGCGGAACGGGAAGCCGATGGCCCGCTGGGTCGAGGCGCCGGACAGTCGGATCGGCAGTCCGTACTCGACGGCGAGGTCGAGGTAGACGTCGAAGAACTCGGGCCGGAGCTGCATCACGCCCATGTGGCTGTCGAGATGGCTGACGTCGAAGCCCCACAGGATCGCCCGTTCGACCTGGGCCCGGCACTCGCGTCGAACCTCGTCGAGGTCGGCGTGCTCCCACACGTCGACGTTGGTGCGGGGAAAGCCGCCGTCGCCGTCGAGCAGGGACGGGGCGTGGGTGATCGGGCCCCAGCGGTACAGGTCGTGCTCGGCGGTCAGGGTGAGGTGCACGCCGACGTCCTCGCCCCGGTAGTGGCTGGCCGCCTCCCGGGCCCACGGGCACGGGATCATGATCGAGGCGCTGGTGCCGACCCCCTCGCGCAGGGCGCGGTAGACGCCGTGGCTGGCGGCGTGGCAGAAGCCGAGGTCGTCGCAGTTCACGATGAGCAGGCGGGCGTCGGGCGGGTGCCCGAGGCGCTCGGCGAGGGTCGGCACGGCCCGAACGCTAGAAGAATTCGGCGGTGCGTTGATGCCCACCCGCGGTTCGGTCTGGCGGATCCGCCGCCAAGGGCCCGTGGTATGGGTCGCCTCGCCTGGCGGATCAGCTCCTAGCCGGGCGGCGGCGCGATGTCGACGTCCGGGCCGCCACAGACGCCCCACAGGCCGCGTCCGCCGTCGCGGGCCTCGGCCTCGGCGGCCACGAGCCTCGGGTAGAGGGCTTCGTTGTCGCCGTAGGTGACGGCGTCGGCGTAGCCCTGCTCGATCAGCGCGAGGTTGACGAGCAGGTCGTCGTCGGCGCGGTACACGTAGGCGAGGAGCCGCCCGTACTGGTCGCGGGCGACGGCGTCGCGCTCCAGACGGACGGCGCTGCCCTCCGGGACCAGGCTGGCCAGGTAGGCCGAGGCCTCGGCCCCGTAGCACTGCACCGGACGGTCGCGTGCCACGGATTCGGGCGTGTCCACCCCGATCAGGCGCACCCGCTCCTCGGTGCCGGCGACCTCGACGTCGAGTGTGTCCCCGTCGACCACATGGGTGACGACGCCGGCCCCGTCGGCCGGCGGGCCGCTGCCCGGGGCTGGGGACGCGCACGCGGCCGCCAGCATGCTGGCGGCCGCGAGGGCGATGGTGCGTCGGTGCCACACGGCAGCCTCCGGAATGCGGTGGCGCGGTGCGCCGGGGAGGGGGAAGTGGTGAGGCGACGCGAGACGTCAGGACGTCAGATGCGCTCGATGATGGTGCCGGTGCCGAGACCGCCACCGCAGCACATGGTGACGAGCCCGGTGGACTTGTCGGTGCGCTCCAGCTCGTGGAGGGCCTTGGTGAGCAGGACCGCGCCGGTGCCGCCGAGCGGGTGGCCGAGAGCGATGGCGCCACCGTTGGGGTTGACGGTGTCCATGTCCGGGTTGTGCTCCTTGACCCACGACAGCACGACGGAGGCGAAGGCCTCGTTGATCTCGGTGACGTCGATGTCCGACATCTTCATGCCGGTGCGCTTGAGGAGGTGCGACGTGGCGTCGATGGGGCCGGTGAGCATGAGGACGGGGTCGACGCCCACGTTGCAGGTGTCGACGATCCGGGCCTTGGGGGTGAGGCCGAGGGCCTTGGCCTTGTCGGCGGTCATCAGCAGCACGGCGGCGGCGCCGTCGGAGATCTGCGAGGACGAGCCGGCGGTGTGCACCCCGTCGGGGCGGGCGACGGGCTTGAGGGTGGCCAGCTTCTCGAGCGTGGTCTCGCGGAGGCCCTCGTCGCGGGTGACCATGTGGGTGCTGTCGAGGGCGTTGCCCTCCTCGTCGGCGTCGGGCGCCTCCACCGGCACGATCTGGGTGGCGAAGCGGTCCTCGGCCCAGGCCTGGGCGGCCAGCTGCTGGGAGCGGAAGCCGAACTCGTCGGTGTCCTGGCGGGAGATGCCCCACTTGTCGGCGATGCGCTCTGCGCCCTCGAACTGCGACGTCATCTCGTAGCGGCCGAAGTACGTCTTGGGGATCGGGATGCCGAGGCCGAAGTCCTTGCGGCCGCTGGAGCCGATCGGGATGCGGCTCATGACCTCGACGCCGCAGGCGACGGCCACGTCGACGGCGCCGCCGGCCACGAGGGCGGTGGCGAGGTTGGTGGCCTGCTGCGACGAGCCGCACTGGGTGTCGACGGTGGTGGCAGCGACGGACTGGGGCAGGCCAGCGGCCAGCCAGGCGGTGCGGCCGATGTTGAAGGCCTGCTCGCCGACCTGGGACACGCAGCCGGCGACGACCTGGCCCACCTCGGAGGGATCGATGCCGGTGCGGTCGATCAGCGCCTTCTGGACGATGCCGAGCAGCTCGCCCGGGTGCATGGTGGACAGGCCACCGCCACGGCGGCCCACGGGCGTCCGGACGGCATCGATGATCACAACGTCGGTCATGGGAGCAGTGTACGGCTGGACTTGACCGTGCGGTCAAGGCGCTGAGGTGCGCGGGAACCGTTCACGTCCTGCCGTGTTCCGTCCTGGCGGCTTCGCCGCCACATGGCACGTGACACGGGTCGCCTCGCCTTCGGCTCGGCTCCATGCATCAGGCGGCGTGGGCGTGCTGCTCGCCGGCTTCGGCCCGGCGCTCGGCCTGGGTGCGGGCGATGGTGTCGGCCAGGGCGGCCCGGGCCTTGGCCACGCCTTTGCGGCCGGCTTCCCGGCTGCGAGGGTCGAGGTGGAAGGCCTGCCGTCCCGCTGCGGGGGCCAGGAGGGTGGTCTGTGTTGCCATGGCCCCATCTTCCCCAGGGGGTCTGACACTTACGCCCAGACCGGGTCGATCATGGACCTCGACGGCAACTCCACGCCGGACGACAACTGCTCGATGTGGGCCGGCATGCCCGAATCCTCGAGATGTCCGGTGCCGCCCTGGCCATCCTCGGCGACTACGTCCCGATGGGCCTCGGTCAGGCCCTCGGCCGCCACGCAGGAGGCAACAGCTTCGACAACACACTGCTGGCCACGGCGAGCCAGTCGACGATCCTGCGGTTCCACGACGAGTTCGAGGCGCGCCGGCGACGCCAGCAACAGCGGTCCTGAGGCTGTGGCAGGGTGCGAGCCATGCAGCGCTACGGCATGACCATCCCCCTCAGCGGCCCGCTCCACAGCCAGCGGGAGCAGTTCGAGGAGCTGGTGGACCTGGGCTACACCGATGTGTGGTCGGCGGAGTCCGACGGCCACGACGGCTTCACGCCCCTGGCGCTGGCATCGGTGTGGACGCCCACGCTGCGCCTCGGTACCGCCATCATCCCCGCCTACACGCGGGGTCCGGCGTGCTTGGCCCAGTCGGTCGGCTCGATGGCCCAGGCGGCGCCCGGGCGCTTCGCCATCGGCATCGGCTCGTCGTCGAACGTGATCGTCGAGCGCTGGAACGGCATCGCCTTCGATGAGCCGTACAAGAAGGTGCGCGACATCGTCCGCTTCCTCCGGACCGCGCTGGCCGGCGAGAAGCTGAAGGAGGACTTCGACACCTTCTCCATCAACGGCTTCCAGCTGAAGGCCCTCCCGCCGGAGCCGGTGCCGATCCTCGTCGCCGCGCTGCGGGAGGGGATGCTCAAGCTCGCCGGCCGGGAGGGCGACGGCGCCATCATCAACTGGCTGTCGGCCGAGGATGTGGCCACCGTGGCGCCGATCGTGCAGGGCGCATCGCCCGACGGCTCACCCCGCGAGGTGGTGGCCCGCATCTTCTGCGCCCCGATCGACGACCCCGACACCGTCTACGGCGCCGGCAAGTTCGCCATCGCCGCCTACATGAACGTGCCCGTCTACCGGGCCTTCCACGAGTGGCTCGGCCGCGACCAGCTCCAGCCGATGTGGGACGCCTGGGACGCCGGCGACCGCAAGGCCGCCCTCGCCGCCATCCCCAACTCGGTCGTCGACGAGCTCATCGTCCACGGCCCGCCCGAGAAGTGCCGGGAGCAGATCCAGCGCTACATCGACAACGGCGTCACCACGCCGGCGCTAGCGCCCCTGCCCTTCGGCTACGACATGCGCCAGGCCGTGCGCGATCTCGCCCCCCGCTGAACCGTTCTCGACGAGATCGTCGTCAGCTGCCGACGCGTCTCTCGTCGAGTTCCCCTCGCTGGCGGCTGGATCAGCCCTTCGAGGCAGGCACCTCGAATCCGTCCAGAGCGTCTTCCGGGATACCGAGGGTGCCGTCGGGTAGGCGGACCCGGGCGATGCGCTCGTCGTGCATGGCCTCGATGATGACCAGCGTCCGCACACCGAGCCGCCGAGCGGCCTCGGCCGGTCGCAGGGTCCTGGCCTCGCTCATCGCAGCCCTCCTTCGTCGAAGCCGAGCCTAACGTGCAGCCCATGGATCACGGTCGCCAGCTCGTCTCTGAGACCCGGGGCGGCGCCACGCTCCTCGAGCTCGACCAGGGCATCCTCAAGGGCTTCCAGCACCCGGAACGCTGCATCGAGGTCGAGGACCAGACCGGGCGGCACGGGGTCGTCAGTCCGGCCTGGCATCGACCGAACCGTACGGACGGGCACCGACAGGAACGGGTGAAAGCCCTTGATGCCTCGAGGATCCTTGACTCGGCCGGCATCGATTTCCGACGTCTACTTCGTCGAGGTTGCCCTGCCGGACGGCTTACCGCCGCTTCGTGGTGCTGGCAACGACCGTGATGGTGACGGTGGCCGTCGCTGTGCCGCCGCGGCCGTCGTCGGCGGTGTAGGTGAACGAATCGGTGCCCGTGAACTTCCGGTTGGGTTTGTAGGTGAAGGAACCGTCGGCCTTGAGGGTCAATGTGCCTGACGTGGGCAGCGTCTGGATGGACGCCGAGAGCCGATCTCCGTCCGGGTCGTGATCCCCGTCCAGGACGCCGGGAGCGGGGACCGTCAACGTGGATCCCTGCGGGGTGGTGTACGACTCAGGATCTGCCGCCGGCGGAGTATTGCCGGACTTGGTATTCCCTCCGAACGTGCTGACGTCGAGCCGGCCGCCTGTCACGGTGTTGCCCTCCAGGCCATCGGTTGGCGTTGCCTTCAACAAGATGGCGTTCCGAAGCCCTGCCGGGTCCAGCAGTGGACTCTGAGTCGCTGCCAGGATGATTCCGCCGGTCACGTGCGGTGTCGCCATCGACGTGCCGCTGTACGACCCGTACTTCCCATCCGGCAGCGTCGACACGATCCCGGAGCCTGGTGCGCCGAGGTCGACGCTGGTGGCTCCGTAGTTCGAGAAGCTCGAGCGGCCGCCCGACGAGGTGATCGACGCGACCGCGATGATGTTCGCGTTCGTGTAGCTCGAGGGGTAGTGCGGGGTGGCGTCGTTGTTGTCGCCGACCTGGTCCCGTCCCCCGTTGCCGGCCGCGGCGACGAACAGCACGCCGGCGGTGTTCGCCCGCCCGATGGCGTCGTACAACGCCTGCGAGTAGCCGCCGCCGCCCCAGGAGTTGTTCGAGGCCACGACGTTGACGCCGCGCTTCTTGAGGTCCGTGAGGTAGTCGACCGCCTGGACCGCGTCGTCGGTGTACCCGCCGTTCGGCCCGAGGAACTTCGCCGAGATCAGCTTGGCGTTCCAGGCCACGCCGGCGACGCCCTGTTCGTTGCCCCCGATCCCGGCGATGGTGCCGGCGACGTGCGTCCCATGGTCGTCACCCGTGCCGTCGTAGACGGAGGCGTCGTTGTTGGCGAAGTCCCAACCGTTCACGTCGTCGACGAATCCGTTCTGGTCGTCGTCGACCCGGTTCCCGGCGACTTCACCGGGGTTGACCCAGATGTTGGTGGCCAAGTCCGGGTGCGAGATGTCGATGCCCTCGTCGATCACGCCGACGACCACCGAGTCAGACCCGGTGTTCCCGGCCGCCCACGCCTCGCCGGCCTGGCTGCCGTACTGGTTCGCCGGTGAGGTGCCGTCGCCGTACATGCCCCACAGCTGGTTCCCGGTGTAGTACGGGTCGTTCGTCTCGGACTGGTGCGTGACGATCCAGTTCGGCTCGGCGTAGGCGACGTTCGGGTTCTGCTCGAACCGGCGGATCGCGGCGCCTCGGTCGCTCCCCGACGGCAGGGCGACCAGCTCGACGGCCCGGCGGTCCGCACCGCCCCGGACCACGTCCTCGAGCCGGCGGGCGCCGGCCTGCCCACGAGCGTCGGCCCGCTCGGCAGCGGACGTGCCGATGTCGTAGCCGACGAGCAGCTGGTCGGGCACGGCCGCCGGCTCGACAGCCGGCGGCGCAGCGTTCGGCGGCGCCGCGGAAGCAACGGTGGACAGGATGGGGGCCGACGCCGCGACGAGCGCGAACGACAGAACGAGTGCGAAGCGACGCACGGCAGGGCTCCTGGTAGCTGCCCCAGGGGTGTCCGTCGCATGGCGCGCGGTCCCGGGGCTCGGGTGTCGGACCGACCGTACGCACGCCCCCGGTACGGCCGCTATGGCCCAAGATGCCCATTTCCCGCCGTAGCCGGCACGTCCGGACCAGACCCTGTGGTCCACCTGCGCTATGACGAGGCGGCGTCGGAGAGGGCGAGCGCGGCGGAGAGGTGATGGACCAGCTCGGCCATCGGGATGCGGGCGTTGAGCCCGGACGTGGAGGGCATCACGTAGACGGGCCGGCCGCCGAGGGTGCGGTCCTGTACACCGACCACGGCTCGCCGGTCGACCGCCGCCCGCCAGCCGGCCAGCCCGACGGACACGACGGCCCCCGGTCGGAGGCGTTCGCACAGGCGCCCGACCCGGTCGAGGCCCGACCGGTACTCGTCGACGGAGAGCTCGTCGGCGCGGCGGGTGGCGCGCTTGGCCAGGTCGGTCATACCCACGCCGTGGGACCGGAGCGCATCCCAGGCATCCCGTGGTCGGGTCACCAGGCCGGCCTCGATCGCGGCCCGCCAGAAGCGGTTCGAGGGCGTGACGAACCCGACGCCGGCGTCGGCGGCGTGCAGGGACGGGTTGAGCCCGCACACCAGCAGGCGCATGCCGGCGCCGACGGTGTCGGGCAGCGTGCGGGCCCGGATGGCGTCGACGAAGCGGGGCTGGTCTCCGGACAGGCGGATGTGGTCGAAGCCCGCGCCGGTGAACACGTCGACGAGTGCGTCGTCGGACCACCGCCAGAAGCCGCGGCCGGCAAGGTCGTCGTCGGACACGACGTGGTCGTCCGGCCCCGAGATCAGCGGGACCGACACGGGAGCGCCCACCTCGAGCACCCGGTGCAGCTCGGCCAGCGCCAGCGGCAGCTCGTGGTGGGGGAGGTGGAGATAGGAGTCGTAGACCTGGATGGGCCGACGGTCCACGGTCAGGCGTCGCCGAACAGGTCGAGCTGCTCGGTCCGGGCGACGATGTCGGGCAGCGGCGTCCACACCCGTCCGCCCCGGGGGCCGCGCTCGGCCACCTCGATCTGCTCGACGGGGATGGCCCGTGACCGGCCGCGGGCGTCGCGCAGGTCGACCGAGCCGTCGGCCTCCCGGCCCATCACCTTGCCGGGCAGCCAGCGCTCGCCCGGTTCCCGACGGAACCGGATCTGGGCACCGGGTCGCAACCCCAGCGAGAGCAGCCAGGTGTCAGCCACCGGCGGTGTCAGGCCCGGGCGCGGGCCTGCAGCTTGCGCATGCCGCCGATCCAGCGGTCGTAGTCGTCGGTCTTGCGGCGCCAGAAGTCGAGGACCTCGGGGTGGGGCAGGATCAGGAACCGTTCGTCGGCCAGCCCGGCGACCACGGCCTCGGCCAGCTCCTCCGGCTCGATCACGCCCTGCATCCGCACCGATTCGGCGCCCGTGGACTGCGCCCGGTCGTCGTCGTCCGGGAAGAGCATCTTGGTGCGGACGCCCTGGGGGCACAGGCAGGACACCTTGATCCCCTGGTCGCCGTGGGTGATGGCGAGCCACTCGGCGAGTGCGACGGCGGCGTGCTTGGTGACCGCGTACGGAGCCGCGCCCAGGTTGGTGAGGAGGCCGGCGGCGGACGCCGTGGTCAGGATGTATCCCGATCCCTCGGCCAGCATCCCGGGCAGCGCGGCACGGACCGCCCACACGTGGGCCATGACGTTGACGTCGAAGATGCGGTACCAGTCCTCGTCCGGCGCCTCCACGCCGCCGCCCACGGCGATGCCGGCGTTGAGGCACAGGAGGTCGATGGGCCCGTACTCCTCGGCGGCCTGCACGACCTCGACGTTGCCGGCCTCGGTCCCGAGGTCGGCCTCGACGACGACGGTGTCGAAGCCGGGCTCGAGCTCGTCGACGACGGCCTGGGCGGCTGCGCCGTCGACATCGGCCAGCACGATCGTGCGGGGTCCATCCTCGGCGAAGCGGCGGACGAGGGCCCGACCGATGCCGCCGCCCGCACCGGTGACGACGATGTTCTTGTCCTGCAGGTCCACGGCCGCGGAACCTATGCCACGAAGGCGACCATGGTGTCGTCGATGACCTGGCGGCGGTCCGGCCCCCACGGCAGGGGCATGAGGATCGGGACGTCGACGCCGGCCTCGGCGTACTCGCGGGCGAAGTCACGGACCTCGTCAGCCGTGCCCATGAAGTCGATGGCGTCGACGAAGGCATCGCCGACGGCGTTCACCGCGCCCTCACGGTCCTTGGCCGCGTGCCGCTCGCGGATCTCGGCGACGTCGTCGCCGAAGCCGGCCCGCTCGAAGTTCCTGGCGTAGGCGTCCACGACGGCGTAGGAGAACAGGTCCTTGCGGGCGTTGTCGATGCCGTGCTCGCGCTCGGTCACCCCGGCGTGGACGTAGGCGTACACGGTGGGTGTGCGACCGTCGCTGCGCCGGGACGCACCCTCGCGGACCTGGTCGACCGACCACGGCACGTGCGACGCCGGCAGGTAGTTCAGCAGCACGCCGTCGGCGAGCTCACCGCCGAGCGCGAGCATCTTCGGGTTCAGGGCGCCGAGCACGATCTTGGGCTTGCGCTCGCCCAGGCGGACGCCGAGGCGGCTGCGGGACAGCGACCAGAAGTCGCCGTCGAAGGTGACGGCATCGCCCTCCCAGATCTCCTTCAGCAGCGTGATGTACTCCCGGCAGCGGGCGACGGGGCGGTCGCCGTAGTCGACGCCGTGCCAGCGTTCGGTGACGACCGGCGACGAGATGCCGATGCCGACCAGCACGTCACGGTCGGGCTGCAGCGCCTGGAGGGTGGCGGCGGCCATGGCCACGGCCATCGGCGTGCGGAGCTGGATGGGGATGACGCCGGTGCCGAGCCCGAGCGACGGTGCCGCCGCGCCGGCGGCAGCGAGGGTGGTGAAGGCCTCCGGGCCGGTGGTCTCGGCGGTCCAAAACGAGCGGTAGCCGAGCTCGTCGGCCCGCCGGGCGGTGTCGACGGCCAGCCGCGGGCCGAGGGCCATGATGCTGGCGAAGGTGAAGCCGGCGTCGTCGATCGGGCTCGTCATGGGCCCGGACCGTAGCCGTGGCCACCCCGGCCGGCATGCTGCGGAACATCGCCCGCGCCGCCAGGGTTGTACGTGCTGTGCCCGACGTGAACCCCGATGCGATCACCTTCTACTGGCGACCCGGTTGCGGGTTCTGCATGGGCCTCGAACGTCGCCTGGAGAAGCTGGGCGTCCCGTTCGAGAAGCACAACATCTGGGAGGACGCCGAGGCTGCCGCCGTCGTGCGGAGCATCGCCAACGGCAACGAGACGGTCCCGACGGTGGTCATCGGCGAGGCCCGGATGGTCAACCCCAGCGCCGACGCTGTCCTCGCCGCGGTCCGACAGCACGCCCCCCACCTGGACCCGGGCGACGCGCCGCAGGGCGCGCTGCGCCGCTTCCTCGATCGCTGATCACCCGACGCGCACGACGTAGTCGTCGAGCGGCGCCGCCCCGTAGCGGAAGGTCGTCTGGCCCGATCCCACCGCCGCGAAGACGTCGACCGCCAGATCCCCGGCGCCTGCTGGCGCATGGCTCGCGACCAGGCGGAGCACCTCGTCGTCGAGGCCCTCGATGCGTCCTCCCTGGGCTGCGGCCAGCACGACCACGACGTGGTCGCCGACGCCGACCTGATGTACCCGCCCCGGAGCGATGGCGGCGCTGCCCAGCGTGGGTTCGCGGTCGTCGGGATCACCGACCACGAACTCCCAGACCAGCACCTCGACATCCTCCGGCGGGCTGGCGGGCACGCCGTCGCGACACCGGCGGCAGTTCATGCGCACGAGGACGGTGCGTCCCTCGCCGGCGCCCTCGTAGAGCAGGCGCAGGTCGGCGGCCTCGTCGGCGTCGGCGTGGCGGGAGCCGTCCTGTCGGAACTGACCGGTGCGGGTGACGACACCGGGGTCGGGCTCGAGCACGTCGAGCCACTCGTCACCGGCGGGAGGATCGTCGTGGTGGCGCAGCACGCGCAGGTCGCCCGCATCGGCGGACACGCGCGGCTCGTCCGGGTCGACCAAGGCGGCCTCGTCCATCCCCGTGCAGCCGGCGGCGAGGGCGCCGAAGGTGCCGAGCACCAGGGCGGCGGCGAGCACGGGCAGGCGCATCGGAGGCATGTTGCCGTACCGGCAGGTGCGACCGCGGGGACCGCAGGTTCAGCGCCGCAGTCGACCCAGGCCGTGGGGCAGCACCTGGCCCGCCGGCCACCACGCCCGCAGCGCGAACCCGAGGGCGGTGCCCACGACGGCGCCACCCACCACGTCGGAGGGGTGGTGGATCCGGACGTGGACCCGCGAGCTGGCGACCAGGATGGCGAGCGCGGCATAGACGGGCGCGAGCGCGTCGTCCTCGCTGGCCACGACGGCGAACACGGCCGCGGCCGAGGCGTGGCCCGAGGGGAACGACGAGGTGCGCGGCTGGCGCAGGCGGAAGGGCCGGGGGCCGTCGTGCACCGGGCGCTGGCGGCGGAACATGGCCTTGACTGGGCCGTTCACGATGGCGGACTCGAGGCCCATGATGGTGACGAGGCGAACCGTGCCGGCGAGATCGCCGTCGCGCCGCGACCCCTGCGCCGTGGCCAGCAGGTGCCAGATCAGGCTGTGGTTGCCGAGCTCGGAGGCGGTGTAGAGGACCCGGTCGATCGCCGGCTTCCCGCGGAGCGCGTCGAAGGCCCGCTCGACCGCGGTGTCGAACCGGCGGACAGGCGCAGCCAGCTGCCGTGGCGTCGGGACCTCGTGCTGGTCGACCATCAGACCTCGAGGAGGCTGCCCTGGCCGGTGGCGGCCACCGCCCGGTCGGCCAGGTCGACGGGCGCCTGCGCCGGGTCGCCGCCGAAGGCGGGGCACCACTCCTGGAACGCGCACCAGCCGCACCGTGGTGACGGCCGGGGGCGGAAGTCCTCCCGCTCGCAGGCGACCTCGACCGCCTGCCACACCGCGCCGAGGCGGCGGGCCAGGCCGCGGGTGGACTGCTCGGTCGGCTCGGCGATGATGGCCACCGGCTCGGCGAGGTGGAGCAGCTGCACCCGCACCGGGCGGCGGCCGAACCACCGCTCGCACATCAGCGAGTAGAGGTGGACACCGGTCATCCGCTGGCGGGCGTAGGCGTCGCCCGGGGCGCGGCCGGTCTTGTAATCGGTCACCACCAGCTCGCCGTCGACCAGGTCCAGGCGGTCGATGATGCCCCGCAGACGCACGCCGCCGACCTCGACCTCGAGCTTCAGCTCCAGGCCGACGGGATGGACCGTGGTCGGGTCCTCCAGGCGGAAGTACCGGGCCACCAGGTCGGCGGCCTCGGCGCGCATGCGGGCCTCGCCCGACTCGTCCAGCCCGAGGCCGGTCCAGTCGGGGTCGGTGCGTAACCGCTCGACCGCGGCATCGAGGCAGTCACCGGCCGCCGCAGGCACGCGCTCGGGCGCGGGGAGCGTGAAGAGGTGCTCGAGCGCGGCGTGGACCAGCGTGCCCCGGGTGGCGGCGACGGTGGGCGGCTCCGGGAGCCGGTCGATGGCCGAGAACCGGAACTGCAGGCCACATGACGTGAAGCTCGACAGCCGCGACGGCGACAGCGAGGTCGGGAGCGCCAGGGCCATGGAGGAAGCGTACGCCGGGGGTCCGACAGCGCCGGACCGCTACGAGGCGCCGAGGAACTCCGCGACCAGGGTGGCGAACCGGGCCGGATCCTCGAGCGGGCCGAAGTGGCCGAGCTCGGGGAACGCCCGCAGCTCGCCGTGGGGGAGCGCGTCGGCGACCAGCGGCGCGATCAGGGCCGGGCCGTCGGCGTCGCCGCCGTGGGCGACGAGCACCGGGCAGGCCACGTCGCCGAGCCGGGCGAAGCCCCCGTGCGCCGAGCCGGTCTCGTAGGTCTTCGCCTCGTGCTCGCGGCGGGCCTTCAGGCGCACGCTGCCGTCGGCCTGCTGCACGAAGCCGTGGCGCACGTAGTCGTCGAGGACGTCGGGCCGCAGGGTTCCGAGCGGCGGCTTCGAGGCGAAGTTGGCGATGGCGTCGTCGAAGGAGTCGAAGACCTCCCGGCGCTTCTTCGTGATCTCGGCGAGGTGGTTCGGACCCGGTGTGCCCTCCATGGGCGGGAAGAGGATCGGCTCGAAGCAGACGGCGCGGTCGATGGTGCCGGGGCGCTCCTGCTCGGCGAGGAGGATGGCGGCGCCGCCCTTCGAGTGCCCGACGGCCTGCACGGGTGCGAGGTCCAGCGCATCCACGACGGCGAGGATGTCGCGTCCGAAGCCATCCCAGGTCAGCTCGCCCTCGGGCTCGGTGGAGTCCCCGTACCCCCGGAAGTCGAGGGCCAGGCAGCGTCGCCCGGGCAGCTCGTCGGCGAGCGCCCGCCACACCCGGCCGTGGAAGCCGGTGGCGTGGCAGAGCAGGAGGGGTCGGGCGTCGGGGTCGGGCGTGCCCAGCTCGTGGACGGCGAGGCGCACCCCGTCGGTGGAGTCGATGGTGATCATCGCCGGCCATCCTGGCAGCGCAGCGCGGCGCACCGGACACCCGCGAGCCCCCGCTACGGTCGACCGTCGGATGGATGCGACCAGCGACGACCCAGCGACGGCCGCGGTCCGCGCCGCCAACACCGCCTTCTACGCCGCGTTCGAGGCCCGCGACCTGGACGCCATGTCCGACGTGTGGGAGCACACCGACCGGGTCACCTGCGTGCACCCGGGCTGGCCGATCCTGGCTGGCTGGGCGTCGGTGGCGGCGTCGTGGTTCGCGCTGTTCGACGGGCCCCAGCGCCTCCAGTTCATCGTCACCGACGAGCAGGTCCACGTCGAGGGAACCACGGCGTGGGTGACGTGCAACGAGAACCTGATCGACGTGGCCGGCACGCAGGCGGTGGCGGCCACGAACGTCTTCGTGGAGGGCGGCGGCGGCTGGCGCCTCGTGCACCACCACGGGTCGCCGGTGGTCCAGCAGGCCCGAGCCCGCAACAGCTGACGCCCTGGCGCTGCGGGGCCGCATCCCGTCCCGGCCCGGCGGTGTGCCACGACCCGTCCGGTGATGCGTCGGTCGTCGGAGGGGCCCTCCTAGGATCGAAGCCCCCATGGCCCGCACGATCCGACTCCGACCGTGGCAGAAGGAGGCGCTCGAGCGCTTCCGGACCAAGGCCAGCGAGGGCATCGGCGCCGAGGCGGGGGTGGACTTCCTCGCCGTGGCCACCCCGGGCGCGGGCAAGACGACCTTCGCCATCACCGCCGCCCTGCACTGGCTGCACGACCACCCCGATGCCCGGCTCGTGGTCGTCGCCCCCACGCAGCACCTGAAGGGACAGTGGGCCAGCGCGGCGGCGGCGTTCGACCTTGCCCTCGAGCCGTCGTGGCGGGCCGGTGATCCCGTGCCGGCCGACATGGACGGCCTCGTCACCACCTACCAGCAGGTGGCGTCGAACCCGATGGCGCTGGCCCAGGTGGCCCACGGGGGCTTCGTGATCCTCGACGAGGTGCACCACGCCGGCGACGACCGGGCCTGGGGCGACGGGCTGCGCGTCGCGTTCTCCGGCGCCCGGGGCCGCCTGAGCCTGTCGGGCACGCCGTTCCGGTCGGACACGAACCCGATCCCCTTCGTCTCCTACCAGTGGGAGGAGGCGGTCCCCGACTTCGAGTACGGCTACGGCGACGCGCTGCGCGACGGTGGCGTGGTCCGCCCCGTCCACTTCCCGCGCATCAAGGGCCACATGGAGTGGGTCGGCGCCGACGGGCAGTTCCACTCCCACGACTTCGACGACGACCTCGACCGGGCCCGGGCCAACCAGCGCCTGCGCACCGCCCTGTCGGCGGAGGGCCAGTGGATGGCATCGGTCCTCGAGGACGCCCACCGCCGCCTGCTCGAGGTCCGCCGCACCCAGCCCGACGCCGGCGGCCTCGTGATCTGCATGGACGTCGAGCACGCCCGCGCCATCGCCGAGCTCATCGAGCGGCGGTGGCGGATCCGCCCGACCGTGGCCACCTCGGACGATCCCATGGCCTCGGCCCGCATCGCCCGCTACGCCAGGTCCAGCGATCCATGGATCGTGGCCGTGCGCATGGTGTCCGAGGGCGTCGACATCCCCCGTCTGCGCGTCGGCGTGTTCGCCACCAACACCACCACCGAGCTGTTCTTCCGCCAGGCGCTCGGGCGTCTCGTGCGCTGGACCCGCGGCCTGCGGACCCAGCGTGCCTGGCTCTACATCCCCGACGACCCGCGCCTGCGCAAGCTGGCCGACGGCATCGCCGAGCAGCGCCGCCACTCCCTGTTCAAGCGGCGGAACCCCGACGACGAGGACTCCCTCGACCAGCTCGACGGCGCCGGTCTCGACGAGATCGCCGACGACGAGCAGCTTTCCCTGTTCCAGGCCATGTCGGCCGTCGCCACCGGCATGGAGGACGCCGACGATCCCGACGGCGACGACGCCGACGCACCCGAGGAGCTGGTCTGGGACGACGACGACGGCGACGAGTCCCTCGAGATCTCGCTGCCGCCCCGGCCCCGCCGGACGACGAGCGTGGTCGTCGGTCGGGACACCTCGCTCGCCGAGGCCAAGTCCAAGCTCCGCAAGGACAACGCCGCGCTGGTCGCCCACCTCGTGGCGGTGACCGGGCGCAGCCACCGCGAGGTCAACGGCGAGCTGAACCGCCTCGCCGGGGTCAACAAGGTCACCGAGGCCACGGCCGACCAGCTGCAGCGCCGCCTCGTCGCTGGCGAGCGCTGGGTGCGGACCCTCTAGTCCCGCTCGGTGCGGTCGAAGAGCACAGGGTGACGGCCAGCTCGTCGTCTCCGGGCACGGCGCCATCGAGGAACAGCTCGTGGGCGTGCACCGCGGCCGCAGCGACGTTGGCGGCCTTGCTGGTCGGCGCCGGAACGATGCACTTCGTCTCGCCCGAGTTCTTCGACGACCTGGTGCCGTCGTGGGTGCCGGGCGAGCCCCGCTTCTGGACGAACATCTCGGGGGTCGCAGAGATCGCGGTGGGGGCGCTCGTGGCCAACCGGCGCACCGAGCGCATCGGCGGGTGGGCCGCGCTCGCGGTGTTCGTCGCCGTCTACCCGGCCAACGTGGACGACGCGATCTCGAACCCGCCGACCGATGCCCGCGGCGTCGCCAGCCTCGTGCGGCTCCCGCTCCAGCTGCCGCTGTTCGCGTGGGCGCTCCACCACGGCCGAGCGCGTCACAGCGGGCGCGTACCTGCCGCGCGTGACGACACCTCCCACTGATCGCCCGCGCACCTCGGTCTTCATCGCCACCAGCGTGGACGGGTTCATCGCCCGGCCAGACGACGGCCTCGACTGGCTGACGGGCAAGCCCGACGACGAGCTCACCGGTGACCACGACCCCGACCAGGACTTCGGCTACGCCGAGTTCTTCGCCAGCGTCGACGCGATGGTGATGGGACGAGGCACCTACGACGTCGTCCAGGGCTTCGACGGCTGGTACTACGACGAGAAGCCGGTCTACGTCTGGACCAGCCACCCCGACGACCTGGAGCCCCCGGACGGGGCGGTGGTCCGGCCCGTCAGCGGGACGCTCGACGACGTCGTCGCCCGGCTTGTCGCCGACGGCATCAGCCACGTCTACGTCGACGGCGGCAACGTCATCCGCCAGTTCCTGGCCGCCGGGCTGATCGACCGCATGACCATCTCGACGCCGCCGATCCTGATCGGCGAAGGCATCCCGCTGTTCGCCGACATCGCCGTCGACGACATACGGCTCGATCTGGTCGCGTGCGAGACCTTCGACGGCGGCATGGTGCAGCGCACCTACGACGTGGTCCGCTGAACCCCGGCGCCTTGCCAGTCGGGGCGTGGAACGATGGCGCCATGGACCGGCCCCAGCGCCTCGTCTTCGGCACGGTGGCCGAGGCCTACGACGCCCACCGCCCCGGCTACCCCGACGAGCTCTTCGACGACCTGCTCGCGATGGTCGGGCCCGATGCCCACGTCCTCGATGCGGGCGCCGGGACCGGCAAGGTCGCCGGGGCGCTCGCCGCCAGGGGCCTGACCGGGACGGCCCTCGAGCCCGACCCGTCCATGGCGGCGGTGGCGCAGCGCCACGTCGGCGATGCCGGCTGGGAGGTCGTCGTCGGCGACCTGGAGTCGGCCGACCTGCCGCCGGGGTCCCACGACCTGTTCACGTGCGCGCAGGCGTGGCACTGGATCGACCCCGAGCGGGGGTTCGACAAAGTCCGCCACGTCCTGCGCCCCGGTGGCGTCGCCGCCATCTTCTGGAACCGGCCGGAGTTCCCCGACACCGAGCTGCGCGACGACCTCGATGCCGTCTACGCACAGCTGGCTCCCGAGATGGAGTCGTCGCTGGCATCGAAGGCCAGTGGCCACAAGGGCATCGCGCCGGCGGTGGACCCGGCACCGGAGGGGTTCGCCGGTGCCGAGGTGCGCACGTACCGGCATGCCCTGCGTTACAGCACCGAGGCCTGGATCGGGTACCTGGGCACCCACTCGAACCACGTCATGCTCGAGGAACAGCGACGGCGCGCCCTGCACGGAGCGGTCGCCGCAGTGATCGACGACCACGGCGGCGAGCTCGAGGTCGCCTACCGGGTCGAGGCCTGGATCGCCCGGCGCCTCGGATGAGGCGCCGTGAGCACGATCAGCTCATGGCCTTGATGGCGATGCCCATCTCCTCGTTCATCGACGCCGGGACCGCGTAGCCGTCCTCGGCCCGGATCTCGGCCAGGCGCTGGCTCATGGTCTCGACCGACAGCTCGTCGTCGACGATGCCGGGGGTGACGCCCACGAAGATGCGGGCCACGCGCCCGCCGCCGCAGCTGTAGATCTCGCCGCTGACCTCGCAGGACTCGTGGGCCAGGTACACGGCCACGGGGGTGATGTACTCGGGGCCGAGCTTGTCGGCGAGCGGGCCGAGGAGGCCCTCGGTCATGCGGGTGGCGGCCACTGGGGCGATGGCGTTGGCCTTGATGTCGTACTTGGCCCCTTCCTGGGCCAGCACGTTGGTGAAGCCGACCAGGCCCATCTTCGCTGCGCCGTAGTTGGTCTGGCCGAAGTTGCCGAAGATGCCGGCGCCGGAGGCGGTGTTGACGATGCGGCCGTAGCCCTGCTCCTTCATCTGGACGAAGGCGGGCTGGGTGACGTGGAACGCGCCCTTGAGGTGGACGTCGAGCACCGGGTTCAGCTGCTCGGGGGTCATCTTGGCGAAGCTGGTGTCGCGCAGGATTCCGGCGTTGTTGATGACGATGTCGACCCTGCCCCAGGCGTCGAGCGCCGACTGCACGATGGCCTTGCCGCCCTCGGGGGTGGCGACCGAGTCGAAGTTGGCCACGGCCTCGCCGCCGGCGGTCTTGATCTCGTCGACCACCTGCTGGGCCGCCGAGTCGTCGCCGCCCACGCCGTCGACGGAGCCACCGAGGTCGTTGACCACGACGTGGGCACCCCGGCGGGCCAGCTCGAGCGCATGCGAGCGGCCGAGGCCACCGCCGGCGCCGGTGATGATCGCGACCTTGCCATCGAAGGAGAGAGTCATGGCCGGCGAGGCTACGTCCACCCCCTGCGAGCGGAGAATTTCGTCGCTCGGTGACAGCGGGTGTCACGCAGGAACGAAATTCTCAGGCGGGGAGGTCGATGTGGAGCTCGTCGGCGGCGTGGCGGGTCCAGCGCTTGTAGTCGACCTTGCCGTTGGCGGCCCGGGACAGCGAGTCCACGAAGACGACCCGCTTGGGTGCCTTGTACGCGGCATGGTGCGCCTTGACGGTGGCGATGAGGTCGTCCGGGCTGGGGGCGGTGCCGGGCACGACCTCGACCACGGCGGTGATGGCCTGGCCGAAGCGCTCGTCGGGGAGGCCGACGACGACGGCGTCGCGCACGTCGGCGTGCTCCTTCAGCGCCTCCTCGACCTCCTCGGGGAAGACCTTCTCGCCGCCGGTGTTGATGCACACCGACCCGCGGCCGAGCAGCACGAGGGTGCCATCGGCCTCGACCCGGGCGTAGTCGCCGGGCATCGAGTAGGTGGCGTCTCCGATGCGGACGAAGGTCTCGGCGGACTTGGCCGGGTCCTTGTAGTAGCCGACCGGTGTGCGCCCCTTGATGGCGATCTTTCCGATGGCGTCGTCGCCCGGCTGCACCTCGGTGCCGTCGTCGGCGATGACCTTGGTGGACGGGCCGAGCGTGAAGGTGGCGGTGCGGGCCGAGCCGGCGCCGCCCGCCGCGCTCGACACGGAGCTGGCCATGCCGACGGCCTCGGAGGACCCGAGGCTGTCGACGAGCAGCATCCGGGGGTTGTGGCGGAGCAGTCCGTCCTTGGTCGCCTGGCTCCACATCACCCCGGACGACACGACGACCTTGAGCGACGAGATGTCCCAGCGGTGGGGCCCTTCTCCTGCGTTGTGGGCGTCGAGCGCGGCGAGGATGGGCCGGGCGAAGGCGTCCCCGACGATGGCCGTGTTGTTCACCTGCTTGTCCTGGATGGCGTCGAGCAGCTCGACGGGGTCGAAGCTCGACTTGGTGAGGGTCACCACGGACCCGCCCACGGTGAGGGCGGTGAACGCGTTGAACGCCCCGGTGCCGTGCATGAGCGGGCAGGCCGGCAGCGTGCGGATGCCGGGCGAGGACACGACCTGGCGCAGGTGGTCGTGGTCGACGTCCTCGGGGAGCTTGCGGGTTCGGGGTGCGCCGTCGTTCAGGACGAGCAGCAGGTCGTCGTTGCGCCACATCACGCCCTTGGGCATGCCCGTGGTGCCGCCGGTGTAGAGGAGGTAGAGGGAGTCGCCGGAGCGGCCCCACGGCGCGGTCGTGCGACCCGCTCCGCTGGCGGCTGCGGCCTCGAACGGAGTCGCCCATGCCGGGCAGTCGCCGTTGCCGTCGTCGACCCACAGCCACGTGCGCACCCCGGGGACCCGGTCGCGGATGTGCTCGATGCGGCCCGTGAACTGGCCCTCGAAGACCACTGCCGACGTGTCGGCGTTGTCCCACAGGTACAGCAGCTCGTCCTCGACGTAGCGGTAGTTGGTGTTCACCGGCGCCAGACCCAGCTTGAAGGAGGCGAACACCGCCTCGAGGTACTCCGGGCGGTTGGTCAAGTACTGCGCCACGCTCGTGCCCTCGGTGACGCCGGCGGCCAGGAGGGCGGCGGCGACGCCGTCGGCCCGCGCATCGAAGTCGGCCCACGACCGCACGAGCTCGCCGTGCAGCAGGGCGGGGGACTCGGGGAGGGTCTCGGCGACCGTCTCCCAGGCGTCGGCGAAGTTCCATCCGGGCATGGGCGGCATCGTAGGGAAACCCCCTGCCGTTCCCCCCAGTGCCCGCCGGTACGGTTCCCCGGTGCGCGGACTGCGACAGCGGCTGGCGGCCGTGGCGATCGACGTGACCCCGCTCCGCTCGTCGCGCGACTTTCGCTTCCTGTACGCCGGCACGGCCGTCGGCCAGCTGGGCAGCGCGTTCACCACGGTCGCCGTGCCCTACCAGCTGTACGACCTCACCGGGTCCACGCTTGCCATCGGTCTGTTCGGTGCCGTCACCCTGCTGCCGCTCCTCGTGTTGAACATCGTGGGCGGTGCGATCGCCGACAAGGTGGAGCGCCGGCGCTGGATCGTCGGTTGCCAGCTGCTCGGCCTCGTGGGCACGCTCGGTCTGGTCCTCAACTCGACCCTCGACCAGCCCAACCTGGTGGCGATCTACCTCTGCGGCGCCCTCGACATCTGCGCGTTCGCGCTCGGCGCCCCGGCCGAGCGGGCGTCGGTCATCCGGGTGGTGGGTCGAGCCCACGTGCCCTCCGCGATGGCACTGAAGGCGGTGTCGAGCAGCACCGCGCACGTGGCCGGCCCGGCCGCGGCCGGCCTGGTGCTCGCCGCCGCCGGCACCACGTGGGCCTACGCCATCGACGCCGCCACCTTCGTCATGGCCGCGATCGTCATCTCGAGGATGCGACCGCTCCGACCCGAGATCGTCGGAGGCCACCCCACCTTCGGGCTGGTGCTGGACGGCCTCCGCCACCTGCGACGCCAGCCCGTGCTCCTGGGCTCCTTCGCCTCCGACCTGAACGCGATGGTGCTCGGGCTCCCGGTGGCGCTGTTCCCTGCGGTGGCGGCGATCCGCTTCCCCGACCAGCCCCAGGTGCTGGGCTTGCTCTACGCCGCACCGTTCGCCGGGTCGCTCTGCGCCAGCCTGGCCAGCGGCTGGGCCCGGCGGGTGACCCGCCACGGGATGGTGGTCACCGTGAGCATCGTCGTCTGGGGCGTGGCGATGGCCGTGTTCGGCGTGGTCGACGGGGTCGTCCCGAGCCTGCTGGTCCTGGCGGTCGGTGGCGCCGCAGACATGATCTCGGGCATCTCGCGCCAGGCGATCCTGCAGCTGGCCAGCCCTCCGGACCTGGTCGGTCGCATGGAGGGGGTCGGCATGGCGGTGTGGACCGGGGGACCCCGCCTCGGCGAGCTGGAGGCCGGGGTGGTGGCCGCCCTCACGTCGGTGCAGTTCGCCATCGTCTCGGGCGGCATCGGCTGCGTGGTGGTCATGCTCGCCCTGGCCAGGGCGCTGCCGGGGTTCGCTCGCTACGAGGCACCGCGCGACGGTGCCCCGGCCGTAGCCGGGGCACCGATCGAGGTGTGAAGGCGGCGGAGCCGCCGACGCTCAGCTGGCCAGGTCGGCCAGGATCCCGGCGTTGGCCGGGTGGCGCAGCTTGCTCATGGCCCGGGCCTCGATCTGGCGGATCCGCTCCCGGGTGAGGTCGAAGTGGCGACCGACCTCGTCGAGGGTGCGGGGCTCGTGGCCGTCGAGGCCGTAGCGCAGGATGAGGATGCGCTGCTCGCGCTCGTCGAGGCCCTTCAGCCCGGCGAGCACGTCGCCGCGGGTGGCTTCGGTGACGGCGTCGCCCTCGGGGTCGTCCTCGGCCACGGCGGCCAGGTCGCCCAGCGTCATGTCGCCGTCGTCGGACAGGCCGTCGTCGAGGGACTTGGCGATGCGGGCCGAAGCGAGGATCTCCTCGATCTTGGCCGGCGGGTGGCCGACCTCGACGGAGAGCTCTTCCAGCGTCGGCGGGCGGCCGAGCTTGGACTCGAGCATCCCGCGGGCCTTGTCGATCTGCTTGAGCAGGTCGTGGGCGTGGACGGGGAGGCGGATCGTGCGGGCCGTGTTGGCCACACCGCGGGTGATGGCCTGACGGATCCACCACGTGGCGTAGGTCGAGAACTTGAAGCCCTTGCGGTGGTCGAACTTCTCCACTGCGTGGATGAGGCCGAGGTTGCCCTCCTGGATGAGGTCCAGCAGCGGCAGCTCGGTGCGGTGGTACTTCTTGGCGATGGAGACCACGAGGCGCAGGTTCGCGTTGACGAACTGCTCGGTGGCCCGGTCGCCGGCGCGCACCTGGCGACGCATCTTGGCCTTCTCCGAGGGGGAGAGGTCGTCATCGGCGGCGAGGCGCTCGCGCGCTTCGACACCGGCCTGCACCAGGGCCCCGAGGCGTGCCTCGTCTTCCTTGGTGAGCAGAGCGTGGCGCCCGATGTCGTTCAGGTACAGCCGGACGATGTCCTCGTCGGACTCACCTGAGCGGGTGGCGCGTGCTGCGGGACTCACGAAACGAGGACCTCCAGAGAGCAGGGCGATTGCGTTCGGGGACACGGAAGCGACATCCGGTTCGAGGACCGGCACAAGCCCGACTCCCGATGCTAACCCGAAAAGGCCGGGGTGCGGGAAGAAAACTCGCCGGGATCTCGTACCCCGGACGTGGCCCAGTGTGCCGCCGTCGCACCCGTCTTCCCACCTGGCGCGAGGACGGCCGCTCCATCTGCCCGAGGACGTGGTGGGCCGGGGCCGACGGGGCTCACGGGGCGGGGCCGGGTCCCGGAGTTCCGCCCGGTGGCGCCCGCCGTGCCAGCATTGCGCCCATGACCGTGGTCGAGCCCGAGGTGGTATCCGAGCCCACGACCCCCGTCGATCCGGCCCTCATCTCCGAGGAGATCGGCAACACCGGGGTCCTCAAGCGCAAGTCCAAGGTCCGGGCCTTCACCGCCCTGCCCGGGGTGCCCGAGGGCACGCCCGGCAAGGTGGCCCTGGTCAACGGCTGGGACGAGTGGATCCGCTACCACGTCATGTTCGACAACGGCGTGTCGATCGGCTCGCTCAACCGCGAGCACCTGGTCCCGGCCAAGCAGTACGACGAGATGGCGGCCAAGCGCCGGCACGCCCTGGAGTCGGGCGCGTTCGACCAGACCGCCGTCGCCGACACCGCAGCCGAGGGCGGCGAGGTCGCGGCCCTCTCCGCCGAGGCGCCGGTGGTCAACGGGGTCTCCATCCCTCCGCACCTCATCGAGCGGTCCGCCGCCGCCCGCCAGCGCCTCGGCGCCTAGCGCCGCTCAGCGAGGGGCGACCAGCGAGCGCCCTCGCCGCCCGTCGGCGGCGACCACGCCGCTGTCGCGGAGCACGGCCAGCACGGGGATCGTCACGGACGCCGGCGCCTGCCGGTTGCCGGGCCCCTCGAACTGGCGGACGACGCCCGAGGGCGTCACCTCGACGGCGTAGCGCAGCGCGTCGCCCCGGGTCAGCCCGAGCACGTGGGTCCGCCGTCCGGCCACGGCGTGGCGGAAGCCGCCGAGGCAGTTGTCGAGCACCATGCCCCACTCGATCAGCTCGTCGGCCGTCCGGGGCAGCACGATGCGGTGGCCTGCGACCTCCCGCCCGTCGACGGCGCGCAGCCCCGCCGGGTGGTCGAGGGCGGCCCCCGTGGGAGGCAGGACGGTGCGGGTGGTGGGAGACGTCGAGCCCGGCGGCTGCTGCGGACGCGTGGTCGGTCGCTCGACCGTGGGCGATGGCTCCGGGGCCCAGGCGGCGAGCTCACGGGCCAGACCGGCGAGGCCGTCGGGCTCGGCCAGCGCCGACACCAGTCGGGCTGCGACGCGCCGCGACGGCTGCCCGTGGAACATCGACCGGGCCCGGTCCACGTCGCCCACGTCGAAGGCGACCGAGCCCGGCCGGTGCGGAGGCGTGCCGAGGACCTCGACCAGCCGCTCCGGACCGCACCACGGGCTCGCCATCAGGGCCAGCACGGCCGGCTCGAACGGGACCCGGCCGTCGGTGCCGGGGAGCAGGCTGGCGGCCAACGCCCGCACCAGCGGCCGCGTCACCCGCCCGAACGCCCGCTGGGCTGCGCTGCGGGCGTCGGGCGCCCGCAGGAGGCGGTCGAGGGCGACCGGGACGTGGTCGGGTCGGGCGCCCTGCTCGATGGGGGAGCGCAGCAGGGGGTAGGCCGCCTCCCACAGGACGGCGTCGAGCGCACGGCGGTCGCCCGGTCCGGCGACGAGCGCCGGCGGCAGGGCGCCGACCACGACGGCGAGGTCGGCGTCGGCGTTGCCGCCCGTCCGGACGACGTCGTCACGGAGCTGCTCCACGTGCTCGCCGATGCGGTGGGTGACGACCTCGGGCACGGGCCAGGTGGCCACCAGCTCCAGGTCGCCGGCGATGCGCCGGACCTCCCATGCCGTGCGCCGCACCCGGCGCGCCGGGTCCAGCCGGTTGCCGGTGCCACCGGCCTCCACGACCAGGCGGCCGGGGTCAGCGCGCACGACGATCCAGTCGCCGCTCGCCGAGTCGTGACGGTCGAGGACGGTCGTCAGGACGCGTGCGGGCACGAGCCATCCATACCGGCTCGGCGTGACGATCCGGCTCGGGCGCCGGCGGAGGGAGGCCCGGTGCACGCCGGGGGGAGTCGGGTGCACCGGGCCGGGGATGGCTGCACCGCCGTGTGCACCATCGCTCCTGTCGACGAACGTACGGGCGTGGTGTTTCGCTGGTGTTGCCCGGTGGTGAACCGTGTCCGGCGCCCGGGTGAACGTCGGGGGGCCGCTGCCCTACAGGCGGTCGGCGTAGGCGCCGGGCCCGGCGAACACACCCCGGTGCCAGCGGCTCGGCGTGCCGGCCACCGCTCGGGGGTAGTCCTCGAACAGCCAGCGGGCGAAGTTGCGGCGGGTCCACGGGGTCAGTCCCGCGACCCGGATGGCGGCCCGGGCGCCCTTGCGGTGCCGGATCGCCCGAACCAGCAGGGCGCTGACGTGGTGATCGGCCACCAGGTGGTGGTCGACGGCGGCGGCGTAGCGCTCGGTGGCGATCCGGGCCCCATGGGGGCCGGTCTCCTCGATCGCCTCGGCCGCGAGCATGCCGGTGAGGATGGCCTGGCCGATGCCCTCGCCGGTCATGACGTCGGTGGCCGCAACGGCGTCCCCGACGAAGAACGTCCGGCGGGCGGTGCGGCTCATGTCGTGGACCCGGGCCGGGATGGGCCACGCGGTGAAGCGGGCCTCGGGCACGGCGTCGGGGCCGAGCACGTCGCGGATGGCGGGCCGAGCCAGCAGGTCGTCCCACACCTGCTTCATGTCGCCGACCGCGACCTTGCCGCCGCGCTGGATGCCGAAGCCGAAGTTGGCGGTGCCGTCGCCCACCGGGAACGACCAGGCGTACCCGGGCAGCAGGTCGGCCTCGAACCACACGCACAGGTCGCGCTGGGCCGCCTCCGACACGTCCCGGAAGTAGGCGCGGAAGGCGTGCCATTCACCCCGGTAGCCGGGCACGCTGAGGCCCAGTGCCCGCCGGGTGGGCGACCACATGCCGTCGGCGGCCACCGCGTAGCGGGCGTGGACCTCGCCGACGCCGGCGACGTCGACCACCACCCGATCGTCGTGCTCGGCGATGCCCACCATGGCGTGGCCGTCGAGCACCTTGGCACCCGCCCGACGGGCCAGGTCGACGAGGGCCGCATCGAGCTCGCTGCGGCGCACCACGGCGGCGTGGGTTCCGGGGCCGCCGGGGAGCGGGAAGCGCACCGCGTACCCCTCGGGCCCGGACACGATCGCGCTGTCGACCGTCGTCCAGGAGGGGAGGGTGGTGGGGTCGAGCCCGAGGCGCTCCATGAGCCGGAGGGCGAGGGCCGTCAGCCCGTCGCCGCAGCACTTGTCGCGGGGGAAGGTGGCCTTGTCGACGAGCAGCACGTCGCGCCCGGCGCGGCTCAGGCTCGTGGCGGCGCTGGACCCGGCCGGGCCCCCGCCGACGACGACGACGTCACAGGTCAGCACGAGCCCAGGGTAGGAGCCGAGCTGGCCGGTGCCCTCGTCGCGGATGTCGACGGCCGCCACGAGGGCACCGTCCCGCACCCCGGCGCTAGCAGCGGACGCCCTCCTCGGGGCGGTAGAGCGCGTAGACGCTGTCCTGCTCGGTGGTCCCGTCGGGATACGTGCGCGTGCGGGGTGTGGTCCAGCGGGTGCAGTTGCCCTGCGGGCTCGAGGTCGGGGACCCCACGGTGACCTGCGCATGACGGGTGCTGAACAGCCGGACCGTGATCGAGGTGTCGGTGTACTCCGGCCAGATCAGGACGCCGTACGGGGTCGGGTTCTCGATCTGCAGATCGGGGTGCGGGAACGAGATCGTGGCCTCGTGGCCTCTCGGGTATCGGGAGATGTAGAGGCTGTGGCTCTGGTACTCGCCGAACTCGAGGCCCGCGTAGAGCGCGGCGTTGAACAGGGTGGTGGCGAACTGGCTCACGCCGCCGCCGACGTCCTGGGTCAGCACGCCGTCGTAGATGACGCCGTCGGTGACGAAGCCCTTCTCCACCGTGCGACGCCCGACGAACTCGTTGATGGAGAAGGTGCCCCCGGGCGGGATCACGGCACCGCGGACGATGTCGGCGATGCGGTGGATGTTCGCCACCCGGTTCTGGCAGCAGGCATGGCGGGTGGTCGGCCCGAACTCCCCGGGACTGCCCACCTCCTCGACGATGCCGTAGGCCTCGGCCTCCGCCGTGGTCAGCTCGGGTTCGGCCTCCTCGAGCTCGATCTCGACGCTGGTGACGCCGGCCGTGAACGCCTCGGCGACCGCCTCGGCGGACGCCATCGAGCAGCACGACACACCGGTCACGGCCGGCTCGAGGCGAACCTGACCACCCACGACGCTGAAGCTGGCGCTCCGGGGCTCGACCGCCAGGTCGCCGAACTCGGCGTCGAGCACGGGCAGGACGTCCTCGCCCAGCAGCCGCACCTCGATGGCCCCGTCGACCTGCTCGACCCGGGCCAGCGACCGGAGCTCCCGCGGGACCAGCTCGATGGTGCGGTCGCCGGCCGTGATGGCGATCGTGCGCGACGTCATCTCGTTGGCCGTGATCGCCGCCGCCTCCGCGACCTGGTCGTCGAGCATCGGCGCCAGCTCCGACTCCTGGATGGACACCGAGACGGGTTCGTCGACCGGGCTGTCCTCGGCCGCGGCCGCCAGGGCGACGGCGAGCCGGTCGGCGTCGATACCGGCGCCGGGCTGGCCGGGCACCACCCGGTACTCGTCGCCGTCGAGCGACTCGATGGTGGGCTCGCGCGGGGCGACGGTGAAGTCGCCCTCGAGCGCGCGGATGGTGGCCCGCGCGGTCTCGGCGTCGACGTCGTAGCGGACGTCGACCACCCGGGGCTCGACGAAGCTGGCCAGCCACGTGACGGGGCGCACCGGGAGGGGGTCGTCCCGGCCGAGGTCGAGGGCCGCCGTGGCCGTCAGGCGGGGGTCGATGGAGAGCCCGATCTCGCCGGCGGTGGTCTCGTAGGAGTGGGCGGGCGTCTCGATGCGCACGGCCCGGTCCCGCATCGACTCGTCCAGCGACTCGACGTGCTCGAGCAGGTCGCTGGCGTCGAGGCCGCCCACGTCCCGCCCGGCCAGCCGGACGTTGCGGACGACCTCACCGGCCGACATGCCGGTGTCGATCGCCCATGCCGCGATCACCACGAGCACGGCTGCGACGGGGGCGATCGCGGCTGCCCAGATCAGCTGTCGCCGTCGATCCATACGACGGGCAACCCTGGCACGCGACCCGCGTACCGACGTAGTCGGGCGCGATGACGATCCTGCGACGCAGATGACGGAAGCGGGGTCGCGTGCCTATGGTCACGCCGCCCTCGACCGAGAACCGGCGAGGAGACGAGAAGGGACGCACACCAATGAGTGGCATCTGTGACGGACGGGTCGCGATCGTGACCGGCGCGGGACGGGGGATCGGCCGTGAGCACTCCCTCATGCTCGCCGAGCAGGGGGCCAAGGTCGTCGTCAACGACCTCGGTGGCTCCATGGACGGCACCGGCAACGACGCCGGTCCGGCCCAACAGGTGGTCGACGAGATCACCGCCCTGGGCGGGGAGGCCGTCGCCAACACCGACGACATCTCCAGCTGGGACGGCGCCGAGCGCCTGATCAACCAAGCCGTCGAGCACTTCGGGCGCCTCGACGTGCTGATCAACAACGCCGGCATCCTGCGTGACCGGATGTTGACGAACATGACCGAAGCCGAGTGGGACGCGGTCATCCAGGTGCACCTCAAGGGCACCTTCGCCCCCAGCCGCCACGCCGCCGCCTACTGGCGCGAGCAGTCCAAGGAGGGCAACGAGGTCGACGGGCGCATCATCAACACCTCGTCGCCGTCGGGCCTCTACGGCAACGTCGGCCAGACCAACTACGGCGCAGCCAAGGCCGGCATCGCCAGCTTCACCGTCATCGCCGCCAAGGAGCTCGGCCGCTACGGGGTCACGGTCAACGCCATCGCCCCGGCCGCCATCACGCGGATGACCGAGAACCTCGGCATGGGCCAGCTGCCCGAGGACATCAAGGAGCGCATGTCGCCCCACTACATATCGCCCATCGTGGTGTACCTGGCGAGCCCGCAGGCCAAGCACATCACGGGCCGGGTCTTCGACGTCTCGGGCCGCATGCTGTCGGTGTCCGAGGGCTGGCATCGAGGTCCGTCGCTCGAGAACCCGACCGACGACCCGGCCGAGCTGGGCCCCCAGGTGGACGAGCTGGTCACGAAGGCCCGCCCGAACGCCAACATGCAGGGCTTCGACGAGGAGTAGGACCATGCCCATCAACCCCGATGCCGTCGGCGCCAAGAGCGAACCGACCCGCCAGTCCTGGAACTCCAAGGATGCCCTCCTGTACGCCGTCGGCGTCGGTGCCGGACAGGTACCGCTCGAGGAGCTGCAGTACACGACCGAGAACTCCACCGGCGTCGACCAGAAGGTGCTGCCCACCATGGCGGTCGTCCTCGGCGGCGGCGGCGGAGCGTTCGGCCAGATCGGCTCGTTCAACCCGGCGATGCTGGTCCACGGCGAGCAGCAGATCACCCTGCACCGTGAGATCCCCGTCCAGGGCGAGATCGAGACCGTCAGCGAGATCACGGGCATCTACGACAAGGGCAAGGGCGCCGTCGTGGTGAGCGAGGCCACGTCGACGCTCGTGTCCGACGGTGAGCCGCTGTTCTCCAAGACCATGTCGGCCTTCATCCGGGGCGAGGGGGGCTGGGGCGGCGACTCCGGCCCGGCGCTCGTCTGGGAGCGCCCCGACGGCGACCCCGACGAGACCGTCACCTACACCATCCGCCCGGAGCAGGCCCTCATCTACCGGCTCTCCGGTGACCGCAACCCGCTCCACGCCGACCCCCAGTTCGCAGCGATGGGCGGCTTCGACCGACCGATCCTCCATGGCCTGTGCACCTACGGCTTCACCGGCCGTGGCCTGCTGAAGGCGCTGTGCGACGGAGACTCGGCCCGGTTCCGCTCCATGTACGGCCGCTTCTCGTCACCGGTCATGCCCGGCGAGGAGCTCACCGTCAAGGTGTGGCGCACGGGCGACGGGCAGGCCGTCTTCCAGACCGAGGGTGGCGACGGGCGCGTCGTGCTGGACAAGGGGACCTGCACCTTCGACGGCTAGGGGTTCAGATTCTGTACAGACGGGGGGTGCTCCTAGCGTGGGCACCCCCCGTCTGCGAACCCCGAGGAGTCGACGTGATCGACGAGAAGCTCGAGACCGTCATCAGCGAGGTCATCGCCCGCAACCCGGGGGAGACCGAGTTCCACCAGAGCGTGCGGGAGGTGCTCGAGTCGCTCGGGCCCGTGGTGGCCAAGCACCCGGAGTTCATCGACCACAAGGTCATCGAGCGCATCTGCGAACCGGAGCGCCAGATCATCTTCCGGGTGCCGTGGCAGGACGACCGCGGGGAGTTCCAGATCAACCGCGGCATGCGGGTCGAGTTCAACAGCGCGCTCGGTCCGTTCAAGGGCGGTCTGCGGTTCCACCCCTCGGTGAACCTCGGCATCGTCAAGTTCCTCGGCTTCGAGCAGATCTTCAAGAACGCCCTCACCGGCATGCCCATCGGCGGCGGCAAGGGCGGCTCGGACTTCGACCCCAAGGGTCGCTCCGAGAGCGAGGTCATGCGGTTCTGCCAGAGCTTCATGACCGAGCTGTACCGGCACCTCGGCGAGTACACCGACGTGCCCGCCGGCGACATCGGCGTGGGCACTAGGGAGATCGGCTACCTCTTCGGCCAGTACAAGCGCATCACCAACCGCTACGAGTCGGGGGTGCTCACCGGCAAGGGGCTCGAGTGGGGCGGCGCGCTCGTCCGGACCGAGGCCACCGGCTACGGCGCCGTGCTGTTCGCCCAGGAGATGCTCCGGGCTCGCGGTGAGGAGCTCGACGGCCGCACCTGCGTGGTGTCCGGTTCGGGCAACGTCGCCATCTACGCCATCGAGAAGGTGCACCAGCTGGGCGGCACCGTCGTGGCCTGCTCCGACTCCGGCGGCGTGGTGCACGACCCAGCCGGGATCGACCTCGACCTGCTCAAGGAGATCAAGGAGGTCGAGCGGGGCCGGGTGAAGGACTACGCCGACCGGCGGGGCTCGGCGTCGTTCGTCGAGCGCGGCAACATCTGGCAGATCGCCTGCGACGTGGCGTTCCCGTCGGCGACGCAGAACGAGCTCACGGGCCGCGATGCGGCGGCGCTGGTGGACAACGGGTGCATCGCCGTGTCCGAGGGCGCCAACATGCCGTCCACGCCCGAAGCCGTGGACGTCTTCCATGCGGCCGGCATCGCGTTCGCGCCGGGCAAGGCGGCCAACGCCGGCGGCGTGGCCACCTCAGCGCTCGAGATGCAGCAGAACGCCAGCCGGGACTCGTGGACCTTCACCTACACCGAGGACCGCCTGGCCGAGATCATGCGCTCGATCCACGACACCTGCTTCGCCACGGCCGACCGGTACGGGGCGCCGGGGAACTACGTCATGGGCGCCAACATCGCCGGGTTCCTCCGGGTCGCCACCGCCATGGACGCGCTCGGCCTCGTCTAGGGGTTCGGGTCGTCGCCGATCGGGGGTAGCGATCGGCGATGACCACGACGCCC
Organism: Acidimicrobiia bacterium; assembly: GCA_046570205.1. Classification (GTDB taxonomy): domain Bacteria; phylum Actinomycetota; class Acidimicrobiia; order Acidimicrobiales; family Salinilacustritrichaceae; genus Salinilacustrithrix. Next base: position 37,561 of record JBKHVG010000002.1, read on the forward strand.
ACCGAGCGGTTCCGCCAGCACGCCGAGGAGTACAGCGAGGACGCGGAGGACGAGCGGCCGCTCGGCGCCTACAGCATCCTGCTGGCCAGCTACCTGCTGGTGGTCGTCGTGCTGTCCTTCAGCGGGCGCAAGCGGCTGCCGGGCACGCTTGCGCCCTCGGACCTCGCCCTGGGAGCGGTCGCCACCTTCATCGGCACCCGCACCGTCACCAAGCACCCGATCGCCAGCCCGCTGCGGATGCCGTTCACGAAGTTCGCCGGCGTGACCGGCCCGTCGGAGCTGCACGAGGACGTCCGGGCCGAGGGCTGGCGCCACGCGGTGGGTGAGCTGCTCACCTGCCCGTTCTGCCTCAGCCAGTGGACGGCCACCACGCTCGTGACCGGTGTGGTCGTGGCGCCCAAGCTCACCCGGACCGTGATGTCCGTGCTCACCATCGTCGGCACCGCCGACTTCCTGCAGGTCGCCTACACCTGGGCCATCAAGCAGGCCGACGGCTGAGCCGGGTCAGGCGTAGTACGTGGCCAGGTACCGGTCGAGCGCGTCGCGGATGGCGGCGAACTTCTCCTCGTGCCGGGCCCGCAGGAGCCCGATCTTGAGCTCCGACGTCGCCACCCACTCGCTGGTGATGGCGTCGACCGCACCCACCGCCAGCGTCAGGCGGGTGTTGCGCGTCTCCAGGCGGATGTGGCCCCGGTCCGGGTCCGTGCCGACGATGTGGAAGCCGGCGCTCGGCAGGCAGCGCACCAGCGCGTCGTAGACGACGGGCCAGGGCTGGTGGACGGTCTGGACCTCGGAGCGGGCGCCCACGTCAGAACAGCCGCAGCTCGGAGGATTCGATGCCGCGGAGCTCGTCGTAGCTGACCTCGACACAGGCGATGCCCCGGTCGGCGGCCAGGACCTTCGCCTGCGGCTTGATCTGCTCGGCGACGAACACCCCCCGCACCGGGGCCAGGCGGGGATCCTTGTTCAGGAACCCGAGGTACCGGGTCAGCTGCTCGACGCCGTCGATCTCGCCCCGCCGCTTGACCTCGACGGCGATGGCGGCGCCGCTGCCGTCGCGGCAGAGCAGGTCGACGGGCCCGATGTCGGTGGGGTACTCCCGCCGCACCAGCTGGAACCCGTCCCCGATGACCTCGCACCGCTCGGCCAGCAGGGCTTGCAGGTGGGCCTCGACGCCGTCCTTCTGGAGGCCGGGCTCGACACCGAGGTCATGGGCGGTGTCGCTCACCAGCTCCTCGATGGTGATCTCCAGCTCGTCACCACCCTTTGCTCGCACCAGCCAGTGCGGCACGCCGTCGTCGTCCGTCGACTCGGTGATCGAGCAGGGGGGGTTCATCCAGTTGAGCGGCTTGTAGGCCCGGTCGTCGGAGTGGATCGAGATGGAGCCGTCCGCCTTCACGAGGATCAGCCGCTGGGCGCTCGGCAGGTGCGCGGACAGCTTCCCCCGGTAGACGACGGAGCAGCGGGCGATCACGAGGCGCACGTCGGGCGAGGCTAGGGGCCGACGGCTCGATGTCGTGAGGCGCGGCTGAGGAGTCGGTCAGCGAACGGCTCGCACGCCGACCTCGGTGGCCAGGTGCGTCATGGGTCGATCGTGGCGCTCGGTCGGCAGACGGGGGACGACCCGGTCGTCCACGGTGACGCCGACGACGGCTGCTCCGGGCCGGAGGCGGGGGAGGAGGCGGTCGTAGTGGCCGCCACCCCGGCCGAGCCGCACGCCGTGGCCGTCGAAGAGCCGCCCGGGCACCAGGACCACGTCGAAGTCGAACGGGTCGACGATCGGGAGGTGCGCGGCGGGCTGGTCGAAGCCGAGGTCGTTGCGCTCCCGGTCACCCTCGTCGCTGCGCCACGTCACGCTGCCGTCCTCCTCGAGGAACGGGAGCGCGACCACGTCGGCCAGCACCGTGGCGTGCCCCGGCAGGCGGGTGATGCGCCGGCCGTGGCGAGCCGACGCCAGCAGGTCGCCGAGATCGACCTCACCCGGCAGCGCCAGGTAGGCGGCGACGGCGCCGGGACGGGTCCCGAGGAAGGCGGCCAGGCCGTCGCGCACCGCGGCGGTCTGGCTGCCCGTCGGGGGCTCCAGCGTGCGCACCCACTCGCGCCAGGCCCGCTTCGTCAGCGAGGCGCGCATCCCGGCGTCGGCACCCACCAGCCAGGGTTCCACGAGCCGCGTGTCGTCCGTCGGTCGCCCGGCGGTGATGTCGTCGAGGTAGCGCCGGTCGGCGTCGAGGCGCCGCCGCCACATGGCGCCGTCGCACACGTGGCCGTGCCCGGTGACGACCACGTCGACCCGGTCGAGGGCGGCCAGGCGGTCCAGCGCCTCGTGGTGGGCGATCAGCGCCTGGGGACCCGGCACGCCGTGGGTCAGCAGCGGCACCTCGATGTCGCTGCCCATGTCACCGGCGACCAGCACGCCCAGCTCGGGGAGGTGCAGGGCGCTGTGGCCGGAGGCGTGCGCGTCGTGGGTCACGAGCACGGCGTCGGGCCCCTGCCACGGGAGCGCATCGGCGACCGGTGTCAGCCCCAGACCGGGCCGCTCGTCGGCCAGCTCCACCACCGCTTCGGCCTGGACGACGTTGTCGTGGACGTGGACGACCGCTTCCCGCACCGTGGCCGCCGACGCCCATCGGGGCACCTCGCCGAAGTGGGGGTGCCAGAGCACGTGGTCCCAGTGGGCGTGGGTCGCGAAGCCCCCGACCGGGTCGAGCCGACGACCGAGCACCTCGACGGCGAGCGCCTCCAGCTCGTCGAGGTGGACGCCGGGGTCGATGACGAGCGCACGGCGGCCGTGCGCCACCACCGTGGTGTTGGTGGCCATGAACCGGCTGGTCGCGACGAGGACGCCCGGTGCGACCTCGACGAGCCGGGCACCGGCCACGGTTACTGGAGGCTCCGGCCCTCGAGGCGCTTGCGGATCGTCTCCCGCCGCTGCTGCAGGTCGCGGTAGGTGAGGCGCTCGACGTCGTCGGAGATGCCGAAGCCGGCCTTGACGCCCTCGATGTCGAGCTCCCAGGAATCGGGGGCCATCCCCATCTCGGCTGCGATCCTCTCGCCGTGGGTGGTGGCGAAGTACATGGTGATGTGGGTGATCTCCTCGAGGATGTCGAGGTCCGGCGCCAGGGTGGCGATGGCGCCGTCCACGAACATCAGGTTCTTGGTGAACAGCATCAGCTCCTTGGGGATCTTGGCCCCGTAGCCGAGGAGCGCCTTGATGATCCGCTGGATCTCGGCCACCAGCACGTCGCCGTCGACCTTGGTCGGGTCGAACACCTCGGGGGTGTCCAGGCCGAGGTCGCGGGCCACCGCGTCCAGGTCGGTGTCGGCCGGCAGGGCGCCGAGGTCACGGAAGGCGGCGAGCTGGCCGACGGGGTCGTTCGAGGTGCCGGACATGAGCAGACGGAGGAAGGCGCTGCGCTTGAAGTCGTCGAGGCGGCCGGTGATGCCGAAGTCGAGGAGCGCCGTGCGTCCGTCGGCCATGACGAAGAGGTTCCCGCCGTGGAGGTCGCCGTGGAAGATGCCGTGGATCAGCGCACCCTCCATGAAGCCGATCATCCCGGTGCGCACCACCTTCTCGGTGTCCACGCCGGCGTTCTTCATGCCGGCGACGTCGTCGAACTTGAAGCCGTCGAGCCGCTCCATGACCAGCACCCGGGGCGTCACCAGCTCGGGGTGGGGGCGGGGGATCACGTAGTCGCGCTGGCCGAGCTGGGCGAAGCTGGCCGCGACGTCGAGCATGTTCTCGGCCTCGAGTCGGAAGTCCAGCTCCTCGCTGATGGTCTCGGCGAACAGCTCGACGAGGGCCGGCGGGTTGGCCAGGGCGGCGACCGGGATGCGGCCGATCATCTTCGGGGCCAGCCACGCCATGACCCGCAGGTCCTCCTTGACCCGGGCCGCGACCGACGGGCGCTGCACCTTGACGACGACGTCCTCGCCGGTCTTGAGGGTGGCCCGGTGGACCTGGGCGATGGACGCGGCGGCCAGCGGCGTGGTGTCGAAGCGGTCGAAGACCTCGTGGATCGGCTTGCCCAGGTCGGCCTCGACCACGGCGCGGATGTCGTCCCACGTCTCCGGCGGCACCTGGTCTCGGCACTTCTTGGTCTCGGCGACCAGCTCCTCGGGGAACAGCCCCTCGCCGCTGGAGATGATCTGGGCCAGCTTGATGTAGGTCGGGCCGAGCGCCTCGGCGGCGATGCGCAACCGGCGCGACAGGTCGGCACGGGACGCCGCACCGCCCTGCCGGCGCTTCCCGAGGTACCAGCGCCCCACGGCCCACCCGAGGTGGCGGGCCACGGTGGTCACTCGACGGCCCGGAGGGATCAGGCCGGGCCGGGTGAGACGGGGCAGCTCGGCTCGCACCCCCCGTCGGACCGCGACCAGCGGCGGCAGCCACGTGAGCCGGTCACGGTCGATGGTCCACGGCGGTGTGTCGGAGAACGACCCGAGCTCGTGGTCCGCGGGCAGCTCGGTCGGGTCGGTCGAGGCCATCGACCCATCATCGCAGCCAGCCGTTCGCCCGGGCACTCGCCATCCGGGGCAGGATGCGGCCATGACCGTTCTCGAGGGGATCCGCGTCGTCGAGCTGGGGGCGTGGGTCGCCGGCCCCGGTGCCGGCGGCCTGCTGGCCGACTGGGGTGCGGACGTCATCAAGGTGGAGGCCCCGGAGGGCGATCCGATGCGCCGGCTGTTCGCCGTCCTGTCCGGGCACGGCGAGCCCCAGTCGCCGCCCTTCGACCTGGACAACCGGGGCAAACGCTCCGTGGTCCTCGACCTGCGCAGCGAGCAGGGCCGCATCGACCTCCACGACCTGGTCGCCACCGCCGACGTCTTCCTCACCAACCTGCGGCCCGATGCCGTCGAGCGGCTCGGCTTCGGCCCCGAGGTCCTGCTCGGGGCGCACGACCGGCTCGTGTACGCGCAGGTGTCCGGCTTCGGCCGTACCGGCCCCGACGCCCACCGGGCCGGCTACGACCTGGGGGCGTTCTTCGCCCGCTCCGGGATGGCGAGCCAGGTGGCCCCGCCCGGCCAGGCGCCCGTGGCCAACGCCGGCGGCGTGGGCGACCACATCACCGGCACCACCATCACCGCCGGCATCTGCGCCGCGCTCTTCGCCCGGGAGCGCACCGGGCGCGGTCAGCTGGTCGAGACCTCGCTGCTGCGGGCCGGGATCTACACGATGGGGTGGCCGCTGCAGATCCAGCTGCGGTACGGCAAGCACCTGCCCACCGAGCCCCGCTCCTCGTCGACCAACCCGCTCATCAACTCCTACGAGGCCGGCGACGGCCGTTGGTTCTGGCTCCTCGGCCTCGAGGCGGCCCGCCACTGGCCCCCGCTGGTGCGGGCCCTCGATCGACCGGAGCTCGCGGAGGACCCGCGCTTCCTCGCGCCCAAGGACCGGCGGGTCCACGCCACCGAGCTCATCGCCATCCTCGACGAGGCCTTCGCCGCCGCGGACCGAGATCACTGGGCCGCCCGCTTCGACGAGCACGACGTGTGGTGGGCGCCGGTCAACACCCTGGCTGACGTGGTCGAGGACCCCCAGGCCCTCGCCATCGGGTCCTTCGTCGACGTGCCCGAGGGTGCGGGCGCGGTGGCCCACCGAGCCGTCATGACGCCGATCGACTTCTCGGCGTCGCCGGTCGGGCCTCGTCGAGGGGTGCCGGGGCTGGGGGAGCACACCGACGAGGTGCTGGCCGAGCTCGGCCGGTGATCAGAACTCGGGGGGCCGGCGCTCCGACAGCGCCCGGCTGCCCTCGGCGAAGTCAGGACCGGTGGCCATGTCCCGCAGCAGCGCCATCGAGTGCCGGACCGACTCGGCCGGGTCGTGGCGGAGCAGATCGCCCCACAGCTGTGCCTTGGTCGCCGCCACGGAGGCCGGCGACACGTGGCGGGCCATGGTCCTGACGTAGTCGTCGACGTGCGGGCCGAGCTCGTCCGCCGGCAGCACGGCGGAGAACAGCCCGACCTCGGCCGCCTCGTCGGTCAGGAACACCCGCCCCGACAGCAGCCAGTCGGCGGCACGGCCGGCGCCGACCAGTCGGGGCAGCAGCCAGGACAGGCCGTACTCGGCCGGGAACCCCAGCTTCGGCGCAGCGGTCGTGAGCTTCGCGCCCCGGACCCCGAAGCGGATGTCGGCGAAGCAGGCGATGACCAGGCCGACGCCGGCCGCCGCTCCGTTGACCACGGCCACCACCGGTGTGCGCATGCCGAGCTGGAAGGCGAAGTCGGCGGCGAAGGGAGCGTCGACGTCGGGCATCGGCGGTTCTGCGCCGCGCAGGCCGTCGTCGTAGCCGCCCTTGTCGACGTGGCCCTCCAGCGCCTTGGCATCGGCGCCGACGCAGAAGGCTGTCCGCCCGGCGGGGTTGTCGGCGCCGGTGACGACGATGACGCGCACGTCGGGATCGGCCTCGGCCCGGGTCATCGCCCAGCGGTACTCGAGGTGCATCCGCCCGGTCCACGCGTTGCCGCGCTCGGGTCGGTCCAGCGTGACACGGGCGACGTGGCCGTCGACGTCGTAGCGGACCGCCTTCAACTCCACGGGTTCACGCCCGGAGGGCGGCGAGGGACGCCTCGGCCAGCTCGGCCCGGCAGACCAGCAGATCGGGGAGGTAGGGGTCGGCCCGGTTGTAGACGAGGGGCGACCCGTCGAGGCGGCTGGCGTGGAGCCCGTGGTGCAGCGCCACCGCCACCGGGGCTGCCGAGTCCCACTCGTACTGCCCGCCGGAGTGGGGGTAGCAGTCGACCTCGCCGCGCAGGATGGCCATCGTCTTGGCACCGGCCGAACCCATCTCGACGAGCACGCCGTCGAGCGCGGCCCGGACGGTCTCGGCCTCGGCCGGCGGGCGGGTGCGGCTGACCACGATGCGGGGCGTGCCCACGGCCGGCAGCTCCAGCACCGGGTCGGCCGTCGACAGCACGGCGCCGAGGGCGGGGAGCGCGACCGCGCCGCACACCGGCGCACCGTCGACGCAGAGGGCGACGTGGACCGCCCAGTCGCTGCGAGGTGGCTCCGAGAACTCGCGGGTGCCGTCCAGCGGGTCGATGATCCAGACCCGAGATGCACCCAGCCGGACGCCGTCGTCGTGGGTGGCCCGGGCCTCCTCGGACAGCACGGCGTCGCCGGGCGACATGTGCTGCTCCAGCTCCCGGAGCAGCAGCTCGTTGGCCCGCCGGTCGCCCTCGTCCTTCAGCTCCTGGGGATCGGCACCCTCGGCGACCATGAGCTCACGAAGGTCGACGAGCAGGGCGCCCGCGGCCACGGCCAACCGCTTGGCGAGGGCGTGATCGGCGTCGGAGACGGCGGGGTGGGCTGGCACGCTGGATTGTCTACCAACCCGCGTCGACCGTACATTTGCCCACCCACGTCCGGACCACCGAGCAGGACCCGATGAGCTACGAGCTGTCCCACCTCCGAGCCCTCGAGGCCGAGGGGATCCACATCATGCGAGAGGTGGCGGCCGAGTTCGAGCGTCCGGTGCTCCTGTTCTCGGGCGGCAAGGACTCCATCGTCATGCTGGAGCTGGCCATCCGCGCCTTCGCGCCGGCGCCCATCCCGTTCCCGGTCATGCACGTCGACACCGGGCACAACTTCCCCGAGGTCATCGAGTTCCGCGACTCCCGGCTCGAGCGGGCCGGCGCCCGGCTCATCGTGGCCTCGGTGCAGGACTCGATCGACCAGGGCCGCGTCGTCGAGCAGTCCGGGCCCCGGGCGAGCCGCAACATGCTCCAGACGGTCACGCTGCTCGACGCCATCGAGGAGCACGGCTTCGACGCCGTCTTCGGCGGCGCCCGCCGCGACGAGGAGAAGGCTCGGGCCAAGGAGCGGGTGTTCTCCTTCCGCGACGACTTCGGTCAGTGGGACCCCAAGGGCCAGCGACCCGAGCTGTGGTCGCTGTACAACGGCCGCCACCGCAAGGGCGAGCACATCCGGGTGTTCCCCATCAGCAACTGGACCGAGCTCGACGTGTGGCAGTACCTCCACGACGAGCAGGTCGAGATCCCCACGATCTACTTCGCCCACGAGCGCAAGGTGTTCGAGCGCGACGGGATGCTGCTGTCGGAGTCGCCCTACATCGAGCTGATGGAGGGTGAGACGGTGTTCACCCAGACGGTGCGCTACCGCACGATCGGCGACATGACCTGCACCGGTGCGGTCGAGTCCACCGCGGCGACGCTCCCCGACATCATCGACGAGGTCGCCGCCACCCGCATCACCGAGCGGGGCGCCACCCGAGCCGACGACCGCGTGTCCGAGGCCGCCATGGAGGACCGCAAGAAGGAAGGATATTTCTGATGGAGATCCTTCGCTTCGCCACCGCGGGGTCGGTCGACGACGGCAAGTCCACGCTCATCGGCCGGCTGCTGTACGACTCGAAGACCATCTTCCAGGATCAGCTGGAGGCGGTCGAGCGCACGTCGGCCGAGCGCGGCGACGAGTACACCAACCTGGCGCTGCTCACGGATGGCCTGCGGGCCGAGCGCGAGCAGGGCATCACCATCGATGTCGCCTACCGCTACTTCGCCACCCCTCGGCGCAAGTTCATCATCGCCGACACCCCCGGGCACATCCAGTACACGCGCAACATGGTCACGGGGGCCTCGACGGCGAACGTGGCGCTGATCCTGGTGGACGCCCGCAACGGCATCGTCGAGCAGTCCCGCCGGCACGCGTTCCTCGCCACCCTGCTGCGCATCCCGCACCTGGTGGTGTGCATCAACAAGATGGACCTCGTCGACTGGAGCGAGGAGCGCTTCGAGGAGATCAAGGCCGAGTTCCGCCAGTTCGCGACCAAGCTCGACGTCGCCGACCTGACGTTCATCCCGGTCTCCGCGCTGCACGGCGACAACGTGGTCGACCGCTCCGACAACATGAAGTGGTACGAGGGCCTGCCGCTGCTGCGCTTCCTCGAGGAGGTCCACATCGCGTCGGACCGCAACCTCATCGACAGCCGCTTCCCCGTGCAGTACGTGATCCGGCCGATGAGCTCCAGCGGCCTCGACTACCGGGGCTACGCCGGCACCGTCGCGGGTGGCGTGTTCAAGCCCGGCGACGAGGTCGTCGTGCTGCCCTCGGGCTTCACGTCGACGATCGCGGCCATCGACGGGCCCAACGGACCCATCGACGAGGCGTACCCGCCGATGTCGGTGACGATCCGCCTCGCGGACGAGATCGACGTCAGCCGCGGTGACATGATCTGCCGGCCCAAGAACCAGCCGACCGCGTCGCAGGACGTCGAGGCGATGGTGTGCTGGCTGTCCGAGCAGGGATCGATGCACCCCCGCCAGAAGCTGGCGATCAAGCACACCACCCGCTGGGCACGCGCCATGGTGAACGACGTGCAGTACCGCCTCGACGTCAACACGCTGCACCGCGACGAGGAGGCGTCGAGCCTGGCGCTGAACGAGATCGGCCGGGTGTCGCTGCGGACGACGGCTCCGCTGTTCTTCGACGAGTACCGCCGCAACCGGCTCACCGGCAGCTTCATCCTCGTGGACGAGGCCACCAACAACACCGTCGCTGCCGGCATGATCCTCGGCGAGAGCTGAGGCCCCGTGGCTGCTCGGGTCACCCCGAACACGGTCTGGCACCCCTCGGCGCTCGACCGCTCGGCCCGTCCCTCGCTCGGCGCCACCGTCTGGTTCACCGGCCTGTCCGGCTCGGGCAAGTCCACCGTGGCCGTCGAGGTCGAGCGCCTGCTGGTGTCCTCCGGGCGTCCGGCGTACCTGCTCGACGGCGACAACCTGCGCCAGGGGCTCAACGGCGACCTCGGCTTCTCGGCCGACGACCGGACCGAGAACGTCCGCCGGGTCGGGGAGGTGGCCCGGCTGTTCGCGGACGCCGGCGTCGTCGCGCTCGTCCCGGTGATCTCGCCCTACGTCGACGACCGGGTCCGGGTGCGGGACATCCACGCCATGGCCGGCCTGCCCTTCGCCGAGGTGTTCGTCGACACCCCGCTGGAGGTGTGCGAGGCCCGGGACCCCAAGGGCCTCTACGCCAAGGCCCGAGCCGGCGAGATCACCGGCTTCACCGGCATCGACGACCCCTACGAGGTGCCGATCTCGCCGGAGCTGCGGCTCACGCCGTCCGACGGTCCGGCGGAGGCGCAGGCCGCGCGGGTGCTGGCGCTGCTCGAGCAGCTCACGCGGTCCCAGCCTGCGAGGACCGGACCTCCGGACCGTCTCGACGACGAGGCGTGACCTCCGCCCCTGCCGCCACCCCGGCCGACGTGCGACAGTGGCCCCATGGAGCGACGCCGACCGGGCCATGGCCGCTACGCGCACCCCGAGCGTGAGCAACGCTGGCTGCTGGCCGAGGTGCCCGCCGACAGCACGCACTGGTCGGAGATCACGGATCGGTACCTCACCGGCACCAACCTGCGGATCCGGCGGGTCGAGGGCGACGATGGCGTCGTGCACAAGCTGACCCAGAAGGTCCGCCCCGTCCCCGACGACCCCAGCCGGGTCATGCTCACCACCATGTACGTGCCCGACCACGAGGTCTCGGCGTTGCTGGCGCTGCCGGGCGCGGAGCTGCGCAAGACCCGCCATCGCGTCGAGCTCCAGGGTCGGCACGTCGCAGTCGACGTCCTGCACGACCGGTTCCAGGGCCTCGTCCTGGCGGAGACCGAGCTCACCATCCACGAGGAGCGCATCCCCATGCCGCCCTTCGCCTGCTGCGATGTCACCGACGACGATCGCTACTCCGGCGGGTGGCTGGCGACGGCGACGGACGAGGCGCTCCGCGGCCTGTTGGCGGAGGCCCGACGGATGGTCCCTACTCGACGGGGAGCGGGCGACAGGTCGCCGAATCGGTGATCTCCGTGCGGACGGGGGAACCCTCCCGGAGCAGCAGGTGCACGCACCGCGTGGCGAGGCCCCATCGGACCTCGTAGGCGGCGCTGACCTCGTCGCCGAACGCCGCCGCACCGCTCAGCTCGTCACCGTGGCCGAGCGCATCCACGATGGGGCTGTGGAGCGTGTCGTCCCACGAGTCGAGCGCCTCGTCCCCGGCGAGGGCGGCGACGTCGTCGACCCGGCGGCCGGCGCGGCGCAGCTCCTCGGCCAGCTCGCCCGCCCGCTGGTCCACGTTGCGCTCGGAAACCCAGGTCGCGACGGTCATCGGCACGCCGACCACGAGCACGATGCCGGCGAGGATGAGGCCGCGCCGTCGTCGCCCGTCGGCATCCTCGTCCACGGGGCGCCACGCTAGGCGAGCCTGGCACGGGTGGGACCGCCGAGCGGCGCTTCGGGGTCTGAGCGGTCCACACTGGGACATGGCCAAGAACGTCCTCGGCACCGACCTGCAGAGCTGCTCCACCGATCCGATCACCGGCTTCTACCGGGACGGCTGCTGTAACACCGGCGGCGACGACACCGGCGTCCACACCGTGTGCGCGGTCGTGACCGACGAGTTCCTCGAGTTCTCCAAGGCCGCGGGCAACGACCTGTCCACGCCGATGCCGCAGTACGGGTTCCCCGGTCTCCGGGACGGCGACCAGTGGTGCCTGTGCGCACCGCGCTGGCAGGAGGCGTTCGAGGCGGGTGCCGCACCGAAGGTCGTGCTGGAGGCGACGCACATCCAGACGCTCGAGTGGTGCACGCTGTCGGACCTCCAGGCCCACGCCGCGCCGCGCTGAGTGCAACACCAGCACTGCCAGTTCAGGAGGGGGGTGCCTCCTGGATGGCGGTCCAGACCCGCTCGGCGGTGAGCGGCATGTCGATGTGGCGCACCCCGAGGTGCGACACGGCGTCGACGACTGCGTTCTGCACGGCCGGCGTGGCGCCGATGGTGCCCGACTCCCCGATGCCCTTCGCTCCGAGGGGGTTGTGCGGCGTCGGCGTCTCGTGGGGCACCCGCTCGAACGACGGCAGCTCGGCCGCGGACGGGAAGGCGTAGTCGGCGAAGTTCGTCGTGAGCGGGTTGCCCTCGTCGTCGTAGCGGATCTCCTCGAACAGCGCCTGGCCGATGCCGGCGGCGACGCCGCCGTGGACCTGCCCGTCGACGAGCAGCGGGTTGACGATGGTGCCGGCGTCGTCGCAGGCGACGTGGCGGAGCAGGCGCACCTTGCCGGTCTCGGTGTCCACCTCGACGACGGCCACGTGGGCGCCGAAGGGGAAGGTGGATCCGCCCGGCTCGAAGTCGCACTCCGCGGCCAGCGCCTCCATGCCGTGGGCGGGTGCGGCTGCGGCGAGGTCGGCCCACGACCTGGCGGTCACCGGCGTGCCGGCGACGGCGAAGGTGCCGGCCGAGGGGTCGTGGACGATGTCGGCCGGGTCGGCCTCGAGCAGGTCGGCGGCGAGCTGCTTGGCCCGCTCGACGACGAGCTCGGCGGCGACGGCCGCGGCGGCACCGCCGATCTGCAGCGACTTCGACCCACCGGTGCCACCGCCACGGGGGATGTCGTCGGTGTCGCCGTGACGCACCTCGATGCGGTCGAACGGGATGCCGGTGCGGTCGGACACGAGCATCGCCCAGGCGGTGTGGTGGCCCTGCCCGTGGGCCGACGAGCCGGTGCGCACGATGGCGCCGCCCTCCGGGGTGATCTCGACCGAGCCGTACTCGCTCTGGCGGAGCACGTTGGTGATCTCCACGTAGGACGACACGCCGATGCCGAGCTGGATCGGACCGCCCGCCGCTCGGAGCTCGGCCTGGCGGGCCCGCAGCTCCCCGTAGCCGGCGGCCGCGAGCACGGCGTCCAGGACAGCGGGGTAGTCGCCACTGTCGTAGCTGCCGCCGGTGGCGGTGCGCAGCGGGAAGGCCTCGGGTGGCAACAGGTTCCTCCGGCGGACCTCGACGGGGTCCATGCCGATCGCGGCGGCGAAGCGGTCGACCATCCGCTCGATGGCGGCGGCCGCCTCGGGCCGGCCGGCCCCCCGGTACGCACCGACGGTGGAGGTGTTGGTGACGACCGAGCGGATGCGGACCCGCACGTCGTCGATGGCGTAGCAGCCGGGCGCCATCATCCGGGTCATGTACGGCAGGACGCACCCGCTGCCGGCGTAGGCGCCGCCCTCCTGGATGACGTCGAGGCGGTACCCCGTGATGCGCCCGTCCCGGGTGCCGGCGAGGCTGGCGTGCTGCACCTGGCCCCGGCCCTGGACCATGCCGACCATGTTCTCGGAGCGGGTCTCGGCCCAGCGGACGGGCCGGTCGATCCGCTGCGCCAGCCAGGTCACCACGAGCTCCTCGGGGGTGGTGCCGTGCTTGGCCCCGAAGCCACCGCCGACGTCCGGCGTGATGACGTGGACCTGCGACGGCTCCAGGCCGAACAGGGTGGCGAGCTCGTCGCGCGTGCCGTGCGCACCCTGGGTGCACGACCACTGCGTGAGGCGACCCCCGTCCCAGCGGGCGGCCACGACCCGGCCCTCGAGCGGGACGGCAGCCATGCGCTGGTTGACGAGGCGCTCCGAGACGACCACCACGCCCTCGCCGGCCAGGTCCTCGGGCCCGACGGGGTCACCCTGGTCGAGCACCACGTTGGTCCCGATGTCCGGGTGGAGCACGACCTCGTCGCGGGCGGCGGCCTCGGGGTCGAGGATGGGCTCGATGGGCTCGACGTCGGCCCAGACGGAATCGGCCGCGTCGACGGCCTGCGCCTTGGTCTCGGCGACGACGACGGCGATCGGCTCACCGACGTAGCGGACCCGGTCCCGGGCCAGCAGCGGCTGGGACACCTGGTGGGCGAGGAACGGAGCGGAGGTGAGGGGGCCGACGTCGAGGTCGGTACCGGTGAACACGCCGACCACGCCCGGCATGGCGGCGGCGTCGGAGGTGTCGACGGACTCGATGCGGCCGTGGGCGGTGAAGGCCCGCACGAAGGCCACGTGGACCGCGTCGGTCGGGGCCACGTTGTCGATGTAGGTGCCCCGCCCGCGCAGCAGCGCCGGGTCCTCGATGCGCTGCACCCTGGTCCCGAGGATGCTCCCGCCCGCTGGTGCCTGCTCCGTCCCCGTGACCGTCATGGCCGCGGTTCTAGCCGAGCGGCGAGCCGAGCCGGTTGCACGGCGCTACCGCGTGATGGGCTTGTACTTGATCCGGTGCGGCTCGGTGGCCTCGGCGCCGAACTCCTTGCGACGCCAGTCCTCGTACTCGGAGAAGTTCCCTTCGAACCAGCGCACCTGGCTGTCGCCCTCGAAGGCGAGGATGTGGGTGGCCAGACGATCGAGGAACCACCGGTCGTGGGAGATGACCACGGCGCAGCCGGGGAACGTCTCCAGCGCGTCCTCGAGGGCGCGCAGGGTGTCGACGTCGAGGTCGTTGGTCGGCTCGTCGAGGAGGATGACGTTGCCGCCCTCCTTGATCTTCTTGGCCAGCAGCACGCGGTTGCGCTCGCCGCCGGAGAGCACGCCCACCTTCTTCTGCTGGTCCGAGCCCTTGAAGTTGAACGAGGCGACGTAGGCGCGGCCGTGGATCTCCCGCTTGCCGATCTGGAGGTTGTCGACGCCGCCGGTGATCTCCTCGTACACGGTGCGGTCGTCGTCGAGGACGTCGCGGTCCTGGTCGACGTAGGACAGCTCCACCGTCTTGCCGATGACGATGTCGCCGCCGTCGGGCTTCTCGGCGCCGGTGATGAGCTTGAACATGGTGGTCTTGCCGGCGCCGTTCGGTCCGATGACGCCGACGATGCCGGCCGGCGGCAGGCGGAAGCTGAGGTCTTCGATGAGGAGGCGGTCCTCGAAGCCCTTCGTCACGTCCTGGAAGTCGATCACCTGGTCGCCGAGGCGGTTGCCGGGCGGGATGGCGATCTCGAGCTTGTCCAGGCGGCCGGCGCCCTGGTCGGCCTCCGAGCGCAGCTGCTCGTAGGAGTTGAGGCGGGCACGGCCCTTGGCCTGCTTGGCCTTGGGCGACATGCGGATCCACTCGAGCTCGCGCTGGAGCGTCTCGCGCTTGCGCTCGTCGGCCTTCTCCTCCTGTCGTAGGCGGGCCTGCTTCTGCTCGAGCCAGCCCGAGTAGTTGCCCTCGAAGGGGTAGCCCCGACCGCGGTCGAGCTCGAGGATCCACTGGGCCACGTTGTCGAGGAAGTACCGATCGTGGGTGACGGCCAGCACGGCGCCCGGGTAGTCCTTCAGCGTGCGCTCGAGCCAACCCACCGACTCGGCATCGAGGTGGTTGGTCGGCTCGTCGAGCAGCAGCAGGTCGGGCTTGGACAGCAGGAGCCGGCACAGGGCGACGCGTCGGCGCTCACCGCCCGACAGCACGCTGACGTCGGCGTCGCCGGGCGGGGTGCGGAGCGCGTCCATGGCGATGTCGACCGTGCGGTCCACGTCGTCGACCCCGCTGGCCGACATCTTGGCCTCGAGCTCGGCCTGGCGGGCGCCGATCTTTTCGTAGTCGGCGTCGGGGTCGGCGTAGGAGGCCAGGAGGGCGTCGTACTCCTCCTGGAGGGCGGCGACGTCGGCCACGCCGTCCATGATGTTGCCGCGCACGTCCTTGGACGGATCGAGTTGGGGCTCCTGGGACAGGTACCCCACCGAGTACCCCGGGCTCAGCCGGGCCTGGCCGGTGTACTCGTCGTCGACCCCGGCCATGATCTTCAGCAGCGACGACTTGCCCGAGCCGTTGTGGCCGATCACGCCGATCTTGGCCCCCGGGAAGAAGGACAGGGAGATGTCCTTCAGCACCTCCCGGTCCGGGGGGTAGAAGCGGGAGACCTTGTGCATGGTGTAGATGAACTCAGCCACGCTCCCAGCATATGGGGGTGCTCGCGCCAGCAGCGAAAGGTGCTGCTGAGAGCAGGGTTATGTGCTCAGATCAGCACCCGTTGGTCTACCCTTGGTCCGTGCCGCCGGTCACCAGCTCCCCGTTCCGGTTCGCGGAGCTGGCTCCGGACGATCCGGTCGGGCGGGACGACGTCGTCTCGGCGCTGCTCGACCGAGCCCGGGCCGGACGCTTCGTGCTCCTCACCGCGCCGCGACGCTTCGGGAAGACGACGTTGGTCCACCGGCTCCGACGGGTGGCCGACGGCGATCCGATCGTGGTGATCGCGGACCTCCAGGGCGTACGGGACCTCGGCATGCTGGCGCAGCGGCTCGCGGCCGCCTGGCGCGACCTGCCGGCCTCACTGCCCCAGCAGGTGCTCGACCACGTCGCCAGCCGGATCGCCGGTCTGAGCGCCGGCAGCCTGGTGTCCCTTCGCCATCGGGACCCCAACGATGCCGGCCCACTCGAGTCGGTGCTGGCCGTGCCGGTCGAGGTGGCCGAGCGGACCGGTCGGCGGGTGCTGGTCGTGCTCGACGAGTTCCAGGAGATCGCACCCGTCGACCGCGCCGACGCCATCATCCGCAGCCAGGTCCAGCACCACGCCGACAAGGTCGCGTACATCTTTCAGGGCAGCGAGGAATCGGTCCTGCTCGGGCTGTTCGACCACGGCGAGCGCCCGCTGTACGGCCAGGCCGAGCGGTTCGGCCTCGAGCCCTTCGACCTCGCCCTCCTCGGCAGCTTCGTGACCGAGCGCTTCTCCGGCACCGACCGGCGCATCAGCGGACCGGCCCTGGAGCTGTACCTGACCCTCACCGGTGGGCACCCGCAGCGGGCGATGCGCCTGGCCGACGAGCTGTGGCACCGCACCGAGGTGGGCGGGGCTGCCGACGTGGCCGACGTCGATGCCGCCCTCGAGGCCGTCCTGGCCGAGGCGGCGGCCGGCTTCGCCGACCTGTGGGGCACCTTCGACCACCACGAGCGCTGGACCCTCGGGCTCATCGTCGATGGCCGGTCCCTGTTCGGTCCCGAGGCCGACGCGATCAGGTTGGGGGAGGGCACAGCCCGCGCCGCGGTCGACCGGCTGCGCCGCAAGCGGGTGCTCCGAGAGGCCGCGGGCTACCGGCGGGCGACGCTGGAGATCATCGACCCGCTGCTCGCTCTGTGGCTCCACCGCACGGCGTCGGCCGGCGCCTGACCCTCGGCACCACGCGCCCTTCGACCTCTCCGCGCTCGACCGGCCGGGAGACCCCTTGTGGCCGGTCGACGCCGCGCCTACGATGGCCGAGCCGCAACCGGGGGGTGGGCACCAGTGGCGGAAGACCGCACGATCAAGGGCCAGGTGGCGATCGTCGGCGTCGGCGAGACGCAGTACCACAAGCGGGGCCAGGCCCCGGAGCCGGAGTTCGTGCTGTGCCTGCAGGCGATCCTCGCCGCCGCCGAGGACGCCGGGCTCGCCATCGACGACCTCGACGGGTTCGCCTCCTACAGCAACGACCGCAACGAGCCGGCCCGCATCGCCGCCGCCCTCGGGCTGCCCGAGCTGCGGTTCTCGAACATGGTGTGGGGCGGCGGTGGCGGCGGGGGGTCGGCGGCCATCGCCAACGCGGCGGCGGCCGTGGCTGCCGGCTACGCCGACGCCGTCGTCGTGTTCCGGGCGCTGGCCCAGGGCCAGTTCGGACGCTTCGGGCAGGCCCCGCCGATGAAGGCGGTGCACGGCCAGATGGCGTACACGATGCCGTACGGCCTGCTGTCGCCGGCGCAGATGTTCGCCATGAAGGTGCAGCGCTTCATGCACGACCACGGTGTCGGGCCCGAGGCGCAGCGGGCGGTGGCCCTGGCCAGCTACCACCACGCTCAGGCCAACCCGCGGGCGGTGATGCACGGCCGCCCGCTCACGCCCGAGGGCTACGACGAGTCCCGGTGGATCGTCGAGCCGTTCCGCCTCTACGACTGCTGCATGGAGAACGACGGCGCCGCCGCGGTGATCATCACCTCCGCCGAGCGCGCCGCCGACCTGCGCCAGCCACCCGCCCACGTGTGGGCGGCGGCCCAAGGCTCCGACCGGGGCCACGCCATGGCCGTGCACAACGCCCCCGACTACGCCACCTCGAACTTCAAGAGCCTCGCCCGGCGCCTCTACGCCATGGCCGGCGTCGGCGCCGCAGACATCGACGTGGTGCAGTCCTACGAGAACTTCACCGGCGGGGTGATCATGGCCCTCGTCGAACACGGCTTCTGCGAACCCGACGAGGTCAACGAGGTGTTCGTGCCCGAGAACCTCCTCGCCCCGACGGGCCGCCTGCCGCTCAACACCAGCGGCGGCAACCTCGCCGAGTGCTACATGCACGGCCTGGAGCTGATCATCGAGGCGGTCCGCCAGGTGCGGGGCACGTCCACGAGCCAGGTGCCCGACGTGGAGCTGTCGCTCGTGACGTCGGGACCGATGGTGACCCCGGTCAGCAACCTGCTCCTGTCGGCCACGAGGTGATCGACGTGACGTACCTGCCACCCGGCCTGCCCGCTCCTGCCCCCTCCACCGACGGCCTCGACACCGAGTACTGGGAGGCGGCCGCCCGGCACGAGCTGGTCGTGCAGCGCTGCCGGGCCTGCGACCGGCACCAGTGGGGCCCGGAGTGGATCTGCCACCGCTGTCGGTCCTTCGACCTCGGGTGGGCCGCCGTCGCGCCGCGTGGCGTCGTCTACAGCTGGGAGCGGGTCTGGCACCCGGTGCACCCGGCGCTCGCCGAGGCGTGCCCGTACGTCGTGGTGCTCGTCGAGCTGGCGCACGCCGACGGGGTCCGCATGGTCGGCAACCTGCTCGGCGAGCCCACCGAGCCGGTCGTGATCGGCGCCGAGGTCGAGGCGGTCTTCGAGGACCATCCCGATGCCGACGCGTCGTACACGCTCGTGCAGTGGCAGCGAGTTCGGCCATGACCACGACCGTGGATCCCGCCAACCAGTGGCGCCTCGAGACACCGGGCGCCGCCGGATGGTCCCGCAGCGCCCGCCCCGGCGACCCGGCGAAGTACTTCATGGTGTCGGCCGACTGTCACGCCAACGAGCCCGTCGACTGGCTGGAGCAGCGCATCGAGCCGGACTTCCGCGCGCGCATCCCCCACGTGGAGGTCGACGAGCAGGGCGAGGCCTGGCTCGTCACCGAGGGGTGGCGCCCGCAGCGGCTGAAGACGAGCCAGGCGGCCTCGACGATGCAGGCCGAGGACACGGCCCGCAGCAAGGCCGGCGCCGACCCGGCCCAGCGCCTGCGCGACCACGACCTCGACGGGGTCGACGTCGAGATCGTGTTCCCCAACAAGGGCCTGCTCGTGTGGGCCACGCCCGACCCGGTGTTCGCCATGGCGATGTGCCGAGCCTGGAACCGCTGGGCCCATGAGGCCTACGCCGCCTTCGCGCCCCGGATCCTGCCGATGGCGGCGCTGTCGCCCGGTGACCGCGACGGCACGCTGGCCGAGATCGCCTGGGCCGCCGACCACGGCTTCCGCGGGCTGACCCTGCCGTGCAAGCCGGTGTGGGGGGCCCACGACGCCGACGCCCCCAACTACAACCTCCCCGAGTTCGACTGGCTGTGGGCCGCCGTGTGCGACGCCGGCCTGCCGATCACGTTCCACGTGTCGACCGGCCGCGACCCCCGGGCCGCCCGCGGCCACGGCGGCGCGGTCGTGAACTACGTGAGCCACTCGCTGTCGCCCACCATGGAGCCCCTTGCCAACCTGTGCGCGTCGGGCGTGCTCGAGCGGTTCCCCGACCTGCGCTTCGCCACCATCGAGGCCGGCATCGGCTGGGTGCCGTGGGCGCTCGAGGCCATGGACGAGGCCTACCGCAAGCACCACATGTGGGCGTTCCCGAAGCTGTCGATGCTGCCGTCGGAGCACTACCGGCGCGCCGGGTTCAGCTCCTTCCAGGAGGACCGCGCCGGCCTGGCGCTGGCCGAGGAGCTCGACCTCGTCGACAACTTCCTGTGGGCCAACGACTACCCGCACCACGAGGGCAGCTGGCCGCACTCCGCCGAGGCGATCGAGCGCCAGATGGGCCACCTCCGATCGGACTCCCGAGCGAAGATCCTCGGCCTCAACGCCGCCCGCTTGTTCAAGCTGGGCGTGCCGCCCGACCCAGCTCAACGCGTTCCCGGCGGGTGACCCCTTGCCGGTGGACTGAGCACACCGACCGAGGGGGAACCCACCGTGCGCACTGCCGCGCTGGCGCCATACCGGGTGCTGGACCTGACCGACGAGCGTGCCTGGATGACCGGCAAGATGCTGGCCGACCTGGGCGCGGACGTCGTCAAGATCGAGCCCCCGGGTGGCGATCCCGGCCGCCACCGCGGACCCTTCGCCGGGGAGGTCCCTGACCCGGCCGAGAGCTTGCCGTGGTGGTTCTCCAACAAGGGCAAGCGGGGGCTGACCCTCGACCTGGACCGCGCCGACGGGCAGGCGGTGCTGCGCCGGCTGGTCGCCTCCGCCGACGTGCTCGTCGAGTCGTTCCCCGTGGGGTGGATGGCCGATCGCGACCTCGGCTACGAGGACCTCGCCGCGCTGCGCCCGTCGCTCGTCTACACCTCCGTCAGCCCGTTCGGACAGACCGGCCCGAGATCCGGCTGGAGCGCGTCCGATCTGGTGCTCGCGGCCGCTGGCGGTCCGCTGTGGCTCACCGGCGACCGGGATCGCCCGCCGGTGCGCCCCTCGGTCCCCCAGTACGACAACCTGGCCGGCGCCGAGGCCGCCGTCGCCACGATGATCGCCCTGTTCCACGCCGCGGGAACCGGGGAGGGCCAGCACGTCGACGTCGCCGCCCAGCTGGCGGCGACGCGCACGCTGATGAACGCCACCGCCTTCCCCCAGCTCGAGGGCAGCGAGGTGACCCGCCAGGGTCAGCTCGTCGCCCACGGGCATGCCCGGTTCCGCATGATCTACCCCTGCGCCGACGGGCACGTGACCGTGCTGATCTCGGGCGGGGCGATCGGGGCGATGGTCATGACCGCGATGCTGGGTTGGATCGACGAGTCCGAGGGGCTGCCCGAGTGGCTGTCGTCGGTGGACTGGTCGACGATCGACTTCGCCACGCTGGCCGACACGCCCGACGGGCTCGGCTTCTTCGAGCGGGTCTCGGCCCTGATCGGCGAGTTCCTGCTCACCAAGACCAAGGACGAGCTGTACTCCGAGGCGCTGCGCCGCCGGTTCCTCCTCGCCCCGGTGAACACCGTGGCCGACATCCGCGCCGACGAGCAGCTCGCGGCGCGGGAGTACTTCGTGGCCGTCGACCACGGCGAGCGAGGGCCGGTGATCTACCCGGGAGCGTGGGCGAAGCTGTCGGCGACGCCACTGGTCGAGACGCCCCGGGCGCCCACACCGGGCGAGCACAACGACGAGGTGCTGGCCGAGGCCGGCTACAGCGTCGAGGAGCGGTCCACCCTCTTCCAGTCAGGAGCCGTGTGATGAGCGACGCCGCCGCCGGATCGGACGTCTTCTCCGGGTTGAAGGTGTGGGACATGTCCTGGGTGGGGGTGGGTCCGCTGACCGCCCGCTACCTGGCCGACTACGGCGCCACGGTGGTGCGCCTCGACTCGAGCAGGCGGCCCGACGTGCTCCGCCTGACCCCGCCGTTCCGGGACGGCGTGCCGGGCATCAACAACTCCCACTTCTACGCCGACTACAACGCCTCCAAGCTGGGGCTGGGCCTCGACATCGAACACCCCGCCGGCAAGGCGGTGGCCCTGGAGCTGGTCGAGTGGTGCGACGTGCTGCTCGAGAGCTTCACCCCGAAGACGATGGCGGCGTGGGGCATGAGCTACGACGACCTGCGGGCGATCAACCCGGGCATGGTGATGCTGTCCACGTGCATGCAGGGCCAGACCGGTCCTCGGCGCGACTACCGGGGCTTCGGGAACCTGATGGCGGCGTTGTCCGGCTTCTACGAGATCTGTGGTCACCCGGACCGCGGTCCGGTGCCGGTGTACGGCGCCTACACCGACTTCGTGTGCCAGCGCTTCGCCGCCACCGCGGTGATCGCCGCCCTCGATCACCGCCGTCGCACCGGTGAGGGCCAGCACATCGACCTGTCCCAGTACGAGGCCGCGGTGCAGATGCTCGGCGCCCAGCTCCTCGCCTACGAGACCCGCGGTGAGGTGGCGACCCGTGAGGGGAACCGGTCGCCGTGGGCCTGTCCGCACGGCGTGTACCGCACCAAAGACGTGCGGCAACACGAGGGTTGGGTGGCCATCGCGGTGGAGACCGACGCCCAGTGGGCCGCCCTGCGCGCGGCCATGGGTGACCCGGCCTGGGCCGCCCGACCCGACTACGACACGCTGCTCGGTCGCAAGGCGGACGAGGCGGCCATCGACGCCGAGATCGGGCGCTGGACCGCCGGCTTCGACCAGACCGAGCTGGTCGAGCTGCTCCAACCATCCGTACCGGCCGCCGAGGTGCACGATCAGACCGGGCTCCACCTCGATCCCCAGGTCGCGCAGCGGGGGTACTTCGTGCGGCTCGACCACAGCGAGATCGGGCCTGTGGACTACGACGGGCTCCAAGCGGTGCTGTCCCGCACGCCGGGGCGGCTCCGCAAGCCCGGGCCCTGCGTCGGCGAGGACTCCTACGAGGTGCTGTCGGAGATCCTCGGCAAGGACGCCGACGAGATCGCCGATCTGCTCGCCGTGGAGGCCGTCGAGATCACCGGCGGTTGAGCCGCGAGGCGGCGACTCAGCCAGGGGCGGCGAAGGAGATCATCAGTGCCTCGCCGTCGGCGACGGGTGCGTCGTCGGCGAGCACCTGGATCCGTGCCCAGAGCTTGCGTCCCTCGCTCCGGTCGTGCCACGCCTCGAGCCGCAACGGCACCCCGAGCGGGGTGGCGGCGCGCAGGTTCACCGTGAGCGAGGCCGTGAACGCCGGGACGCCGAGGACCATGAGCAGCCCACGGACCAGGTCGTCGCAGAGCCCGGCGATCACGCCGCCATGCGCCCGGCCCGGGGGGCCTCCCTCGAGCTGGGTGAGGGTGACCTCGGCGACGGCCCGGTCTCCCTCGCGCCACATGCGCGCCCCCATGCCGGCGGGGTGCTCGTCGCCGGAGAACACGCAGTAGTCCGGTCCGGAGATGTCACCGCCGTCGGCCACGGGCTCGAACGAGATGCGGCTCAGGTCGATCTCGACCGGCGCGCGCTCGGGTGTGCTGGCCACGTCTGTCGCCATCTGCTCCACGTGGCTGGCGAGAGCATCGAGGGTGGCCGGATCGGCTTCGTGCTCGACCATCGCGACGGCGAGGCGGCGCACGGCGAGCGCGGCGCGGGTGCGCGCCGTGCGCAGCGCCGGATCCACCGTGGGGGCGACAGCGAGGTCGTCGCCGTGAGCTGCAGGACTCGGCATCCCGCCAGCCTGCCGCCGCCTCCGCAGCGGTGCCGAATCACGGGCGCCGGCTCCGCCCCGGTCACCCCCGCGGATGCCTCCCTCAGGCCGCAGCGCGGCCGGCGTGCTGGTGGAGGGCGGTGATGTCGCGCCGCGCGACGACCACGTCGTCGTCGCCGACCACGAGCCACACCGAGAGGCGCGTGCACGACAGCACCACGCCGGTGACCTCGCCTCGCGCGGTGGTGACGGTCACGAGCTGGTCGAGCAGGGTCTTGAGCTGCGCGGCCGGTGCACCGGGGGACCCTGGGGTCGTTGCGCTGTTCGCCATGGCCATGGGTGTACCTGATCGTCTCGGCGGGGTGGTGGTTGATACCCAGGTCGTCACCGGGACGAGACGCGCCCGTAACAGGGTCGGGAACGATCCGGGAACGGCGCTCGGAAATGCTGCCGTGGTCGACGACGAAGGAGACGACATGGCGATCACGACCCTGACCCACCCGGTGGGTGACATCCTGGCGGAGCGGGCGGCGACCCGTTCGCTCGTGGCGGAGTGGCTGCTGGCGATGGGGCCGGTGGTGCACCGGCTGGACTACGGCGGACGGGTGGCCGCGGTCGGCTGTGGGGACGGTGTGACGACCGCCCTCCTGGCCACCGCCTACCCGCTGGCCACGCTCGACGCGCTCGATCCGGACCCGGCCGCGGTGGCCGCGGCCCGCTCGGCCGTGCAGCGCGCCGGCGTCGCCGGCCGGTGCGAGGTCGTCGTGGCCGACGCCGACTCGCTGCGACCCGGCGCCTACGACCTGGTGTGCGTGCTCCACGGGCTGGCCGTCGTCGACGACCCGGTGGCGCTCGCCCGAGATGCCCTCCGCGCCGTGCGACCCACGGGTGCGCTGATGGTCGTCGAGCACCAGTGCACCGACGCCTTCGCCGACGGCGCACTGGTCGTCGGCGGGTGGCTGCAGCAGGCCGGCGCGGCCCGTGTGCGCCTCGCTTCGGCCAACCCGAAGGGGTTCGTCCTCGACGCCCGACCCGATCACTGACCACGAAACACGAACAAGGAGCAAGACCATGGAACAGATCCCCCTCTTCGAGCGCCTCGGTGGCCGCGACGGCGTGCGCCGCCTCACGGCGCGCATCATCGACAACCACTTCGCCAACCCGGCGATCGCCACCCGGTTCGCCTCGGCCTCGGCGTCTCGCGACGCCATGGTCGACAGCGTGACCGAGTTCTTCTGCACCGGCCTGAGCGGCGTGCCCACCTACCAGGGCCCTGCGGTGGCCGACGTGCACGCCGGGATGAACATCAGCGACGCCGAGCTCGTCGCCGTGCTCGACGACGCGCTGGCAGCGATGGCGAGCCTCGAGATCGGTGAGCTCGAGCAGGCCGAGGTGCTGGCCACGCTGTACTCGATGAAGGGGGACGTGGTCCACCTGTGAGCGCCGGCGCGGCGGCGTACAGTCCAGACGTGGCGCCAGGGGGCAGCAACGTGTCCGGGGCCGTGCGCGTCGAGGTCCTCGGAGACTTCCGGGTCGAGGTGGACGGGCACGTCGTCGAGGAGGCGGGGTGGCCGAGCCGGCGGTCCGCCGAGCTCGTGCAGCTCCTCGTGCTCGCCGATCACCAGCGGCTCCAGCGGGACGAGGCGCTCGACGCGCTGTGGCCGCACCTCGACCCCGACGCGGCCGCCGCCAACCTCCGCAAGGCGGCCCACCACGCCCGTCACGCGCTCGGCGACCCGGGAGCCGCGGTGCTGCGCGGCGGCACCGTGTCGTTCTTCCCCGACCGCGAGGTCGAGACCGACCTCGCGGTGTTCGAGCGTGCCGCGTCGGACGCGTTGGCCTCGGGGGAACCCGAGGCCTGCTCGGCGGCCGCCGACGCCTGCGCCGGTGAGCTGCTCCCCGGAGCGAGGTACGAGCAGTGGGCCGAGGAGCGGCGACGCCACGTGGCCAGGCTGCGGCTCGAGCTGCTGCGCCGGGCCGGCCGATGGGACGACGTGGCCCGGATCGAGCCGACCGACGAGCTGGCCCACCAGCGGGCCATGGAGGCCGCCCTCGAGCGCGGTGCCCGAGCCGAGGCCCTGCGCTGGTACGGACGGCTCCGCGACGCGCTGGCCACCGAGCTCGGGGTCCTGCCCGACGAGCGTTCCCAGGCGCTCCACGAGCGCTGCCTCGCCGGGCTCCCGGCGGCGCCCGACTCCTGCATCGGGCGCGCCGACGAGCTGGCCGACCTGGACTCGGCGTGGCGCGGTGCCATGGCCCGCCGAGGCGGTGCCATCGCCCTGCGGGGCCAGGCCGGGATCGGGAAGACCACCCTGTGCCGGCAGGTCGCCCGCCGAGCCGAGACCGACGGATGGGCCTGCCGCTGGACGACGGCCGCCGGCGACGACGAGCCCTACGGTCCGCTGGCCACCCTCATCGCCGAGGCGGTGGCCGACCACCGGGTCGATGTGGCCGCCCTGCGCGGCAGTGCGCCGGCCGTGGTCGGGGCGCTGCTCCCGCACCTGGCAGGGGGCTCGCCCCCGGAGGGCCCGGTCACCCGGCACCAGGTCGTCGGGGCGCTCCAGCAGGTGCTCGCCGCCGTCGATGCCCGCCCGACGATCATCGTCGTCGACGACGCGCACCTGGCCGACGCCGGCACCGCGGACGTGGTGGGCCACCTCGCGGCGTCGGTGCGGGACGTCGTCGTGGTGCTGGCCCGGCGGGAATCGCCTCCCAACGCTGCACTGGCCACGGTGCTCAGCCGGCTGCACCGGGCCGGCCGGCTCGTCGAGATCGAGCTCGGCCCCATGCACGACGCCGACGCCGCCGCCCTGCTCGGGGCAGTCTCCGGCGGCGACGTCGACCCGGCGACGTCGGCGGCGCTCCGCGCCGAGGCGGCCGGGAACCCCTTCGTCCTGGTGGAGCTGGCCCGTCTCGCCGGCCGGGGCCGCGCGGCCGCCGGCTCGGTGGGAGAGGCGATGACCGCCCGGTTGGTCGACCTGGATCCGGGTGACGTCGAGGGGCTGCGGCGGCTCGCGCTCGCCGGACCGGAGGTCGACGGTGCCACGGCCCTGGCCCTGCTGGGCGCGCCCGAGGACGACCTGCACCGGCTCCTCGATCGGGCCCTCGACGCCGGCGTGCTCGTCATCGCCGGCGACCGCTACCGGTTCTGCCACGACCTCGTCCGCCAGGCCCTGGCCGGCCAGCTGCCACCGCACCGCCGCCTCGCCATCCACCGCGAGGCGGCCGAGCGTCTGGCCGCGGCCGGCGCCCGCCCCGCCGTCGTCGCCCGCCACTGGCTGTCCGGGGAGCGTCCGGCGGAGGCGGCCGGGCCGCTGCTCGCCGCCGCCCAGGGCGCAGCGTCGCTCGGCGCCTTCGCCGACGCCCGGCGCCACCTCGAGCCCCTGCTGGCGCACGATCCGGCGCACCCGCTCGCGCTGCGGCTCGATGCCGAGGCGCTCGACATGATGGGCGACCCCCGAGCACTGCGTGCATACGACGCGGCCATCGCCGTCGCCCACCCCGTCGAGGCGCACGACCTCGTCGCCATGCGGGCACTGGCCCAGATCAAGCAGGGTGATCCCGCTGGGGCGATGGAGGCGATCGCCGGCGCCAGCCCCACGTCGGTGGTCGGACGTCTCAGCGAGGCGCTCACCTACGCAGGGGCAGCGGCGCTCGGCTTCGCCGATCCCGCCTTCGGGACCGCGAAGGCGGCGGAGAGCCGCCGGCTGGCGATCGAGACCGGTGACACCGCAGCGCTCGTCATCGCGTCCTGGGCGCAGGCGGCCGCGGCCCATGCCCGGGGGGAGCTGCACGATTCGGTGCTGGCCGACCTGCGCGACACCGCCGCGATCCCGCACCTGGCCGTCCGGGTCTTCGACGGCCACCTGTGCATGACCCAGCGGTTCCTGTACGGGGCCAGGCCCTACGACGAGGTGATCGACTTCGCCGACGCGCTGGCCCAGGAGGCCGTGCGGCTCGGGGCGCGCCGAGGCCATGCCTTCGCCATGAACCTCCGAGGCGAGGCGGAGCTGCACGCCGGCCGCATCGCCGATGCCGAGCGCGACCTGCGCGAGGGTGCCCGCCTCCACCGGGGGATCGGCGGCGCCGTCGGGGAGGCCCATGCGCTGCAACGGTTGTCCGAGGTCGCGCACCACAACCGCCGTCCCCGCGAGGCACAGGGACTGCTGGACGAGGCGCTCGACCTCGCTCGCGTGACCGACATCGGCTTCCACCTGCTGGACCGCATCTACGGGACTCGCATCCTGCTGGCCGGGCCCGACCCCGACGCGGCGGTTGCCGCCGTCGACGAGGCCGAGAGTGCGGTGCAGGGCCAGCTCGAGACGTGCCCCGGGTGCCGCATCACCTTCGCCGTGCCGGCGGCGATCGCCTGTGCGACGGCTGGCGAGCTCGACCGCGCCTACCGCTACGAGGAGGCCAGTGAGTGGCTGGCTCACGTGGTCATGCGGCTCCCGGCCTGGGATGCCGCCCACGAGGAGGTGCGTGGCCACGTGCGCCGCGCGGTCGGCGACCGCGCCGGGGCGAGGGAGCGGTTCGCCCGGGCCCACGCCGGCTTCGCCGCCGCCGGCCACCCGCTCGATGCCGAGCGGTGCGCCGCCCTCGCTGCCACCGTCTGACCCGCCGGGGGGTGAGCATCGGTGCCACGGAGGGCCGGCGGTACGCTCGCCAGGTGGCTGAGAAGCAGACCCCCGACGTGGTCGGACCCAACGCCTGGATGGTCGACGAGATGTACGAGCAGTACCTCGCCGACCCCGCCTCGGTCAGCGCGTCCTGGCAGGACTTCTTCGCCGACTACAAGCGAGACGTCGACTCCGAGCCGATCGCGCCGCCGGCCAGCCACGGCGCCGGCGCGCCTCCCACCGCGGCGCCGGCGGCCGCCGCCAGACCGGCCGCGCCGGCGCAGCAGCCGAAGCCGGAGGTGGCTGGCGCCGAGGACGAGGCCGGCGAGCCCATCCGGGGCGTGGGTGCCCGGATCGTCGAGAACATGGAGCGCAGCCTCGGCGTCCCCACGGCCACCAGCTTCCGCAACGTCCCGGCCAAGCTCCTCGAGGTCAACCGGGCCGTGATCAACGGCTACCTGGGCCGCACGCGGGGCGGCAAGGTCAGCTTCACCCACCTCATCGGCTACGCCGTCGTCCGGGCCATCGCCGACACCGTGCCGGCCATGAACAACAGCTACGTCGAGGGCGCCGACGGCAAGCCCCGCATCGTGCGCAACGACCACATCGGCCTCGGCATCGCGGTCGACGTCGAGAAGGCCGACGGCAGCCGCTCGCTGCTCGTGCCGGTGGTCAAGGACGCCGACACCCTCGACTTCCGCGGCTTCTGGGGCTCCTACGAGGAGCTCATCCGCAAGGTCCGCAACAACAAGCTCAGTCCCGACGACTTCTCGGGCATCACGGTCAGCCTCACGAACCCGGGCACCATCGGCACCGTCCAGTCGGTGCCCCGCCTCATGCCGGGCCAGGGCCTCATCGTGGGCGTCGGGTCCATCGACTGGCCGGCCGAGATGCAGGCCGCCGACCCCGAGACGCTGGCCGACCTCGGCCTGTCGAAGGTCATCACGATCTCGTCGACGTACGACCACCGCATCATCCAGGGTGCCGAGTCCGGGGTGTTCCTCAAGCGCGTCCACGAGCTGCTGCTCGGTGAGGACGGCTTCTACGACGAGATCTTCCGGGCCCTCGACGTGCCCTACGAGGCCGTCCAGTGGCGCAAGGACGTGCGGCCGGTCGACCAGGAGGCCTACCGCCGCGAGAAGCAGATGGCCGTCCAGCGACTGATCAACATGTACCGGGTGCGCGGCCACCTCATGGCCGACCTCGACCCGCTGCGCTGGCGCGAGCCGAACATGCACACCGAGCTCGATCCGCTCACCTACGGGCTGACCATCTGGGACCTCGAGCGCGAGTACCTCACCGGGGGCCTGGCCGGTCGCGACCGCATGACCATGCGCCAGATCCTGAAGGTGCTCCGGGACGCCTACTGCCGCACCCTCGGCATCGAGTACATGCACATCCAGGACCCCGAGCAGAAGGCCTGGATCCAGGAGCAGGTCGAGGGCGTCGAGATGGAGCTCGAACCCGAGGAGCAACAGCACGTGCTCGGCCGGCTCAACGCGGCCGAGGCGTTCGAGAAGTTCCTCGCCACCAAGTACGTGGGCCAGAAGCGCTTCGGCCTCGAGGGCGGTGAGTCGGCCATCGTCATCCTCGACGCCGTGCTCGAGCGGGCCGCGGCCGTCGGCATGGACAAGGCGATCATGGGCATGGCCCACCGCGGCCGCCTGAACGTGCTGGTGAACATCGCCGGCAAGGACCTCGACCAGCTGTTCAGCGAGTTCGAGGGCTACGTGCCGGAGGGCTCGGTCCAGGGCAGCGGCGACGTCAAGTACCACCTCGGCCAGGAGGGCGTGTACTGCTCCCGCCACGGCCAGGAGATCCCCGTCGAGCTCGCCGCCAACCCGAGCCACCTCGAAGCCGTCGACCCGGTGGTGGTCGGCATGGTGCGCGCCCTGCAGGACCAGATCGACCGGCCCGAGGCGTTCAGCGTCCTGCCCATCCTGATCCACGGGGACGCGGCCTTCGCCGGTCAGGGCGTCGTGGCCGAGACGCTGCAGATGTCCGACATCCGCGGCTACCGCGTCGGCGGCACGGTCCACCTGATCGTGAACAACCAGATCGGCTACACCACCACGCCCGAGGCCAGCCGCTCGGGCATCTACTCCACCGACGTGGCCAAGATGATCCAGGCCCCGGTGTTCCACGTGAACGGCGACGATCCCGAGGCCTGCGTGCGGGCCGCCCGCCTGGCCTTCGAGTTCCGCCAGCAGTTCAACAAGGACGTCGTCATCGACATGGTGTGCTACCGCCGCCACGGTCACAACGAGGGTGACGACCCCAGCTACACCCAGCCGATGATGTACGCCAAGATCGACCAGCACCGGTCGGTCCGCAAGCTGTACACGGAGTCGCTCGTCAAGCGAGGCCACATGACCCTGGAGGAGGCCGAGGCCGCGCTCGACGACTTCCAGGCCCGTCTCCAGGACGCCCTCGACGAGACCCGGTCACACGTGGAGGAGCACATCGCCGCCGAGCCGCCCGCCCCCCGAGGCGTGCGGCCCCACATCGAGACCGGCGTGGCACGCGAGCAGCTCGACCGGGTCTTCGCCGCCCTCGACTCCACGCCCGAGGCCTTCAACCTGCACCCCAAGCTGGCCAAGCAGTTCGACACCCGTCGCAAGATGTGGGAGTCGGGCGAGGTCGACTGGGGCCTGGCCGAGTCGCTGGCCTTCGGGACCCTGCTGCTCGAGGGCATCGACATCCGCCTCGCCGGCCAGGACACCCGCCGGGGGACCTTCGCCCACCGCCACGCCACGCTCCACGACCACCGCAACGGGGCCGAGTACGTGCCGCTGGCCAACATCGCCGACGGCCAGGGCAAGCTCTGGATCTACGACTCGCTGCTGTCGGAGTACGCGGCGCTGGGGTTCGAGTACGGCTACTCGGTGGAGAACCCGAAGGCCATGGTGGCCTGGGAGGCGCAGTTCGGCGACTTCGTCAACGGCGCCCAGATCATCATCGACCAGTTCATCGTGGCGGCGGCCGACAAGTGGAAGCAGGACTCCGGTCTGATCATGCTCCTGCCCCACGGCTACGAGGGCCAGGGTCCCGAGCACAGCTCGGCCCGCATGGAGCGCTTCCTCCTGCTGTGTGCCGAGGACAACATCCAGGTCGTCAACGCCACGACCTCGGCGCAGTTCTTCCACCTCCTGCGCCGCCAGATGCACCAGGAGGTGCGCCGGCCGCTGGTCGTGTTCACGCCCAAGTCCCTGCTGCGGGCCAAGGCCGCCCGCTCGGGCGTGCCCGAGCTCACGCAGGGCTCCTTCGAGGAGGTGCTGCCCGACCCCGCCGTGGCGTCGGGTGCGCTCGACCCGACCGACGTGCGCCGGGTGGTCTTCGCGGCCGGCAAGGTGGCCCAGGACGCGATCGCGGCCCGCGACGAGCGGCAGGTGCCGGTGGCCGTGGTGAGGGTCGAGCAGCTGTACCCGTGGCCGGCCGCCCGCCTGGCCGAGGAGCTCGACCGCTACCCGAACGCCACCGAGCTCACCTGGCTCCAGGAGGAGCCGGAGAACATGGGCTCGTGGAGCTTCGCCAGCCGCCGGCTGTACGACGGGTTCGGCGACAGCCACAAGATCCAGCGGGTGTCGCGGCACGAGTCCGGTTCGCCGGCCACCGGCGCCAACAAGATCCACCACCAGGAGCAGGCGATGATCCTGGACAAGGCGCTCACGTACTAGCGGGCTCCCGGCGCTCGGACCACGACCACGGCGATGTCGTCGCGGGTGTGGTCGCCCTGGAACGCCACCGCCGCGGCGGCAACGGCGTTGGCGAGATCCTGCGCCTCGACGCCGGCGCAGGCGGCCAGGACCTCGCGGAGCCGTTCCTCGCCGTACAGCTCGGTGCCCCGACGGGCCTCGATGACGCCGTCGGTGTAGAGGACCAGGGCCTCGCCGGGCGCAACGGCGACCGCGACGTCATGCAGCTGCAGCGGCTCCAGCATGCCGAGCAGGTGGCCGGTCCGGCCGACCTCGTCGACCGTGCCGTCGGCCCGCACGCGCAGGGGCAGGTGGTGGCCGCCGGCCGACATGCGGACATCGACGGAGCCGTCCCGCGGCTCGACGGTGAGGTACAGCGCCGTGCAGAAGCTGTCGGCGTCGCTGCGGGCGATGGCGTCGTGCAACCCCCGCAGGACCTCACTCGGCGTGTCGGTGCGCACGGCGAGGGCCCGGATGGTGTGGCGGGCGAGCGCGGTGACGATGGCCGCCGACGCCCCCTTGCCGCACACGTCGCCGAGCGCCACGCCCCACACGCCGTCGTTGATCTCGAAGACGTCGTAGAAGTCGCCGCCGACCACCGTGCCGTCACCGGCGGGGCGGTATGCCCCGCCCACGTCGATGCCCTCGATGATCGGCATGGCCGGGGGGAGCAGCGTGCGCTGGAGGGTCTCGGCGAGGGCGCGGGCGTCCTGGGCGGTCCGCTCGGCGCGCTCGCGCTCGGCCAGCAGCTCCCGTTCGTAGGCCCGGCGCTCCCGGGCGTCGAACACCGCGATCCGGGTGCGGAGGTGACCGCCGAAGCCGTCGTCCTTGCGCACCGCGTTGAGCAGCACGGGCAGCCGCTCGCCCGAGGCGCACACCAGCGACGCGGCGACCTCTCGCACCGTGCCCTGCATGGCGAGCGACGGCGCGACGTGGGTCTCGAAGAAGATGCGGTCGCCGATCGGCAGCAGGGACTGGAACGTGCGGTGCTCGACGAGCTCGTCGGCGCGGTAGCCGGTCCAGCTCAGGAAGGTGCGGTTGACCTTGACGATCCGGCCCGACGGCTCGGTGGACAGGTACCCGCACGGCGCCGTCTCGTACAGCTCCTGGGGGTCGTCGGCGATGAGGGCCCGGACGTACTCGGGGTTGGGCGCGACGTTCGGCGACGGCATCGGGGAGCTCACCGGATCAGGCGGCCGACCGGAGGTAGGACTCGATCGCCTCCGTCGTCTCCTCCGGGGCGCTGAGGTTCGGGCAGTGCCCCGTGGCCTCCAGGAGCACGAACTCGCTGCGGGGGAGGTGCTCGTGCACGTACCGGCCGACCTCCATCGGAGCGATGATGTCGTCGCTGCACTGCAGCACCAGGCTCGGCACCCGGACCGAGGCCAGGTCGGCCCGGTTGTCCGACAGGAAGGTCGCCCGGGCGAAGCGGCGCTGGATGTCGGGGTCGGCCTTGCAGAAGCTCTCGGTGAGCTCGGCCCCGAGCTCGGGCCGATCGGGGTTGCCGACGATGGCGGGGGCCATGGCGGTGGACCAGCCGAGGTAGTTGGACTCCAGCGACGCCAGCAGCTCGTCGATGTCGGCCCGGGCGAAGCCACCGACGTAGCCGGTGTCGGGGTCGTCGACGTACCGCGGCGAAGGGCCGACGAGGACGAGGTGGGCGAAGCGCTCCGGTGCGATGTTGGCGGCCAGGACGCCGATCATGGCGCTCACGCTGTGCCCGACGAACACGACCGCCCGCAGATCCAGCTCCTCGATCATCGCCACGACGTCCTCGGCGTAGCCGGCCAGCGTGCGGTGGCGCTCGCGGTCGTAGGCGCTGGCGTCGGACCCGCCGGCGCCGACGTGGTCGAAGAGCACCACCTGGTACCGGTCCTCGAAGCGCGGTGCGACGTGGCGCCACATGTGCTGGTCGCAGCCGAAGCCGTGGGCGAAGACCATGGGGGCCCCGTCGGGCACGCCGGTGACGCGCACGTTGTTGCGGATCCGGGCCGACATCGCTGCGACGGTACCCGGGAAGTCCCCGGATCGCTCCTGCCCGTCAGCGCAGCGGGAACCCGACCACCGCCTCCAGCTCGGCGATGGCGACATCGGGGTCGACGACCTTGATCGTGGTCATGCCCATGGCCCTGGCCGGCTTGAGGTTGACGCCCAGGTCGTCGAGGAAGACCGCCTGGCGCGGCTCGATCCCGAGCTCCTCGCACGCGATCTCGTAGAAGCGGGGGTCGGGCTTGCGGCAGCCCGCCTTGGAGGACTCGACGACGACGTCGAAGAGGTCCATGACCCCTTCGAAGCTCTCCGGGTCCATGCGGCCCTGGGGGTGGCCGGCGTCGGGGGCCACGAAGTTGTTGGTCAGGCACGCCGTCTTCAGCTGTGCCTTGCAGCGCCGCACCGCCTCCACCATGGCCGGGCGGATCTCGCCCCGCAGGCGGGCCAGCACCGCGGCGGCGTCGATCTCGCCGCCGGCCGCCCGGGCCTCGGCCTCGAACAGCTCGCAGAACTCCGGGATGGTGACGTCGTTGCGCTCCATCTTCGCCCACGCGTTGTCGTCGGGGTTCGTGGCGTTGAGGCCGCGGATGAAGCCGTCCGGGAGGCCGTGCTCGCGCTCGTAGTCGGCGAAGGCGTCGAAGGGGCTCGACAGGATCACGCCCCCGAAGTCGAACAGCACAGCGGTCGTCTCGGGTCGGGAGTCGGGCACGGCGGCGTTCCTACCATGGCGCCGCGACGGTGGTGCTCCGCGGTCCAGCACGCTGGCACCAGTAGGGTCACGACACGCGGGTCCGGCATCGCAGCTGCGGGCCCTGCACCACCGAACCTGCTGCGTACCACTTGCCACCCACGCATCTCGTCGTCGACGGATCCAACATCGCAACCGAGGGTCGATCCCTGCCCAGCCTCCAGCAGCTGCTGGAGGCCGTGGATGCGGTCACCGCCGAGTTCGACCACGCCAACGTCACGGTCATCGTCGACGCCACCTTCGGCCACCGCATCGACGCCTCCGAGCGCGAGCAGTACGAGGAGAAGGTGAACAGCGGCCAGATCATCACTCCCCCCGCCGGCGTGATCGGTCGCGGCGACGCCTTCATCCTCGAGGTCGCCGACCGGGCCGACGCCATCATCTTGTCCAACGACTCCTTCCAGGAGTTCCACGGCACCTACGACTGGCTCTTCACCGAGGGGCGCCTGATCGGCGGCAAGCACGTGCCCGGTGTGGGCTGGATCTTCCTCGCCCGCTCGCCGGTGCGGGGCCCGACCAGCCGTCGCGCCGTCTCCGACGCCAAGCGCAAGCGCCGAGGGTCGAAGCAGGCGGCGTCGACCACGCCGACCTCCAAGCGCCCGGCGTCCTCCGGATCCAAGTCGTCGTCGTCGAGGTCCGGTTCGTCCCGGGCCAAGGCGTCGGGCTCGACGAAGTCCGCGGCCCGCGCCAAGGACCAGGCCCGCACCGACGAGCCGGCCGGCCGCAAGCGTGGCGGGAAGGAACCCGAGCCGTACAACGAGCCGCTGCCGTTCATCGAGTTCGTCGGTGCCCACCCGGTGGGGTCGGTCATCGAGGCCGAGATCGAGCAGTTCGCCAGCCACGGGGCCTACGTCGTGTGCGACGGCACCCGTTGCTACATCTCCCTCAAGTCCATCGCCGATCCGCCGCCCCGGAGCGCTCGCGAGGTCTTCGAGCTCGGTGAGACCCGTGAGTTCGTGGTCAAGGCCATCGACACGCCTCGCCGGGGCATCGACCTGGCCATGCCCGGCATGGACCTCGATGCTCCCGACGACCAGCCCGAAGACGACGAGCCGGTGGACGACGAATCCGTCGAGGCCGAGCTCGACACGTCCGCCGAGCCGAGCGAACCAGTCCTCGTGGCGGCCCAGGCCCCCACCGAGGACGACGGGGACCGCAAGCTCTCGGTCTCCCAGCGCCGCAAGCTCCGTGCCCAGCAGCAGGCCGAGGCCGCCGCTGCCGCTGCCGCGGCGGCCGAGGAGGCTGCAGCACCTGCGAAGAAGGCCGCATCCAGGACCCGAGCCCGGGCCGCGGCGAAGAAGGCAGCACCGGACCCGAAGGCAACGGACAGGAAGGCGACGTCTGACATGGCGACCAAGAAGGCAGCGACCAAGAAGAAGGCAGCGGCCAAGAAGGCCGCCACGAAGAAGAAGGCGGCGCCGGCGAAGACGGCGGCGGCCAAGAAGGCCACCACCGCGAAGAAGGCTCCGGCCAAGAAGGCGGCGGCCAAGAAGGCCACGGCGACGAAGGCGGCGACCAAGAAGAAGGCGGCGCCGGCGAAGAAGGCGGCGGCGAAGAAGGCCAGCACCGCGAAGAAGGCCCCGGCCAAGAAGGCAGCAGCCAAGAAGGCCACGGCGACGAAGGCCGCGCCGGTGAGCCGGGCGAAGAAGTCGACGGCCAAGAAGGCCGCCACGAAGCGGGCCTAGCCGGAGTCGCTGTTGCGGCGGGCCTGCTGCTCGGCCCGCCGCTCCCGGAGCTCGGTCATGCGGCTGAAGTCGACCGACACGAAGATCCCCTCGGCCTCGGCGCACAGCCGGTCACCGACGTGCAGCGTGCCGCTGGTGAGGATCTTGCGGCCCTCCACCCGATCGAGCGTGGCGGTGAACCGCAGCCGCTCGTACAGCGGC
Source organism: Acidimicrobiia bacterium (assembly GCA_046570205.1). Classification (GTDB taxonomy): domain Bacteria; phylum Actinomycetota; class Acidimicrobiia; order Acidimicrobiales; family Salinilacustritrichaceae; genus Salinilacustrithrix. The sequence continues at coordinate 73,547 of JBKHVG010000002.1, forward strand.
GTGGGGGAGCGGTACCGCACCGTGAGCGTCCCGGTCATGCCCGGCTGACCGCCCAGCGACTGCACCGCGCCGAGGACCTCGTCGAACGCGGCGGCGATGAAGCCGCCATGCACGCAGCCGGGCGGGCCCTCGTACGCGGGACCGAAGGTGGCCTCACCCATCATCGTGCGCTCGTCGACGCCGCTCAGGGTGATGGGTGGGGCGATCGGGTTGGCCACGCCGAGCATCGGGCTGTGGTCGAAGAACCCGTGGGGGTCCCCGCTCGTGGAGGCCTCCCCGAAGCCCTCGTAGATCGACGTCGCCGGTGCCGCGTGGCGGTGCAGGTCGTCGGCCACCGCCTCCAGCGCATCGGCGGCCGCGGCGAGCTCATCGGCTCCGGCGCCGTTCATCACCATCGCGTGCAGCACCCGACGGGTGGCCTCGGCCAGGCGTCGCAGCTCACGGCGGCGGGGCGTGGGCTCGGCGTCGGCGAGCTCGGCCAGGCGGCTGGACCACGACGGGCTGTTGGGGCCGGAGGCGGGAGCCGGCGCGTCGTCGGTCACGGCCGCGCCCCCGCCGGTTCGACCTCGATCAGCAGTGGGGCGTGGTCGGAGGGGGCCGTGCCCTTCCGAGCGTTGCGGTCCACCAACGACCACGACAGGCGGTCGGCCAGCGGGCGGCTCACCAGCACATGGTCGATGCGCATGCCCTTGTGCTTGTGGAAGTTGCCGGCCCGATAGTCCCACCACGTGAACAGCCGGTCGTCGTCGGGGTAGCACGTGCGGAACGCGTCGACCAGACCCCAGTCGAGCAGCCGCCGGAAGCGGGTCCGTTCGTCGGCTGTGACGTGGGTGGCACCGTGGATGAGGCCGACGTCCCACACGTCGCGGTCCTCGGGGGCCACGTTGAGGTCGCCGCACACGACGACCTCGTCGTCCGGCGACGCCACGGCGTCGAGGTGCTCGGCCAACCGGTCGAACCAGGCCAGCTTGTAGTGGAACTGCTCGTGCCCGACCGCCCGGCCGTTCGGGGCGTAGGCGGTGATGACCACGGTGGAGCCGCAGCGCGCCGTCAGCAGCCGTGCCTCGGGGTCGGGCGGGCCGCCGTCGGCGAAACCGTGCACGACGTCGGAGACCCCGACCCGGGACAGGATGGCCACGCCGTTCCACCGGCCCTGGCCGTGGTGGGCGCCGTCGTAGCCCAGGGCGGCCAGGGACAGCGCCGGGAACGCGTCGTCGGCGAGCTTGGTCTCCTGGATGCACAGGACGTCAGGCGAGGCCTCGGCCAACCAGGCCTCGACGCGCTCGAGGCGGGCCTTGAGCGAGTTCACGTTCCAGGTGGCGAGGCGCACGAGGCGAACCTACCGACGGGCCGCCAGGTACGCCTCGACCACCTCGGTCTCGTCGGCGAGGTGCTCGCGCAGCCCGGATGCGATGGCCCGCTCGACCGCGCCGCCGACGAAGGGCGCCGACACCTTCAGGTCGATGTCGGCGTGGCGGCGGCAACCGTCGCCGAGCGCCTCGATGCGGTACTCGCCCGAGCAGCGGAAGCGGTCGCCGTAGTGGTCGGGTCGCAGGACGAAGCGGACGTGGTTCCGGCCCAGGTCGTGCGTGGACTCGTCGACCCAGGAGAGCTTGGCGGTGTCGATGACGGCTCGCGCCGCCGACGACAGCTGCCCGGCGAAGCGGTACCGCACCCGGAGCCTCACCAGGTCGCCGTCCCGCTCGCACCCCAGCACCTCGGGCACCGAGACCTTCGGGAGGGCGGCGAAGCCGGCGTACAGCTCGGGATCGGTGAACGCCCTGGCTGTCTCGTCGGCTCCGGTGCTGAAGCGCTGCTCGACGCTGAACCTCACCGGGCGGCCTCGGAGCGGGCGACGACGGCGAGCAGCTCGTCGGCGAAGCGGTTGCGTCGGGCTGGGCCGAGGCCGGCGACCGCGTCGATCTCCCGTCGGGACCGGGGCCGGCGGCTGGCGATCTCCTCCAGCACCTCGTCGGGCACCACGGTGGCCGGCTCGGTGCGGGCCGCCCGGGCGCGGGCGGTGCGCCAGGCCCGGAGGGCGGCGAGCAGGGGATCGGTGGCCTCGGGCGGGTCGAGCCGGGCCCGGAGCGCGGCCAGCTGCGGGACGCCCGTGGAGGTGGGCGGGTCGGTCACCCGCGCGACGCGCTCCTCGAAGCCGTCGAGGAAGGGGCTCCGCACCTGGCCCCGGCGCACGCCCCGGGACGTGCGGGCGTGGGCCCAGTGCAGGGTGACCTCCTGCTCGGCTCGGGTGACGGCGACGTAGAGGAGGCGGGCCTCCTCGGCGCGCGCCTCGCGCCGGCGTGCCGAGGCGATGGGGATCGAGCCGTCCTCGCAGCCGGCCACGTGCACGACTGGCCACTCGAGGCCCTTGGCGGCGTGGATGGTGGAGATGGTGACGGCGTCGGGCTCGTGGTCGTCGTCGGACAGGTTGGCGTAGGCCCAGCCGACGAAGGCGCGGCCGGTCATGGCGTCGTCCCTGGTGCGCTGGGCCTCCGCCGCCTCGGCCAACGACTGCACGGCCGGGTCGTCGACGTCGTCGCCGAGCGCACTGCCGAGGGCGCTCAGCAGGGCTCGCTCGTCGTCGCGCAACCGGTGCAGCACCTGCCGCACCGCCGGGTCGTCGAGCAGCGATGCCTGGCGCCGCATCCGCGTCGGCACCCCCAGCCCGGCGAGGCCACGGTCGAGGTCGAGCACCCGCTCGTGGGTGCGGGCCAGCACGGCGAAGGCCTTCCACGGCAGGTGCGAGCCCCGGCGGCGCCGGATCAGCTGGGCGATGGCGCGCACCTCGGCGACCTCGTCCTCGTGGTCGAGGCACCGGGCCGGCGGGCCGGGCGCTCCCGTGGATGTCGGGTGGCGGTCGGGGAGGCCGGCGGCGGCGATGACCGAGGCTGCCGCCGCCGTGATCTGGGGCGTCGACCGGTGGGTGCGGTCGAGGCGGATCGTCTCGAGCGCCGGCCACCGTCGCCCCAGCTCGTCGAGGAGCGCGGGGTCGGCGCCGTTCCAGCCGTAGATCGACTGGTGCGAGTCGCCGACCACGAACACGTCCCAGCGGTCGCCTCGCCAGGCCTCCAGCAACCGGAACTGGAGCGGGTTGATGTCCTGGAACTCGTCGACGAAGAGGTGCCGGAAGCGCCAGCGCTGGGCGGCGGCGAAGCCGGGGTCACCCTCGATGGCCGACGCGCACGCCGCCAGCAGGTCGTCGAAGTCCACGACGTGCCGACGGGCCTTGGCCGCTTCGTACTGCGCGTAGCGCTCGGCGACCTCGGCCGCCGCCAGTCGCGTCCGACGGCCCGCGGCCCGGGCGGCGTCGGGGTACGCATCCGGGCGCACCATGCGGGCTCGGGCCCAGCCGATCTCGCTGGCCAGCTCGGTGAGGGCGGCCGGGGCGGTGATCTCGAGCTGGTCGCGCATGAACGGGCGGATGCGGTCGAGCAGCTGGGGCTCGGCCCGGCCCTGTGCCGACCAGCGGTCGCGCAGCTGGCGCCAGGCGACGGCGTGGAAGGTGCCGGCCTCGATGCGGTCCCGCACCCCGATGCGCCGCAGCCGTCCCGTGAGCTCGCCCGCGGCCTTGCGGGTGAAGGTCACGCACAGCACGTGGGCGGGTTCGATCTCGCCCGCCGCGATCCGGTGCGCGACGCGGGCCGTGAGCACGCGCGTCTTGCCCGAGCCGGCGGGCGCCACCACGGCGAGCGGCGACGCCGGCGAGGTGGCCGCCCGACGCTGGTCCTCGTCGAGGCCGGCGAGCGCCGCCGCGGGGTCGATCACGGAGCCGAGGCTAGAGGGTGCCCCGGTAGCGTCGGCCGCGATGGTGGACGTGGACCCGCAGCGCTTCGAGCAGCTCGTGGTCGACGCGCTCGACGAGCTCCCGGGGCCGCTGGCCGACGCGCTGGAGAACGTGGTGGTCCGGGTCCGCACCGGTCGTCCGACGGGCGGCCTGCTCGGCCTGTACGAGGGCGTGCCGCTGACCGCCCGGGGCGACTACGGCGCCGGGGGCCCGCCCATGCCCGACCGGGTCACGATCTACCGCCTGCCGATCTGCTCGATCTGCGAGACCGAGGAAGAGGTCACCGAGCAGGTCCGCATCACCGTCATCCACGAGCTCGCCCACCACTTCGGCATCGACGACGACCGCCTGCACGAGCTGGGATGGGCCTGATCCGGCACGGAGCCAGGGTTACCATCCCGCCGTGCCCCTGCCCCGCAAGCTGCTGAACGAGGGCGAGGAGGTCGTCCTCGACCTGCACCCGCACTGGTGGTTCCTCGCCACGCAGACGGCCGCGCTCGTCGGGGCCATCGTGCTCGGTGCGCTCGTCCTGGTGAACGTGGACAACGGCATCATCCAGCTGCTGTCGGGCTTCCTCATCCTGGTGGCCCTGGGATGGTGGATCGTGCGCTACGTCGACTGGCGATCGACGAACTTCGTCGTCACCACCGATCGCCTCATCCACCGCCACGGCGTGCTGGCCAAGCACGGGATCGAGATCCCCCTGGAGCGGGTGAACAACGTGCTGTTCTCCCAACGCCTGTTCGAGCGGCTGCTGGGGGCGGGCGACCTCGTCATCGAGTCCGCCGGCGAGAGCGGGCGGCAGGCGTTCTCCGACGTGCGCAAGCCCTCGGCCGTGCAGAACGAGATCTACCGCCAGATCGAGGCCAACGAGAACCGCAAGTTCGACCGCATCGGGCAGGGCCACGGCGGCGGTCAGCTGTCGGTGGCCGACGAGCTGGCCAAGCTCGACCGGCTCCGACGCGACGGCGTGCTGTCCGAGGACGAGTTCGCCGCCGAGAAGGCCCGCCTCCTCGGCCGATAGCCCCGTTCCCCTGGCGCACGTCGACCTCCGGTGGTCGAGGTGCGGGTCAGGAAGCCGACCGGTGGGCGCCGGGTCCGGGACGGGCGTGCCAGCCCTCGTCGATCGCGCCGGGCTCGGTGACGGCCACCACGCAGCCTCCGAACCCGCCGCCCATGAGGCGTACGCCGTGCACGCCGGGCCGGGCCCGCAGCCGTTCGACGGTGGCGTCCACGATCGGCGTCGACACCTCGAAGTCGTCGCGCAGCGATCGATGTCCCTCGTCGAGCAGGGCGCCGAGGGCGGCAGGGTCGCCGCGGCGCAAGGCGTCGGCGGCATCGAGCACGCGCTGGTTCTCCGTGACGACGTGCCGGGCGCGGCGCCGCAGCACGGGGTCCGCGATGCCGGCGACGTCGGCCGTCGTGGCCCTGCGCAGCGGCCCGACCAGCACCTCGGCCGCCTCGCACTGGGCCCGACGCTCGGCATACGGCGAGCCGATCAGGGTGCGCTCCTGGCCCGAGTGCACGACCCGGACCTCGATGCCGTCGGGGACCGGGACGTGGGTGCGCTCGAGCGTGTGGCAGTCGAGGACGAAGGCGTGCCCGTCGCGGGCGCCGGCCGAAGCGAGCTGGTCGAGGATCCCGCACGGCACGCCCGTGGCGCGGTGCTCCGCGGCCTGCCCGAGCGCGGCCAGGGCCTCGACGGCGCCGTCGAAGCCCAGGGCCAGCGCCACCGCCAGCTCGAGCGCGGCCGACGACGACATGCCGGCGCCGACGGGCACCTCGGACCGCAGGTGGCCGGTGAGGCCGACCTCGGGCCGCAGCTCGGCCACGACGCCGGCGACGTAGCGGGCCCACCCCGGCTCCACCGCCGCCGGGTCGGTGACGTCGAGGGCCACGTCCGCCGTACCCGGTACCTCGGCCGAGGTCAGCACCACCCGGTCGCCACCTCGCCGACCCCGCACGGTCACGCCCATGGCCACCGCCATCGGCAGGCAGCGCCCACCGGTGTGATCGGTGTGCTCCCCGATCAGGTTGACGCGACCGGGGGCGAACGCGTGCACCTCAGCGGGGATCGACACCGACGACGACCGTACCGCCCGCTTCGCTGGTCCCGGATGGACCACATCCGGTCCCATCGGGACCATCGAAGGGGCAGGCGGGGTGTTCTTGACCGAGCAGTCAAGGAACGGCAAGCATCGCCCCACATGGGGGCGCGCGACGTCGGCCCCGCTCCACACCGACTGAACCACCCCACCACGAAAGAGGAACCCCACCACCATGGGACCGCTCCAGGGCACCACCGTTCTCGAGATCGCCGGCATCGGGCCCGGCCCGTTCTGCGCCATGCTCCTCGCCGACATGGGCGCCGACGTCATCCGCGTCGACCGGGCCGGCCAGGTCATGGGTGGTGATCCCGAGTCGCCCCCGGCCGACGTGCTCAACCGCGGCCGCCGCTCCATCGGCGTCGACCTGAAGAGCCCCGAGGGCGTCGAGACCGTGTTGGCCCTGGTCGAGAAGGCCGACGTGATCATGGAGGGGTTCCGCCCCGGCGTCGCCGAGCGGCTCGGGATCGGCCCCGAGGACTGCAAGACCCGCAACCCCAAGATCGTCTACGGCCGCATGACCGGGTGGGGTCAGGAGGGCCCGTACGCCCAGGCCGCCGGCCACGACATCAACTACATCGCCCTGGCCGGCGCGCTCGAGCCCATCGGGCGCCGCGGCGAGGCGCCCATCCCGCCCCTGAACCTGGTGGGCGACTTCGGCGGCGGCGGCATGTTCCTCGCCTTCGGCATCGTGTGCGGCCTCCTGGAGGCCCAGCGCTCCGGCGAGGGCCAGGTCGTCGACGCCGCCATGGTCGACGGGGCCGCCGTGCTCACGACGATGTTCCACGCCTTCCGCGCCATGGGCATCTGGAACGACGAGCGGGGCACCAACCTGCTCGACACCGGCGCCCACTTCTACGACGTCTACGAGACGAGCGACGGCAAGTACGTCTCCATCGGATCGATCGAGCCGCAGTTCTACGCCCAGCTGCTCGAGCTGTCCGGTCTCGGTGCCGACGGCGACCTGCCCCACCAGATGGACCGGGGCCAGTGGCCGGCGCTCAAGGAGCGGATCGGCGACATCTTCAAGAGCAAGACGCGCGACGAGTGGTGCGAGATCATGGAGCACACCGACGTGTGCTTCGCCCCGGTGCTGAGCCTCGGCGAGGCGCCGCAGCACCCCCACAACGTCGAACGCAAGACCTTCGTCGAGTCCCACGGCGTGCTCCAGCCGGCCCCGGCGCCGCGCTTCAGCCGCACCGAGGCCACGATCCAGCGCCCGCCGGCCCACGCCGGCCAGCACACCGACGAGGTCCTGGCCCAGTTCGGCTTCGAGGCCGACCGGATCGCCCAGCTGCGCGACGCCGGCGCCATCGCCTGACGACCCGCCGGCCACCTGGCGTCTGGCCCACTCGTCGCGCGAGCGGCCAGGATGGGCCGGTGACCGTCATCAAGATCAACGCCATCACCGTCCCGGAGGGCTCCGGCGACGAGCTCGCCCGCCGCTTCGCCGCCCGGGCCGGCGCCGTCGACGGCCAGGAGGGCTTCGAGGGCTTCGAGCTGCTCAAGCCCGCCGACGACCGCAACACCTGGCTCGTCGTCACCCGCTGGGCCGACCAGGCCTCGTTCGACGCGTGGGTGTCCTCGCCCAGCTTCGCCCACGGCCACCGCGGTGCCGACAAGCCGACCGACTCGGGTGCGCCGGTTTCGGTGTCGGCCGAGCTGTGGAGCTACGAGGTCGCAGGCGGCTCCGCCGGCTGAGCCGGTGGTCCGCGACCTCCACGCGTCCTTCGCCTGGTTCGTGGTGGTGGGCAATGCCCTCGCCGGAGCCTGGGCGCTGGCCGCCCACTGGTGGGAGCCGGCCCGGGTCCGGGCGCTGTGGATCGCCACCGCCGTGGTCCAGGTCTCGATCATCGTCCAGGTCGCGCTGGGCGTGGCCGCCCTCGGCGCCGTGGAGGGTGAGCCGGACCAGTTCCACCTGTTCTACGGCTTCGTGGCCGTGGCCACGGTCGGGATCATCTACAGCTACCGGGCCCAGCTCGCCACCCACCGGTACCTCCTCTACGGCGGCGGGGGTCTGTTCCTCATGGGCCTGGCCCTGCGCTCGATGCAGTTCAGCCAGCCCGGCTGACCGCCGCCTGCTCAGTACATTCTGCCCGTGCTCGCGGTCGCCCTCCTGCTGCTCGTCGTCGCCGTGGCGCTGGCCGTCCAGCTGGCGCGCACCAGCGCCCGGCTGCGGGCGCTGAGCGAAGACCTGGGTGAGGCCAGGCAGGCCCGGGCGGCTGCCGACGCCGCCCGCCGCACGGCCGACGCCGCCACCGAGGCGGCCCGGAAGGAACGTGACGACGCCCTCGAGCGGGCCAACCGGGCCCGGCGCGACGCCGCCGACGTGGCCAGGCGGATGAAGGAGGAGGCCGACGCCCGAGCGCGGGCCGAGGCCGAACGGGCGGCCGCCGAGGCCTCGTTGGCCCAGGCCGAGGCCGCCGCATCCGGCGGTGACCACCAGGCCGCGGAGCTGTGGGCGTTGGCGCTGGCGTCGGCGCGGCGCACGTGGGAGGTCAGCGTGGCACCCTCGCCGGGCCTGCCCTCGCCGCTCGAGGACAGCGACGACGAGCTTCGCGCCGCCGTGGCCATCGAGGTCGACGCGGCCCGCGAGGAGGCCGGGGCGGCCATCGACCTCGAGTGGACCGGCGATGCCGTCGCCTCGCCGGCCGTGTCGGTGCGGACCCTCGCCCTGGCCCGGGAGGTCATCGGGCGTCTGGCCAAGGCCACGGACGCTGCGGTGCTGCGGGTCGAGGTGGAGGGCGATGCCGTCACCCTGGAGGTGACCGGGACCGACGCCGAGGGTGCTCCTGCGCAGGTGGAGCGCCTGCTCGCCGGCGTGGCGACCGAGCAGCAGGTGGCGCCCGGCCGGTTCCGCCTCCAGAGCGCTAGAGGCGGACCACCGGGCACGTGAGGGTGCGGGTGATGCCCGGGATCAGCTGGACCTTGGAGACCACCATGCGGCCGAGGTGGTCCACGTCGTCGGACTCGGCCCGGGCGATCACGTCGTAGGGGCCGGTCACGTCCTCGGCGGTCACCACACCGTCGATGGCGCCGACCGCGGCGGCGACGTCGGCCGCCTTGCCCACCTCGGTCTGGATGAGGATGTACGCGCTGACGGCCATGTCCGCTCCCTTTCCCCGTCGGGTCGCTCCCGGACGGGTGCGGGGCGGAGCCTACGCGCGGCACGAGCCCGCCGTCGGCGGGCCCGTGACCGGCGTGGAGGTGCGCTCAGGCCGAGAGCGCGGCCGGACCGGTGTCGGCGCTGCCGCCGCCGGTGCCGACCTCGACCTTGCGGGGTGCGGCCGTCTCGGCCACCGGGATCCGCAGGGTCAGGACGCCATCAGTGACGTCGGCCTCCACCCGGAGCGGGTCGAGGGACTCGCCGAGCAGGAGCTGGCGGACCAGCTCGCCATGTCGGCGCTCGCCGACGATGCGCTCGTCGTCCTCGGCCACCTCGAGGTGGCGGGTGGCGCGGACGGTGAGCACGTTGCGCTCGACCGTGACGTCGACGTCCTCGGGGCGCACGCCGGGGACGTCGAGGTGGGCGATCACGTGACCGCCCCGTCGGTACGCGTCCATCGGCAGGGGAGCGGCGGAGGGACGGGACACGGTGCGGTCGAGGTCGCCGGCGATGCGATCGAGCTCGCGGAAGGGATCGAAGCGGAGCAGCACGGTGGGCCTCCTCTGGGTCATGGTGTCATCGGCTCCGATGGTGAGCATAGCAGACAACCTGAGTGCCGACAATGCAACTTTGCTCAGTCCCTATGGCCGGTACCGAGGGGCGGGCAGCCCGGAATCGGGGCCGAAAACGACGGTGCGTGAGGAAGGAGGTCGCCTGCGGAGTGGCGAACAGATCGGCATGGACGCACACGAGCGCTTGGTGACACGGGTCGCCGACGAGCAGGACGACATCCTCGGCACGATCCAGCTGATCGACGGCGACGAGCAGCTGCAGGACCGCCTGTTCGAGCAGCTCGTCGACCTCCTCGTCGAGGGCATGTTCCTCGACCTGCGCGAGCAGTACCTCGACGGCACCCTCGACCGCGGCACCTACGTGGCGGAGCTCGCCGCACTGGCGGAGCGGTGCCGCTCGATGGGCCTGCTGCCGCTGCCCTCCCGCCACCCCTGACCGCCGGCCGGTCCCGGAACGACACGAGCCCCGGCCGATGGCCGGGGCTCGTCCGCGTACGGGGGTGGCGGAGGACTACTCGCTGAGCTTCTTCTCGAGGTTCTCGAGACGGGCCCGAAGGGCCTCGGGGAGACGCTCGCCGATGAAGTCGAAGTGCGCCTCGATCAACGGGATCTCCTGACGCCACGACTCGGCGTCGACGGAGAGGAGCTCGTCGAGCACGGCAGCGTCGATGTCGAGGCCCTCGGTGTCGAGCGCCTCCGGGGTCGGCACCAGGCCGATGGGCGTCTCGACCGCGTCGGCCTCGCCGTCGAGGCGCTCGAGCACCCACTTGAGCACCCGGCTGTTGTCACCGAAGCCGGGCCACAGGAACGAGCCGTCCTCGCCCCGGCGGAACCAGTTGACCCAGAACAGCTTGGGCAGCTGGGCGCCGTCCTCCTCGCCGATGTCGAGCCAGTGCTGCATGTAGTCACCGGCGTTGTAGCCGATGAAGGGCAGCATGGCGAAGGGGTCGAACCGCACCTCGCCCACCTTGCCGGCCGCCGCTGCGGTCTTCTCGGAGCTCATGATCGAGCCGAGGAAGACGCCGTCCTCCCACGATCGGGCCTCCGTCACGAGCGGCACGTTCGACGCCCGGCGACCGCCGAAGAGGATCGCCGAGATCGGCACACCCTTGGGGTCCTCGAACTCGGGGGCGATGACCGGGCACTGCGACGCCGGGGCGGTGAAGCGGGCGTTGGGGTGCGCGGCAGGGGAGCCGGACTCGGGCGTCCAGTCGTTGCCCTTCCAGTCGATGAGGTGGGCGGGCGGCTCGGACATGCCCTCCCACCACACGTCGCCGTCATCGGTCTTGGCGACGTTGGTGAAGATGGAGTTGGCGTCGACCGAGCGCAGCGCGTTGAGGTTGGTCTCCTCGCTCGTGCCGGGGGCGACGCCGAAGAAGCCGGCCTCGGGGTTGATGGCGTAGAGCCGGCCGTCGTCACCGAACTTCAGCCACGCGATGTCGTCGCCGATGCACTCGACCTTCCAACCGGGCAGGGTGGGGACCAACATGGCCATGTTGGTCTTGCCGCAGGCTGACGGGAAGGCGGCGGCGACGTACTTCTTCTCGCCGTCGGGCGGGGTGACGCCGATGATGAGCATGTGCTCGGCCATCCAGCCCTCGTCGCGGGCCATGGTGGAGGCGATGCGCAGGGCGAAGCACTTCTTGCCGAGCAGGGCGTTGCCGCCGTAGCCCGACCCGTAGGACCAGATCTCGCGGTCCTCGGGGAAGTGGCAGATGTACTTGTTGTCGGCGTCGCAGGGCCACGGCACGTCGGGGCGCTCGGTCCCGTCGGCGTCCACCAGCGGGTAGCCGACCGAGTGCAGGCACTTGACCCACTCGCCGTCCCCCAGGACGTCGAGGGCGCCCTGGCCCATGCGGGTCATGATCTTCATGTTCACCGCGACGTAGGGGCTGTCGGTGAGCTGGACGCCGATGTGGGCGATGGGGGAGCCGAGCGGGCCCATCGAGAACGGCACGACGTACATCGTGCGGCCCCGCATGGCGCCCCGGTAGAAGGAGAGGACCTCCTCCTTCATCTCGGCCGGTGACCGCCAGTTGTTGGTCGGACCGGCGTCGATCTCCTCGACGGAGTTGATGAAGGTGCGCTCCTCGACCCGGGCCACGTCGGCGGGGTCGGAGTTGCAGAGGAAGGAGTTCGGACGCTTGGCGTCGTCGAGGCGGGTGAAGGACCCCTGCTCGACCTGGAGGCTGGTGAGTCGGTCCCACTCCTCGTCGGACCCGTCACACCACTCGATGACGTCGGGCTGGAAGATCCCCGCCCACTCGTCCACCCAGGCCTTCAGCTTCTCGTTGGTCGTCGTTGCGCCCATTGTCGTCTCGTTCCCGTCGCGCCGTTGCGACAAGTCGAGGGATCAGCTCCGAGCCGGGTGGCGAGGAGGTCAGATCCCGGTCTCCAGCGGCACGTCTTCCTGGGGGAAGCGCGGCGTGCCCATGTCCACTTCGGAGCCCAGCAGCAGGTTGGAGGCCCGGCCGTCGACGTCGGTCGTGAACACGACGCGCTGTCCCTGGCGCAGCATCCGGAAGACCGATCCGTGGAGCGCGCCGGGGGCCAGGTCGTACTCACGCAGGTCGGTGTCGGCGAGGATCACGCCATCTCCGGTCCCGGGATCGTACGACTTGATGACACCCTGCACGACGACTCCTGCATCGATCGGTTCAACTGGGGTTCGGTCACCATACCCAGGTGTCCACTTCGTGGTCACAACGGGCGAGGGGTGTGACGCGTGCCCCTCGGGCCGCCGGGCCCTGGATAGGGTGCGCCGCCGTGACGACGACGCTCGACCGCCTCGGTGCCGCCGAGCTCGGCCGCGCCATCGCCACCTTCGGCGACGCGCTGGCGATGCACCAGGAGGCCATCAACCGCCTCAACGTCTATCCCGTCCCCGACGGTGACACCGGTACCAACATGACCCTCACGCTGCGGTCGGTGGCCGAGGCGGTCGCCGGAGTCGACGGCGGCGAGATGTCGGCCGTCTGCAAGGCCGTCGCCCACGGATCCCTCATGGGCGCCCGGGGGAACTCGGGCGTGATCCTGTCCCAGCTGCTGCGGGGCATCACCGAGGTGGTCCGCGACCACGACGCCCTCGACGGCGACGTCCTGGCCGCGGCGCTCACCCGGGCGTCGGAGCTGTCGTACGAGGCGGTCCAGCGCCCGGTGGAGGGCACGATCCTCACCGTGGTGCGGGAGTCGGCGGAGGCGGCCCGCACGGCAGCCGCGGGGGGCACCCCGCTGGTCGAGGTCCTCGCCCGCACGCGCCAGGCCGGGCAGGTGTCCCTCGAGGGCACGCCCGATCTGTTGCCCGTGCTGAAGGAGGCCGGCGTCGTCGACGCCGGTGGCGCCGGGTTCCTGCTGCTGCTCGACGCCCTGCTGCACGTGGTCGACGGGCGCGACGTCCCACCGCCGCCCGACGCGCCGGCGGGTGCCGCCGAGCGGGTCCGCACCGGCGTGGACGTCACCCCCGAGACCGGCAAGCACGTGTCCGAGCTGCGCTACGAGGTCATGTACCTGCTCGAGGCGCCCGACCAGGCCATGCCCGCCTTCCGTGAGGTGTGGGCCGGGATCGGTGACTCGATCGTGGTCGTGGGTGGTGACGGCATCTTCAACTGCCACATCCACACCGACGACATCGGCCCGGCCATCGAGGCGGCCATCGAGATCGGCCGGCCCCGCCAGATACGGGTGACCGACCTGTTCGACGAGCTCCACGAGGTCGAGGAGGAGCGCTGGGTCCGCGAGGCGGCGGTCGACGGCGGTGCCGAGGTCCAGGCCGAACCGGTGCCGTGCGGCGTCGTGGCCGTGGCCACCGGCGAGGGCATCCGGCGCATCTTCGGCAACCTCCGGGTCCAGCAGGTCGTCACCGGCGGCCAGTCGATGAACCCCTCGACGGCCCAGCTGCTCGAGGCGGTCGAGGCCGTGCCGGCGCCCGAGGTGGTGATCCTGCCCAACAACAAGAACATCATCGCCGTGGCCGAGCAGGTCGACGCCCTCACCGACAAGTCCGTGCGGGTGCTGCCCACCCGGTCGATCACCGAGGGCTTCGCCGCCCTGCTGGCCTACGACCCCCAGGCCAGCGCCGACGACAACGTCGCCCTGATGCGACAGCACGCCGAGGCCGTCGTCAACGGCGAGATCACCCGAGCTGTGCGCGACTCCACCTGCGACGCCGGTCCCATCGCCGAGGGCGACTGGCTGGGGATCAGCCGGGACGGCATCCGGGTCGTCGCCGCCGAGCTGGGCGAGGCGGCGAGCCAGCTGCTCGACCAGCTCATCGACGGGCACGAGCTGGTGACCATCATCGAGGGTGAGGGCGCGTCGCCGGGGTGCACCCGTCACATCACCCAGTGGCTCGAGGAGCACCACCCCGACGTGGAGGCCGAGGTCCACCACGGGGGCCAGCCGCTCTACCCCTACCTCTTCGGGGTCGAGTAGCGACCCGTCGTCGCAGGTCAGCTCCACCGCGCGCCGCGCGGTCCAGCAGGACCTCCGGGTCGGTCGGGCTGGGCCCGGCGCACCGCCGACCTGCACGACACCGCCGGCATCGTCCGGCGGTGTCGGCGCGCGCGGGCAAGATCGGTGCATGGACCCCCGCCCCCTCCGATCGCTCACCCGCATCGAGGTCGCTCGCCTCGACGGCGTGGGCCCGAAGCGGGTCGAGGCCCTGCGGTCGGTCGGCATCGACACGGTGTTCGACCTGCTCACGCACTACCCGCGGCGCTACATCGACCGCACGAAGGAGGCCCGGATCGCCGACCTCCACGTCGGCGAGCTGGCCTCGGTCCTGGCCCGGGTCGAGCGGATCTCGTCCCGCCCGCTCGGCGGCCGGGGGCGCGGGCGCCGGGTCATGGTCGAAGCCTTCGTCAGCGACGGCAGCGGTCGCATGAAGGTCACGTTCTTCAACCAGGCGTGGCGCGAGAAGCAGCTGGCCCCCGGGACCGAGGCGGTGTTCTGGGGCAAGGTCGAGGACTTCCGCGGCACCAGGCAGCTGACGAACCCGGTGGTCGACCTCGTCGGCGACCAGACCGGCCAGGTCGTGCCGGTGTACCCGCAGTCCGAGAAGGCCCGCATCACGACCCAGGACGTGCGCCGCTGGGTCGCGGAGGCGCTGGAGCGGCTGGACAAGACCGGCGGGCTGCTCGACCCGGTGCCGGAGGCGATCCTCGACCGCCTCGACCTGATCGACCGGAGCTCGGCGTTGCGCCTCGTGCACGTCCCTGGCGACAGCACGGCGGCCTACGTGGCGGCCCAGAAGCGGCTGATCTTCGACGAGCTGCTCCGGCTGCAGCTCGCGCTCGTCCTGCGGAAGCGCCGGGTGGAGCAGACGTCGGTCGGCGTCGCCCACGACCTGTTCGGGGAGCTCGTCCGCCGCTTCCACGCCGCGCTGCCGTACCCGCTCACGGGGGCCCAGGTCCGGGTCATCGGCGAGATCGAGGCCGACCTCGCCCACCCCGTGCCCATGCACCGGCTCCTGCAGGGCGACGTCGGCGCCGGCAAGACCGTGGTCGCCGTGTCGGCGATGCTCGTGGCCGTGCAGGGTGGCCACCAAGGGGCGCTCATGGCGCCCACCGAGGTGCTCGCCGAGCAGCACGCGCTCTGCATCCGCGAGCTGCTGGCTGACCTTCGGGTCGGTGACGACGGCGCCCTGTTCGACCGTCCGCTGCGGGTGGAGCTGCTCACCAACCGGGTGCCGGCGGGGGAGCGGCGCAAGATCACCGAGGGGCTGGCCGCCGGCGAGGTCGACATCGCCATCGGAACCCACGCCCTGCTCTCCGCCGACGTCGGCTTCGCGTCGCTCGGGGTCGTGGTCGTCGACGAGCAGCACCGCTTCGGGGTCGAACAGCGCGCCGCGCTCCGCGACAAGGGCAAGGGCACGGTCCCCGACGTGTTGGTGATGACGGCCACGCCGATCCCGCGCACGGCGGCGATGACGGTCTACGGCGACCTCGACGTGTCGGTCCTCGACGAGCTGCCCCCGGGGCGGACACCCATCGAGACCACGTGGGCCCGCACCGAGCCGGAGCAGGTCCAGGTCTGGGACCAGGTGCGCGCCGAGGTGGCCGCCGGGCGCCAGGCCTACGTCGTCAGCCCGCTGGTGGAGGAGTCCGAGAAGCTCGAGGTCTCCTCGGCCACCGAGACCTTCGAGCAGCTCTCCCACGGCGAGCTCGCCGGGCTGCGGCTCGGGCTGCTGCACGGTCGGGTGCCGCCGGCGGAGAAGGAGGCCACCATGCGCGCCTTCCGCGAGGGTCGTCTCGACGTGCTGGTGGCGACCACCGTCATCGAGGTCGGGGTCGACGTCCCGAACGCCACCGTGATGGTCATCCTCGACGCCGACCGGTTCGGCATCGCCCAGCTCCACCAGCTGCGGGGCCGCGTCGGTCGCGGTGCGCACCGCTCGTACTGCCACCTCCTGGGGGAGGGCGGCACCGACGACGGCGAGCGCCGGCTCCAGGCCATGGTCGAGACCACCGACGGGTTCCTCCTGGCCGAGGTCGACCTGGACCTGCGGGGCGAGGGCACCATCCTGGGTGCCCGCCAGAAGGGTCGCAATGACCTCAAGCTCGCTTCGCTGCGAGACCACCGCGAGTGGGTCGACGTCGCCCGGGAGGTGGCCTTCGAGCTGGTCGACCGGCCGGAGGGCCCCCCGGAGGAGCTGGTGGACGAGGTCCGGCTGTTCCTCGACGAGGACGAGGAGGAGTTCCTCTTCAAGAGCTGAGCGAGCCGGCTCCACACCCACCTGAGGGCCGACCGCGGGCGCTAGCGGTCGTCCCAGTCCGGCACCTCGAGGTACCACCCGTCCAGGCAGTCCTCGCAGCGGTACATCGTCAGCATCCCCGGCTGCCAGCCCTCCTCGGGCGGGTACCCGTTCAGGTGCGCTCGCCCCCCGCAGTCGATGCAGGTGATGATCGGGTCGGGCTCGTACACGCCCGCTGACCGTATCGGCGGCCGAGGGGATGCACGGCGCCGCGCACCCCCCATGGAACACTTCCGACGATGCGCACGCAGCCCTTCGTCGCCCTCGCGCTCGCCGGCTCGCTCCTCGTCGCCGCCTGCAGTGGTGGGGGTGACGAGCAGGCCGAGACCGTGGCCTCCACGACCCCGAGCACCGGCACCGAGGAGACCACCACCAGCACCACCTCGGCCCCGGTCCCGGTGTCGATGCTCACCGGCCGGTCGCTGCCCGACCAGTGGGTCCAGGCCCGGCCCGTCGTCGCCGTCAAGTTCGACAACGTGGAGGGCCGTTCCACGCCCCAGGTCGGCATCGGCGCCGCCGACCTCGTCTACGAGGTGCCCGTCGAGGGTCAGGTCACCCGGTTCCTCGCCCTGTTCCAGTCCACCGACGCCGCCCCCATCGGCCCCATCCGCTCGGCCCGCGGCTCCGAGATCGGGCTGCTGGAGGAGCTGAACCGGCCGCTGTTCGCCTGGCACGGTGCCAACGCCCTGCTCGACAGCCACGTCCGGGCGTCCACCGTCGTGCCGCGGTCCTTCGACGACGTCCCGCACCTCTACTACCGAGACGGCGCCCGCAGGTCGCCCTACAACTCCTTCGCCCTCGGCACGGCCGACATCCGCGCCACCGCTCCTGAGGGCTCCGCCGGACCCCTCCAGCCGGTGCTGCACTTCGCCGGCCCGGGCGATGCCGTCCCGTCGCCGAACGCCGTGTCGGCGACCTCGATCGACGTCGTGTTCCCCGCCGCCTTCGGCGGGCCGAGCGGCCGGGGCACGCCCGTGCGCTTCGAGTGGGACGGGTCGCGCTGGGTCCGCTTCCAGGCCGGGCACCCCCACGTCGACGGCGCCGGCGGGGGGCAGATCGGCGTGGACAACGTGATCATCCGCTTCACGGCCGCCGTCGACTCCGGCACCGTGGACCAGGCCGGCTCGCGCGTGCCCACCGCCCAGGTGGTCGGCGACGGCGAGGCGTGGATCTTCAGCGGCGGCAAGGTGGCCACCGGGACCTGGCACAAGCCCGACAACACCACGCCCACCACCTACCGGGACGTGGAGGGCAACGAGGTCGCCCTGACGCCCGGCAAGACCTGGATCGCCGTGCCCTACGGCCACGGGTCGTCCTTCCGGTAGTGCGCGTCGTCGCCGGCTCGGCGCGCGGCCGGCGCATCGACGCACCGCCCGGCACCGACACCCGCCCCACCACCGACCGGGTCCGCGAGGCCGTGTTCAACGCGCTCGGCAGCCTGGGCGTGGTGGCCGGCGCTGCCGTCGTGGACCTCTTCGCCGGGAGCGGCGCGCTGGGCATCGAGGCGCTCAGCCGCGGCGCGGCGAGCGCCCACTTCGTCGAGTCGGACCGCCGGGCCGTCGCCACGATCGAGCACAACCTGGTCACCCTGGGCCTCGCCGACCGCGCCGTCGTGGTGCCCCGCCCCGTCCACGTCGCCGTGGCCGACCTGCCGGCGCCGGTCGACCTCGTCCTCGCCGACCCGCCCTACGCCTTCGATGCCTGGTCCGACCTGCTGGAGCGCCTCCTGCCGTGCCTCGCGCCGGACGCCGTGGTGGTCGTCGAGTCCGACCGCTCCGTGACCCTTCCGGACGGGTGGGAAAAGGTGAGGGAGCGGACCTACGGCGGTACGGTTGTGCTGTTCGCCCGGCCGGAGCCTCCCGCTCGTGGCGCCCCCGACCCGACAGGAGCACATGCGTGAGGACGGTCCTCTATCCCGGGACGTTCGATCCGATCCACAACGGTCACCTCGAGATCATCGAGACCGCCTCACGGCTGTTCGACAAGGTCACCGTCGCCGCGATGCGCAACCCGCAGAAGGGCGAGCCGCTGTTCTCCTTCGAGGACCGCAAGGCCATGATCGAGGAGAGCACGTCGCACCTGGGCAACGTCGAGGTCGTGCAGTTCGCCAGCCTGGTCGTCGACCTCGCTCGTGAGGTCGGCGCCGACGTGATCGTCAAGGGCCTGCGGGCCGTCTCCGACTTCGAGTCCGAGATGCACCAGGCCCACATGAACCGCAAGATCTCCGGGGTGGAGACGTTGTTCATCCCCTCGGCCACCGAGCACTCCTTCGTCGCCTCCAAGCTGCTGCGCGAGATCGCCCGCTTCGGCGGCAACGTCGACGACATGGTCCCCGACGCCGTCAAGAAGCGGCTGGCGGAGAAGTTCTGATGACCGACCGCCCCGGCCAGTCCCCCTACGAGGCACCCCAGGTCGAGTCGGTGCTCCGCGAGCTGCGCGACCTGATCGAGCAGGCCCGACCGATGCCGCTGTCGACGTCGGTGATGATCAACCAGGCCGAGGTCCTCGACCTGCTGAACGAGGCCAACGAGCGGCTCCCCGAGGAGCTCCGCTCGGCCAAGTGGCTGCTCAAGCAGCGCGAGGAGTTCCTGGCCCGCACCCGGCGCGAGGCCGACGAGATCGTCGAGGCCGCCCGCCAGCGGGCCGAGCAGATGGTGCGCCAGACCGAGGTCGTCAAGGCCGCCGAGGCCCGCGCCCGGGCCGTGGTCGACGCCGCCGATGCCGAGTCCCGCCGCCTCAAGCTCGAGGCCGAGGACTTCTGCGACCAGCGCCTCGCCAGCTTCGAGATCGTGCTCGAGCGCACCATGAAGGTGGTCAGCGCCGGCCGGGCCAAGCTGCAGGGCAGCCAGGCCGCCCAGGACGAGCGCGACCTCGGCGACGCCCCCGAGGGAGGCCACGTGCAGTCCGCCGAGGACGACGCGGCCGCCCACGAGCGACGGGCCCGACGCCGGTTGGAGGCGGTCCCCGATTCCGGTTCGGGGTTCTTCGACCAGGACGACCGCTAGGTGGGCAAGCCCTTCGTCGTGCGCGTCGGCGACCTGCTCCGGGAGCCGGGCAGCAGCCGCGCCATCGACATCGAGGTCGAAGCCGAGCGCCTCGAGACGTCAGCGGCCAGCACCATCCCCGGCACCCCGCTCACCGTCACCGGCACCCTGCTGGCGATGGCCAACGGGGTGGAGGTCATCGGCACCATCGGCTTCGACTGGTACGGCGCGTGCCGGCGCTGCCTGGACGACGTCACCGGTCACACCGACGTGGCCCTGCGCGAGATCGCCCAGCGGGCGCCGATCGACGACGAGATCTACCCCATCGACGACGACCTGCTCGACCTGCGGCCCATGGTCGAGGAGCTGGTGCTCGCCAGCATGCCGCTCGCACCGCTGTGCGCCGAGGACTGCTCCGGCCCCGACCCGGAGCGGTTCCCCACCACCACCGAGGACGAGGTCGCCGCTGCGGCGGCGGCCGAGCCGCCGCCGGCGGATCCCCGCTGGGCGGCCCTGTCGGAGTTGAGGTTCGACGAGGACCGCCCCTAAGGTGTCTCCTTCGCGTCCGCCCGGTCGGCAACCGACTGGCCCGGCCGCATCCATCGCCCTCCCGGCACCCGCATCTGAGGTTGAACTGCCATGGCCGTCCCCAAGAAGAAGACCTCCAAAGCGAAGGGGCGTAGCCGTCGCGCCGCGAACTGGCGCCTCAGCCGCCCTTCGCGCAGCCTCTGCCCCCGCTGCGGCGTGGTGAAGGTCCCCCACGTCGTCTGCCCCAACTGCGGGTGGTACCACGGCCGCCAAGCCGTGGACGTGGACTGAGACCCTTCGCTCGGCTCGGGTTCCGTGACGTTGCTCGGCAGGGTCTCACGAGTTCAGGACTCACATGCTTCCGATAGCCATCGACGCCAACGGCGGCGACAAGTCACCGGCTGACATCGTCGAGGGCGCCCGCCAGGCGCGTGACCAGCTCGGCGTCGACATCCTGTTGGTCGGCACGCCCGACGTCGCCGACATCGCCGGCGATCTCCCGTTGCTGGCGGCGTCCGAGGTCATCGCCATGGACGCCGACCCCGGCCTCAGCGTGCGCCGGATGAAGGACTCCACGCTCGTGCGCGCGGCCGAGGCGGTCCGCGACGGGAAGGCCTCGGCCATGGTCTCGGCCGGCAACACCGGGGCCACCATGGCGGCGGCGCTGCTGCGCATGGGCCGGTTGAAAGGGGTCAAACGGCCCGCCATCGCCACGCCGCTGCCCGTCCCGTCCGGCGGGCACACCGTGCTGCTGGACGCCGGCGCCAACTCCGAGTGCCAGGCCGACTGGCTGGTGCAGTTCGCTCAGATGGGCGCGGCGTACGCCCGGGCCCGCTACGACGTGGACCGCCCCCGGGTGGGCCTGCTCTCCATCGGCGAGGAGCCCGGCAAGGGTGATCCGCTGCGCAAGGAGACCTACGACCTGCTCGTCGCCGACGGCGTGCTCGATGCCGCCGGAGGCACCTTCATCGGCAACGTCGAAGGGCGCGACATCCTCACCGACGCCGTCGACGTGGTCGTCACCGACGGCTTCACCGGCAACGTGGCGCTCAAGACGCTGGAGGGCGGGATGAAGGGCCTCGTCAACCGGCTGCTCGAGGCCTTCGGCGCCACCGAGGAGACCCGGGCCGCCGCCGAGGTGCTCATGCCCGAGCTGCTCCCGCTGTACGCCACCCTCGATCCGGAGAACACCGGTGGGGCGATGCTGCTCGGCGTCGACGGCGTCTGCATCATCAGCCACGGCTCGTCGGGCCCCACCGCGGTGGTCAACGCGGTCCGCGTGGCCCGTGACATGGTCGCCGGTGCGGTCACCAGCCACCTGGCCGCCGCCGTCGCCTGATCCGGGCACATACCTGCTGACCTGGTCTTTCAGGCGCGATCGGGCGCTTTTCCGGCACTTCCGGCTATGGTGGCCGATCGCCAGACGAGCATCCGAACCCAGGAGGGGCACCCGTTGCCCGCAGAGACCCACGTGGAGGGCGACAAGATGGATCGCAACGAGGTCCTGACCCTCATCCGAGATCGGCTCGCCGACATCCTCGAGATCGAGCCGGACACGATCAAGGAGGGCGACAGCTTCGTCGACGACCTCGACGCCGACTCCCTCGCCCTCATCGAGCTGGTCGAGGGACTCGAGGAGGAGATCGGTGAGCGCACCGTCGGCTTCCGGATCGAGGACGAGGACCTCGAGGACCTGAAGACCGTGCGCGACGCCGTCGACTACGTCGTCGCGCGCCTCTGATCGCCCGGTCCGGACCGGTGGCGACTGCGCCCGGCGGTACGCACCGCCCGACGCTGCTCGGCCGCGACCGCCTCGTCGCCGCGCTCGGCTACGAGCCCACCGACGACGCCCTCCTCGCCCAGGCCTTCGCCCACCGCTCCTGGTGCGCCGAGCACGCCGAGTACGACAGCAACGAGCGTCTGGAGTTCCTGGGCGACTCGGTGCTCGGCTTCCTCGTCGCCGACCACGTGTACCGGGCCGACCCCGGACTCGACGAGGGCGCCCTGACCGACGTGCGCAAGGCCGTGGTGAACTCGGTGTGCCTGGCCGAGGTCGCCATCGAGCTCGGGCTCGGCCAGCACCTTCGCCTGGGCAAGGGCGAGGAGCAGTCCGGTGGCCGCGAGAAGCCGTCGATCCTGGCTGACGCCATGGAGGCCGTCCTCGGCGCCGTGTACCTCGACGGTGGCCTCGACGCGGCTCGCCGCCTCGTGCTGGACCTGCTGGGCGAGCGGATCCAGGCGGTCATCGATGCCGGTGGGGGCGACCAGGACCACAAGAGTCGCCTGCAGGAGCGGCTGGCCACCTTCACCACCGCCACCGCCACGTACGCGTTCGACGCCACCGGTCCCGATCACGCTCGCCACTTCACCGTCACGGTCACCGCTGACGGCCACGAGCTGGGCGTCGGCACGGGCCGATCCAAGAAGCAAGCCGAGCAGCAGGCGGCCCGTTCCGCCCTCGAGCTGCTCGACGACGGTGCCGGCCTCGCCGGCGCCACCGACGCCCTGGGAGGGCCCACAGATGGCTGAACTGCCTGAGGTCGAGACGCTGCGCCGCCAGCTCGAGCGCGACGTGGTGGGGCGGAAGGTGAAGACCGTCGAGGTGCACGACACCAAGGTCATCCCCCGTCACAGCACGAAGAAGCAGTTCGCCGGGATGCTCGAGGGGGCCAAGCTCAAGTCCCTCATCCGCCGCGGGACGTTCCTGATCTTCACCCTCGACACCGGCGACCGGCTCATCATCCGTCCCGGCCTCGGCGGCCAGCTGCGCAAGAGCGCGGCCAAGGACCCCCTCGACGACGGCACGGGCGTGGTGATCACCTTCACCCAGGGCGGCCAGCTCCGCTACATCGACCCGCGTCGCACCGGTGAGCTGTGGCTCCTCACCCCGGAAGAGGTGGCCGAGGGCGTCGACGAGATCGAGCTGCTCGGCTACGACGTGGTCGACCAGCCCGTGCCGTGGGCCGACTTCGCCAAGGCGGTGCTCCAGCGCTCGGTCAAGCTCAAGACCCTGCTCACCGACGAGGACCTCCTGACCGGCATCGGCAACGTCTACTCCGACGAGATCCTCTACGACGCCGGCCTGCGCTACGACCGCCTGAGCGACTCGCTCTCGGTGCAGGAGGTCCGTCGCCTCTACCGCAGCGTCGTCGAGATCCTCCACGACGCCATCAAGCACGGCGGCACCACGCTCACCGAGGACGGCTGGCACGACCTGCACGGTGGGGTGGGCGGCTACACCGACCACCACCAGGTGCATGGTCGCGACGGCGAGCCCTGCCGCCGCTGCCGCGACGTCATCTCCAAGGCCAAGTTCGGCGGCAAGAACACCTGGTTCTGCGAGCAGTGCCAGACCTGATGGCCCGCCGGTAGCGCGCCGGCAGGAACACGCCGCTCCGACCACGAAGGATCGGGGCGGTGGACACCACGAGGGGGCGGATCGGGCGCACGCCCGCGCTGGACGGGCTCCGTGGGGTCGCCGTGCTGGCCGTGCTCTGGTACCACCACGACGCCAGCGCCATCCCGGGCGGATGGCTCGGGGTGTCGCTCTTCTTCACGCTCTCGGGGTTCCTCATCGCCGACCTGCTCCTCGCCGAGCACGCCGGCACGGGCCGGATCGACCTCCGTGCCTTCTGGGCCCGCCGGGTCCGCCGCCTCGTGCCGGCTGCGGTGCTCGGGCTGGTCGGGGCCGGCCTCGTGCTGTGGGCGCGGGGCGGGGCCACCGCCACGTCGGTGGCCGACGTCCGGGCCGCCGCCCTCCAGGTGGCCAACTGGCGCTTCATCGCCGCCGACGCGCCCTACGCCGGGGTGGAGGGGGCGCCGTCGCCGGTGCAGCACTTCTGGTCCCTCGCCATCGAGGAGCAGTTCTACCTGGCGCTCCCCCTGGTGGTGGCCGCGACGCTCGGCCGGGGCCGGCTCGGTCAGCGCCTGCTCGCGCTGGCGGTGGCCGCGACCGTGGTGGGCTCCCTCGCCAGCCAGCTGCTCCTCCAGGACGTGGAGCGCACCTACTACGGCACCGACGCCCGGGCCGCCGAGCTGGCCGTCGGGGTGGCCCTCGCCCTGGCGCTGCCGGCGGTGCGAGCGGCACTGGCCGGCCGGACGTGGATGGCCGATGCCCTCGCCGTGGCGGCAGGCGTGGGTGTCGTCGTGGCGTTCGGCGCCGCCGAGCGCAGCGCCGACCTGCTCGCCGCCGGCGGCCTCACCGCCGTCACCGTCCTGTGGATCGGCCTCCTGGTCGGATCGCTGGAGGGGCGCATCGCCCCGGCGCTGCTGGGCTGGCGACCGCTGGTCGCCCTCGGCGGCGTGAGCTACGGCACGTACCTGTTCCACTGGCCGGTGTTCCTGGTGCTGACGTCGCAGCGGACGGGGATCGAGGGGCCTGCGCTCCTGGCCCTGCGTCTGGCCGTGACGCTGGCCGTCGCGTCGGCGTCGGCCGCACTGGTCGAGCTGCCCATCCGCCGCGGTGCGGTGCCGACCCGACGCCTCGTCCCCGCCGCTGCGTTCGCGATCGCCTCGGTGGTCGCCGCCACCGTCGTGCTCGCCCCCGCTCCCGAACCGACCGTGGCCACGGTGGCCGCCCCGCCCCCGATGGCGGCCTGGGCCCGCATCCCGGCGCCCGCTCCGCGGCCGGCCACCGCACCGGCGGCGCCCGTCGCTGCGCCCACCGACCGGGCCGCCCCTTCGCAGACGGTGACCGCCGTGCCGGCCGGGGAGGCGATCGCCGCCGGCCCGGCGACCGCCGCGCCCGCCACGGAGGCCGCCACGCCACCGGCCGCCTCCCGGCGGCCGACCCGGGTCCTCGTCATCGGCGACTCGACGGCCGGGGCCACCGGCGCCGGCATCCAGCAGGCCGCGGCCGAGCGGGGTGACGCCGAGGTGCACCTGCTCCACCAGCCCGGCTGCACGGTGCTGCGCCAGGACGTGGCCAAGCTGCGCGAGGGCTACGAGTTCCGCAGCCCGTGCCAGGACATCGTCGGACAGGCCATCGCCAGCCTCGGCGAGGTTCACCCCGACGTCATCGTCGTCTTCCTGGGCTCCGCGCAGCTGGCCGACGCCCGCCACGGCGACGAGGTGTGGCGCTCGCTGCTCGACCCGCCGGTCGAGGTCGCGTACCGCGCCGCGATGGCCGACGCCGTGGGCCGCCTGGCCGCCACGGGGGTGCCCGTGCTGTGGGCCGACGTCCCGCTCCCCGAGTGGGACCTCGACGCCTTCGGCGAGATGATGGGGAGCCCGGCGCCCGGTCACGGCGAGGCCACCACCAACGACCCGGCCCGCACCCAGGCCATCGACCGCATCGACGGGGAGGCCCTGGCCGGCCACCCGGGCATCGCGCGCTGGCCCTACGCCGCCGCCCTCGCCGGGCCCGACGGCCGCATTCCGCCCGACCTCCGTCCCGACGGGCTCCACGTCGGCCCGGACGCCGCCGTGTCCATCGCTCGCCAGCGCCTGCTCGACCTGCTGGCCGACAGCTACCGGACGGTGCTGGCCGCATCGGGCGGACGGGTCGCCCCGGGACCGCGGCCGGCGTGGTCCGCCGCCTGAGGACAAGGTTCGTTGAGGTCCGCGGGCTCGACCGGGGCGGGAAGTACCGTCGACCGCGGTGTTCCTCAAGAACTTGACGATCAAGGGGTTCAAGTCCTTCGCCGACACGGCGAGCCTTGACCTCGAGCCCGGTGTCACGGTCGTGGTCGGCCCCAACGGGTCGGGCAAGTCCAACGTGGTGGATGCCATCGCCTGGGTGCTCGGCGCCCAGGCACCGTCGTCGGTGCGCTCGCAGAAGATGGACGACGTGATCTTCGCCGGCACCTCCAAGCGCAGCGCGCTGGGCCGGGCCGAGGTGGCGCTCACCCTCGACAACACCGCCGGCCTGCTGCCCATCGACTTCTCCGAGGTGACCCTCACCCGGACCCTGTTCCGCACGGGGGAGTCGGAGTACTCGATCAACGGCGTGCCCTGCCGGCTGCTCGACCTCCAGGAGCTCCTGTCCGACTCCGGTGTGGGGCGCATGCAGCACGTCATCATCAGCCAGGGCCAGATCGACGCCGTCCTCAACGCCAAGCCCACCGAGCGCCGCTTGATCATCGAGGAGGCCGCCGGGGTCCTCAAGTACCGCAAGCGCAAGGAGAAGGCCGAGCGGCGCCTCGCCTCCACCGAGGCCAACCTCACCCGGGTCCAGGACCTGCTCCGCGAGGTCCGCCGCGGCCTGCGTCCGCTCGAGCGCCAGGCCGAGGCCGCCCGCCGCCACGGCGACCTCGTCACCGAGCTCGACGCCCTGCGCCGATACCTGGCCGGGCGCGAGCTGGCCCGCCTGCGCCATCGCCTCGACACCACCACCCGCGAGCGGGCCGGCCACGCCGGCACCGACGACACCCTGCGGGCTCGCCTGCGCGACCTCGATGCCTCCGTGCTGCGGGCCGAGGCCGAGCTCAACGCCATGGGCGGCGCGGACGTCGGTGACGAGCTGACCCGCTACGAGGCGCTGCGCGAGCGGGGCCGAGGCGTCGCCGCCGTGCTCGCCGAGCGGCAGCGCAGCCTGGCCAAGGAGCGCGAGTCCACCGTCGACGCCGCGCTGATCGCTTCGCTGGAGGCCGACCAGGCCCGCTTGCGCGAGGAGCTGGCCGCCATCGAGGTCACGGCGGCGGCCCTCCTGCCCGAGGCCGAGGACGTCGACCGTGCCGAGCGGGGTCTGGCCGACGCCCGGGCCACCTTCGAGGAGCGCTGGGGTGAGGGCATCGCCTCGCCGTCCGGGGAGGCCGCCGAGGTGCGGGGGCAGCTGGGCGGGCTCCGCCAGGCCGTCAGCCGCTCGATCGCCGAGCTGCAGCGCACCGAGGGTCGTGCCGGCTCCCTCGCCGACAAGCGCGACCGCCTGGCCGCAGAGGCCGACCGCCTCCGGGCCGAGGTCGCCGAGGGTGAGTCCCGCCTCCCCGGGCTGGAGGCCGAGCGCGACCGCCTGCTCGCCGAGCGGGCCGACGCCGAAGCCGCCGTCGAGCTGGCCGCCGCCGCGCTGGCCGAGGCCGACGCCGAGCGCCGGTCGTGGCTGGCACGGGCCGAGGCGCTCGAGCTGGCCCTCGACCAGGCCCGCTCCGCCGCGGGCGCCCAGCGCCTGGCCGCGGTCGACGGCGTGGTCGGCACCCTGCTCGACCTGGTCGAGGTCGATCCCGGCTGGGAGCCCGCGTTCGAGGCCGCCGCCGCCGACGCACTGTCCGCCGTCGTGGTGGACGGCGCCGGCTCGGCTCGCCAGGCCCTCGCTGCGCTCAGTGCTGGCGACGCGGCCGGTGCGGTCCTCGCCCTCGGCGTGCCGCGGACCCCTCGCACCCCACCACCCGTGGGCGACGCGGTGCGCACCCACGTCCGGTCCGCACGGCCGGGCGTCGGCCAGCTGCTCGACGCCGTCGTGGGAGCCGCCGTCCGCATCGACGGCGACTGGGCCGCCGGCCTCGATGTCGCCCTCGCCCACCCCGACGCCGTGGTCGTCACCGCTGACGGGGCCCGGTTCGGCGCCGGCGCCTGGCGCGTCGGCGGCTCGGCCACGGGTGCCACCGGCGCGGCGCTCGACGAGGCCCGGGCCCGGGTCGCGGCGGCCACCGAGGCCGTCACCGCCGCCACCGCGGCCCGCGACGCCGCCCGCAGCCGCTTCGCCGACCTCAAGCGCACCGCAGGCGATGCCCGCCAGGCCGCCGAGCAGGCCGGGGCCGCACTGCGCCGGGCCGCCGACGGCCTCGTGCGCGTCGACCAGCAGGCCGCGGAGGCCGCCGAGGAGCTCGACGGGCAGTCCGGCGTGCGAACCGAGGTCGAGCAGCGCCTGCGCACCGAGCGCGACCGGGTCGCCGAGCTCGAGGCCATGCTCCCGGCCCTCGAGGCCGAGGAGGCGGCCGCCGCGGAGGCCGCCCGGGCCATGACCGAGGCCCGCGCCGCCCTCGACGAGCGGGCTGCCGCCGTGGCCACCCTCCGGTCCGACCTCGAGATCCGGGTCGCCCAGGTCGAGGAGCGCCGCACCTCGCTGCAGGCCCGCCTCGTCGAGGTCGACGCCCGCGTCGCCCGCAACCAGCAGGCCGCCCAGGAGGCGGCCGTGCGCCGGGAGGCGCTCGACGGGCGGGCCAAGGCGCTCGACGGCCTCGCCGCCGCCTGCCAGGCCTCGCTCGCCGAGGTCGAGGGGCACCTGGTCGGCCTGCGCGAGGAGCGCCTGAAGCAGTCGGAGGCGCAGCGGGCGGTGGCCATGGCGCTCGACGGCCTGCGCCGGGAGCGCGTCCAGGTCGAGCGGGACCTCAACGAGGTCCGGGAGCGCATGCAGCGCGCCGACCTCGAGCTCAACGAGATCAACCTGCGCATCGAGACCGCGGTCGAGACCATGCGCCGCGACCTCGACGTCGACCCCGAGGCGGCCATCGCCGCGGCGTGCCCTGAGCTGGCCGAGAACGTGGCGCCGGCCGCCCGGGCCCGCGAGCTCGAGCGGGAGCTTCGCCTCATGGGCCCGATCAATCCACTGGCCCTCGACGAGTACCAGGCGCTCCAGGAGCGCCACGAGTTCCTGCAGGGCCAGCTGGACGACGTCAAGGCCAGCCGACGGGAGCTGTCGAAGGTCATCAAGGCCGTCGACGAGGAGATCGTCAACGTCTTCGCCGCCGCCTTCGCCGACGTGTCGCAGAACTTCACCCAGCTGTTCACGACGCTGTTCCCGGGCGGCACCGGCTCCATCAAGCTCACCGACCCCGACGACCTGCTCGAGACCGGCATCGAGGTGGAGGCCAAGCCGTCGGGCAAGAACGTCCGCAAGCTGTCGCTGCTCTCGGGCGGCGAGCGCTCGCTCACCGCCCTGGCCTTCCTGTTCGCCGTGTTCCGGTCGCGGCCCTCGCCCTTCTACGTGATGGACGAGGTCGAGGCCGCGCTCGACGACGTCAACCTGCACCGGTTCCTCGAGCTGGTGGCCGAGTTCCGCCGCGAGGCCCAGCTCGTCATCGTGTCGCACCAGAAGCGCACGATGGAGGCGGCCGACATCCTCTACGGCGTCACCATGTCGCCGGGCGGCTCGTCCAAGGTGGTGTCCGAGCGGGGCGCCGCCAAGCACGCCGGGGCGGCCTGAACCGAGCCCGGACGCGCCGGCTCAGAGCAGCTTGCTCATCACCTTCGCCTTGAGCTTGGTGTACGGCGGGTAGATCAGCGACAGGTCGGGCTTGGTCGGCTTGGTGAGCACCGGCTTCATGTTGGAGAAGGCGTCGAAGCCCGCCTTGCCGTGGTACCGGCCCGAGCCGGCGTCGCCCACGCCGCCGAAGGGCAGGTCATGGGGGGTGATGTGGAACAGCGTGTGGTTGACGCACACGCCACCCGAGGAGGTGCGGTCGACGACGGTGCGGGCGGCCGCCTCGTCGTCGGTGAAGACGTAGAGCGCCAGCGGCTTGGCTCGCCCGTTGACGAACGCGATGGCGTCCTCCAGGTCGTCCACGGCCAGGATCGGCAGCACCGGGCCGAAGATCTCCTCGCGCATGATGGCGCTGTCGGGGTCGGGGTCGACGATGACCGTGGGGGGCAGCTTGCGGGTGGCCCGGTCGACTGCGCCGCCGCACACCACCGTGCCGCCGTGGCCCTCGAGCAGACCGGCGAGCCGGTCGGCGTGGCGCTCGTTGACGATCTGGGTCAGGTCGGGGGATGCGGCGGGGTCGGGCCCGTAGAACTCCTCGATGGTCTTCACCAGCTCGTCGACCAGCGCGTCCTTGCGGGTGCTGTCGACCAGCACGTAGTCGGGAGCGATGCAGGTCTGACCGGCGTTCAGGAACTTGCCCCAGGCCATGCGGTGGGCGGTGACGGTGAGGTCGGCGCCCGCGTCCACGATGGCGGGCGACTTCCCGCCCAGCTCGAGCACCGTGGGGGTGAGGTTCTCGGCGGCGGCCCGGGCCACGATCTTGCCGACGGCCGTGGAGCCGGTGAAGAAGATGTGGTCCCAGCGCTGCTCGAGCAGCTTGGTGGAGACCTCCGGGCCGCCCTCGAACACGGCGACGGCGTCCGGGTCGAGGTTGTCGCGCAGGAGCTGGGACAGCAGGCCCGATGTCTCGGGCACCAGCTCCGACGGCTTGGCGACCACGGCGTTGCCGGCGGCGAACGCGGCGGCCATGGGGGACACGAGCAGCTGCACCGGGTAGTTCCACGGGGCGATGACCAGCGCCACGCCCAGCGGTTCCGGCACGACCTTGCCCTTGCCCGGCATGTCCTGCAGACGCAGCTTGGCCTTGCGAGGCTTCATCCACGCCTCGACGTTCTTGCGCATGTGCTTGACCTCGGTCGCCGTGAACGCGATGTCGGTCGAGTACGCCTCGAGCGTGGGCTTGCCGAAGTCCCGCTGCATGGCGGCGACCAGGTCGTCACCGTGCTCGTCGAGGATGCGGAGCAGCCCGTCGAGCTGGCGCTGGCGCCACTCGACGGGCCGGGTGCGTCCGCTCTGGAACGTGTGGCGGATGGCCGCCACCGTGCCGGGGATCGCGTCGAGGTCGGTGCGTTCGTCGATGCTCATCGGTCCCGAATGTACCGACCGATGTCCGGGTGGCAACGGGCGTCTCCGGGGCTCAGCACAGGGCCTCGGCGCTGTTGTCGACCGACACGGCTCCCTCGGTGTAGGCGGCGACGGCCTCGCCGTAGCGCAGCTGGTCGACGCGGGTGAGGTCGTAGCCGGCGCCGGCCAGCTCGCCACGCAGGTCCGCGACGGCATCGGCGTAGCGGTCGGCTTGGGTTCCGACCTCGGGCGGGGCGGCGTCGGCGATCCGATCCACGGCGTCGCCGAGCTCCGCGAAGGCGTCGCGCATCTCGGCGGGCGTGGCGACCTGGAGCTCGGCGAAGGGATCGTCCCGCTCGAGGTCGGCCACGGCCTCGCAGAAGGCCTGGAGGTCGCCTTCGTCCTCGGCGCACCCGCCCACGACGCAGAGGAGAGCGACGAATCCGAGGTTCCGGGCCGCGGTGCGCGCCGTCCGCGGCACGCACCGCGGCCCGGAACGACCTCCGGCGGTCACGGGAGGCGCTGGAAGAACAGCAGCGACAGGGCCGCGCTGAGCAGCACGAGCACGACGGCGTAGCCGGCGAAGCGGTCGGAGACCTCCTGCTCCTCGGTGTCGAAGCCGATGGAGGAGCCGATGTCCTCGTAGACGCTGCGCAGCTCGCCGAGGGACTCGGCGGAGAAGAACTGCCCCCCGGTGCGCTCCGCGATGAGGCGGAGCGGCTCCCGGTCGACCGGCACGGGCTGGATCTCGCCGTCGATCACGACCGTCCCCCGGTCGGTGCCGAAGGCGATGGTGGACACCGGCACCTCGGCCTCGACCGCGGCGGCCGCGCCGTCGATGTCGGGACGACCCACCGTGGTCTTGCCGTCGGTCATCACCACCATGCGGGCCGGAACCGGCTCGCCGTCCTCACCTTCCTCCGCGAACGTCGGCGTCGCCGCGATGGCGTCGAGGCCGGCGAAGATGGCCTCGCCGATGGCGGTGGCCGGGCCGAGCTCGAGGGAGTCGATGGCCGAGCGCACCGGCTGGCGGTCGGTGGTGGGCGTGACCCGAACCCTCGCCACGCCGTCGAAGGTGACCAGCCCGACGTTGATCTGCGGCGGCAGCTCGTCGAGGAAGGAGAGCGCGGCGTCCTGGGCCGCCTCGATGCGGGACGGGGCCACGTCGGTGGCCTCCATCGACAGCGAGGTGTCGATGGCGAGCACCACGGTGGCCCGTTCCTTGGGGACCAGGACCTCCTCGGCCGGTCGGGCCCAGGCCAGCAGCATGGCGACGATGGAGAGCAGGAACGCGGCGGCGGCGAGGTGGCGCCGCCAGCCCGGCCGTCGAGGTGCCACCGATTCGAGCAGCGCCAGGTTGGTGAAGCGCACGGTGTACCGCCGGCGCACCAGCGCGGTGGCGGCGTAGGCGAGCGCGAGCCCGAGCACGAGCAGCAGGCCCCACAGGCGGGTGGGGGCCAGGAAGGCGTCGGGCCAGCTCATCGATGGCCTCTCATCGCACGCCCGCCATGGCCCGTCGGGCCTGGACGAACCGGGCGACGTCGAGCACCCAGTCGCGGTCCGTGCGCAGCTGCAGGTGGGCCACGCCGGAGCGGCGCAGCTCGTCGGCGATGCGGCGCCGCTGGTCGGCGGCGGCGGAGGCGTAGCGCTGGCGGGTGCGCCGGTTGGTGGGCACCTCGCTGGTCCGTCCGGTCTCGGGGTCGACCAGCGTCAGCACGCCCACGGAGGGCAGCTCCAGCTCGCGGGGGTCCACGATCTCGATCGCGACGACGTCGTGGCGGGCGGTGAGTGCCCGCAGCGCACGCCCCCAGCCGTCGGTGGAGAGGAAGTCGGAGACGACCACGACCAGGCCTCGCCGGCGCGGCGGGACCACGAGGTGCCCGAGCGCGGCGCCGAGGTCGGTGGTGCCGCCGGCGTGGCGCGCGGACCCGTCGAGGCGCGTGCCGGGCCGGGCGCCGGTGAGCAGCCCGTGCAGCACGGCGAGGAGGTGCTCGCGGCCCGGCTTGGCCGGGATGACCGTCGTGCCGTGGGGATCGACCACCACGGCGCCCAGTCGGTTGCCGGTCCGTGCGGTGAGGAAGCCGATGGCGCCGACGGCCTCGACGGCCAAGCCCGCCTTGGTGGTCCGAGCCGTGCCGAAGTCGAGGCTGGGGGAGCGATCGACGAGCACCCAGGTCTCCAGCTCCCGGTCGGCGATGGACTCGCGCACGTGGGTGTCGATCGAGCGGGCCGACACGTTCCAGTCGATGCGGCGCACGTCGTCGCCGGGGACGTACGGGCGGGTCTCGCCCGTCTCCGACCCGTGGCCCGGGACCAGACCCCGGTAGTCGCCGTGCAGCAACCCGTCGAGCCGACGGGTCACGTCGAGCTCCAACCGGCGCAGGACCTCGGCGGCGTCGGTGTGGACGACGGTGCTCACCCGGCGGCCCACTCGCCGTCGCTGGGGGCTGCCGGCGCCGGCTGGGCGCCGGAGGCGTGGGGCGCCGGGACCGTCGACAGCAGCCGGGCCAGGACGTGCTCGACGCCGACGCCCTGGGCGAGGGACTCGTAGGAGAGGACGAGGCGGTGGCGCAGCACGTCGGGGGCCACGTCGAAGACGTCCTGGGGTACGACGTAGGAGCGCTTGCGCAGCAAGGCCAGCGCCCGGCCGGCGGCGACGAGGCCGAGGGTGGCGCGAGGCGAGGCGCCGTAGGAGAGGTACTCGACCAGATCGGGCAGGCCGTACCGGGCCGGGTCGCGGGTGGCCTGCACCAGGTCGACCGCGTACTGGAGGGTCCCGTGGTCGACGGCGACGGCATCGGCCGCGTCCTGGAGGCGGAGCAAAGCACCGGTGTCGAGGGCCTGGGAGGCCTCGGGCGGATCGATGCCGTGGCGCAGCACGATCTCGGACTCCTCGGCCGGCGACGGGTACTCGATGAGGATCTTCATGAGGAACCGGTCGCGCTGGGCCTCCGGCAGGGGGTACACGCCCTCGGACTCGATCGGGTTCTGCGTGGCCATGACGAGGAACGGCCGGGGCACCGGATGGGACTGACCGCCGAGGGACACCTGCTTCTCGGCCATCACCTCGAGCAGCGCCGACTGGACCTTCGCCGGCGCCCGGTTGATCTCGTCGGCGAGCAGGAAGTTCACGAACACGGGGCCGAGCTCCACGTCGAAGCGCTCGCTCGACTGGCGCCAGACCCGGGTGCCGGTGATGTCGGCGGGGAGCAGATCGGGCGTGAACTGGATGCGGGCGAACGTGCCGCCGACCACCGTGGCGAGGGTCTCCATCGCCAGCGTCTTGGCCAGGCCGGGCACGCCCTCGAGCAGCAGGTGGCCCTTGGCCAGGAGCCCCACCAGCAGGCGCTCGAGGACGCGGTCCTGACCGACGATGACCCGCTTGACGGCCTGGGTGACGGCGTCCAGCTCGGCGGCGGGATGGGCGTGGAGGTCGGGCTGCACCCCTCTGAGGCTAGAGGCGGGGCGGCGGTAGGCTCGCTCGCCCATGGAGATCCTCCTGCTCATCGCCGCCGTCGTCGTCCTGGTCGGAGGTGTCGCCGTCGTCCTCGTCAGCCGGAAGGACTCGGGGGCGCCCGGCATCGAGCCGCCGGCCGGACCGTCGGGCCCGTCGGCCTTCGGCGGCGCCCCGGCCGAGGTGCGCAGCACGAGCGGGTCCGAGTCGCTCCTCGACCAGGAGCTGGCGCACGGCCACGCGCCCGCCCCGGGCGTGGAGGGCACCGCCGAGGACGCCGCCGCGGTGGCCGCCGCGTCCGGGCCCGGCCACGTCGAGCCGGTCGTCCGCCCGACCTTCCGGGACCGGCTCACCAAGGCCCGCTCCACCTTCTCGGGCTACCTCGGCTCGCTCCTGTCCCGCACCGACATCACCGAGGAGACGTGGGAGGAGCTCGAGGAGGCGCTCATCCGGGCCGACGTCGGCGTCGGGCTCACCACCCGCCTGCTGGACGAGCTGCGGGCCACCGTCAAGGCGCAGGGCATCACCGACCCACAGGCGCTGGTCGACGCGCTGAAGGCCCAGCTCACCGCCGAGCTCCACAAGGGCGACCGGAGCCTCACCCTCGAGCCGGGCGGCCCCAACGTGTGGCTCTTCGTCGGCGTCAACGGCGTCGGCAAGACCACGTCCATCGGCAAGGTCGGCAAGCAGCAGGTGTCCGAGGGCCGCACGGTGATCATGGCGGCGGGGGACACGTTCCGGGCCGCTGCCGCCGAGCAGCTCGAGACGTGGGCCGGCCGTGCCGGAGCGGAGTTCCACCGCGGCGCCGAGGGCGGTGACCCCTCCTCGGTCATCTACGACGCCATCCAGAAGGCCGGCGCCCGGGACATCGAGCTGGTGCTCGCCGACACCGCCGGTCGCCTCCACACCAAGTCCAACCTGATGGAGGAGCTGTCCAAGGTGCGCCGCGTCGCCGACCGCGACCCCGGCAACGTCACCGAGGTCCTCCTCGTCCTCGACGCCACCACCGGCCAGAACGGCCTGCAGCAGGCCAAGCAGTTCACCGAGGCCACCCAGTGCACGGGCGTGGTCCTCACCAAGCTCGACGGATCGGCCAAGGGCGGCATCGCCCTCGCCATCGCCCTCGACCAGGACATGGGCGGCCTCGGCCTGCCCATCAAGCTGGTCGGCCTGGGCGAGTCCGCCGACGACCTCATCCCCTTCGACCCGGCCGCCTTCGTCGACGCCCTCCTGACGCCGTGATCTTCATCGTCTGGAGCCTGGCGACCCTGCCCATCAAGATCGCCCTCGGCCTCGTGCGCCTCGTGTTCCGGGTCATCGGCTTCGTGGGTCTCACCCGCATCGCCGCCTTCGGCGCCGGCGTGGGCGTCGGCGTGGCCATGTCGCCCACGCCCGCTGCCCAGCTGCGCAACGGCGTGGCGGCGAAGGAGGAGGCCAAGGCTTCCCGGGGTGGCGACATCGGCACCGCGGTCCGCCACGAGCTCGCCACCTCGCCCCGCACCTGGCACCTGCCCCAGCCCGGGGTGACGGTCCAGGGCGACCGGATCGTCCTCACCGGCAGCGTCCCCCACGACGAGGCCCGCCTGGCGCTGCTGCGCACGGCCGGTGCGGTCACGGGCGTCCGGGCCGTCGAGGACCACCTGACCATCGACGACCCCACCCCGTAGGATCGATCCTCCATGTTCGAGGCACTCAGCGACCGGTTCGACGACATCTTCTCCCGCATCAAGGGCAAGGGGAAGCTGCGCGAGGAGGACGTCGACGAGACGCTGCGGGAGATCCGCCTCGCCCTGCTCGAGGCCGACGTCAACTTCCAGGTCGTCAAGGGCCTCGTGGCCCGCATCCGCGAGCGGGTCGTGGGCATCGAGGTCAGCCAGGCGCTGAACCCGGCCCAGCAGGTCATCAAGATCGTCAACGAGGAGCTGGTCGAGTCCCTCGGCGGCGAGACCATCAAGATCAGCTACGCCTCGAAGCCGCCGACGGTCGTGCTCATGGCCGGCCTCCAGGGCTCGGGCAAGACGACGAACTCGGCCAAGCTGGCCCGCTGGTTCAAGGCCCAGGGCCGCAACCCGCTGCTGGTCGGCGCCGACCTCCAGCGCCCGGCGGCCGTGCAGCAGCTGCGCACGCTCGCCGACCAGGTGGGCGTGCCGGTGTACTCCGCCGACGACGAGATCGTGGCCGGCGGCCAGGGCGACCCCGTCGACGTGGCCAAGGCCTGCATCGACGAGGCCCGCCGGCTCGGCAAGGACGTGGTCATCGTCGACACGGCCGGCCGCCTGGCCATCGACGCCGAGCTCATGGAGCAGGTCCGCCAGATCTCCGAGGCGACCAGCCCCGACTACACGTTCCTCGTCGTCGACGCCATGACCGGCCAGGACGCCGTCACCGTCGCCGAGAGCTTCAACGAGACCCTGGCCCTCGACGGCGTCATCCTCACCAAGCTCGACGGCGACGCCCGCGGTGGCGCGGCGCTGTCGGTGAAGGAGGTCGTGGGCAAGCCCATCGCCTTCGCCTCCACCGGCGAGAAGCTCGACGACTTCGACCTGTTCCACCCCGACCGCCTCGCCGGTCGGATCCTCGGCATGGGCGACATCCTCTCCCTCATCGAGAAGGCCGAGTCGGTCTACGAGGAGGCCGAGGCCGAGGTCGCGGCCCAGAAGCTGATGGAGGGGCAGTTCACCTTCGACGACTTCCTCGACCAGATGGCCCAGATCAAGAAGATGGGCTCGATCTCCAGCCTCCTCGGGATGATGCCGGGGATCCCCAAGGAGGTGAAGAACGTCAACATCGACGACTCCGAGCTCAACCGCATCGAGGGGATGATCCACTCGATGACGCGGGCCGAGCGCACCGATCCCACGATCATCGACGGCTCCCGCCGGGCCCGGATCGCCCAGGGCTCGGGCACCGACGTCGGTCAGGTCTCCCAGCTGGTGAAGCAGTTCATGGAGATGCAGAAGATGATCAAGTCCATGCCGGGCATGGGCAACCGCATGGCGAAGCGCAAGCAGAAGAAGAACAAGAAGAAGGGTGGCGGTCGCGTCACGCCCAAGGGTCCGGCCACCGTGCCGTCCGGCAAGTCCGGCTTCACCCTGCCCGGCCTCGATTCCTGACCGCCGAGGTTGCTTGCCGGGCCACCGGCCACGCACACTGGTCGACTGTGCCTGCCGCCGTCTCGGCGCGCCGGTGACCCCGAACGCATCCCTCGGACCAAGAGAAGAGACACCGTGGCCGTCAAGCTCCGCCTCATGCGGATGGGCAAGAAGAAGCAGCCCACCTACCGCATCGTCGCCGCCGACTCCCGTTCCCCTCGTGACGGTCGGTTCATCGAGATCATCGGGCACTACGACGCCCGCCGCGACCCCTCGCTGATCAAGGTCGACAACGAGCGCGCCGTGCACTGGCTCCAGAACGGTGCCCAGCCCACCGAGACCGTCGGCAAGCTGCTCACCCTGTCCGGCGCCATCGCGCAGGCCAAGGGCGAGCCCCTCCCCGCCGGTGCCGAGCAGTTCGCCAAGGACGCTCCGGTCGAGGCCGAAGCCGCCGCCGAGTCGTGAGCGACGTCGACACCGAGCTGGCCCCGACCGCCGTTGCGGTCTGCGAGTACATCTGCCGTTCCATCGTCTCCCAGCCCGACGAGGTGTCGGTCGAGGTCGACGGCGATGACGACCGCGTCGAGCTGACCGTCACGGTCGGCGACGGCGACACCGGCCGGGTCATCGGCCGTCGGGGCCGTACCGCCCAGGCCATCCGCGCCGTCGTGCGCGCCGCTGCGGCCAAGGACGGCGTCGAGGTCGACGTGGAGTTCACGGACTGACCGAGCTCCCGCTCCTCGAGGTGGGGACCATCGCCAAGCCCCACGGGCTGAAGGGCGAGGTCATCGTCCGGCTGCTGACCGATCGCGAGGACCGGTTGGATCCGGGCTCCGTGCTCGAGACCGACCGTGGCCCCCTCACCGTCGTGGAGGCCCACCCGCACCAGCACCGCTGGCGGGTCCGCTTCGAGGGCTTCGCCACCCGCGAGGACGTCGAGCCCCTCCACGGGCTCGTCCTGCGGGCCGCGGCCGTCGACGACCCCGACGTGTGG
This sequence comes from Acidimicrobiia bacterium, assembly GCA_046570205.1. GTDB lineage: Bacteria > Actinomycetota > Acidimicrobiia > Acidimicrobiales > Salinilacustritrichaceae > Salinilacustrithrix. Next base: position 111,397 of record JBKHVG010000002.1, read on the forward strand.
TTCGTCCACGAGCTGATCGGCCTGCCGGTCGTGCTCACCGACGGCACGCCGGTCGGCACCTGCGCCTCCATCGTCGAGAACCCGGCCCACGACCTCGTGGAGCTCGACGACGGTCGCCTCGTGCCGCTCCCCTTCGTGGTCGACGTGGGCGACGCCATCGAGATCGACCCACCCGAGGGCCTGCTGGACCTGGCATGAGCGGGCCCGACGACGCCGGCGCCCTCCGCATCGACGTCTTCACGATCTTCCCCGACATCGTCGAGGGCTTCGCCTCGCAGAGCCTGCTCGGCAAGGCCCGCGAGCGAGGTCTGCTCGACGTCCGGACCCGCGACCTGCGGGCCCACACCACCGACGTGCACCGCACCGTCGACGACTCGCCCTTCGGCGGCGGCGCCGGCATGGTCCTCATGCCCGAGCCCCTCGTGGCGGCCATCGAGGCCGCCGAGGCACCGCGACCGCTGTACCTCCTCGGACCGGGTGGTCGGCGCTTCGACCAGTCGATCGCCGGCGAGCTCGCCGCGTCGGGCGGCTTCTCGCTCCTGTGCGGACGGTACGAGGGGGTCGACCAGCGGGTCGTCGACGGGTGGTGCGACGGGGAGCTCTCCATCGGCGACTACGTGTTGGCCGGGGGCGAGGTGGCCGCCATGGTGGTGCTCGAGGCGGTCGGCCGCCTCGTCCCCGGCGTGATGGGCAACGCCGAGAGCGGCACCGAGGAGTCGTTCTCGGCCGGTCTGTTGGAGTACCCGCACTACACCCGACCGGCGGAGTTCCGGGGCCAGGAGGTGCCCGAGGTGCTCCGCTCCGGCGACCACGGGCGCATCGCCCGCTGGCGCCACGCCCAGGCGCTGGCGCGCACCGCCGTGTCCCGCCCCGACCTGCTCGCGGCCCGACCCCTGACCGCCGATGACGAGGCCGTGCTCGCCGAGTTCGGGCTCCTGGCCCAGGTCCGCGGCCGCATCCCGGACCCGCACCGCTAGGAGCGGAGCCGACCGGCGACGCGGGCTTGGTGGGTGTCGGCCCGGCCGTCCTACACTGGCTCGTTCGCCGCCGGCACCGCCGCGCGCACGCCCGTTCCACACTGCCCCAGGACGCGACCATGCACCAGACCGACCTCGTCGATCTCGCCAACCTCCGAGACGACATCCCCGACTTCGCCCCGGGAGACACGGTGAACGTCCACGTCCGCGTGGTCGAGGGCAACAAGGAGCGCGTCCAGCAGTTCAAGGGTGTCGTCATCAAGCGCCAGGGCGCCGGCGTGCGCGAGACCTACACGGTCCGCAAGCTCTCCAACGGCGTCGGCGTCGAGCGCACCTTCCCCATCCACACCCCCACCGTGGCCAAGATCGAGGTCATGATCCGGGGCGACGTGCGCCGGGCCAAGCTGTACTACCTGCGTGACCGCATCGGGAAGCGGGCCAAGGTCAAGGAGAAGCGCGACTTCTGATCGCGTGCCCTGATCGCGTGCCCACGTGATCGACTGGCAGGGCGTCGACGTCCCCGAGCGAGCGCCCGACGCGGACCCCGACGAGCTCCCGGCACTGCGCCCGCCGCATGCCGAACCGGGCACGGGTCGGGTCCTGCTCGAGGTGCCCGTCCTGCTCGTGGCGGCGGGGGTCATCGCCCTCGTCGTCAAGGCGTTCCTGGCCCAGGCGTTCTTCATCCCGTCCGAGTCGATGGAGCCCCAGCTGGTCACCGGCGACCGAGTGGTGGTGTCCCGCCTCTCCTTCGAGCTCCACGAGCCGCGCCGGGGCGACGTGGTCGTCTTCGACGATCCCACCGAGCCGCCGGTGGTCGACCGGTCGCTGCTGCCGGTCCGTCTCGGCCGCGAGGCGCTGGCCGCCCTCGGCCTCATCGAGCCGCGGGGGCGCGAGCTGATCAAGCGGGTGGTCGCCCTGCCCGGGGAGACCGTCTGGGGGCAGGGCGGCCAGGTGGTCATCGACGGCCGTCCGCTCGCGGAGCCCTACCTGGGCACGCCCGGCATCACCGACGACTTCCCACCCATCCGGGTCCCCGACGGCCACGTCTTCGTGATGGGCGACAGTCGCCGCAACAGCAAGGACAGCCGGCGGTTCGGGCCGGTGCCCACCGAGCTGGTCGTCGGCCGGGCCATCGCCCGGGTCTGGCCGCCGGGACGGATCGCCCACCTGTGAGGAGGAGCCGAGCACATCGGGGTTCCCGTCGGTGGGACCCGGTTACGGTGTCGACGTGAGCGCGGACGACCTCGAGGCATACGAAGCCGACATCGAGCTCCAGCTGTACCGGGAGTACAAGGACGTCAGCCCCACCTTCACCTACGTCGTGGAGACCGAGCGCCGCTTCTACCTGGCCAACGAGGTGCAGCGCACCGTGCGCGACGCCGGCGGCACCCCCTTCGTGGAGCTCGAGCTGCGCGACGCCTGGGTGTGGGACATGTACCGCTCCAGCCGGTTCGTGTCACGGGTCCAGGTCGTGACGTTCAAGGACGTCAACATCGAGGAGCTCCCGAAGGCCGACATCGACCTCGAGTCGTTCCGCAAGGGCCCGGGCTGAGCGCGGTGCCTCCGTGACCGTTGCCCGCCAGCGCCTCGGCGCCCACGGCGAGCGGGTCGCGGCCCGCCGGTACGAGGCCGCCGGCTACGAGGTCGTGGCCCGCAACTGGCGCTGCGGCGACGGCGAGCTCGACCTGGTCCTGCGCCGGGGCGACACGCTGGTGTTCGCCGAGGTCAAGACCCGGACGTCCGACCGCTTCGGCCACCCCACCGAGGCCGTCACGGTGCCCAAGCAGCGTCGCATCCGGCGGCTCGCCCAGCGCTTCTGCGCCGAGACGGGCCATCGGGGCCGGGTGCTGCGCTTCGACGTGGTCAGCGTGCTGCGCGGCCAGGTCGAGGTCTACGAAGGCTGCTTCTGACCCACACGGATGCGCAGCATCCGTGACGAACCCGGACGCTCCGCTCAGCCGAAGAAGGCCCAGAGCACGAGCAGCACGGCCACGATCAGGCCCGCGGCCACGAAGACCAGGTCGCTGCGGCGTTGCTTCTGGGGGCGGTACGGGTTGAGGCCCATGGACGAACACTACGTTCCGCCCATGGAAACCCTCCACGTCCAGCGCGACGGCGGCATCGTCACCGTCACGCTGGACAAGCCCGCGAAGAAGAACGCCATCGACCCCGGTCAGTGGGCGGAGCTGTCGGCCATCTGGGACGAGATCGCCCGCCACCCGCGTCGCGATCGTGTCGTGGTGCTCACCGGCGCCGGCGGGGAGTTCTGCTCCGGGGTCGACCTCTGGCTCCCGCCGGGCGAGGACCCGCCGCACCAGCTCACCGCCATGCGCAACGTGGCCGACGCGATCCAGGGGCTGCACGATCTGCCCCAGCCGACCATCGCGAAGGTCCACGGGGTCGCGGCCGGCGTCGGCTGCTCGCTCGCACTCGGGTGCGACCTGCTGGTCGCCGGTGAGGCGGCGCGCTTCTCCATGATCTTCGCCAAGCGCGGCCTGGCGCTCGACGGCGGCGCGTCCTGGCTGCTGCCCCGCATCCTGCCGATGCACAAGGCCAAGGAGCTGGCCTTCTTCGCCGAGATCCTCTCCGCCCGCGACGCGGAGCACTTCGGCCTGATCAACCACGTCGTGGCCGATGCCGAGCTCGACGCCTTCGTCGCCGACTGGGCGTCGCGCCTCGCCGCCGGACCGCCCATCGCGCTCGGCCTCACCAAGCGCCTGCTGAACGACTCCCACGCACACACGCTCCAGGAGGCGTTGGAGGCCGAGGCCATGTCGCAGTCGATCACGCTCCAGTCGAAGGACACCGCCGAGGCCATCTCCAGCTTCGTGGAGAAGCGGGACCCCACCTTCCACGGTCGCTAGGCCGCAGATCCTGTCGGTGCCTCTCGTGTAGGTTCACCACGAGCCCCTGGGTTCCCCGACCGGTCCGCCGGTCCGCTCGATGCGCCGGCGCACGGCCGTCCACTCCGAATCGGAGGGACCACCGTGCTCGCATCCATACCGGCCGCCACGCTCCTCGGCGTCACCGGCCACCCCGTCCAGGTCGAGGTGCACGTCGGCAACGGCCTGCCGTCGCTCGCCATCGTCGGCCTACCCGATGCCGCATGCCGCGAGGCTCGCGACCGGGTCCGGGCCGCCGTGCTCTCCAGCGGGCTCGAGTGGCCGATGCGCCGCATCACCGTCAACCTCGCTCCGTCGTCGCTCCACAAGCTCGGCACCGGGCTCGACCTGGCGCTGGCGGTCGGGGTGCTGGTGGCCAGCGGCGACATCCCGGCAGCAGCGGTCGAGCGCTGGGCGTTCCTCGGTGAGCTCGGCCTCGACGGCACCGTCCGCTCGGTGCGGGGAGTCGTCCCGATGGTGGCCGGCATGCGCCACCTGGTCGACGGGGTGGTCGTGGCGCCGTCGGCGGTCGCCCAGGCCCGCGTCATCCCGGGCGTCCAGGTCCGGTGCGCGTCGAACCTGTCCGAGCTCGTCGCGGCCCTCCGGGTGCAGCGGCCGTGGCCCGACCTCCCGCCCACGCCGGTGTCCGACGAACCCCACCCACCCGACATCGCCGATGTCCGAGGCCAGGCCCTCGGTCGGCGGGCGCTCGAGATCGCCGCCGCCGGCGGGCACCACGTGCTCATGAGCGGACCGCCCGGCGCGGGCAAGACCCTGCTCGCCACCCGCCTGCCCGGTCTGTTGCCCGACCTCGACGACGACGCCGCGCTCGAGGTCACCCAGATCCACTCCGCCGCCGGTGCCGTCCCGCCGGCGGGCCTCGTGCGGCGCCCGCCCTTCCGCGCCCCGCACCACACGGCATCAGCGGTGGCGCTCATCGGCGGCGGCACCGTCGCCATGCGGCCCGGGGAGGTTTCCCTGGCCCACGGCGGCGTCCTGTTCTGCGACGAGCTGGGGGAGTTTCCGCCCAACGTGCTCGACGCCCTTCGCCAGCCGCTGGAGGAGGGCGTCGTGCGGGTCAGCCGGGCCCGGGCGTCGCTGTCGTACCCCGCCCGCTTCCAGCTCGTCGCAGCCACCAACCCGTGCCCGTGCGGGCCGGCGCCCGGCGGGTGCCGGTGCTCGGAGGCGTCCCGCGACCGCTACGTGCGACGGCTGTCCGGACCGCTCCTCGACCGCCTGGACCTGCGCGTCGAGGTCGACAGACCCGAACCGGGCGACCTGCTCGACGGTGAGCCGGGGGAGCCCACCGCGGTGGTCGCCAGGCGGGTGCTCGAAGCCCGGGCGCGGGCGTCCGAGCGGGGCGTCGAGGTCAACGCCCGCCTGTCGGCATCCGACCTCGAGCGGTTCGCCCCCCTCACCCCGCCGGCCCGCCGGCTGCTCGCCGCCCTCGTTCGCGATGGCCGCCTCTCCGGACGCGGCGTGCAGCGGATCCGGCGGGTGGCCCGGACCGCCGCCGACCTCGACGGCGTCGACGGCCCGCTCGACGAGGACCAGGTCGCCATGGCCCTCGCGCTGCGTTCCGACGCCGGCGCACGTGCGCTCGGGCTGGCGTCGTGACCGACCAGGACGAGCGGGCCGCCCTCGTCGCCCTCGTGTCCCTGCCCGGCATGGGCCCGGCCCGGATGGCGGCCGTCGTCGACCGGGCCCGCAGCGCGGTGGAAGCGTGGTCGCTGGTGCGCCGCGGCGAGCTCGACGGCATCGACCTGCGCTGCACCGCGACGCGGCCCGCGCTGGTCGAGGCCTGGCGCAACGCCGCGGCCCGGGAGGACCCCGATGCCGTCCTGGCCCGCCACACGGCAGCAGGCGTCGAGGTGCTGCTGCCCGACGATGCCAGCTGGCCCTCCGTGCTGCGCACCGACCCCGAACCCCCTCGCGTCCTGTTCGTGCGAGGCGACCCGGCGCTGCTCGAGCGGCCCGGCGTCGCCGTCGTCGGCACCCGGCGGTGCACCGCCGGCGGCGCCCACGTGGCGGGCCGGTTCGGCGCCGGTCTGGCCGACGCCGGCCTCGCCGTCGTGTCCGGGCTGGCCCTCGGCATCGACGGCGCCGCCCACCGTGGCGCCCTGGCGGCCGACGGGGTGCCCGTGGGCGTCGTCGGCAGCGGGCCCGACGTCATCTACCCGGCTCGCCACCGGACCCTCTGGGCCGACGTCGCCGGTCGTGGCGTCCTGGTCGGCGAAGCCCCGCTCGGCGCCCCGCCGGAGCGCTGGCGGTTCCCGGCCCGAAACCGGATCATCGCCGCGCTGTCACTCGCGGTCGTCGTGGTGGAGTCCGGTGCCCGAGGCGGCTCCATGGGAACCGTCGACGAGGCCGTCGACCGGGGCGTGCCCGTCCTGGCCGTCCCCGGGTCCGTGCTGGCCGAGCAGTCGGCCGGGACGAACCGCCTCATCTCCGAGGGAACGCTCGTCGCCCGCGACGTGGCCGACGTGCTGGCCGCCCTCGGGGTGCACGTGCCGGCCGGGTCGGGGCGGCTCTTCGACCCTGGGGCGGTCGACGCCCGACCGGCCGGGCCGGGCGGAGCGGTCGCCGCCGTCCTGTCGGCGGTCCCGGCCACCGTGGAACAGATCGCCTCGGCTGCCGACGTCTCGGTCAGCGACGCCGTCACCGCGCTGGCCCGCCTGGAGGCCACCGGCACGGTCCGACGGGTCCCCGGGGGCTACGAGCGGGTGGCGGTACCGTGAGCCGATGGGCTGGCTGGTGGAGGACTTCGAAGCGTCGCTCACCGACGCCGCCGCCTCCACGGCGCGTGCGTACGCCGCCGATGTCGCCGCCTTCGTCGACTTCACCGGCCGCATGGGCCTCGACGGGCCGGCCGACGTCACCCGGCTCCACGTGCGCCGGTGGGTCGCGCAGCTGGCCACGCGCGACCTGGCCCGGGCCACCATCGCCCGCCGGGTGGCGGCACTGCGGCGGTACTTCGGATGGCTCCAGCGGCGGGGCGTCATCCCGGCCGACCCCACCGTCGGGCTCCGCGCACCGGCCGGCGGCAGCCGGCTGCCCCGCGTGCTCCGCCAGGACGAGCTCGATGCCCTGCTCGACACGCCCCCGGCCGCCATCGACGGCGACCCGCCGCACCGGCGCCTCCGCGACGACGCCGTCATCGAGCTGCTGTACGGCAGCGGGCTCCGGGTGGCCGAGGTCTGCGGGCTGCGCACCATGGACCTCGACCTGTCGGCCGGCACCACCCGGGTCCTCGGCAAGGGCTCCAAGTGGCGCCAGGTCCCCCTCACGCCGGGGGCCATCGAGGCGCTCCGGTCCTGGCTGCGCACCGGCCGGGCCGAGCTCGCCGGCCCTGACTCTCCGCCGGACCTGGTGTTCCTCAACCTGCGGGGTCGGGCCCTGGGGCCGCGCGACTGCCGGCGGATCCTCGACCGCCGGGCCGTCGACCCCACGCACCCCCACGCCCTCCGGCACACCTTCGCCACGCACCTCCTCGACGGTGGCGCCGACCTCCGGGCGGTCCAGGAGCTGCTCGGTCACAGCGACCTGTCCACCACGCAGCGTTACACTCACGTCAGCGCCAGCCGTCTGCAGGCGGTGGTGGCAGCCACCCACCCACGCGCCAAGGGCAGCCCGTGACCGAACTCGCCTCCGCAGACATCGACCGCCTCTGGTCGCAGTACAAGGACAGCGGTTCGCGTCGGGCGCGCGACCAGCTCATCGTGCACTACTCGCCGCTGGTGAAGTACGTGGCCGGTCGCGTCGCCGTCGGCCTCCCCCAGAGCGTCGACCAGGCCGACCTCGTCTCGTACGGGCTCTTCGGGCTCATCGACGCCATCGACAAGTTCGAGCCCGAGCGCGGCTTCAAGTTCGAGACGTACGCCATCTCGCGCATCAAGGGCAACATCCTCGACGAGCTGCGCGCCATCGATTGGGTGCCCCGGTCGGTGCGGGCCAAGGCCCGCCAGATCGAGAAGGCCTACGCCAAGCTGGAGGCCCAGCTCCACCGGGCGCCCAGCGAGGACGAGCTCGCGCAGGAGCTCGACATGACCCGTGAGCAGCTCCAGACGTCGCTGTCGAAGATCTCCTTCGTCGGCGTGGTCGCCCTCGACGAGTTCGTCGGCTCCGCCGACCGGGAGCCGGGCGCAACGCTGGGCGACACGATCGCCACCGCCGACGAGGGCCCGAGCGACCTGTTCGAGGTCCAGGAGATGCGCCACCTGCTGGGGGACTCCATCAACCGCCTCCCCGAGCGGGAGAAGGTGGTCCTCACGCTCTACTACTACGAAGGCCTGACCCTGGCCCAGATCGGTGAGGTCCTCGGCGTCACCGAGTCCCGGGTCTGTCAGATCCACACCAAGGCGATCCTGCAGCTGCGTTCCCGCATGCAGGCCGCGCACCGCGAACCCGTCTGACGGGCCCGCCGCCCGCCGAGCGCGGGCACCCCCGCTCCTCCGAGAACCCCCACTTCCCCCAGCACCGGCCGCACCGCCCACCAGGCGGCGGCCGTCGAGCCGAGGGGGAACCCCCATGTCCCTGCGCCCAGCGCGCCCCACGCCGCGGGTTGCGGCGGTCGCCACCGCGATCCTGGTCGCCGCCAGCGTCTTCGTCCTCACCCCGCCGGCCGCCGGCGACGAACCGCCACCCGTGGTGCACACCCCGCCGGTCGACGCCCCGGTTGTCGACCCGTTCCGACCCCCGGCCACCGAGTACGGCGCGGGCAACCGGGGTCTGGCCTACGACCTGGCGGCCGGCACCCCGGTCCGGGCCACGGCCGACGGATCGGTCGTGTTCGCCGGCCGGGTCGGCGCCAGCCAGCACGTCACCGTCCTGCACGCCGACGGCCTGCGGACGTCGTACTCCTTCCTCAGTGGGGTGGCGGTGCGGCGGGGAGACGTGGTGCGCCGCGGCGACGTCGTGGGCGAGGCCGGCCGTGGCTTCCACCTCGGGGCTCGCGACGGGGAGAGCTACCTCGACCCCGAGTCGCTCTTCGGGGAGCGGGTCGTCGACGTCCGCCTCGTGGCCCACGCCGAGCCCCTGCCGCCGACCGACGCAGGGCTCCTGGCCGAGCAGGCCGCGCTGCGGGACCTGGTCCGCAAGGAGGAGCCCGGCCTGCTGCGCCGGGCGGTCGGTGCGGTGGTCCGGCGGGCGGCGCCCATCGCCGGGAAGGTCGTCGGCGCGGCCGAGGCGGCCCTGCACTCGTGGCGGGCCGTGTCGCCGGCGGCCCTCGCCGCCGGCATCGCCGAGTCCCTCGCCATCCACCTGCGCCAGGAGTGCACGCCCTCGTCGGTGGTCCCGGACCCGCCGGTGGGGGAGCGCGTCGCCCTGCTCGTGGCCGGCCTGGGCTCGTCGAGCGAGCACGGCGCCATCGACGACGTCGACCTCGACGCCCTCGGCTACGACCCGGCCGACGTGGTCCGCTACCGCTACGGCGGGGGCCGAACGCCGGCCCAGGGCGACCTGCACCCGGGACTGGCGGGGATCCCGGAGGGCACGTACCGCCCCGAGGACACCCTGGGCGACATCGCGGCGCGGGGCAAGGAGCTGGCCCGGCTGATCGAGGAGGCGGCGGCAGCGCGTCCGGGGGTGCCCATCGACGTCTACGCCCACAGCCTGGGCGGGCTCGTCACCCGGGTCGCCCTGCTCGAGCTGGCCGCCCGCCCCGGCGGACTCGACCTCCTCGGCCAGGTCGCCACCATCGGCACTCCCCACAGCGGCGCCGACCTCGCCACCATGGCCGTCCTCTCCGAGAAGGGCTTCGTCCAGGACGTGTCCCACATCCGGTCGCTGCTCGACATCCCGATCGACCCCTACGCGGAGGGGGTCCGCCAGATGGCCGAGACCTCCCCGCTGATCGACCGGCTACGGACCGAGGGCGTCCCCGACGGGGTCGAGCTCCGCACCATCGCCGCCCGCGGCGACCTCGTCGTGACCGCCGACAAGGCCGACGTGCGGGGCCGCCCCGCCGCCATCACCGACCTCACGGGTCCGAGCGCCCACTCTGACCTGCCGGGGCACGCCGACACCACGCGCGAGCTCCAGCTGGGGCTGGCCGGCCTCGCCCCGTCGTGCCAGGGGCTCCTGGACGCCGTGCAGGACGCCGTCGTCCCCGAGGTGGTGTCCGTGCTCACCGACGGTGTCGGCCTCGGCACGCTGCTGCCCAGCTGAGGCGGTGCGGAGTTTCCCGGGGCCGTCCCGGCTCCCTACACTGGCCTGTCGGCCTGCACACCCGTGCGGGTCGCGTCCACACACACCGATCGGGTCACCCCACGGTCGCGAACCCCGTCCCGGGGCCAGCGCCGGCCCGGTCGCAGTGCAACCGAGGGGCAACGCGAGGAGAAGCCGGTGGCCGTCGTCACCATGAAGCAGCTGTTGGAGGCCGGAGTCCACTTCGGTCACCAGACCCGTCGCTGGAACCCGAAGATGAAGCGCTTCATCTTCGGCGAGCGCAACGGCATCTACATCATCGACCTGGACCAGACGCTCCAGCGGATCGAGACCGCCTACGCCTTCGTGCGCGACCTCGTCGCCGGCGGCGGCACGATCCTGTTCGTCGGCACCAAGCGCCAGGCCCAGGACGCCGTGCAGTCCTACGCCGAGAAGTGCGGGATGCCGTACGTGAACCACCGCTGGCTCGGCGGCATGCTCACGAACTACCAGACGATGAACAAGCGCGTGGCCAAGATGGCCGAGTACCAGCGCATGAAGACCTCCGGCGAGTTCGACGCCATGCCCAAGCGGGAGGCGCTCAGCAAGTCGCGGGAGCTGGACAAGCTGGAGAAGTACCTCTCCGGCATCCGCAACATGGAGCGCCAGCCCGACGCCGTGTTCATCCTGGACACGAAGAAGGAAGCCATCGCCGTCACCGAGGCGAACAAGCTCGGCATCCCCATCGTGGCCGTGGTCGACACCAACTGCGACCCCGACAGCGTCCAGTTCGTGATCCCGGGCAACGACGACGCGATCCGCTCCGGCACGCTGATGTGCCGCGTCATCGCCGACGCCGTCGCCGAGGGCCGCTACATCGCCTCGAACCGCAACCAGGTGCAGGCCAGCCGCGGCCTCCTCGACGAGGACAAGATCGCCCAGGAGCAGGCCGAGGCCCGCCGTCAGGCGCTCGCCGAGGCCAAGGCGCGCGAGGCCCGCCTGGCCGGTGCTCCCACCGCCCCCTCGATCGCCAACGCCGCCCCGTCCGAGGTCGCCGCCGCCCAGGCCGAGACCGCGCAGGCCGAGGCCGACGCCGCCAACGCCGCCAACAACGCCGGCGGCCCCCTGCCCTCCACGCAGGCCGACGCCGGCGCGGAGGCCGACGTCGTCGACACCCCCGCCTCCGAGATCATCACCGAGGGCGCCGTCGGTGCCGACCCGGTGGGCCCCGACGTCCAGCAGTCGTCCGCCTCGGCGGACTCGCCCGAGGACGCCGGCGTCTCCGAGTCCGGCCTCGCCGACGCTGCTCCCCCCGTCCCCGACAGCGCGGGTCCCGGCGACACGCGCGAGAACACGGAGTCCTGAACCCCATGGCTGACTTCACCGCCAAGGACGTCCAGGCCCTGCGCCAGGCAACCGGCGCCGGCATGATGGACGCCAAGAAGGCCCTCGTCGACGCCGAGGGCGACTTCGACGCCGCGGCCAAGAAGCTGCGCGAGAAGGGGCTGGCCAAGGCGGCCACCCGCACCCACCGCGAGAACGTCGAGGGAGCGGTGGCCGTCGCCGAGACCGACACGGCCGCCGCCATCGTCCAGCTCAAGTCCGAGACCGACTTCTCCGCCAAGTCGGCCGACTTCGTCGCCCTCACCCAGGACATCGCCGACGCGGTGGCCGCCGGAGGCCCGGGCGCGGTGGAGCAGTTCACCGGTCGCATCGACGACCTCAAGGTGACGCTCAAGGAGAACATCGACCTCGGCACGGTGACCCACATCGAGAAGGGCCCGGGCCAGGTCATCGACACCTACGTCCACATCCAGGACGGTCGCGGCGTGAACGGCGTCGTCACGGTCCTCGACGGCGGCGACGCCGACCTGGCCCACGACATCTCGATCCACATCGCGTTCACCAAGCCGGCGTACCTGCGCCGCGACCAGGTGCCCCAGGCGGCCATCGACGAGGAGCGCTCCACCCTCGAGGACATCACCCGCAAGGAGGGCAAGCCCGAGCAGGCCCTGCCCAAGATCGTCGAGGGTCGCCTCGACGGGTGGTTCCGCGACCAGGTGCTGCTCGAGCAGAAGTTCGTGCGCGACGAGAAGGTGACCATCGAGAAGCTCCTCGGTGACGCCTCCCTCGTCCGCTACGAGCAGGTCGTCGTCGGGGGCTGAGCATCTCCGCCGAGGACGAGACCGACGGTGCGGTCACGCCCCGCTGGGGCCGTGTCCTGCTGAAGCTGTCCGGCGAGGCGTTCGCCGGACCGGCCGGCTTCGGCATCGACGGTGACACCGTCGGCCAGATCGCCGAGGAGGTGCTGGACTGCCGGCGCCTCGGGGTCGACGTGGCCGTGGTCGTGGGCGGGGGCAACCTCTGGCGCGGGATGACCGGTGCCGGCAAGGGCATGGACCGGGCCCAGGCCGACTACATGGGCATGCTCGGCACGGTGATGAACGCGCTGGCGCTCCAGGACATCCTCGAGCGCAAGGGCCAGCCGACCCGCGTCCAGACCGCCATCCACATGGCCCAGATCGCCGAGCCCTACATCCGCCGACGGGCCATCCGCCACCTCGAGAAGGGCCGGGTCGTGATCTTCGGCGCCGGCAACGGCAACCCGTTCTTCACCACCGACACCACCGCGGCCCTGCGGGCCGTCGAGATCGAGGCCGAGGCGGTGCTCAAGGGCAGCCACTCGGGCGTCGACGGCATCTACACCGCCGACCCCCGCACCGACCCCGGCGCCACCAAGCTCGACCACCTCACGTACCTCGACGTGCTCAACCGGGGCCTGGCGGTCATGGACTCCACAGCCATCACGCTGTGCATGGACAACCACCTGCCCATCTTGGTGTTCGACCTCATGACGCCGGGCAACGTGAGGTCCATCTTGGAGGGTCAGGCGATCGGTACGCTGGTTTCGTGAGCGACGACCTCGTGTCGATGATCCTCGACGACGCCGCGGCCAAGATGTCGGCCTCCGTGTCGCGGACCCGAGAGGAGTTCTCGGCGGTCCGCACCGGGCGTGCCGCGCCGGCCCTCGTCGAGAAGCTGCAGGTCGAGTACTACGGCACCGACGTGCCCCTCCAGCAGCTGGCCGGCTTCGCCGTGCCCGAGGCCCGCACGCTGCTCATCACACCCTTCGACAAGGACGCCCTGCCCGCCATCGAAAAGGCGATCCAGCAGTCCGACCTCGGCCTCAACCCGTCCAGCGACGGCGTGGTCATCCGCCTGAACTTCCCGCAGCTCACCGAGGAGCGGCGCAAGGACTACGTCAAGGTCGTGAAGCACAAGGCCGAGGACGGGCGGGTCCAGATCCGCAACGCCCGGCGCCACGCCCGCCACGAGCTGGAAGCCCTCCAGAAGGACGGCGACATCTCCGAGGACGACCTGGCCCGGGCCGAGAAGGAGCTCGACAAGGTCACCCAGGCCCGCGAGGCCGAGATCGACAAGGCGCTGGACCAGAAGGAGCAGGAGCTCCTCGAGGTCTGAGCGACCGGAGGCGACAGCGCATGAGTGACGACGAGAACCTGTCCGACGGCATCGGCCGCGAGCGACCCGATCCCGAGGGGGTGCGCATCATCGGGGCCGAGGAGGCCGCCGAGGCCCTGGGTCGAGACGACGTCGCCCGACGCCGCGCTCCCGAGGAGCCCCGGCCCGGAGACCGCCCCGGCTCCCCGCCCGAGGACGCTCCCGAGCCGGTCCTGCGGTTCCCGCTGTCGTCGTCGGCCACGGACGAGCCCTCGGCCGAGCTGCCTCACTGGACCGAACCACCCACCGGGCAGCAGCCGGCGCTCGGCGGCACCATCTTCGACGACGACCAGGGTGACGAGGACTGGTCGGGCTTCTCCGCCGCCCCCCGCTGGCGCGACGAGCGCGACGACTGGTCCGACGACCAGGACCTCCGGTCCTTCGGCGGTGACGACACCCGGGTGGGCGCCCTCGACACCGATCGGCCCGATCCGGACGACTTCTTCAGCTTCGACGATCTCGACGCACCGCCGGTCGGTCGCTCCGTGTTCGCCGACGGCGACCCCTACGACCCCGCCGCCGAGGCCTACGACGACGACATCGCCTACGAGGACGTCGCCTACGACGACGACCTCGACCCCAGTCCCGACCCGACCGTGACCACCGGCCCCCGCAAGATCGTGGTCGGCGGCGGCCGGGTGACCCCCGGCGGTCCGCCGCCGGCACGCCCGGCCCGAGCCGGTGTCGGCGGCGACCGCGACATCGGCCAGGCCGCCATCGTCGGCGTGGGCTTCCTCGCCGTGGCGGCCGTGCTGTTCGTCCTCGGGCCCGCAACCGCTGCCGTGCTGGTGGTCGGCGTGGTGACCTTCGCCGCCGCCGAGCTGTTCACCAAGCTGCGCGAGGTCGGTTACCAGCCGGCCGCGCTGCTCGGCATCGTCGCCACGGCCGGCATGGCGATCGGCACGTACCACCGCGGCGAGGCCGCCATCGCCGTGGTGCTGGTCCTCGTCGTGGTCTTCTCGATGTTGTGGTTCCTCTTCGGCGCGGGGGAGGGCCAGGCCACGCTCAACATCGGCGTCACCCTGCTCGGCGTCGCTTGGATCGGCATGTTCGGGTCCTTCGGCACCGCCCTGCTCGCCGTGCAGGGCGGGGACGGCGTCGGCGACGCCGGCAAGGGCATCCTCTTCGGTGCCATCCTCGGCACCGTCGCCTACGACATCGGCGGCTACTTCGTCGGCCGCAGCGCCGGCCGGTCCGCCCTGTCGGCGGCCAGCCCCAACAAGACGGTCGAGGGGCTGCTCGGTGGCTGCATCGCCGCCGTCACGGTCTGCGTCATCTACGGCCTGCTCACCGAGCCCTTCGGCGGCCTCGGCGACGGGCTCCAGCTCGGCATCGCCGTGGCCATCGCGGCGCCGCTCGGCGATCTGTGCCAGTCGATGATCAAGCGCGACCTCGGCATCAAGGACATGGGCGCGGTGCTCCCGGGTCACGGCGGCCTGCTCGACCGCTTCGACGGCCTGCTGTTCGTGCTGCCGGCCGTGTACTACGTCGCCAAGGTGTCCGACTTCTTCTTGTGATCTGATCGGGTCGTGACCACCATCTCGATCGCCGGCTCCACCGGGTCGATCGGAACCCAGACCCTCGACGTCGTCGCCGCCGAGCCCGACCGGTTCCAGGTCGTGGCCATCGGTGCCGGCTCCTCCGTCGAGATGCTGATCGAGCAGGCTCGGGCCGTGCGGCCCCGGGTCGTGGCCATCGCCGATCGGTCACTCGCCGCCGAGCTGGAGGCCGGGGTGCCGGCGGGCACCGACGTCGTCGCCGGCCCCGATGCCCTCGCCGCCATCAGCGGCGAGGCGGACGTGTGCGTCAACGGCGTGGTCGGCTTCGCCGGGCTCCCGGTCACCCTCGGCGCCCTCCACTCCGGACGCCGCCTGGCCCTCGCCAACAAGGAGTCCCTCATCGCCGCCGGCCCGGTGGTGCGCGCCGCACGCCGCACGCCGGGCGCCGACCTGGTCCCCGTTGACTCCGAGCACTGCGCCGTGCACATGTGCCTGCGGGCCAACGACAACCGCTCCCGGGTGGCCGAGATCGTGCTCACCGCGTCGGGCGGGCCGTTCCGGGGCCGCAGCCGGGCCGAGCTCGCCGAGGTCACCGTCGCCGACGCGCTCGCCCACCCGACGTGGACCATGGGCCCCAAGATCACGGTCGACTCCTCCACGCTGATGAACAAGGGCCTCGAGGTCATCGAGGCCCACGAGCTCTTCGCCGAGGAGTTCGGGGTCGGCTTCGACGACATCGACGTCGTCGTGCACCCCCAGTCGGTGGTCCACTCCATGGTGACCTACAGCGACGGGGCGACCGTCGCGCAGCTCTCGATGCCTGACATGCGCCTCCCGATCGGATACGCCCTCGCCCACCCCGACCGCATCGGCACCCCGTTCGGGCCCATCGACTGGTCGTCCCTCAGCCGGCTCGACTTCGAGCCGCCGGACCGGGCCGCCTTCCCGTGCCTCGACCTGGCGTACCGGGCCGGCCGGGCCGGTGGCCTGGCACCCGCCACCCTCAACGCCGCCAACGAGGTCGCCGTGCAGGCCTTCCTCGACGGCCGGATCCGCTGGATCGACATCCCTGACGTTCTCTCGGCGGTCCTGGACCGGCATGATGGGGGCAACGCCAGCACCCTCGACGACGTCCTCGGTGCCGATGCCGACGCCCGTCGGCTGGCTGCTCGCCTCGTCGAGGAGAGGAACACGTAAGTGACCAGCCTCCAGCACCCCCCGTCCCAGCCGGCCCAGCCCCCGACACCCCCGCCCCCGGCCGGCCGGGAGGAGGGTGAGGACCGCAGCACCAGCCCCGTGCGCCTGGCGATCCTCGCCGCCCTGGTGGCCTGGCTCGGCATCGCCGGCGGCTGGGCGCCCCTCGTCGTCGTCCTCGGCGTCGTCGTGATGATCTTCCTCCACGAGCTCGGCCACTACCTGGCCGCCAAGTGGGGTGGGATGAAGGTCACCGAGTTCTTCATCGGCTTCGGTCCCCGCATCTGGTCGTTCCAGCGAGGCGAGACCGAGTACGGCCTCAAGGTCATCCCGGCCGGGGCCTACGTGAAGGTCATCGGCATGAACAACCTCGACGAGGTGGACCCCGCCGACGAGGCCAGGACCTACCGCCAGGCCAGCTACCCGCGCCGCATGGCCGTCGCCGTGGCCGGCTCGACCATGCACTTCCTGCAGGCGCTGCTCCTGCTGTTCGTGCTGTACGCCTTCGTCGGCATCCCGGGCGGCAGCCTCACCGAGGACAAGGAGTGGGAGGTCGGCGAGGTCGTCGAGGACAGCGCCGCACACGACGCCGGCCTGCGCTCCGGTGACCGGGTGCTGGCGGTCGACGGCACCCGCTACGAGACCTTCACCGCCTTCGCCGAGGACATCGCCGAGCGTCCCGGCGAGGACGTCACCCTGGCGGTGCAGCGGGGCGACGAGCTGCTCAGCGTCCCCGTGGAGATCGGCGTGGCGCCGAGCGACTCCTCCCGTGGCCAGCTCGGCATCCGGCGAGACCTGGTGACCACCACCGTCGGGCCGGTCCGGGCGGTCGGGGCGTCGATCAGCGACTTCGGGAGCCAGGTGGGCGCCACGCTCGGCTTCATCGGCGACTTCTTCACGCCGGGCGGCATCTCGGGCTTCGCGTCCGACGTGGCCAGCGGCAACGACTCCACGCCGGCGGTCGAGGCCCCGGCCGGTGGGACGACGCCTTCGAGCGCCGAGGCGCCGGAGTCGGGCGACGAGAACCGCATCATCTCGATCCTCGGGGCGGTGCGCATCGGCGCCGACCTCACCGAGAACGGTCTGCTCGGGTTCCTGCTGTTCTTCGTCGGCATCAACATCACCATCGGCATCTTCAACCTGCTGCCGGTGCTGCCCCTCGATGGCGGCCACGTGGTGGTGGCCACCTACGAGCGGATCCGGGAGGCGTTCCGGCCCGGACGGCAGCGGTACCACGTCGACATGGTCAAGCTGCTCCCGGTCGTCTACTTCGTGTTCGCCGCCCTCGTGCTGCTCGGCGTGACCACGATCTACCTCGACCTCATCGATCCCGTGAGCCTGTAGGCGCCATGGAGATCGGCGAGTCCAGCTTCCCCCGTCGCCCCACCCGCCAGATCATGGTGGGCGATGTCGCCGTCGGCGGCGGTGCACCCGTCAGCGTGCAGTCCATGACGGTGACCAAGACCGCTGACGTGGACGCCACGCTGCAGCAGATCTACGCGCTGGCCGCCGCCGGGTGCGACATCGTGCGCTGCACGTGCAACGAGCCCGAGGCCGCCGAGGGTCTGGCCCGCATCATCCCCCGCTCCCCGGTGCCCATCGTCGCCGACATCCACCACCAGTACCGCCGGGCGCTCGAGGCGCTGGAGGCCGGCGTCCACTGCCTGCGCCTGAACCCGGGCAACATCCGCAAGCCCGAGCACATCAAGGCCGTGGCCATGGAGGCCAAGGACCGGGGCGTGCCCATCCGCATCGGCGTGAACGGCGGCAGCCTCGACCCGGCGCTCTACGACAAGTACGGCGGCAAGGTCACGCCCGAGGCCATGGTCGAGTCGGCCAAGATCGAGATCGGGTACTTCGAGCAGGTCGGCTTCGAGGACATCAAGATCTCGGTGAAGGCGTCATCCGTGCCGCTCATGATCGAGGCGTACCGCCAGCTGGCCGACGCCGTCGACTTCCCGCTGCACCTCGGCGTCACCGAGGCCGGGCCGCCACCGGGCGGGCTCATCAAGGCCACGGCCGGGATCGCCACGCTGCTCGCCGAGGGCATCGGCGACACCATCCGCTACTCCCTCACGGCCGACCCGGTGCAGGAGGCCAAGGCCGGCCGCCAGCTGCTCGAGGCCCTCGGGCTGCGCGAGCGCAAGAACGTCGACCTCATCGCCTGCCCCAGCTGCGGCCGGGCCGAGATCGACGTCATCGCCGTCGCCGAGCAGGCCATGGCCGCCTTCGGCGAGCGCGAGATCCCGCTGCAGGTCGCGGTCATGGGCTGCGTCGTCAACGGCCCCGGAGAGGCCCGCGACGCCGACATCGGCATCGCGGCGGGCAACAAGCGGGGCCATCTGTTCGTCCGGGGCACCAACGTCGCCGTCGTCCCCGAGGACGAGATGGTCGACGCGCTGGTCGAGTGGGCCGAGTTCATCCACGAGCACGGCGTCGACAAGGCCATGGACCGGGCCGACCTCACCGCGGCCAAAGAGGCGGCCGAGGCCGATCGGGCGCTGCTGCTCGAGGAACAGGGCGACGACGCCAACGCCTCCGAGCAGGTCGTCGAGCTCATCCGCAAGGGCCGCTCCTAGGAACTGGCAGTTCCCACGTAGCAGCCAGCACCGTGGACATCCCGCCGGGTGCTACACCACAACTGCCAGTTTCCTAGGAGTTGCCCCAGAGGCGGCCCCGGAGGCCGGACGCCCGGGCGACGGGGCGCGACACGGCGGCTCGGACCGCCGCCTCGGTGCCGACCACGGTGACGCCCCGCTCCGCCCGGGTCACGGCCGTGTAGAGCAGTTCGCGCGTGAGGATGGGGGACGCCTCGTCGGGCAGGACGACGACCACCTGCCCGAACTGGCTGCCCTGGCTCTTGTGGATCGTCATGGCGTAGAGGGTCTCGACCGCAGCCAGGCGGCTGGGGGACACGTGCACGACCTCGCCCCGACGCTCGAACGCGCAGCGCAGCGTTCCGTCGGCGTCGACGACCACGCCCGTGTCGCCGTTGTACAGCCCGAGCTGGCGGTCGTTCTCCGTGATGAGCAGGGGCCGACCGGCGAACCAGCCCTGCCAGGCGAAGCCGGGGACGGTCTCGGCGAGGCGGCGCTCGATCTCTCGGCGCCAGGTGGCCACGCCGTAGGGGCCGCGGCGGTGCGCGCACAGGAGCTGGACGTCACGCATGGCGGCGAGGGCGTCGCCGGCGCGGCCCTCGGCGGCCGCGGCGATCACGTCGGCGGCCTGGGCGACCACGAGGTCGCGCACGTCGGTGACCGCTGCGGCGCGTGCGCGGGCGTCTCCCGCGCCGGTCTCGGCCACGTCGACGGGGAGCCAGCGCACATCGTGGGCGCCGCGTTCGAGCACCTGGACGACCTCGTCGCCGCGGCCGGATTGGATGGCCACGGCCAGGTCCCGTATGCCGCCGGCGAAGCGGTGGTTGTGGCGCAGCACGACGATCCCGTCGCCGATGGAGACGGGGCGGTCGTCCTCGTCGGCGTCGACCACCTGCCCGCTGGCCTCCTCCAGCTCGGTGCGGGCCGCGGGCCGCATCCGGAGGCGTTCCGCCGTGGGGCCCACCACGTCGCCCAGCACCGCCCCGGCCTCGACCGAGGCCAGCTGCTGGGGGTCCCCGACGAGGACGAGGCGGGCCGAGGGTCGGACGGCCTCGAGCAGCCGGGCCATCATCGACAGGGAGACCATCGAGGTCTCGTCCACCACCACCACCTGGTGGGGCAGCTGGTTCGAGCGGTCGTGGCGGAAGCGGCTGCGGTTGCCGGGGTTCCAACCGAGCAGCCGGTGGAGCGTGGCCGCCTCCGTGGCCCGCACCGCCGCCGCGATGTCGGCGTCGAGGGCGCCCTCGCGCTCGAGCTGGGCGGCCTGGTCCTGGACGGCCTCCTGCAGGCGGGCGGCGGCCTTGCCGGTGGGTGCCGCGAGCGCGGCGCGCAGGGGCCGCCCGTCCTTCGCCGCCTGCTCGTGCAGCAACGCCAGGACCCGGGCGACGGTGGTGGTCTTGCCGGTGCCCGGACCGCCGGCGATGACGGTGCAGGTGCGCAGCACGGCGGTCGCCGCCGCGACCCGCTGCAGATCGGGGCCGGACGAGGGCTGGCCGCGGAACAGCCGGCCGAGGCCGTCGCGCAGCAGGTCGAGGTCCACGCCGGCCGGATCGGTCGCCGCCCGGGTCGTCAGGTCGGCGACGACGCGGCGCTCGTGGCGCCAGTAGCGGTCGAGTGCCAGCGTCGAGCCGACCAGCCGCAGCGGCCGGTCAGCGGGCCCGTCGTCACCCACGGCCACCAGCGCCGAGCCGCGCACGGCGTCCAGCCAGGCGCCGGGGTCGGGCCACGGCAGCTGGTCGAGTTCGACGGGTCCGGGCGGATCGGCACCGAGGGATGCGTCGTCGACGGTGACGGTGCCGGCCAGGGTGGCGAGATCGGCCACGACGCTGCCGAGGCGCACGGCGCGGACGGTCAGGGCCACGGCGAGCAGGACGGCGTCTCCGTCGGCACCGTCAGGTGTCTGGCCGAGCCGGCCGAGCGTGCGGGCGACGTGCACGTCGGCGGCCTCGAGCACGCCGGCGTGGGCGAAGGCCCCGAGCACCCCGGCGGCGTCGCGTACCTGGCGGCCGGTCAGCACCGTCACGTCGCGCCCCGGTCGAGGACGTCGGACAGCCCCACGACGAGCGCGGCCGGCGGACGCCAGGCGAACACGCCGCACGGTCGGCCGTCGACCCGGGGGACGTCGGCGCCGGTCATGCCCCGGAGGAACAGGTACAGCACGCCGCCGAGGTCGCGCTCGGGATCGTGGTCGGGCAGCCGCCAGCGCAGGTAGCGGTGGAGGGCCACGGCGTACAGCAGCGCCTGCAGCGGGTAGTGGGCCCGCACCATGGCCTCGGCGAGCGCGCTCGGCCGGTAGTGCCAGGCCGACAGCTGCTCGCCGGGCACGCCGAGCCAGTTGCTCTTGTGGTCGATCACGACGTACCGGCCGTCGTGACGGAGCACGACGTCGATCGCGCCGCTGAGGTGGCCGCGGACCTCGGCGGCCAGCGCGGGCGAGCGCAGACGTTCGCCGTACCCGGCGATCGGATCGTCGGCCGGGAGGTGGCGGGACACCACGTCGGCGATCGCGTCCATGGTCACGTGGCCGGTGGGGTCGCCGCCCCCCACGAGGGGCATCTCGAAGTGGAGCTCGTCCAGGCGGTCGGCCCGGCGCACGTCGCGCAGGCGCAGGTCGTCGACCAGGGGGCCGAGCGGTGTCTCGATGGCGGCGGTGAGCCCGCCGACCAGCGCATCGGCGTCGATCTGCAGGTCCCCGAGGTACTGGGCGGCCAGGCCGGCGCGGAGCTGGCCGGTGAGGTCGTCGGCGGCGAAGTCGACGTCCTCGAGCACGGCATGGACCAGGGTGCCGAACGTGGCGCCACCACCGAGGTCACCGAAGGGGGACGGGACGGCCCGCAGGCGCGCCTCGGTGTCGGCGTCGGCGCGGTCGCCGGCCCCGGGCAGGTCGTCGGGCATGCGCTCGTCCTCGATGCCGCGCTCGTCGTGCTCCGGTGCGGTGCCGACGCCGGACTCGGGCTCATCGACGACGTCGGCGGCGTGGGCATCGGGCGCATCGTGGGCGGCGGCGGTGAGGGCGGAGTAGGAGGTTCGCCGCCACGCCCGGTCGACGGTCCGGCCGAAGGTGGCCGTGCGCAGCTGCGGTGGGTCGGCGGCGGGACGGGCCAGCCGGGCACCGCTGGCGCCCGAGGCCGGCTCGATGGCCACGTTGCCGCCGGCGCGCAGGGCGAGGAGGTCGGCCGCCGACCGGCAGTCCTCGTCGCGCAGCTTGGTGCCGCGCTCGCGGTCGGCCTCGCCGAGGAGGAGCCGCCCGAGGGGGGAGCGGTGGCAGTCGTGGCCCCGGACCCACCACACCACGACCTGGCTGCGGGCCCGCGTCAGGGCCACGTAGGCCAGGCGCAGGGCGCCACCTGCCTCCTCGTCGAGGTAGCGCCGGACGTGGTCGGCGCGCTCGTCGGCGGCTGGGCCCTTCGCGTCGCTGACGTCGATGACCCGTTCGCCGGAGTCCGGGTCGTGGAACACGAGCACGTCCTCGGACCGGGCCGGGGGCGGCACCCACAGGAACGGCACGTACACCACCGGGTACTCGAGCCCCTTGCTGCGGTGGATCGTCCACACCTGCACCGCCGCTTCGTCGGTCTCCAGGCGCCGGCTGCGGTCGTCCTGGGCGGCGTCGCGGTCCACCTCGCGCATCCGTTCCCGCAGCCACGCCAGCAGGGACGGGGCGCCACCGCCGAGGCCGGCCTGGGCGTGGAGCAGCGAGGCGAGGTGGCGCAGGTCGGTGACGGTGCGCTCGCCGCCCTCCACCTGCAACAGGCGCGCCGGCAGGTCCGTGTGCGCGCTGAGCTGCTCGAACAGCCCCGCCACGTTGCCGGTGGCCAGCAGCCGGTGCCAGTCGTGGAGCCGGTCGTGCAGGGCATCCCAGTCCGCTTCGGTGGCGGCATCGACCCGGGCGGCGGTCCAGCCGAGCAGGGGCGTCAGCGCGGCGTTGCGCACCACGCCCGTGGCCGCCGGCCGCTCGACCGCCTCCAGCACGGCGAGCCAGGCGCGGGCCGCAGCCGTCCCGAAGACGCTGCCCGTGCCGTTGACCACGGCGGGAACGCCGGCCCGCACGAGGGCGTCGCGCACGGTGAGCGCGTCCTGGTTGCGGCTCACCAGCACGGCGACGTCGCCGCACTCCAGCGGGCGGTCCCCGACGTCGGGGTCGTCGTAGGTCGCGCCCTGGGACAGCAGGGCGACGACGTCGGAGGCGAGGTCCTCGGCCACGAAGCCGATGCCGCTGTCCTTCTGCACCACGCCGGTGCTGGCCGTGCGCGCCAGGCCCGGACGGTCGCTGGGCACCAGGCGGACCCGCACCGGCGCCGGCTTGGCCAGCCCTCGGATCCGCGTGGCCTCCCGCCCCGGCGCAGCCGTCGTGCTGGCGTAGCGGATCTCCTCGTGGCCGAGAGCGGCGTCGCCGAAGAGGGCGTCGAGGCCGGCGAGCACGCCGGCGTCGGCGCGCCAGCTGCGATCCAGCCGGTGCAGGTTGTCCACGCCGGCTCGGCGGCGGGCGGCGAGGTAGGCGTGCACGTCGGCGCCACGGAAGGCGTAGATCGCCTGCTTCGGGTCACCGACGAGCACCAGGCGGGTGGGCGGGTCGCCGAAGGCGCGCTCGAGGATCTCCCACTGCACGGCGTCGGTGTCCTGGAACTCGTCGACGATGACCAGCGAGTACCGGCGCCGGAGCCGGTCGCGCACCGTCCCGTCGGGATCCTCGACCAGCGCTTCCTCCACGCGCAGCAGCAGGTCGTCGTAGCCCAGGAGGCCGGCGGCCCGCTTGCGGCGATCCATCTCGTCGCGCACCGCTCGGGCGAAGCGGACGCGCATCGCGTCGGGACCGTCCGCGTCGGGCACGATCCGGGCCCGGGGGTCCACCGTGGCCTTGTCGGCGATCCGGCGGGCCAGGTCGAGCGGGAAGGTGGCCCCGGCGGCCCGGTGGAGCTTGCGGACCAGCAGGTCGGCCACCACCTCGTCGAGCATGTCTCGCACGTCGTCCACGAAGCTCGGGTCGCGCTCGACGTCGGCGGCGAACCCCAGGCTCTGGAGCACCTGGTGGCAGAACCCGTGGATCGTGGTGATGGTGGCGCCGTCGAAGGACGCCATGGCATCGGTGAGGCGGCGGCGGCGCCGCTCCACGGTGTCGGTGTCTGCCGCGCACAGCTCGGCGACCAGGTCGTCGGCGGGACCGACCGGTGACCCGTGGAGGTGGGCGCCGAGCGCGGCGGCGGTGCGGGACAGGCGGTCCCAGGTCCGGGCCCGCAGCTCGCTGGTGGCGGCGATGGTGAAGGTGACCAGCAGCATCTGCTCGAGCGGGGTGCCGGCCGCCACGGCGCGCACCGCCTCGGTGGTGACCCGGTGGGTCTTGCCGGTGCCGGCGCTGGCCTCGAGCACCGTGATGCCCTCGGGCAGCACGGCCAGCGCCTCGTCGGTCGGGCTCATCGCCATGCCTCCCGGACCAGGATCGGGTCCCACAGGTGCCGGGCCAGGCGCCCGAGGCGGCTGCTCTCGTCGGACCAGCCCGCACCCTGCTCGTGCGGGCCGGGATGCAGGGCGGCCAGCCGGTCGAAGGCGAAGCCCTCGCCGTAGATGCGGATGGCGCTGGGGTCGGCGCCGTCGCCGTCGAAGCGGCCTCCGGACCAGCACGGCGCGGCCGCGTCACGGGGCTCCTGGCCCCGGTGCACGGCGGAGGCCCATGCCTCGCCCGTCTTGGCCGGCAGCGGCAGCGGCTCGCAGAGACCGCGCTGGCGGAGCGCGACGAGCCGGCCGAGCAACCGGGTGGCGTCGGCGGCCCGCTGCTCGGATGGCCCGTCGAGGGCACGGTGCCGGACGAGCTTGCCGCCGTTGCGGGCCCGCCCGATGCCGGTGGTCTGCCACTCCCGGTCGGGCCGAGCCGCGCTGACGGCCAGGAGCCGCACCCACAGCGCCAGCCGGGTCTTCGGGCTCAGTGAGGAGAACGACACCTCGGCCACGGTGTCGCCCCGCACGCCGGGGACGGTGCCGAGCAGGCGCACGACGCCGCCCCCGGACTCGACCAGGTCGGCGTCGACGTCGACCTCGATCGACGTGGGCGGGCCGGCCACGCCCTCGTCGACGGCGAGGCGGTGGATGGCCTGCGCCGAGTTGGCGACCTCGCCGAGCAGGCGGTGGCGCAGCTCGCCCGGCGGCAGGGTGCCGGCCGCGATCTCGGCGCGCGCGGCGGTGTCCAGGTCGACGCCGGCCAGGAGCTGGCGCAGGATCCGCTGGCCGACGGCCCAGCGCTGGAGCCCGTCGAGCTCGATGGCGATGCCGTCGGGGAGCTGGTCGTCGTCCTCCCAGGTCGAGAGCCCGAAGCGCTGGCGCAGCAGCTCACGGAGCGGGTCCTGGACGAAGCGCACCAGGTCGTCGAGGGCGACGGAGGTCTCCTGGCGCGGGTCGAGGGCGTCGGGCAGGAACGGCGGTGGTGGGACCCGTTCCGCCACCACGGCCCGGGCCCCTGCCAGCTGCACCGGGTCGAAGCTCCACGGCGCCGATGCCTCGAACGCGTCGGGGTCGAAGGGCTGCAGCGGGTGGTGGGTGCGGGACCACCGGCCGGCCGGGGTGCCGTCGGCGGCGACGGCGCTGCGGTCGAGCACGTCGAGCAGCTCGATGAGCGGCACGGACGGCGCCCGCTGCTCGTTGGTCCGCTCGTCGTGACCGGTGTAGGTGATGACCAGCGATTCCTCGGCGGCCAGCACCGCGTCGAGCAGCAGCTGGCGGTCCTCGGTCCGGGGGTCCCGGTCGCCCACCAGCGGCACCCGCTGGAGGAGGTCGTCGCTGTCGGTGCGCGACGCGCCCGGGAACACGCCGTCGTCGAGGCCGAGGATGCAGACCACCCGGTGGGGGACGGCCCGCATCGGCACGAGGGTGCACATGGTGATGGCGCCGGTGCCGAAGTCGGCCCGCGTCGGCATCCCGGCGAGGCGGACGGCCAGGAGCGACCGCACCTCGGCGAGCGAGAGCGGCCGGTCGTTGGATCGTCCGGCGGTGGAGGACTCGGCCAGCAGGTCGCGCAGCAGCAGGTCGACCTGCACGCGCTGCCAGGCGTCACCAGGCGGTGGGGCGAGCAGCAGATCGGTGGCCTCCCCGAGCAGCGCCACCCAGTCGGCGACCGGCCGCTCCTCGCAGCAGTGGGTGACGATGGTGGCGAGGCGGTCGATCAGCTCCGCCAGGCGTCCGGCCAGGTCGATGTCGCCGCTGTCGACGTCGTCGAGCGGGAGCCGGCCGCCCACCGTGCGGGCATCGTCGGCGTCCATCGCCACGCCGAGCAGGACGCGGTCGAGGCCGGCCCGCCAGGTCTGGTCCGGGACGGTGTGCAACGACCAGGGCCGGCGGTGCTCGGCGTCGAGGCCCCAGCGCACGCCGCTGTCCTCCACCCAGCCGGCGATGCGTTCGAGGGCGTCGTCGTCGAACCCGAACCGCCGGCGCACGGGCGGCCTGCCGGCGAAGCGCAGGACCTCGGTGGCGGTCAGGCGGTCGTCGAGCAGGTCGAGCAGGTCGGCCAGCGCACCGAGGAGCGGGTTGGTCTGGCGGAGGGACCGGTCGGCCAGCCGGTAGGGCAGCACCGGTGGACCGGGCAGGTCCTCGGCGTCGTCGAGGGCGCGGGCGCCGAACGTGGCGTGCAGGAGCGGGGCGTACTCGTCGATGTCGGGGCACAGGACGATGACGTCGCGCGGCTCGAGGCTCGGGTCGTGGGCCAGGAGGTGGCAGATGGCATCGCGGAGCACCTCGACCTGGCGGCCCCGGCCGTGGCAGGCGTGGACCTGCACGGAACGATCGTCGTCGCTGAGCCGGGGGAGCGCTTCGCCGGGGGCGGGCAGGGGCTCGTCGCCGCGGATGGCGTCCTGGAGCCGGGTGAGCAGCGAGCCGGCTCGCCGGGGTGGGGCCGGGGCCCGGTGGGCGATCTCGGCTTCGCCGGCGGCCGACAGCACGAGCTGCATCTCGCGGCTGTCGTGGGCCCAGGTGGCGAGCAGGGGATGGCTCGGCACCCGGCGCGTCGGGTCGTCGGCCCGTGCCAGCCCGGCCGCCACCTGCTGCACGGCGTCGGGATGGTCGCGGGCGATCCGCTCCCACAGCGCGAGCGACGGGTGCAGCGCGTAGAGGTGCACGTCGCGGTGGGTGGCCATCGCCCGCAGCACCTCGAGGTAGGTGACCGGGAGGCGGGTCAGCCCGAACAGCGAGAGCCGCTCGGGTACGTGTCCGATGGTGACGTCACCGCTGCGGAGCCGGGCGCACGCCTCGGCGATCCGCTCCGGCGGGGACGCCACCTGCAGGTGGTCCCGAACCCGACGGAGCAGCTCGGGCTGCCAGCGGGCGTCGGGCGGCAGATCGGGGTCGGCGGCGTCTTCGGCCCCGGTCCGCTCGAGCCAGTCGAGGACCATCGAGGGCCGGAACACGGCGTAGCGATCGAACAGGTCGGCGATGTGGCGCGCCGCCGGGTGACGCCGGCGGCGGCGCAGCCCGTCGTGGTGGTCGACCCCTCGGCCGTCGCCGCGGACCCCGAGGTGCGTGCCGACCATCCGCAGCCACGGCTCGCCGGCGCACCGGTCGAGCACGCTCAGCACGGGCCACACCAGCCGCTCGGGCCGCCACGGGTCCTCGTCGCGGTCGACGCCGGTGGCCGCGGCCAGGACGTCCCCGACCAGCCGGCCCGGGAACGGGAACTCGACGTTGGCGCACACCCCGTCGGCCCGCCCCGGTGAGGTCCCCACCGCAGCACCGAGGCGGTGGGTCAGCCACCGCTCCACGCCCCGCGTCGGCACGGCCACCACCTCGGCCGCGAACGGGTCGGCGAGCGGGGCGGACACGACCTCGACGAGGGCGTCCACGAGCGCGTCGGCCCGCTCCGAGCGGTGGATCGTGAACATCTGACCCCTTCGTAGTCGATCACCGTGACCGCCCCCGACGGGGAAGGACGGTCCGCCTCCTAGTCTCGCCCCATGGCCAAGGCACCCGTGCTCACCCCCCAGGCGGAGGACTTCCCCCGCTGGTACCAGGACGTCCTCAACAAGGCGGAGCTGGCCGACAACGGCCCGGTGCGCGGCACGATGGTCATCCGGCCCTACGGGTACGGCCTCTGGGAGCGCATGCAGCGCGAGATGGACGACCGCATCAAGGCCGCCGGTGCCGAGAACGCCTACTTCCCGCTGTTCATCCCCCAGAGCTACCTGACCCGCGAGGCCGAGCACGTGGAGGGCTTCAGCCCCGAGCTCGCCGTGGTCACCCACGGCGGCGGCAAGGAGCTGGAGGAGCCCATCGTGGTGCGGCCCACCTCCGAGACGGTCATCGGCGAGTTCATGGCCAAGTGGATCCAGAGCTACCGGGACCTGCCGCTGCTGCTCAACAGCTGGAACAACGTCGTGCGCTGGGAGCTGCGGCCCCGCCTGTTCCTGCGCACCACCGAGTTCCTCTGGCAGGAGGGCCACACCGCCCACGCCACGCGCGAGGACGCCAACGCCTACGCGACCCGGATCCTGCACGACGCGTACGCCGACTTCATGGTGCAGGTGCTCGCGATGCCGCTGCACCTCGGCATCAAGCCCAGCTACGACCGCTTCGCCGGCGCCATCAACACCATGGCGTGCGAGGCGATGATGCGCGACGGCAAGGCCCTCCAGATGGGCACCAGCCACGAGCTCGGGCAGAACTTCGCCACCGCCTTCGACATCCGGTACCTCGACTCCGACGGCCGACAGCAGCTGTGCTGGACCACGTCGTGGGGCACCTCCACCCGCATGGTCGGCGGCCTGATCATGTGCCACGGCGACGACCGGGGCCTGCGCGTCCCGCCCCGCCTCGCCCACGTCCAGGTCGTGGTGCTCTGCATCCGGGACGAGGACGGCGCCGGGCGGGTGGCGGCCGGCATCAACGACGACCTGGTGCGAGCCGGCGTGCGGTCGCGCCTCGACGACCGCGTCGACACCCCGTTCGGTCGGCGCTCCACCGACTGGGAGCTCAAGGGGGTTCCCGTGCGCCTCGAGGTCGGACCCCGCGACGTGGCCGAGGGCCAGGCCGTGCTCGTGCGGCGCGACACCGGCGAGAAGACGCCGGTGAAGCTCACCGAGATCGCCGATGTCGTGCCGCGGGTGTTGGAGGAGATCCAGGCCGGGCTCCTCGCCGAGGCCACCACCATGCGCGACGAACGCACGGCCGAGGCGACGACGATCGACGAGGTCCTCGACGCCGCGGCAACCGGTTTCGCCCGGGTGCCGTGGTCGGTCGTGTCCGGTGAGGACACCGCCACCCGCCTCGGGACGAAGGCCGTGACGGTGCGCTGCATCCAGCGCGCCGACGGCAGCGTGCCGCGGGACGAGGACGAGGACGACCTCTACGCCATCTGCGGCCGCTCGTACTGAGCCGGCCTACCTGGGAGCGTCCTGGTTGCGGTAGGGTCGACGACCGAACTCGTTCCTGCTCGGAGCGTGGGCCTCTGGCCCACGCTTCTCTGCTTTCTGGACCCGAACCCCTCGAGGAGGTGCTCGTCATGGCCAAGACCGATCTCGTCCGCTCCCTGGTCGAGCCCCTCGCCGCCGGGGCCGGAGCGGACATCTACGACGTCACCCTGGCCGGCGGGAAGCTGGTCGTGGCCCTCACCCGCAGCGGGGGCATCGACCTCGAGACCCTCACCAGCGTGTCCCGCCAGCTCAACGCCGTCCTCGACGAGCAGGATCCCATCAGCGGCTCCTACACACTCGAGGTCACCAGCCCTGGCCTGGAGCGCAACCTGCGCACCGCCGAGCACTTCGCCGGCGCCGTCGGCGACGAGGTCACCATCCGCACGAACCCCGACGTCGAGGGCGAGCGCCGGGTCCGGGGCGTGCTGCGCGCCGCCGACGAGCGCACCGTCACCGTCGAGCTCGAGGGGGGCGGCGAGCGCACCCTCGACATCGCCGACGTCGAGCGGGCCCGGACGGTGTTCAGCTGGGGCGGCGCCGACAAGCCCGGCGGCGGCCAGAAGAGGTCGGGTCCCACCAAGAAGTCCCCGAAGCAGAAGACCGCATCGAACAAGGAATCGACATGAGCAACCCCGACATGTTCGAAGCCCTCCAGGCGCTGGCCGCCGAGAAGGGCATCTCCGTCGACACCCTGATGTCCGCGCTGGCCGACGCCCTGGAGTCCGCCTACAAGCGGATGCCCGGTGCCCTCGAGTACGCCTGGGTCACCATCGACCCCGCCACGTTCGACATCCGGGTCTACGGCCAGGAGCTCGACGAGGACGGCGAGCCCCACGGCGACGTCTTCGACGTCACCCCCGACAACTTCGGCCGCATCGCCGCCCAGACGGCCCGCCAGGTCATGACCCAGCGGATCCGCGAGGCCGAGCGCGAGCTGAAGTACGAGGAGTACGCCGGCCGGGAGGGCGACATCGTCACCGGCATCGTCCAGCAGAACGACAGCCGCTACACGCTCCTCGACCTCGGTCGGGTCGAGGCGCTGCTGCCCCAGGCCGAGCAGGTGCCCCACGAGCGGCCGGAGAACAACGCCCGCCTGAAGGCCTACATCGTCGAGCGTCTCGCGCGGGCTCAAGGGCCCGTCGATCACCGTGAGCCGCACGCACCCCTCGCTCGTCCGGCGCCTGTTCGCGCTCGAGGTGCCCGAGATCGCGAGCGGCGTCGTCGAGATCACCGCGCTCGCGCGCGAGGCCGGTCACCGCACCAAGATCGCCGTGGCCTCGAACGAGAACAACGTCGACCCGGTCGGCGCCTGTGTCGGCGCCCGCGGCTCCCGCGTCCGCCAGGTCGTCACCGAGCTGCGTGGCGAAAAGATCGACATCGTCCCCTTCTCCGACGACCCCTACGAGTTCGTGGCCAAGGCCCTCCAGCCCGCCCGGGTCAAGGAGGTCCGGATCGACGAGAACAGCGGCACCGCCATGGTGATCGTCCCCGACCACCAGCTCAGCCTGGCCATCGGCAAGGAGGGCCAGAACGCCCGCCTCGCCGGTCGCCTCACCGGCTGGGCCATCGACATCAAGTCCGAGACCCAGCTGGCCGAGGCCGAGGCGGCCTACGCCGCCGAGGACTGGGCCGAGGGCGAGTGGGTGGTCGACGAGGAGACCGGCGAGCAGGTCTGGCAGCCCGCCGAGGGCGGCCCGGCCGTGTCGGCCGCCGAGTACCTGGAGTCGGGCGACGAGGATGCCGAGGACGGCGCCCCCGCCGAGGACGGCGCCCCCGCCGGCGACGGCGCCCCCGCCGGCGACGAACCCGCACCGACGGCCGAGGAGGACGCCATCGCCCAGGTGGACGTGCTCGGAGGGGCTGCCGACGATCCGGCATCCGAGCCGACCTGAGCCGCCCGGAGCGGACCTGCGTCGGTTGCCAGCGGTCTGCTGGCGCCGACGAGCTGGTCCGCCTGGTCCGGAGCCAGGAGGGAACGGTCGAGTTCGGTCGTACACTTCCTGGTCGGGGCGCATGGCTGTGCACCGCGACGCTCTCCGAGTGCGCGGCGCTGGCGCTGCGCCGCCGGGCGTTCGAGCGGTCCTTCCGGGGGCCGGTCGATCACGCTTCGGTCGAGTCCGCGGTGCGCCGCGCCGCCGACTCCATTCGTGACCACGAGCAGAACGCGCGAGGATGACCGGTCGCGCATCACATCCCCACTGACGCAACGCAAGGCGAAACGAAGACTCTTGGCAGGCAAGATCAGGGTGTACGAGCTCGCACGTGAGCTCGGACTCGAGAACAAAGAGACCGTCGACCTGTGCAACGCACTCGGGATCGGCGTCAAGAGCCACTCCTCGAGCATCGTGGAGCCCCAGGCAGACCGCGTCCGGCGCAAGGCCGAGCGCGAGGGGTTGGTCCGCGAGCCCAGACCCGACACCGGTGACGGTGCGGGCGGGGACGCAGGCACCACCGAGCCCGAGGCGCCGGCTGCGAAGCAGGCCGCACCCCCCAGGAAGGTCGTCGCCAAACGGGCCGAGGCCGCGCCGAAGCCCGCCGCACCTGCGTCGTCCCAGCCGGCCGCATCGGATGCGCCCGCGGCCCCGGCTGCGCCCACGCCGCCGCCGGCCGCCGCCCCAC
>JBKHVG010000003.1:0-118236 GCA_046570205.1 Acidimicrobiia bacterium
AGGAAACCCACGTCGACTGAATCCGGCGCCGGCGGGCGATCGGCCCGCTCGGACACGAAGAACACGATCGCCCCGCCCAGGAACGCGAACACGACCGCCAACATCAGGGTCTGCGGCATCGAAGTCGGCACCATCCGACGGACGCCGACATCGGCTCCTCTCGCCCCTTCGTGTGCATCTGTCTCGTCGGCATCCATGAGCGAACGCTACGACGGCGCAGGTGGCCGAACCCCGTCGACCCGCCGCTGGCTTCCCAGCGACCGCCGGTCGCCCTGGTGCCGTGAGCCGTCAAGACATTCTGAGGTTGACCGCCTCGGCGGACACCAGGCACTGGCGTGAGGCCGTCGAGCTACGCACCGACCGAAGCGTCGACGACACTTCGTTGCTCCAGATCCGCCTTGCGAACGATGGGGCGGTCGGCACGGTCGGAGGGCGTCACCGTCGCCCGCCTTCGATTTGGAGTACATGCTGCGGCCAGCCGAACATGCCAGGCGGACGAGCTTCGTCCGAGCAGTCGGTTTCGCGCTTCGCGCTTGGCGCGTTCGTGGAGGACGATGAGGTTCAGGATCCCCTGGGAGTGGGGCTACTGCCCCGAAACGCGGGATCGCTACCGCCCCTGGACTGTCTCTGAACGCCGGGTAGTGGACATTGCCCTGCACGAGGACCTGCCCCCGAAGCACGGGCAGCGGCGTCTCCAAACCTCCGATCACGTCCGTCGAGTGCCGCGGGTTGGCCGCAGTGCCCCATTCGCGATGTATGCAAAATGTATGCAGACTCCTCGTCACGGGAGGGGTTCAGTGGCACCCGGTGACACTCAACCTCACCTGAAACCGCAGGTCACAGCGCTGAACGGCACGGGCCGACACAGTGCGGCAGCGACCTCTTCATACTGGGGGTCAAGAGGTCGGGAGTTCGAATCTCCCCAGCCCGACGGTAAACATGCAGGTCAGAGCCGGTCCGATGGGCCGGCTCTTCTGCTTCCTGACCAGAAGCCGTCGATGTATGCAGAGTGTGTGTCGTCCAATTGCTGGCGTGAGGCCGGGCGGGTCGGCCGACGAGACCGTCGAGGCAGTCGTCGTCGATGTGTGGCTGCACTCGAAGGGAGGGCCGGGACGAGCAGTCGACGCTCGACCAGTACCGCCTGACCTGTGTCCGACGTTCCAGAGGCCCGCTGGCGGCAACCTTCACCTCAAGCAGGAACTTCTACGGAGGCGTGTCGACGCGCTGGGCTCAAGTGGCGGTGACGCACGCTCGGGCGATTGCTTCGACATGTCGTGCGTCGGTACCACAACAGCCGCCGAGCACGCGGAGGTGCGGATGCGATCTGAGGAGTCCGGCGTAGAGCGACCCGAGTTCGGCCGGGTCGCCGTCGTCGAGCTCCTCGGCCGCGTCGAGTTCGGCGTGGCTGGCGCGTGATGCGTTCGCTCTCATCAGTTCGATCCGTCCGATCACCGCCGGGTCCGCCCGGAGCGCGTCGGTGAAGTGGTCAGGATGCGCACAGTTGATTCCGAAGTGAAGGGCTGCTCTGTCGGTCGCCTCGTCCACCTCCGCGACCGCCTCGTGAAGCGGCTGTCCGCTCGGGAGACGGCCGTCGGTCTCGACCGTGAACGCGATTACCACTGGGACGTCTGCGGCGACGGCAGCGCGGACGATTCCGATGGGCTCACCTGTGTGTGTCGCTGTCAGCATGGTGACTCGGTCGACCCCAGCGGCGGCGAACGACTCGATCTGCGCCCGGTGGTACTGCTCACCAACCTCGGCCGACAGGAGTTCGTTCGGGCTGTAGCCATCGCCCCGCGGCCCAATGTTGCCGCTCACAACGACTGCGACATCCGGGTGCTCGCCGGCCAGGTCCCGTAGGAAGGTCACTGCATCGCGATTGACCCGGTCCAGCGCCTCGGCGTCGTAGCCGAGTCGAGCGCCCCAGTCGGCGTTCGCCCGCCATGTGGGCGTCTCCAACACGACGCCCATTCCAGCCGTGGAAGCGATGCGCAGATGGTCGCGGAAGTACTCGGCGAGCAGCTGGCGGCCGGCAGGGTCATCGAGCAGCGGGAAAGCCGCGAAGTCCGGCAAGTCGGTGCTGCGGTGGAAGACGAGCCAAGTCTCCAACCCGCTGTCCGTGAGCGCTGCCGTTGACATCGCGGCCCCTTCTGTTTCAGCGCCAGCCGGTCTGTCTCACCGCTAGCCCGGTTCGTCCAGCCCGAAGTGTGGCATGACCCTCTGGCATCTGGCCGGCCGGCGCCGTACGCCATACCGCCGGGTCCATCGGCGACCTCGTCGACACGGTCCGGGACGATGGTCTGGGGCACCCGGCGAGGCCGACATCGACCGGCGGCAATGATGGTCCTGCGCGTTCGAGTGATCGATCTCGAGTAGGAGTTGGAGCGGAGACACTCTCGTCGGATCCGACCCCTCGACCGGTTCGGCCCGCAGGGGCAACGAGCCCGGGACCCCCGCCCGTCCCGGCGCACACGTAGGGTCTCCGACCATGACTGACACCGATCCCGGCCAGGTGGTGCGCGACTTCTGCGCCGCCTGGTCCGACGTGGACCTCGATGCGATCCTCGCCTTCTTCGCCGAGGATGCCGTCTACCACAACATCCCGATGGACCCGCTGACGGGCCCGGAGGACATCCGCACGGCGATCGCCGGGTTCACCGCCGGCGCCGAGTCCATCGAGTTCCGCATCGACCACCTCGCCGCGGCCGGCCCGGTCGTGCTCACCGAGCGAGTGGACATCTTCGTGATGCCGTCGAAGCGCATCGAGATCCCCGTGATGGGCAGCTTCGAGGTGCACGACGGCAAGATCACCGCCTGGCGGGACTACTTCGACCTGAACATGTTCATGTCGCAGCTCGCCTGACGGCAGCGCCCTGGAATCGGCGCACCGCCAGGCCGGGTTCGGCGCCTGCTGCAATAGGGGACGCTGGACTGCCACGCGATCGATGCGCCGGATGCCGCTCCCGTCGGTGGAGACGGGGTGGAGTCCGTCGGTTCTCTCGTTCCGGTCCCGCTTGGTGCGAACCGGGCTCGAGCTATTGGCGCAGGTCTCGCCAACGCCATGGTGCATTCGCGATGAGGATCTCGGGGTCCCCGGTCCAGACCTCGGCGTCGGAGTCGAGCGCCAGTGCGACCGCGAATGCGTCGGTCTGACCCCTCGACCGGCTCGGCCCGCAGGTGCGGTGGACGGCCTCTCCAAGCGAGAGATCATGCGCTGCCTCAAGCGCTACGTCGCTCGGGAGCGCTACCCGCTCATCCACGGCGTGACCGCCGCCCAGCACACCAACCACGAGCTCGAATCAGCTGCTTGACAACAAGAGGCGCATCACATTCGGGTCACTGCCCCAGGCGGTTCTGCCGGCCCGATATGGGGCGGTCTACGCCCGCGCAATCACCGGCACCTCGGTGCGGTATCAGGTTGATACCATCGCTGCATGGCCATGACACTCCGCCTCTCGGATGAAGAGCAGGAACTGCTGCGCCGTCGCGCTGCCGAAGAGGGCGTCTCCATGCAGGAAGTCGCTCGACGCGCCGTACGCGAGTACGTCGGCATCGAGGACCACCGAGACCGCGTGTTCGCCTCGGCCCGGCGCGTCCTGACTGCACACGCCGACGCCATCGAGCGCCTCGGTCGGTGACGGACGCGGCCGAGTACCTCGACGTCGACGACCTCGTCACGCTTGCGGTCGCTCTCCTCGGGGACCCGCCTCCCATTCGCGACCTCGGACTGCTCGCCGCGGCAGCTGCCCGGCCGCAGGCATCCGCCTTTGGCGACGACGCGTACCCCGAGATGTGGACCAAGGCCGCTGCGCTGCTCCACTCGGTCGTCAAGCACCACCCACTTGTTGATGGCAACGAGCGCCTCGGCTGGCTCGCATGCGCAGTCTTCCTCGACATCAATGGCACCGACCCGACCGCCGCCTCGAACGAAGACGTCTACGACCTCGTCATGCACGTCGCCGCTCACCCCATCGAGATAGACGAGCTCGCACGTCGTCTCCGGACCATCGTCACCGCGAATGGATGATCGGTCGGCTGCCCGGCGCATGGCGCGCCAGCCACGAAGACACTGAGGATCGGGACGTCGGATGAGTTGACTCCGGTGCGATAGCGCACTCTGGCCAGCCGGCCGGAATGATGGGACGATGCCGACGTGACGCGATCTCGACAACTCGCTGCGCTCGTGGGAGCGTTCTTCGGAGTTGTCGCAGCTACCTCCCTCGCTCTGGATCAGCCGAAGGCCTTGAAACCATCTGCCAGTAGCGGCACACCGAAGACGCCGTTCGGGTCTCGGACGAAGTGCAGAGTGTCGGAGGGGGAGGTGTACGGCTCACCGAGAGGGTCTCCGACGATGAGCACGTCAGCGTCCTCCCAGCCGCAGTGATCGGGACCAGGTCGTTCCGCCACGATGTCGATTTCCGACCAGTGCCACCGGCGTGTTCGGGACGTCGGGCGCCCCTCGCCCCGTGCGGCACCTTCGGGCGCATATCCCAGCGTGGTGGCGGCTGAGGGTAGGGGGGTACCCGCTGGAGCGCTACTTCTTGGAGAGGGACATCAGGTGGAGACGGACCCCGTAAGGCGGGTGGGTGGTTTTCGCGGTCGACACCGTGGTGGTGACCGACGATGTCGTGTCGTCTCTGTCCATGTCGCGGCCACCAACATCGGCCGGCCAGGACTTCTCATAGACGTTCGACGTCGGCGAGGGCGCTGGTGAACTCTCCGAAGGCGTATGCGGAGATGGTGGCGCCCATGGCTTGGTCCACGAACACTCGTCGGCCGTGGTCGTCGCCGCCTGCTCCGGCGGTGACCATGAGCGGTAGGAGGTGTTCCTCACGCGGGTGAGCGAGTCGAGCGGCCGGGGCCATGTCCCAATCGGTCAGGAGTTGCCGGCGCTGCTGTGGGGGAGCCTGGCAGGCCGAGGTGAGCCAAGAATCGAAGATCGAGGAGCTGTCGGCTGCCTGCGGGGTCATGAACGCTGCCATGTTGTGGTAGCTGAGCCCGCTGCCGAGGATCAGCGTTCCTTCGCGGCGCAACGGCGCG
Source organism: Acidimicrobiia bacterium (assembly GCA_046570205.1). Classification (GTDB taxonomy): domain Bacteria; phylum Actinomycetota; class Acidimicrobiia; order Acidimicrobiales; family Salinilacustritrichaceae; genus Salinilacustrithrix. The sequence goes on from JBKHVG010000003.1 coordinate 5,041, forward strand.
AGTGTCTCGCCGAGGTCGAGGTGGAAGCCGGGGTCGAGGTCGGAGCGCAACGAGACCTGCACGACGGGAATGTCCGCGTCGGGGTACATCAGCAGCAGCGGCACGAACACGCCGTGGTCGAAGCCGCGCTGGCTGTCGAGTCGGTGGAGGATGCTGGCGTCGGCGAGCAGTTCGCCGATCCGCCGTCCCAATGCGGGTGAACCTGGAGCCGGGTAGCGGAGTTCGTAGGTGTGGGCTGGGAATCCGTAGTAGTCGAACAGCAACGACGGCGTCTCAGCAGTGCTGACCTCGACGACCTCGCCCTCGTGGTGCCCGGAGATCACGACGATGGCATCGGGTCGTACCGCCAGCCTGTCGGAGAACGATCTGAGGAACTGGGCCAAGCGATCCCAGGTGTCGGGGGGACCCATGGTCCAGTCCATGAAGAAGCACGGGCCACCGCCGTGCGGGATGAATACCGACGGAAGCGGTGGTGGGTCGATGGGGGCCGGGTCGTTCATGACCCCTTCTCAGAAACCCGGGAACATCTGACGAAGGCGGTCGAGCACCGCTGGGTCTGACGCGGCCACCGAGTCGGGCGTTCGGCCCGGCCCCAATCGTCCGTAGATGAGCCGCACGAACGTCGACGTCGACATGTCGAGGCGCACGTCGTGTGGCTCGCCCGGCCGCGGTTCACGGAGGCTCACCGTTGGCTCGACTTCGAGGACCCGGCGCCGCTCGGTGTCAGTCAGGTGCACCGCCACGGTCGGGTCGCCCGGGCCCGGTTTGCCTGCCAGCCGACCAACCATCGGCACCACGACGGCATCGAGGATGATCTGCGCAGCTTCCGCCGGGAGCTCAGCGGCCGGATCACGAACGACGGCAACGTCCCAGGTGTGCACGGCGTGTTCGGCCAGACGGAACGCCGCGAACACCGACACCGGGGTCGGTCCGGTGAAGAACGGCACATCAACCGTCTCGAGCTCGCTCGGGGTGAGGGTGTCCAAGGCGTCGAGGAGCGCGGCGTTGGCCGAGATCGACCGTGTTGTCGCCTCTCGGTCGTCCAAGCTGTCGTAGAGCTGCCACACCTGCTGCATCGCCTCCTGGGTGACGCCGTCTTCGCCGCCGCGACCGGCCTCGAGCGTCATCGTGGCGATCTCGGCGCCGCTGCCCAGATGGGCGACAACGCGGCCGACGCTCCACTCGGTACATGCCGAGGGCTCGGCGAGCCCGGCCTCGCCGCCCGCCTCCACTTCGCGCACGAGCCGGTCGTGAGACAGGCGAAGCTGTTCGATCGCCAGTGCCCCGTCGACACTCATCGAGCGCCTCCCGCCCCGGAGGTCGGCCGACGCCCTCCAACGGGCAGTGCGTCTGGACGCTTCACAGAAAGAGACATCACCAGTACAGTAGTTGAGAGTTCAAATACGTTCAATCGAGCCCAAGGAAGTCCCCATGCAAGACGTGCCAACGACCCAAGACCCGGGCGCCGGCCAGTGGCTCATCGACCCGGGCAAGTCGTCCATCGGGTTCCGGACCAAGAACTTCATCGGCATGAAGATCGAGGGATACTTCACGGAGATCAACGGCGCCGTCGAGATCGCGGACTCCGACGTCGACTCGTCGATCCAGGTGTCGATCCCGGTCACAGGGGTCGACACCGGAAGCCGGATGCGTGATCGGGACCTGCTGAAGAAGTCGGTGTTCGCTGCCGATCAGTGGCCCAACATCGGTTTCGAGAGCACCGACATCCGCCACGGTTCTGACAGCCAGTTCACGGTGACAGGAAACCTGCGCGTCCGCGACCGGACCAAGACCGTCGAAGTGACGGCCAGGGAAGCACAGTCCGGTCCCGGCGAGCGTCACTACACGGCCACATCTCGCGTCAACCCACGCGACTTCGGCATCACCCACCCGTTCATCCGTCGCGATGTCGAGGTCTCGATCGACGTGTGGCTCGAACGGGCCGACGGGTGAGCGACGACCACACCAGCCGCCGCAACCACCCGCGTCGCGATGTCCGCTGGCTCAACGTCGACGAGCAGGCAACGTGGCGAACACTGCTGCTTTGCTACCAACTCCTCGACGATGCCCTCGACCGGCAGCTCCAACAGGACTCGGGCATGCCCCACAGCCATTATGCGATCCTCGCCGTCCTGTCCGAGGCGCCGAACACCGCGGTACGAATGAGCGAACTGGCCTCGATCCTTCGGTTCTCCCCCAGCCGGATGACCCACGCCATCGCTAGCCTCGAACGCAAAGGATGGGCAGCCCGAACCCGCTGCCCCGACGATGGCCGTGGCCAGCTCGCGGCGCTCACCGACCGAGGCCGGCTCGTACTCGAACAGGCTGCACCGGGCCACATCACCGAAGTCCGCCGCCGCGTCTTCGATCCACTGACCCCGAACCAGCAACGCCAACTGCGCGACATCTGCGAAACCCTGGTCGACGGACTGGACCACAACCCCCACTCGAGCCCGCACCAGCCCCCGACGATCGGCAACTCGTCAGCTTGAACGGGTGAGCACTCCTGATTGCGGATCGGTCATGTGCTCGGACCTCTTTCGAGCCACACCACGACGAGACCATCGAAGGGGCAGCAGCTCGTTCGAAAGCCAGACGCCAACCGGCGTCGGCAGGCACATAGCGGACCACCCCGTCGAGGACCTCTCGGACGCTACGGATCCGGGCGCCGATGCGCGGCAGGTCGGCCTCGACGCGCCGATCAACCGCAACGACCTGCCATCACAGAATCAGGCACATAGGGACTACCGGTCGGGGGCAGCGATCGCTCGATCAGCCACTGATGTCGTGGGAGCACGTTTGCTCGGCCATCTCGAAGGCGTCTTGCCCGTCCTTACCGGGTTCGCCCTCGGATCGGATCTCCAGACCTGGTTCACCGGGGTGCGGACTCGCAGGACGGCCGAACAGGGCGTCGTAGGGGATGCCACCAGCCCGGGTCGCCGCCTGACGACGAGCTTCGGCGTCGAGAACACCGGGCTCGCCGAGCGACGGTCCTCGGGACTCGACGACACCTTGGTCTTCCAGTTCCTGTTCACACACCGGGACCGGGTCGTCCTTCGGTGGAACGTGCACCTCGATGCGACCGTCCTCCAGGTCGAGGATCGGCTCGAAACCCTTGGCCCGGACGCAGTCGGCCAATGCCTGGAGGTGCTCGTGCGACCCCCACTCGAACGGCTCTTGCTGCTGTGAGGTCGGCGACTCGACGGAACCGCTCGATGCGGTCTCACCGGTACGAACCCGTTCGTCAGAACCGCCGCCCAAGGCGGCCGCGGTGGCGACAACCGACACGACGAGCACGCTGGCGAGCGCGCCGGTGTCTCCGGCACGCCGACGCCGGTTCCGGCGTTGTCCCCGGCGCCACAACGACTCGGCGTCCACGGGCGTGTCCGGCCGGGGTGTGCTGCTTCGGATCAGCTCTTGGAGTTTGTCGTCAGACATGGGTTCCTGCGTCCTCTTCGGTCATCGTCAACATCTGTTCCAGTTGGCCGGTTGCCCGGTGGGTCAAAGACCGGAGTGCCCCGGAGCTCACGCCCATGACTTCGGCGGCGGCTTCAACACTCAGGTCCAGGAAGTGGCGCAGAACGACCGCTTCGCGTTGGCGGGTGGGGAGACGTGCGACCGCTTGGCGCACCACGACCGCTTGGGCACGTTCGCCACGCGTCTGTGAACGGCGCCCAGTACCCTCGCGCTCGTGGACGAAGCGATCATCGAGTCGCGGCCTGGCGTGCGGAGCGGGAAGCCCTGCTTCGTCGGTACGCGCATCGCGGTCTACGACGTTCTCGACTACCTGGCGTCGGGCATGACGACCGAGGAGATCGTGGCCGACTTCCCCGAGCTCTCCCCGCAGCACGTCAGGGCGGCGTTGGAGTTCGCTGCAACCCGTGAGCGCCGTCTCGCTTCGGCGTGAGGCTGCTGTTCGATCAGAACCTGTCTCGCCGGCTGGTCGGGATGTTGCGTGACACGTTTCCCGACAGCGTGCATGTGGTCGATGTCGAGCTCGACACGGCAACCGACCGGGAGATCTGGGAGTTCGCCGGCGCGCACCAGCTGATCGTGGTGTCGAAGGACTCCGACTTCCGGCAGTTGGCCTTCCTCTATGGCCCGCCACCGAAGGTGGTCTGGCTACGCGTCGGCAGCCAGTCGACCGCGCAGATCGCAACCGTGCTGCTCCACCACGTGCAGCGAATCGAGACCTTCGTCGATGACGACGAAGAAGCGATGCTCGTCATCCCGGCACCCGCTGAACGGTAGGCCCCCGGCATCCCGAACGCGCGTCGTGACCAGCGGCCACGACTGCCCACCAACGCCGGCTGACGGACCAGTAGGTCGCGCTGGTCTCCGTGGCAGATGAGGCGTCTGCTGGACCTCCCAACACGATGAGGAGATTCAGCCATGACCACCATCAGTTCCCCGACCGGTTCCGCGGTGCAGACGCCGTTCGACGATCCCGGGTTCGACGAGGCGCAGCTTGCCGCCGCGTCGTTCCTGGCGCGCTACAGCGGCCGCACCCTCGAGGCGTACCGCCAGCACCTGCGCGGCTTCTTCCAGTGGGCCGCCGACCACGACGTCGCCGTGCTCGCAGCGACGCGCCCACACATCGAGCTGTGGCGAGGATCGATGGACGAGCGGGGGCTCGCCTCCTCGACCATCGACCGGCGGCTCTCGACGGTGTGCGGCTTCTACCGCTTCGCTCACATCGACGGCCGGATCGGCTCGAACCCCGCCGAGTACGTCCGCCGCCCGCAGGTACACCCCTCCGACGCTCGAGGGCTCGACCGGTCTGAGCTCGGCATGTTCCTGGCCGCCGCGGACCACTACGACTTTGCGCACCAAACGCTGGCCGTGCTGCTCGGCCTGAACGGGCTCCGGGTGAGCGAAGCGTGCGAGACGAACGTCGAGGACCTGGCCGTCGAGCGTGGCCACCGGACCCTGCGGATCACCGGCAAGGGCAACAAGCCCGCCACCATCCCGCTCGTCCCACGTACGGCACGGACCATCGACCTGGTCGTCGGCGAGCGTCACGAAGGGCCGATTCTTCGCCGCCGGGACGGTCAGCGACTCGACCGGCGCACGGCCCACCGATGGGTGGCCTCGATTGGCAAGCGCGCCGGCCTGGGCCACGTCCATCCGCACATGCTGCGGGCCGCGTTCATCATGGCCGCCCTTGATGCCGGGGTCCCGCTGCGGGACGTGCAGACCGCCGCTCGGCACTCCGACCCCAGGACCACGACGATCTACGACCGTCGCCGCCAGAACTTCGACCGCCACGCCGCCTACGTGGTCGTTGAAGCGCCCCGGGTTTCGTAGAGGCTCGGTGGTTTGAGTCCCCGCCTACGCGGTGGGGACGATCTGACAGTTGTAGTCGGCCTCGAACGCCGCCGGCGTGGTGTAGCCCGGCCCTTCGGTGATCTGGCCGTGAAGCCGCCGGTTGTTGAACCAGTCGACGTAGGTGAGCGTCGCGAACTCGACGTCCTCGAGCCCGTTCCAGGGACCCTTCGGGTAGATCAGCTCCCACTTGTAGAGCCCGTTGAAGCTCTCGCAGAGAGCGTTGTCGTAGCTGTCACCCTTCGACCCGACCGACGCGACGATGTCGTTGTCGGACAGCCGGTCCGAGTAGCGCACGGACAGATATTGAACGCCGCGGTCGCTGTGGTGGACCAGCTGGTCGAGCTCATCGGTGCGTCCCCGGTTCGCGACGGCCATCTCGAGCGCGTCGATCGCCAGGTCCGCGCGCAGCGACCGTGACGCTTGCCAGCCCACGACCATCCGGGAGAACACGTCGACGATGAACGCGACGTACACCCAGCCGGTGTGGGTCTTCACGTACGTCAGATCGGCAACCCAGAGCCGGTTCGGGGCCGGCGCGCTGAACTGGCGCTTAACCAGATCGGCGGGCCGGTCGAGCCGGTTGTCGCCCTCGGTCGTGCGGACCCAGACCCGGCCTCGCCGGCAGCCCTGCAAACCGAGATCGGCCATCAGCCGCTCCACGGTGCAGCGAGCGACACCGATGCCGTCCTTGTTCATCTGGTCCCACACCTTGTCCGCCCCATAGACCGACAGGTTCTGTTCCCAGACCCGAAGGACATCGGGCTTGAGCGCAGCGTCGCGGATCGACCGAGCCGACGGCGGCCGCGTCTTGGCTGCGTGATACGTCGACGGGGCGATGCCAAGAACCTTGGCGATCGGCTCGATTCCCCACACGAGATCTCCGCTCCGACGAGTCTTGTGCTCGTCGATGAACGCGATCACTTCCTGGGTTGGCGGTCGAGCTCCGCCCCGAAGAAATGCGCCGCTGCCTTCAAAATGTCATTGGCCCGGCGCAGCTCGGCGTTCTCTCGCTTCAACCGCTTTAGCTCAGCACGCTCATCCGTCGTCGCACCTGGTCGCCGGCCGGTGTCCTTCTCGGCTTGGCGGACCCACAGACGCACGGTCTCAGCCTTCGGTCCGAGCTTCTCCGCCACCGAGCAGATCGCTTCCCACTGCGACCCGTACTCATGGCCGTGATCGAGGACCATCCGGATCGCCCGCTCGCGCAGCTCGTCCGGGTACTTCCCATGGTTGGGCATGACTCCATCCTTCTCAAAGGTTGGAGCCTCCACCAGACCCGGGGCGCTTCACCAGCACCGACCCGCTCGCCCGGACCACGTCGTTGCGGTATGACCCGGCCGGCAACCTGATCGAACGGGTCGACGCGGACGCCGCCACGGCGACGTTCTCCTACGATGCCGCCGACCAGCTGGTTGCCGTCGGCTACTCCGACGGGACCACGCCTGCGGTCAGCTACAGCTACGACAACCTCGGTCGTCGCACGACGATGAGCGACGGCACCGGCACCAGCACCTACACGTGGGACTCGCTGGGTCGGCTCACCGGCACCGTCGACGGGGCGGGAGACAGCGTCGGCTACGACTACGACCTGGCCGGGCGGGTCATGGCGATCACCTATCCGAACGGGAACACGGTCACCCGCAGCCATGACCCGGCCGGGCGGTTCAGCGCGGTCACCGACTGGCTCGGGAACACCACCAGCTTCGGCTACGACGCCGGCAGCAACCTCACCTCCACCCAGCTGCCGAACGGCACCGCCGCCGCCTACGCGTTCGACCCGGCCGGGCGGGTCACTGGCATCGACCACACCGGCTCGGCCGGGCTGCTGGCCAGCTTCGACTACACCCGCACCGCCTCCGGGCTGCTCGCTTCCACCACCAGCACCGGTGTGGCCCGGCCGGCCGAGACCTACACCTACACCGCCCTGGACCAGCTCTCCTCGGTCAACGACGCCGGCTACAGCTACGACCCGGCCGACAACCTGACCGGCATGGCAGCAGCGACGCTCACCTACGACGCCGCCAACCAGCTGACCGGGCTCAGCGCACCGGAGGGCACCACGGCCTTCGGCTACGACGCCCGCGGCAACCGGACCGAGACGACACCACCAGACGGCCCAGCCGTCGCTTACACCTACGACCAGGCCAACCGGCTCACCGGTGTCTCCTCCGGGACCACCGGCACCACCCAGCTGGCGGGCGGGCAGAACCACAGCATCGCCGCCCTTCCCGACGGGACCGTGTGGGCCTGGGGCGCCAACGGCTCCGGCCAGCTCGGTGACGGCACCACCACATCATCCACTACCCCGGTCCAGGTCACCGGAGTGGCGGCCACCGCTGTCGCCGCCGGGGTCAGCCACAGCGTGGCGTTGCGCACCGACGGCACGGTCGCCGCCTGGGGCGCCAACCCCTACGGACAGCTCGGCGACGGCACCACCACCTCCAACTCCACCCCCGTGCAGGTGGCCGGGCTCGGCGGCGTGGTCGACGTCGCCGCCGGCAACTACCACAGCCTGGCCGTGACCGGCGACGGATCGGTCTGGGCGTGGGGCTACAACGGCACCGGCCAGCTCGGCGACGGCACCACCACATCGCGCACCACCCCGGTCCAGGTGACCGGCCTCGACGACGTGGTCGCGGTCGCCGCCGGCGGCATATCCGGCTGGTCCGGGCACTCCCTGGCCCTGCGCGCCGACGGCACCGTCTGGGCCTGGGGATACAACAAGACCGGACAGCTCGGCGACGGCACCAAGAACCACCGGGCCAGCCCCGTCCAGGTCACCGGCCTCACCGACATCGTCGCCATCGCCGCCAACGGCGACAACGGCTACGCCCTGCGCGCTGATGGCACCGTATGGGCCTGGGGGGACAACAGCTACAACCAGCTCGGCAACACCACCGCCGGCAAGACGTCCGCCATTCCCGTGCAGTCCGGCGTCATCGGCGTCGACGCCATCGCCGCCGGCGGCACCCACGTCCTGGCCCGCAAGACCGACGGCACCGTGTGGGCCTGGGGTAACAACAACACCGGCCAGCTCGGCAACGGCGCCGCCGGCCCCGGCAACCCCAAGACCACCGCCACCCCCGTCCAAGCCCAAGGCCTCACCGAGATCGCCGCCCTCGGCGCCGGGTACGTGCACAGCCTCGCGGGCGACGCGAACACCCTGTGGGCGTGGGGCGCGAACAGCAACGGCCAGCTCGGCAACGGCACCACGACCGCCGCGACGTCTCCGTCGACGGTGGTCGGCCTCGAACCCGGCGACGCCGCACCGGCCATCCAGTCCACCTACACCTACGACGGCGACGGACTGCGGGCATCGAAGACCACGGCCGCCGGCACCGGCCAGTTCACCTGGGACATCGCCAGCCCGCTGCCCCTGCTGCTCACCGACGGGAACGCCAGCTACATCTACGGACCCGACAACCTTCCCGTCGCCCACATCACCCACGACGGCACCGTGCGCTACTACCACCACGACCAACTCGGCAGCACCCGACTGCTCACCGACCAAACCGGTACCGTCCTGGGCACGACCACCTACAACGCACACGGCACGGTGACCGACAGCACCGGTGAGCAGCCGGTGCTCGGCTACGCCGGCGAATACACCGACACCGAAACCGGACTCGTCTACCTACGGGCCCGCTACTACGACCCCACCACCGGCCAATTCCTCACCCGCGACCCGTTGGAGTCTTTGACCCGCGAGCCGTACGCCTACGCCGGGAACAATCCGATCAACTTCACCGACCCCACGGGTCTGTGCTGGGGGCCGACGTGCATCGTCGAAGACGTCATCGACGGAGGCGCGGACCTCCTCGGCCGCGGCTACGGAGTCGTCCGCGAGGCGGCGCAGGACACCGGCGAGTTCATCGTCCGCAACCGGGGCTCGATCGCGACGGCTGCCGCCCTGGGAGGGTGTTTCATTCCCGGCGTGGGCTGGGTTGGATGCGCTGCGGGGTCGGCCGGCGCATTCCTAGTGCGAGCCGAGCAGCGGTTCTCCGACGGCTCCGAGACGGCTCTGCGCGACACGGCGCTCGACGGCGCTCTCACCTACCTCACGATCGGCCTCGGCGGGGCATTCTCTGTCTTCGACGACATCGGGCGGGTCGCCTACAGCAGTCGGTTCATCACCGGCGGGTACGACGCCGTGGGGCTGGCAATGTGGGACGAGGAACGGACGGCGCTAGCGAAACTGCCAGGTTGCTAGAGCAAATGGCTGAACCATCTACGAACCGCTTCGACAACCGACCGGCCCAAGTGGCGCTAAGCGTTGTCGGAGCGGTCTTCGCAGTCATCGGCCTCGCCGGCCTGGCTGGTGGTCTCGCCGCGGCGCCGGTGTACCTTGTCGGCGGAGTCTTGTTCACGGTACGAGCGTTCCGGTCGTCGTCGGTTGAGTTGCGAGCCGATACGGTCGTGCTCCGCTCCATGGTCCACACGAGACGGCTCCGCCTCGACGAACTCGCGAGTGTTACGGTCCGTAGCGGCAGAATAGGTTTGACCGGTGTAGACCGGCTGTACCTGTCATTCACCACTACCAGCGGCGGGACCGTGGAGTTCAAGGAGTTCAATGCCTCCCGTCGGCACAGCTCATCCGGCAATGTCGTGAGAGATGCCTGCGACGCGATCGACTCCCGGATCAAACGTGCGTCCCCCTTGTGACGCCTTGGGGTAATGGGACGTCCCGGACAGTACCGGCGGTGGGCTTGAGACCCGCCCCGCGCCGGCCACTGGCCATCCCCGGATCGCGCTTACTGACGATGAACTGTCCACAGTGCCACCGCCGCGGTTTTCACGCGCTGACATACCCGGAGCTCGAGATCCAGCTATGGCTTGCGTTCGCGGTAGACGGCAAGGTTCGCAGCGCTGCTGATCGCGTGCGGCCTCGGACGGCCGGGAGCTCAAATGGTCCCCCTCGGCGTCGTCCTCTGGGTGGCGTTCGCCACGCCAGTGGTGAGCTTGCGGAGAGTCCGCAGACACGACAACCTCCGCATTGGCGACGCAGCTGCCCAGGCACCTTTACGACGAGATCGGAGAACGCAGCCCAAGACGCGCAGCAGCGGTAGCGCCGAGACGTTGTGCTCCCGTGTCCCGGCCGAAGTGGTCGCACTCGAGACGGCGACATGATCCGCCCATATCACCGGTGGAGAATCGTCCGATTGAAGCGCCCCAGGTTTGATGCCGCATCTTTCTGAGTTGGAAGGATGCGAACCATGCCCAAGAAGATCGATGCGAGGGTCAAGGAGCGCTGTGTGCGCCAGGTCCTCGACCATCTGCAGGAGTACCCGTCGTTGACGGTAGCAGCTGAAGCGGTCGCTCGACGCGAGGGCGTCGGGAAGGAGTCGGTGCGCCGTTGGGTGGTGCAGGCCCACATCGACGGCGGCCAACGCCAAGGCCCGACATCGGAGGAGCTGGCCGAGATCCGCGAGCTCAAGGCCAAGGTCCGCCGGCTCGAGCAGGACAACGAGATCCTGCGCCAGGGAGGCTGTCGCATGAATCCTGACCATCGCGCCCGGGATTCGCGCCGTTCGGGATCATCTGGGGCGTGGCTCCGAACTTCATTGCGGCGGATCGTGACCAGTTGCTGTTGATGCCTCCATCGGTGGCGGAGTGGTTGCCGGCGGATCACCTCGCCTGGTTCGTGCTCGACGTGGTCGACGAGCTCGACCTGGCTGAGTTCGTGGCTGCCTACCGCGCTGATGGGCGAGGTGGGGCTGCCTATGACCCGGTGATGATGGTGGCGTTGTTGGTCTACGCCTACTGCGTCGGGGAGCGCTCGAGCCGGCGGATCCAGCGTCGCTGTGTCGAGGACGTCGCGTTCCGGGTGGTGGCGGCCAACCACGGGCCGGATCACGCCACCATCGCCAGGTTCCGGGTCACGCACCAGGAGGCCCTGGCAGGGCTGTTCGGCCAGGTGTTGCGACTGTGCGAGCGTGCCGGGATGATCCGGCCCGGCCTGGTTGCGATCGACGGCACGAAGATGGCCGCTGACGCATCGCGGGACGCGAACCGCACCGCTGAGCAGCTGGCACGGGAGATCCTCGATGAGGCAGCTGCGGTCGACGCCGACGAAGACGCCGCGCACGGCGAGGCCAGCGGCGATGAGCTGCCGAAGGCGATGGCTCCCAAGGGTCGGCGGGCAAGGCTGCGGGAGCTGCTCGATGAGCTCGAGGAAGAAGCGGTGCGAAGTCCTATGACGCCCACCTCGAGCGACGAGCGCAGCAGGAGGCGGCGAGCGGCCGCCCGATCCGTGGACGGCGACCCAAGGCCGACTCGGCGACGCACCGGTCGCGCCGCTACGCCAACACCACCGATCCCGACAGCCGATTGCTCAAGACCGCGGGTGGTTCGTGCAGGGCTACAACGCGCAGGCCGCGGCGACCGCTGACCAGGTGATCGTCGCTGCAGCAGTGACCAACGGGGCCCATGACGCAGCGGCGTTCTCGCCGGTGCTCGCCCAGGCCAAGGAGAACCTGCGCCGAGCGGGCAGCCGGCGACGGGTCCGGACCGTGGTCGCGGACGCTGGCTACTGGAGCAACGCCAACGCAGCGACCAGTGGTGTGGAGGCGATCATCGCTCCGGGCAAGGCCCGCGAGCTCTACAAGATCACGGCCGCTGATCGAGAACGCATCGACGTGCTCGAGCAGGTCGAGCGTGGTGAGCTCACCAAGCCTGACGCTGCTCGGCGTGACACGCACGCGCCTCAACCAGCTCCTCCGAAAGCGACGAGCAGGGACGCCCGCGACGCTGACCACCGCCATGGTCGCCAAGCTCGCCACCCCGCGAGGGCAACGGATCTACCGACAACGAGCGGCCTCGATCGAGCCAGTCTTCGCCCAGATCAAGCACAACCGAGGGTTCCGAAGCTTCGCCCGTCGCGGAGTCGCTGCTGCTGACAGTGAGTGGAAGCTGATCGCCGCCAGCCACAACCTGCTGGGCATCTCCCCGTTGGGCGGTCACGGGGTTATGACGCTTGAAGGTACTGCTGTTCCCACTCGAGCGGTGAGACGTGGTCGAGGGTGCTGTGCAATCGCTTCGTGTTGTACCAGTTGATCCACCGGAAGATCGCCCGTCGCGCCTCGGCCCGGGTCGCGAACACGCGTCCTTGGAGGCATTCGCGCTTGAGCGATTCCCAGAAGGATTCGGCCACGGCGTTGTCCCAGCACACCGCCGTGCGGCCTGCCGAGGGCCGCATCTGACGGTCACCGCAGAAGTCGATGTAGTCATTCGCCGTGTACTGCGACCCGCGGTCCGCGTGGCAGATCACACCGGCGACGGCCTTGTCACCGCCCCGGGCAGCGACGGCCATGGACAAGGCGTCGAGCACCAGGCTGGTGCGCATGTGATCGGCCATCGAGTAGCCCAACAGGCGTCAGGAGCCGAGGTCGAGGACCGAGGCCAGGTACAGCCAGCCCTCACCGGTCGGGATGTAGGTGATGTCCTGGACCCACGCCACATCCGGCGCACCCGCAGCGAAGCGGCGGCCGACCAGGTCCGGGATCGTGTAGCCGTCCAGGCCCGGGAACGTCGTGCGGCATGTCCGACGCCGGTGACGGCCGGCCATGCCGTGGGTGCCCATCAGCCGGGCCACCCGCTTCTTGTTGATCTGGAGCCCGGTCTTGCGGAGCTCTTTGTACATGCGCGGCACCCCGTAGTTCCCGTCGGCGTCGTCGAAGACCCCACGCATCAACACGACGAGCTCGGCCTCGGCGACCTGACGCTCCGTCGGGCCGGCCGCGTCTCGTTCGCACCGGTCGTAGTAGCCAGACGTGGACACGCCCACGGCTTCGCACGCTGCCTTCACCGGGAACCCGGCCGCCTTCTGGTCATCGACACACGCGTAGCGAGTCACGGTGTCGACGTCTCCTTCACCCAGAAAGCCAAGGATCGTTTGAGCAGATCTCGTTCCATCCGCAACTGGGCGATCTCGGCTCGCATCTCGAGATACTCGGCCCGCTCGTCAACGGTCAGGCCGTCGCGTTCACCACGCTCGATGCGTTCGAGACCGACCCAGTTCCCGAGCGTGCCCGGGTTCACGCCGACCGCACGGCCGACCTCAGCGATCGGCCGTTCCTCGTCCAGGACCATCGCGACCGCGTCACGACGGAACTCTGGCGGATACTTCGACGGCCTACCGGCCCGCCGCTTCTTCGTGCTGGACATGGACTTCCTCCTATATGAGGTGCCCGCCCAACAGGGGGATGCTCATGCTGAAGCTGTGGCGCAGTCCCGCCCCCACCTGATCCGGGGGCCGGGCGCCAGCCCTCGGGCTCACCCGCCGGGGAACACCACCGCGGCACGGCAGCGACCGCCGAGGGCCACACCGTTCATGCGACAGCCTCCAGGCGTCGATTTTCTTCGCGGGGGAGCTCGACCCCCGCGACCGTTGATCGTCGCGTTCATCGACGCGATGCGCGCCAAGGGCCACGCGGTCGAGCCGATCTGTCGCGTCCTCACGGAGCAGGGCTGCCAGGTCGCCGCGCGGACCTATCGAGCGTGGAGCCGACCCGCCCAGACCGTCGCGGCACGCACGCTCACCGACGCGCTCGTCGAGGACAAAGTCCGCGAGCTGGCCTGGACCATCGACGAGCACGGCCGCCGCCGACTGACCCCCGGAGGGCTCCACGGCCGCCGGAAGATGACCCCGCTCGTGCGCCGATCCCGTGCCCGAGGCGACGCCCGGTGCTGTCGATCGGGCGATGCGACCCCTTGGCCTGTCGGGCGTTCGCCGGGCCAAGGGGATCCGCACGACGATCCGGCCAAGGACGGCCGCCGCGCCGGCGACCTGTTGAACCGGGACTTCACCGCCCCGGCGCCGAACCGGACCTGGGTCATGGACTTCACCTACGTGCGCACATGGACCGGCTTGGTGTACGTCGCATTCGTCGTCGACGTGTTCGCCCAACGCATCGTCGCCTGGAACGCCGCAACCGCCAAAGACACCGATCTGGTCATGGCGCCGCTGCGCATGGCGATCTGGCGACGCGACCGCGACGGCCACCCGATCGTGCCCTGCCAGCTGATCGGACACGCCGAGCCTGAGCAATACACGTCCATCCGCTTCACCGAGCACCTCGAGCTCGAAGGCGAAGGGGTCCGACCCTCGATCGGCTCGGTCGGCGACGCGTACGACAACGCGCTCATGGAGTCGGTGATCGGCCTGTACAAGACCGAGTGCATCCGCACCACCGTCTTCCACGCCGGCCCCTACCGCACCATCGGCGACGTCGAGTACGCCACTGCCGGCTGGGTCGACTGGTACAACGACCGCCGGCACAGCACCCTCGACTACCTCACCCCAGCCGAGTATGAACAAGCCCACTACGCGACACTCAACCGAGAGCCGCACCCCGTATGAGAGCGGCAGAGAACCTGGGGCGCTTCAGATCGCGTGGGTTCAACGTCACTGGAGCTCGGCGCGGGCGAGATCAAGTGCCACCTATTGCTCAGCCGGCGTCGTCGCCGGGACTGCCCTCAAACGCCGGGTCGGTGGGGGAGTCTCGGCGGGCTCGACGTCCCCGAACCTCACCACCGACCGTCCCCGACCGTCCCCGACCGACGCCGACGCACAGACCGTCTGTCGAATGGAGGCCGGCCCTGTCGAGCGCCTCCCGATGTATGCAGAATGCTCGCAGAAGTCCGACGACGGATGGATCCGAGGGCACTCGGCGAACTCAACGGATCGTGAACGTCCTGGTGGATTACGGCGCAGACCTCTCGGTTCACGGCGCAGGCGACGGGCGTCGGCGTGGGGACCGTGGTCCGCTGGTCACGAGCGCTGCGGCGGTGCGGGTCGCAGGTGCAGGACCCGCTGGCGGGTGAGCTCGTCGAGCAGGCCGGGTCCGTAGCCCAGTCCGCTGCCGCTCGCACCGTGGGGGTCGGCCGAGCCGCCGGGGGCACCCCCGAAGACGGCGTTGACCTTCACGGTGCCGACGGGCAGCCGACGCCACGCGCCGATGGCGTTGCGCTGGTCGACGGTGAGGACGGTGGCGGCCAGGCCGAACTCGGAGGTGGCGGCTTGCTCCACCGCCTCGTCGAAGTCGTCCACCACGACCACCGGCACGACGGGACCGAACGTCTCCTCGTGCAGGATCCGAGCGTCGTGGGGGACGTCGACGATGACGGTGGCGGGGTAGAAGGCACCCGGCCCCTCCGGGATCGCACCGCCCACGAGGCATCGAGCCCCCCGGTCGACGGCGTCCTGTACGTGGCCGTGCACCAGTCGACGGTGGTCGTCGTCCACCAGGGGTCCGAGCACCGTGCCCGGGTCGAGACCGGGGCCCATCCGGCGGGTGGTCGCCTCCTCGACGAGGACGGCGACGACCTGGTCGGCAATGGCGCGATGCACGTAGGCCCGCTCGACCGCCACGCAGATCTGCCCACCGTTGGCGAAGCCCCCCGTCGCGATCTGCTCGGCGGCCCACGCCGGGTCGACGCCGGCGTCCACGATCAGCGCGTCGTTGCCGCCGAGCTCCAGCACGGTGTGCACCAGTCGCGGCCCGCACCGTCCGGCGACCGCACGTCCGGCCCGCACGGAGCCGGTGAACACCACGACGTCCACGTCGTCGTCCACGAGCGCAGCTCCCGTCTCGGCGTCCCCGAGGACCAGGTTCACGACGCCGGCGGGTAGCTCGTCGAACGCCGCCACCAGCGCGGCCACGGAGAACGAGGCCCGCTCCGAGGGCTTGCACACGACGGTGTTGCCGACCGCGAGGTTGGCCGCGATGCCCTGGGCCGCGATCGCGACGGGATCGTTCCAAGGCGTGATCACCGCGGCGACGCCCCGCGGGACGTGGTGCATGGCGTCGATGGCGCCGATGTCGCCCTGCATCGTGCGGCCCTGGTGGAGCGGGCCCAGCTCGGCGAACTGGCGCATGGTGCCCACCGCCGCGTCGACGCCGCACAGGGCGTCACCCAGCGGCTTGCCCATCTCGTGGACCTGGAGCCGGGCCAGCTCCTCGCGCCGGGCGTGGACCCGATCGGCGGCGCCGTGGAGCATGGCCGCCCGCTCCGAGGCCGACCGGGCGCCCCAGGACGCAGCGGCCCGGCGAGCGGCGACCACCGCGGCGTGGACGTCGACGGCGTCACCGCAGGGCACGGTGCCCACGGTGTGGCCGTCGGCCGGATCGTGGCGGAGGATGGAGCGCCGCCCCGCACCGCGGTGTGGGGCGCCGTCCCAACGGTGCTGCAGCGATGCCTCGACCCCGGTGCCGGCGTCGGCGTGGATGCGTGTGGTGGTGCTCATGGCTGGGCCTCCAACGTTCGGATGTCGGACTCGACGTGCGGCGGGACGGGTCGGCGGTCGGCCAGGGCCGCCGGGAGCCGGCGGGCGACGTCGACGAGGGCGTGTCGGGCGTCGGGATCGTGTCTCGCCTGCCGCGCCAGGCGTCCGGTGGCGGCCAGGGCCACAGGAAGGGGACGGCGCAACCACAGGGAGAGCACGGCGTTGCGCCGCTGGAGCGCCGCTCGGCCACTTCGCCCGCTGCGCACCATCCCGGGGTGGTGGTGGGCGACGACGTCGCCCGCGTGGGCGAGCTCCCACCCGCCGGCGCGCAGGTCCATGGCCAAGACGTCCTCCTCGCCGAGGAAGCCGATGACCGGGTGGAACCCGCCGATCTGGAGGAACGCTCGCCGCCGGACGATGGCCGTGCAGGCGAGGAAGCCCATGATCGAAGGACCCGGGCCGGCGGAGCCGAGGGGGCTGGCGGCCTGCGCCTCGCTCACCGGATCGGTGCGGCCGTCCGGTTCGACGATGCAGCGGGCGGCAAGCAGTCCGAGGCCGGGGTGGGCCTCGAAGTGGGCCGCGGCCAGGGACAGCGCGCCGGGGGCGTACCAGGAGTCGTCGTCGGCGAAGGCCACCAGCTCGGTCGCGGCCGTGGCCACCCCGACGTTGCGCGCACCGGCACCCCGGCTCTCGGGCAGGCAGATCACCTGCACCTCGGGGAACCGGGCCCGCACGGCCTCCGCGGTGCCGTCGGTGGATGCGTCGTCGACGACGATCACCGGCCAGCCGTCGGGCAGGGCGAGCAGGCGGTCGAGGGTGGCGGGCACCGTGTCGGCCCGGTCCCTCGTGGCCATCACGATCGTGCCAGGGGGCTCGTGGCGGGACACGACGGCATCACCTCCTCCACGGCGGCGAGGACGTCGCCCACCTCGATGGCGGCGAGGCCGGGATCGAGCTGGAGGGCGTGGGGGTCGCCTCGTCGTCCCGCCCAGAGGCTCCGGTGGGGCGCGCCCTCCGGGGGGCCCCACTCGGACGGCGACGTGGGGCCGAAGAGCACCACGGACGGGATCCCGAACGCGGTGGCCAGGTGCGCGACGCCGGTGTCGTTGGCGACCAGGAGGTCGGCGGAGGCGACCAGTGCGGCGAGCTGGGCGACGCTGGTCCGCCCGGCGACGACCTCGGCGCCGCCGGCGGAGGCTCCGACGACCTCCTGGCAGAGCGCGCGCTCGGCCTCGCTCCCGGTCAGGACGACGTGGTGGCCCCGCGCCACGAGCGCGTCGACGACGGCGCCGAAGCGCTCGACCGGCCACCGACGACCGGGGGCGGCGGCACCCGGGTGCACGACGGCGAGCGGCCGGCCCGGCGGGGCGACGGCGGGAGGGGGGTCCGCCGCCGGCGCCGGCAACCGGAGGTCCGTCGGGTCGGCGTGGATGCCCGACTCGACGAGCAGCCGACACCACCGGCGCACCTCGTGCTCATCGGCCCGCCATGCCACCGGCGCGACCAGAGGTGCATCCACCTCCTCGTGGGCGAAGGCGACGAGGCAGCCGGGGCCCGTCGCAGCCAGGAGCCGGGTGCTCTCGGGCCCGCGCCCGTGCATGTTGACCGCCAGATCGGCGCCGTGGACAGGGGTGGAGAGCGGTCGGAGCGGCTCGGCGGGGACGACCCGGTCGACGCCGGCGAGCCGGGCCAGCGGCTCCTGCCACGCCGGCGCGGCGAGCACGAGATCGGCGGCCGGGAACGCCCGGCGCAGGCCACGCAGCGCCGGGACCCCGGCGCAGAGGTCACCGAGTCCGAGCGGTCGCAGCACCAGGACCACCTCGGGATCGACGATCACGGCCAGGAACCCTCCACGGGGGCCATGACCG
Source organism: Acidimicrobiia bacterium (assembly GCA_046570205.1). GTDB lineage: Bacteria > Actinomycetota > Acidimicrobiia > Acidimicrobiales > Salinilacustritrichaceae > Salinilacustrithrix. The sequence goes on from JBKHVG010000003.1 coordinate 23,461, forward strand.
CCAGCTCGCGGACCTCGATGCCGGCGGGACGGGACAGGACCCACACCAGGGTGTCGGCGACGTCGCCCGGATCGGCGAGGACCGCGTCAGCCGGGGGCTTGTACTGCTCGTCCCGCTCGTCGAAGAACGACGTGTGCATCCCGCCCGGCGTCAGCATGGTGACGCCGACGCGACCCTTCAGCTCGGCGGTCAGCGCCCGGGTGAAGCCCACGACCCCGAACTTGGAGGCGCAGTACGCGGTCGCGTCGGACACGGCCTTGTGGGCCAGGGTGGATGCCACGGTGACGACGCGGCCCTGCCGCTCGAGCAGCCCGGGCAGCGCGGCTCGCACCACCGAGGCCGTGCCGAACAGGTTGATCTCCACGACCCGCCGCCACTCCTTCGGATCGACGGCCAGCAGCTCGCCGGGGACGTCAACACCGGCGCAGCAGATGACGGCGTCCACGCCGCCGAGCTGGTCGACCGCCCGCTCGGTGGCCGCGGCCGCCGCGTCCGGATCGGCCAGGTCGACGACCTCGGTGGCTGTCGACCCGCCGGCGACACCACCCTCGGCCGGGCGCCGGTCGAGCGACACGACCTGCGCGCCGGCGGTCCGGAGCCGGTCGCAGGTGGCGGCGCCGAGTCCGGACGAGCCGCCCGTGACGACGACGGACCAGGTGCTGGGATCGTCCCATGCGGTCATGTGGTTCTCACTTTCATCGTGGACTGGTTCGAGGGTTCAGCGGGTGTCGCCGGCCCGGGCGCGGCTGACCAGCTCGGTGGTGGAGCGCCCGTCGAGGAACGGGACGGTGACCACCGACCCGCCCCATTCGGCCAGCACGGCGGTCTCGGGGATCTCGGCCGCGGTGTAGTCGCCACCCTTCACGAAGATGTCCGGGCGCAGCTCCCGCAGGGCCTCCGCCGGGGTGTCCTCGGAGAAGACCACCACGTCGTCGACGGCGGCCAGAGAGCGGAGCACCTCGCAGCGATCCTCCACCGGTTGCAAGGGCCGCTCCGGACCCTTGAGCCGGCGGACGGAGGCGTCGTCGTTCACGAGCACGACGAGGCGGTCACCGAGGCAGCGCGCCGCCCGCAGCGTGTGGATGTGGCCGGGGTGGAGGATGTCGAAGCACCCGCCGGTGGCCACCAGCGTGCCGCCGCGCCGGGGGCTGCGGTCGGGCCGGCGGGCCGGCGGTGACGCTCCCATCCCGGCCGCTCCACCGGCGCCGACGAACGCGGCGGCCGCGTCGACCGCGGCCTGGACCGCCTCGGAGACGACGGCCCCGCGCCCGAGCGCGACGGTCGCCGCCGCCGCGAAGGCGTCGCCGGCCCCGCAGGTGTCGGACGCATCGGCCGGCTCGAGGACGGGGACCCGGAGCGGTGCCCCGTCGCCGAGCACCACGACGGCACCGCTGCGCCCGAGCGTGATGGCGACGGCGCCGACGTCCCAGCGGTGCCGCAGCGCCCGGGCCCGGTCGATGTGGGCGGGGAGGTCGCTGCCGGTGACGTCGGTCGCGCACGACACGGCTTCGCCCTCGTTCGGGCACACCAGCGTGGTGCCCGGCACGGGCGCGGGACCCCTGGGGTGCGGATCCCACACCACGGGGATCCCGGATCGGCGGGCGAGGCGCAGGGCGTCCCTGATCACCGGGTGGGCGGCCATGCCTCTTCCGTAGTCGGCGACGAGCACGGCGTCAGCGGTGGTGATGGCCTCGTGCACCGAACGCACCGTCGGGGCGTCGAGCTGCTCGGCGACGCGGCCAGCACCCCGATCGAGCCGCAGCATGGGCACGCCCGCGGCCGCGATGCGGACCTTCTCCACGGTGGTGCCCTCCCACGGCACGGACCGCACCCGCACCCACTCGCGCTGGAGCAGCTCGCGGAGTCGTTGACCGGCCGGGTCATGAGCCACGGCGGCCACCAGGACGACGTCGACGTGATGTCGCGCCGCCATGGTGGCGGCCAGCCCGGCGCCACCGGCCCGGTGCACGACGGCACGTTCGTCCACGACCGGGACGGGGGCCTCCGGCGACAGGCGGTCGGCCTCGCCCTGCACGTCGGAGTCGGCCAGGAGGTCACCGACCACGCAGATCTTCTTGCCGCGGCCCCGCATCAGTGCAGGCTCCAGTCGGGCTCGAGGTCGAGGACGACACCGTGGTCGGTCGCGGTGTCGGCGCCGAGGACCACTTCGTCGACGGCCTCGCAGAGGAGGTGGATGGCGAGGAGGTGGACCTCCTGCACGGTGGGGGTGGGGCCCTCGATGGCCAGCGCATCCGTGGCGACCTCCGCCAGCGGGTTCGGCGCCGCACCGGTGAACGCCAGCACGGCGATGCCCAGCTCCGCGGCCGCCTCCGCGGCGGCGATCACGTTCGGGCTCCGGCCGGAGGTGGAGAGGGCGACGAACACGTCCCCCGCCCGCCCGTGGGCGCGGACCTGGCGGGCGAAGGCCTCGTCCGGTCCGTAGTCGTTCACGATGGCGGTGAGCGCCGAGGTCTCGGCGTGCAGCGCGATGGCCGACAGCGGCCGGCGCTCACGGTGGTAGCGGCCGACCAGCTCCGCCGTGAGGTGCTGCGCCTGGGCGGCGCTCCCGCCGTTGCCGGCGGCCAGCAGCCGTCCGCCGGCGAGCAGGCGGGAGGCGATGAGCCCACCCCACTGCTCGATCCGGGGCAGCTGGGAGGGGATGGAGCGGAGCGCCCGCTGGAGCTCGACGACGTGGTGGTCCAGGGTGCTCATGGCTTGCCTCCGACCAGCTCGTCGGCGGGGACGGGGTACCACGGCGGCGCCTCCTCGGTGGTCGGCCGCCTCCCGCCCCGGGCCAGCACCGCGTAGGCCCGCAGGGTGCGTTGGCCGATCCGATCCCAGCCGTAGGCCTCCGCTCGGCGACGGGCCGCCTCGGCCATGCGGTCGTGGCGTCGGCCTTCTGCGGTGACCGTGCGGATCGCCTCGGCGATCGCCTCTGGCTGCCTGGCCGGCACGAGCACGCCCGTCTCACCGTCGACGACCGTCTCGGCCAGTCCGCCGACCCGGGAGGCGACGACGGGGACCCCGCACGCCATGGCCTCGACCGCGACCAGGCCGAAGGGCTCGTACCAGGGACAGCAGCACACCACGTCAGCGGACCGCAGCAGCTCCGGTACGGCGTCGCGGTCGAGCGAACCGAGCAGACGGACGCGGTCGCTGACCCCGCACTCCTCGGCCACCGCCCGGAGGGCGCGGGCCCCCTCGTCCTCGTGCAGCATCGCCTCTGGCGGGCCGCCGGCGACGACGAGCTCGGCATCGGGGAGGTCCACCAGGGCGCGGATCACGTCGGCGATGCCCTTGCGGCGCACCAAGCGGCTGACGCACACGATCCGGGTGCGCGCGCCCCGCTCGACGGCCGGTCCCGCGGCCGTGAAGCGAGCCAGGTCCACGCCGCACGGGACGACGGTGATGTCGTCGACGCGTGCGCCCATGGCCCGGACGGCTCGCGCCTCGTGGGCGGTGGTGGCCACCACCCGGTCCACGGCACGGGCCAGCCACGCCTCGACGGCGATGCGCCCGGCCGGGCTGGTGTCGTCGTCGCCCTGGTGTCGGCGCTTCTCGGCGCCGAGCGCGTGGTAGGTGAGCGCCACCGGGACGCCGGTGCGGTCGCCGGCGGAGACCGCCGCCATGCCCGACATCCAGAAGTGGGCGTGGGCGACGTCGGGGCGGTCGTGGCGCCACTGCTGGACCAGGTCGTCGGCGAAGGCGTCCATCCAGCCGGCCAAGAGATCCTTGGACAGCGGTTCGGGAGGACCGGCATCGACGTGGTCGACGGTGACGCCGGGCGCGAACGGGACCCGCCGGGGCAGGGCCGGATCGTCCCGCCGGGTGTGGACGACGACCTCGGCGCCGAGGGCCGAGAGGCTCCGGGCCAGGGCGGCGACGTGCACGTTCTGGCCGCCGGCGTCGACCCCTCCGAGGAGGGCGAGCGGGCTGGCGTGCTCGGAGATGAGGCTGATCTTCATGGGATGATGTCCTCCAGGAGCTGGTCCCAGTCGGCGAGGAACCGGTCGAGGCCGTAGCGGTCGAGGGCGTGCGCTCGGGCCGCGCCCCCGAGCTCGGCGCCGGCGGCGGGATCGGCGAGCAGCCGGGCGGCGGCTGCGGTCAGCGTGGCGACGTCGTTGGAGACGATGCCGCACCCGGCGGGCACGGCGTCGTGGGCCTCGGTCGTGGCCAGCGCCAGCACCGGCATGCCCAGGTGCATGGCCTCGATGAGGGCGAGCCCGAGGGACGTCCAGCGGAACGGATGCAGGTACACGCGCCGGCGGGCCAGCTCCAGGTGCATCTTCTCCTGGGGCAGGTCCTCGTGGGTGCGGAGCCACGGTCGGCCGGGATCGCCGAGGTCGTCCACCCGCATGCCGAACAGGTCGACCAGGCCGACCTGCCCGAAGCGGGGGAGCAGGTCGGTGCCCGTGACCCGAGCCCGGCGCACCGGCTCGTTGATCACCACGCCGATCGCCTCGACATCGCCGGTCCACCGCTCGCCCGGGTCGACGACCCCGTGCTCGACCACCGCGGTGGGCACGTCGCCGCAAGCCCAGAACAGGTCGTTGGTGTGGGTGACGTGGACCACGGCAGCCATGTCGTCCCGGTCGGCGGCGGGATGGCGCATGTCGTTGATCCGGCCCTGCGGGGCATCGTGCTCGAGCCAGATGGCCGGCACGTCCCGTCCGAGCCGCCGGCCGCCGGCCCACTGCTCGAACAGCTCCACGTCGCGGAGCCGTTGGACGACGACGAGGTCGATCTCGGCGTCGGCCAGCTCCTCGGGACGGATCTCGACCGCGGCCGCCGGCCACTCCCAGGTCCGGGCTCGGCCGCGGCCGTCCGGACCCCGGTCTTCCACCACCGGGATCAGGTAGCGGTGGGCGCCGTGGACGAACGAGGTCGTCCAGGAGCCGTGGACGTGCCAGATGAGGATGTTCACGATCGGACCTCCTGCCGGAGCGGCGTGGGCGTGGGAGGGGTGGGGGAGAGGTGCTCGACCGCGCCCACCACGGCGTCGGCGTCGTAGGGGGCCAGGCAGGGCTGGCCCGCCACCGGGCAGCGGCGGGCCCGGCAGCCGGCGCAGGCGATGTCCTGGTCGCCGAGCAGCACGTGGGGGACCTGCCAGGGGCGCCAGCGATGGGCCGGCACGACGGGGGGGAAGGCCTCGATGACCGGCGTCCCCACGGCGGCGGCGACGTGCGCCGGACCGGTGTTGCCGCAGATCACGACGTCGGCGCCGGCGAGCAGGTGGGCCAGGTCGGCGAGCGTGGTGGCACCGGTGCGGTCGTCGACCCGATCGCTGGCCGCATCGACGCCGATGCGTTCGGCGAGGTGGCGCTCGCCGGGGCCGCCGGTGACCAGGACCAGTCGCCCGGCGTCGGTGAGGCGACGCACCGCCTCGACCGTCGGGCTCAGCGGCAGGCTCCGGGCCGGCACCGATGCGCCGGGGTGGACCACGACGTAGGGCTCGTCGGGGATGTGGACGCTCGGCGGCGGCAGGCGAAGCGCGAGCGCCCCGTCGTCACCGTCGGCGAGCCGGCGCCCGGCTGCGGCGCACACCGCCAGCGCCTGCTCGACCTCGTGGAGGTCGTCGAGGTAGGGGTGCCGCACGTCGAGCAGCGATCCCGGGTAGTCGACCGAGGTGGCGGCGATGTGCCGGACGCCGGCCATGCGCAGGAGCAGCGCGAGCGGGAGCGGGCTCTGGTGGAAGGACGTGAGCACGATCGCCGCATCCACCCTGGCGGCCGCGACGCGATCGACCAGCGCCTGGGTGGCGTCCCGGTCGACCGGTGGCGGGTCGAACCCCACCCAGGGCGCCTCCCACGTCCACACCTCGTCGACGCCGGGGAGGAGGTGCGCGGCGGCCGTACCGGCCGGACCGGCGACGAACGTGACGCGGGCGGCTGACGACGCGACCGCACGCACGGCCGGGCCGGTGAGCACGACGTCGCCGGCGTTGTCCAGCCGGGCGACGAGGACGTGGTCGCTCACGATGCCCGGCCTCGGGCGACGTCGGTGCGCTCGGGGCGCCGCCGGGCTCGGTACCCGGCCGGGAGACGGCGAGCGGTCAGCAGGGCGTCCACCGCCTCGGGCAGCGTGGCAGCCACCTCGGGCGCGTCGGCGATCTCGTCGGCGAGCGTCACGGCGGTGGGCACCAGCACGGCGCGAGCACCGGCAGCCAGGCCGGCCTCGACGTCGGCGCCGATGTCACCCACCAGGGCGCACGATCGGGGATCGACACCGAGCGACCGCGCCGCCGACTCCACCATGCCCGGTGCCGGCTTGCGGCACCCGCAGCCGTCGTCCGGACTGTGCGGGCACCAGCGGACCACGTCGAAGGGACCGAGGAGCTCGGCGAGGCGGGCGTTGACCCGGTCGACCTGGGGGGTGGTGAGCAGCCCGCGTGCGATCCCGCTCTGGTTGGAGACCAGGCCGATGCGCACACCGGCGGCTCGCAGCCGGTCGAGCGCCTCGCGAGCCCCGGCGACGGTGCGAACGGCATCGGGGTCGCCGTTGTAGGGCACGTCGTGGACGAGGGTGCCGTCGCGGTCGAAGAGCACGGCCCGGGGTCGGCGGGTGCCCCACAGGTCGGCGGGTCCGCCCGGCGCCAGCCGGCGGGCCCGCAGCCGGCCCACGGCCGCGGCCCGCGTGGCGGCGGGCGGGATGGCGGCCGAGGTGACCGCCATGGCCGCCACCTCGGCCAGCGTGCGGGGCCCAGGGGCGATGCGCTGCCACGCGAAGCGGCCCGTCTGTGCGGCCCACGCCGCACCCAGGGCCGCCGCCGTCCGTCGCCGGCCGCCGAGCGCGGCGAACACCGCCGCGCCGAGCGCCGCGGTGGCCGCGGCGTGGCCTCGCAGCGCGCCCCGGGGCGCCTCGGCCCGGTCGCGCCAGTCAGCCCCGTGCAGCCGTCGCATGAGCGCGTCGTCGGCGTTGCCGCGCTGCTGGCGGATCGTGACGGACCAGCCGGCGGGGCCCACGGGGTGTTCGATGGCCCGGCGCCCGGTGCGGAGCTGCCAGCCGGCGTCCATCAGGCGCAGGGCCAGGTCGGAGTCCTCCCGGTACGCGCGCGGGAAGCGCTCGTCGAAGCCGCCGACGTCGGCGAGCGCCGAGCGGCGGACGGCCATGTCGGCCGTGATCCAGCGGGCGGTGGCCAGGCCGGCGACGTTGCGCTCCCGGTCCGTCGGCCGGCGGGTGGTGGGCAGGGGGACGCGCACCGTCCCCTGGATCGCGCCCACGGCCGGGGCCGCATCGCGCAGGTCGTGGGCCAGCGCCGCCGACCACCCCGGCACGACTTCGACGTCATCGTCGAGGAAGCAGACCCAGGGGGCGGTGGTGCGTCGCCACCCGCGGTTCCGTGCCGCGGCCGGCCCCCGCCCTCCCGAGCGGATCACCTCCACGTCGAGGCCGAGGCTGCGGTCGATCCCCGGCAGCGGCGAGGTGGCGGGCGGGCGGTCGTCGACGACGATCACCGTCCGGAGCGCGGGACCGTCGACGTCCCGTGCGAGGGAGCGCAGCAGCCGGTGGAGGCTGTCGCGCCCGACCGTGGGGATGACGACGTCGTACGCGGTGGTGGTCGCTGCGCTCATCCGGCGTGCAGGTCCGCCCGGCGGACGAGGTAGGAGCCGATGGCCAGGGCGTCGACGGGAGCGGACCCGAAGCACTCGAGCGCGTCACGGGGGTCGTCCACCATCGGCCGGCCAGCCGTGTTGAGCGACGTGTTGACCACGACGGGGATCCCGCTGCGGTCCTCGAACGCGGACAGCACGCGGTGCATCAGCGGCTGCTGGCCGGCATCGATGGTCTGGATGCGCGCCGTCCCGTCGACGTGGACCACCGCCGGGATCCGGTCCGCCCACTCCGGGCGCACGCGGTGCGTGAAGAGCATGAACGGGCTCGGGATCGGGCCACCCTCGAAGATCTCGCCGGCTCGCTCGAGCAGCACCATGGGTGCCACCGGGCGGAACTGCTCGCGGCCCTTCACCTCGTTCAGCCGGTGGAGGTTCTCGGCCTTGCCGGGGTGGGCCAGCAGGCTGCGGTGCCCGAGGGCGCGGGGCCCGAACTCGGACCGGCCCTGGAACCAGGCCACCACGCCGTCAGCGGCCAGCACGTCGGCGACCGATGCGGCGATGTCGTCGCAGCGGGTGGCGCGGACCTCGGCGTGGGCCAGCCACCGGCCGATCTCGTCATCGTTCCACGAGCGGCCGAGCGCTGCGCTGTGCATGGGTCGGACCCGGTCGCCGAGGAGGGTGGCGACGTGGCATGCCGCGCCCAGCGCGGTGCCGGAGTCACCCGACGCCGGTTGGACCCACACGTGCTCGAAGGGACCGTCCTCGAAGAGCCGGCTGTTGGCGACGCAGTTGAGGGCGACGCCGCCGGCGAGGGTGATCGCCTGCTCGCCTGTGCGCTGCTGAAGTCGTTCGGCCAGCTCGATGATGACCTCCTCGAGCCGGGTCTGGACCGAGGACGCCAGGTCGGCGTGGGCGGGATCGAGCGTCTCGGGCCCGTCGGCCTCGCCCCGGCCGGGGGGTGCGAAGCGGTGCCAGTCCACGGGCTCGGTGACGAAGCCGTCCTCGGTGACCCGGAACAGCTCACGGAACGCATCGAGGTGCCGGGGTCGGCCGTAGGAGGCCATGGCCATGACCTTGTACTCGTCGCTGCTACGGCGGAAGCCGAGGTGGGCGGTGAGCTCCTCGTAGCGGAGGCCCAGGCTGTGGGGCAGGTCCTGGTGCCACTGGACCCGGAACCCGTCGGGTGTGGCGTGCCCGCCCAGGCCCGAGCCACGCTCGCCTCGTCCGTCGAGGACCAGCACGGCGCTCGACTCGAACGGTGCCGGTGCCCACGCCGACGCCGCGTGGCTCACGTGGTGCGGCACGAAGCGCACGATCTCCGGATCCAGGTCGGGCAGGGCGGTCTTGAGGAACAGCGGCGCCCGACGGGCGTAGAGGGTGCGCAGGCCCTCCCACTCCTGCTCGGTCAGGTCGTCGGAGGGGGGATGGCCGAGAGAGGGGTCGTAGGAATAGGCGACGGCGTCGAGCTCGGCGGCGCCGATCCCTGCGTGCTCGAGGCACCAGCGGATGGACTGCGTCGGCAGCTCCCAGGTGGAGAACGGGACTGGTTCCTTGCCGTGCTTGCGCCGGCTGAACCGCTCCTCCTCGGCGGCGGCGACGATGGTGCCGTCGACGACGAGCGCGGCAGCAGGATCGTGGAAGACGGCGTTGACACCCAAGACCGTGGGCACGGAACCTCCGCATGGCAATCGCGGGTGGATACGTGGCGCACCGGGGTCTCGGGCCGCACTGGTACGACCTCTCTTGCCCGTCTCGACCACTTCGATGCCCACTTCCCCCACATTTCGTGGTCGAGTACGTCGCGTGCTGGTCGAGCTACCGGTCCGTCACCGGTCCGTCGCGGAGTTCGCCGGAGGGGTTCGATGTCGTGCGCCATCGGCGTCGGAGCTCCGCCGCCGGTGGGCGCCTCCTGAGCGCTACGGCTCCTCGTACGCGTCGACGCCGACCCGCAGCGAACGGTCGAGCGGGTCGTCGGGGAACACGAACGTCACGACGTGCTGCTCGCCGGCGAAGAGGAAGTCCACGGTGCGCTCCACCCGCGTCGCCTCGGCGCCCCGTCCCACCTCGGCGTAGACGCTGACGGAGGCCGCCGTCCGCTCGCCGACGTTCTCGACCGAGACGGGGACGTGGAAGGCGCCGGGCTCCTGGCGGATGGTCTGGATCGTGGTCACGAAGCGCGCCTCGTCGTCGGACGATCCGACCGCGGACCACGCCAGGACGCCGACGATGACTGCGATCACGGCGATGGATGCGGCGAAGACCACCCACTCCACCTTCGAGCGCAGGCGGCGCCGTTCCCCTCGAGGGCTCATACGGCCAGCCTCCCTGCTGCGGCCCCCACGCCGGCCGGGAAGCCGAGGACGATGGTCTGGAGGAGCACCGACATCGGTCCGGTGCTGGTGAGGTTGTCGAACATCCACAGCATGCAGAGCGAGACCACGAGGGTGACGACGTACGCCGCGACCGTCTCGGTGATGGGGTGCTGCAGGGTGCCCTCCTGGCTGCGCCGCCCCTCCTGGTCGGCGAACTCGGCGACGAAGACGATCGCGTACGTGCTGGCCAGCGACAGGAGGACGAGGGCGGCCGCGGCGATCGGCTCCAGGGAGCTGGCGATCATGGGGATCTCCTCCGTGGGCGCGACGGCCAGACCGAAGAACAGCGCCCCCGTGGCGGCGGCGCCGAGGTCGCGCACCGTCGCGACCGTGGTGCCGGGGGCGGCACTGCGCCGCTCATCCTCGGCCCCGGGCTCCTGCGCCCGGGACTGGCCTGGGCGGAACACCTGCGTGGCGACGGCAGCGCCCAGGGCGAACGGTGCGGCCTGGACGACGACGGTCTCGACCGTGGCGAGCAGGGAGCTGTGCAGATCGAGGCGCTGGAGCACGAGCAGCACCAGCGCGCAGGTGACGATGCCGAGGAGCAGGGCCGTGGAGGTGTCGACGACCACGTCGCCGACCGACACCTCCCTGCCCTCCTGGAAGCCGGCCGTCAGCACCAGGACGCCGACCGGCAGAGTGGCGAACACCAGCATCACGAGGACGTGCAAGGAGGTGGCCGTCTCCCCGAGCCACCACACCTCCATGGTGTAGAGCAGCGGCAGGCCGGCGATGAGCCCGCCGGCCATCCCTCGGACGTATCCGACGATCATCGATCGGCCGGCTCGCCCATCGCCCACGGCCGTCACCGCCCTCCACGTCACCCCGCCAGCATGCCCTGCTGGAGGCGAGCCGGCGGCTACCACCCCGAGACGTCCGGCGGCCATCTGCCGCGCGCTCCGGATCACCGCCCCCACGTTGCGGGCGGAACACACCGGGAGGATCGGCACGGAGGGGACATCCCCGCAGAACGGGACCGGGGGCCGGCACCTCCGGGAGGTGGCCATCGGGATCGGGACCGTGGTGCGCCCGCCGAAGCGACCTACCTTCCTGACGGAGAGGACTCGCTGCGAGAGCCGGAGGGGATGAGTGACCACGCTGCTGCGCTTCGACGACGCCGACGTGGTCGACCACCCGCTGCACGACCGCTACGCGAACATCGAGGCAGGGTCACCGGGGCCGTGCCCCGAGTGCGACGCCGACGGGTTCATCGACAGCGTGGAGCCGGCGACCTTCGTGCAGAACCAGCGATGCCCGGGGTGCGGCTACCGGTGGCAGTACCGGTTCCGGGCCGACGGCCGGATCGGCGAGGTGCGCGAGCTCGGTGCCCGGCGCCTGGATCTGCTGGCCCCGGCGCCAGGCGACGTCGGGGTGGTGCTCGACCTCCGAGAGGAGGTCGCCGGGGCGGCGGCACCGCGCACGCGGGCGTGGTGGCGCCGCTCGTCGATCACCTGACGCCGCGGTGCCCCGGGTGATCTCACACCTGGGAGCGGACCTCTTCGGTCCTGGTCTGGGCCGTGTCCCTCACCGACTCGACCTTGGACTGGGCGTCGGACTTCACCGACTCGACCGACCCCTGCGCCGACTCCTTGATGTCGGCCACGGCCTGCTGGGCCTCGGGCTTCAGGTTCTCGACCGCCTCGTGGCCGGTGCGCCCGAGCTCGGCGGCGCTGTCCTCGAGGGTGCCCTGGATCCGGGCGGCCGCCCGGCGCTCGTCCGGCGACGAGGGCAGGAGGGAGGCCGCCAGCATGCCGATGCCGAAGCCGACGATGCCGGCGGCGAGCGGGTTGCCCTCGGTGACCTCGCCGAGGGAGTCCGGCGTGTGGTCCCGGACGGCGTCGACGGCACCGTTGGCGCGGTCGCCCAGCGACTGCCCGCCATCGGCGCTCGGGGACGACGGGGAGGGCTGGTGCGAAGAGCGGGAGCGGTCGGCGCTGCCGAAGACGGTGTCGCGCATGCCGGAGACCCGCTCGCGCAGTCGCGCCTTGCGGCGCTCGGCGATGCGGCTCGGTGACACGCGGTCGCCGACGAGCTCGAGGTCGGTGGCGATGGACTGGCGGTGTGCGGCAGCTTCGGCTCGGAGCTGCTCGATGTGCTGATCGGTCATGACGTTCTCCTGCGTTCGTTCGGTTCGGTGATCAGGACCGGAGGTCCTGGGCCAACGCCTTGTCGGCCTTCAGCTCGGCGGTCGTGGCCTGCGGGCCGCGGACCTCGTCCATCTTCTTCTTGCCCGTCGCGGCCAGGACGGCGGCCACCACGCCCCAGAGGACGCCGACGACCAGGAAGCCCGCCCAGGGGTTCTCGACGGCGTCGTTGATGCCCCAGGCCAGGGCGAAGGACAGGAGCAGCACGGCGATGTAGCCGGCGACAGCACCCCCGCCGAGGAGGCCGGCGGACTTGGCGCCCTCGGTCGCCTCCTGCTTCAGCTCGGCCTTGGCGATCTCGAGCTGGGTGGTGACGAGCGACGACACGTCGTCGCCCAGCCGTCCCATCAGCTCGGCCAGCGATGTGCCCGGCTCCTTGGGATCGGTGTCCGACACGGGATCGACGGTGCTGCCCGTGCGGACGTGCATGGACTCGCTCACGACCGGCCGCCCATCGCGCCCGGCATGCTCGCGCCCGTGGGATCCGGTGCGGCGGGCACGGTGCCGATCGACGGCGCAGCGGGCAGGCTCCCGGTGCTCGAGGGGGGCGGTGACGCGAGGCGCGCACCACCGGTGCCCGACCCGGACGATGTCTCACCCCCGCCGCTGAGCTCCTGCTTGGCCGTGTCGGCGGCCTGCTTGAGGTTGGCGTGCTTGGCCAGGCGGCCGAACGCGAACCCGGCGGCCACCGTCCCCAGCATGAAGGCGCCCGGACGGTTGCGGGCGAGGCGGCGAGCGTCGTCGACGAGCCCCTCGAGGCCGCCCTGCTCGAGCCGCTGGCTCTGCTTGCGGAGCTGCTCGGCGGCGGTGCGGGAGAGCTGGGCGACGGTCGAGTCGGGATCGTCGGCGGCGTCAGCCATGGTGCCGAGCTGGCGGGCGACGCCGTCGAGCGCGGAGGACAGGTCCTTGGCCTTGCCCTCGGCCTGGCTCCGCAGCTCGTCCTGGCTCGTGCGCAGGAGCGACCCGGCCCGCTGGCCGGCCTCGCTCACCACGGAGCTGAGCTCGGTCTTGACCGTCTCCTTCACGTCGGCCGCAGCCGACGTCGCCTCCCCGGCGACGTGTGCCGCGGCCCCCTTCGCCGCGTCCGCGGTGCTGGAGGTGGTGGTCGTGGTTCCTGTCGTCGTGGTTCCGGTGGTGCTCATCGCGCCTCCCTGCCCGTGGCAGCTGGCACCCAGCACGGCAGAACGCCACAACATGTGTCCCGTGCCTTGACACCCGCGAGCACCCGGTGGTCCGCTGCCGCCGTGACGCCTCGACGCCCCGAGCCGCAGCGGGCATCGACGTCCCGCCGTCGTCTCGCGATCGTGCTGGTCGCGGCTGCCGCGCTCGCCGGCGGCTGCCGGAGCGCGGCTTCCCAGGACGCAGGCGCGAACATCACGGTGTCGGCGGCGTCGTCGCTGCGCGACGCGTTCTCCCAGCTCGGGGCGATGGCCGAGGGCGAGGGCCTCGACGTCACGTTCAACTTCGACTCGTCGTCGTCGCTCGCCGCGCAGATCGTCGAGGGCGCACCGGCCGACGTGTACGCCTCCGCGGCACCGGAGGACATGGCGCGACTCGAGGACGCCGGCCTCGTCCGTGATCCGGTGGCGTTCGCCCGGAACGTGCTGGCCATCGTCACCCCGCCGGGCAACCCACGGCGGATCACGTCGCTGGCCGACCTCGCCGGGGTCGGTGTCGTCTCGCTCTGCGGCCCCGGCGTGCCGTGCGGCCGCTACGCGCAGCGCGCCCTCGAGGCTGCCGGGGTGGTGCTGCCGGAGTCGAGCGTGACCCGCGGGCAGAACGCGGCGGCCGCCCTCACCGCCGTCGCAGAGGGGGACGCAGCAGCCGGCGTCGTCTATGCCACCGATGCGCGGTCCGCCGGCGACGCGGTGGCGACGGTGCCCATCCCCGGTGCAGACGAGCTCGCGGCCACGTACCTGGTGGCCGTGCTCGACGGCAGCGGGGACCCTGCACGTGCATTCGTGGACCTCATCGGTAGCGAGCGGGGGCAGGCGGTGCTGCAGGAGCACGGCTTCCTGCGAGTGGGGTGAGCCGGCCCCGGCGGCGCACGCCGCTGCTCGTCGCGGCGGCTGCTGCGTGTGCCGTCGCGTTCTTCGCGCTGCCCCTCGTGGGCATCGTGCAGCGGGCGGACTGGTCGTCGATCTGGTCGGACCTGTCGTCCGAGCAGGCCCGCAGCGCGCTCCGGCTCTCGATGCTGTGCTCCTTCGCCGCCGCCGGCCTGTCGGTCGTCTTCGGAACCCCCTTGGCCTGGGTCCTGGCCCGCACCGACGTGCCGGCTCGCAGCCTGCTGCGGGGCCTCGTGCTGCTGCCGATGGTGCTGCCCCCGGTGGTGGGTGGCGTCGCGCTGCTGGCCGCGTTCAGCATCCGCAGCCCGATCGGGGGGTGGTTGCACGACGTCTTCGGCATCCAGCTCACCTTCTCGACGGCCGGGGCCGTGATGGCAGAGACCTTCGTCGCCATGCCCTTCTACGTCATCGCCGTGGAGGCGGCGCTGCGCACGATGGACCAGCGCTACGAGACCGCCGCCGCCAGCCTCGGCGCGGGCCCCGTCACGGTGTTCCGCCGGGTGACCCTCCCGCTCATCGCGCCGGCGGTGGCGTCGGGCGCCGTGCTGGCGTGGGCGCGGGCGCTGGGCGAGTTCGGCGCCACCATCACCTTCGCCGGCAACATCGCCGACCGGACCCAGACGCTGCCGCTGGCCGTCTACCTCGAGCTGCAGAGCGACCCGGACGCCGCGATCGCGATGAGCCTGGTCCTGCTGCTCGTCTCCCTGCTCGTCCTGGTCGGCCTCCGCGACCGCTGGCTGGACCGCACGTGACCCTCCACACCGACTTCACCGTGGCCGTCGGTGCGCTCGACCTGCGCGTCGAGCTGGATGCGCCGGCCGGCGCCGTCACCGCCGTGCTGGGGCCCAACGGTGCCGGCAAGACCAGCCTCCTGCGAGCGGTGGCGGGCACGGTGGCGATCGACCAGGGGACGATCGCCCTCGGAGGCACCACGCTCGACGCACCCCCCGACATCTTCGTGGCGCCCGAGCGGCGCCAGCTCGGCATCGTGCACCAGGACCACCTGCTGTTCCCGCACCTGAGCGCGGTGGACAACGTCGCCTTCGGGCCCCGCAGCCGGGGCCGCTCCACGCGCGACGCCCGACGGCTCGCCACCGAGCTGCTGGCCCGCATGGGGCTCGCCGACCACGTGGACGACAAGCCCCGCACGCTGTCGGGCGGTCAGGCCCAACGGGTGGCGCTGGCACGCGCCCTGGCCGCCGAACCGCAGGCGCTGCTCCTCGACGAGCCGCTCGCCGCCCTCGACGCAGGGACCCGGGTCGAGGTGCGGAGGGAGCTGCGCCGGCACCTCTCCGGCTTCGCCGGGCCCGCCCTCCTGGTCACCCACGACCCGGTCGACGTGCTGGCGCTGGCCGACCACGTCGGCATCCTGGAGCACGGCCGCATCACGCAGTCGGGGACGGTCGCCGAGGTCACCGCCCGTCCCCGCTCGCGCTACGTCGCCGACCTCATCGGGACGAACCTGGTGCTGGGTACCGGATCGGGCCGGACCATCACCACCGCCCGCGGGGCGACGCTGGCCACCGCCGAAGGCCACGAGGGTCCCGTGTTCGCCACGGTGCCCCCCGCCGCGATCGCCCTGCACCGCACCGAGCCGGAGGGGAGCCCCCGCAACCGGTGGCGGGCGACCGTGGCCCAGGTCGAGCCGCTCGGCGACCGGATGCGCGTCCACCTCGCCGGCCCGCTCGACCTCGTGGCCGAGGTGACCCCAGCCGCCGTGGCCGACCTGGCCCTGCGAGAGGGCGACGAGGTCTGGGCGAGCGTGAAGGCGACCGAGGTGTCGGCGTACCTGCGCTGAGCGATCGGGTCAGGCCCCGGCGGGGAGGACGGCACCCAACCCCGGCGGGGGTGCACCGGCCACGGCGACCGAACGGCCGCCGGCCCGCTTGGCGACGTACATCGCGGCGTCGGCCCGACCGACCACCTCGTCGACGTCGTCGCCCGGCGCCGTCAGCGCGATGCCGATCGACACGCCGAGCCGGATCGACCGGTCACCGACCGCGATCGGCTCGCTCACGGCCTGCACCAGGCGCTCGCCGACGTCGCGGGCGAAGTCCTCGTCGGCGCTCTCCAGCAGGACGGCGAACTCGTCGCCGCCGTAGCGGGCCACGAGGTCGACCGGGCGGAGCGCTGCCGTGATCCGTTCCGCCACGTGCTGGAGGACGTCGTCGCCGGTCGCGTGGCCGAAGGTGTCGTTGATCGGCTTGAACCCGTCGAGGTCCAGGAACAGCACCGCCGCCGGATGGTCCTCCTGGCGCCGGCTGAGCGAGCGGGCCACCGTCGTCTCGAACAGGGCCCGGTTGGCGACGCCGGTGAGGTCGTCGGTGAACGCGTTGTCGGCCACGGCGGCGAGCGCTCGCACCTCGGTGACGTCGGTGCCCGAGGCGTGCCAGCCGATCCACTCGCCACCGTCGAGCACGGGTTCGAGCTCGAGCTCGATGGAACAGGTCCGGTCGTGGGCGCCGACCGTGGTGAGCGTCGTACTGAAGGGCTCCGGGCGCGCCAGTCGCTCCAGCAGGGCGTCACGCTCGTCGGCCGGGCTGTCCCGCAGCCAGCGATGCCCGAGCTCGGCACCGACCGGTCGGCCCCGCATCTCCTCCCACCGCTCGTTCACGCTCAGCAGCGCGCCGTCCGGTGCCAGCTCCAGGTGGGCGACCGGGCTCTGCGCCATGCGCAGCTGCAGCCGCCGCTCGTCGGTGACGTCGCGGTGCACGAGCACGGCCGCCACGCCGGGGACGCCCGCCACGGTGCGGACCCGGGAGCGGTACCACTGCCAGCCGTCGTTTCGGGGCCGACGGCCGACCGCCGCCCGGTGGTCGATCTCGCCGGCGGCGACCCGGGCCACGGCGACCCGGTCGCCGTCGACGAAGGCCGCCTCCTCGAACCCGTGGACCTGCCAGGCGCGGTTGTGGGCCACGATCGTGCCGTCGGGGGCGATCAGCGCCGCCGGGTCCTCGAAGCCGTGGAGGATCTCCACCAGTCCGCCGGTGGGCGCGACGGCGTCCGAGCGCGGGTCGTCCGGAGGCATGGCCCTCCATGCCCGTGCGGCGCGCCTCCTAGGCGCGCCCCGCCCACGGGTGCCGACGTCAGGCCGGGCGGATCCGCATGCCGGCGTGCTGGAAGCGGTCGAGGACGCCGAGGCCGAGGGCCGTGGCCGGGGTCAGGAAGCCGGCCCCGTCGGGGATGGCGGCGTCGGGGTCGGCGAGGGCGAGCGCGGCCTCGCCCAGGATGGTTGCCGTCGACTTGTAGCCCGGGTGGCCGTCGGCCTCCAGCACCACGTCCTGGGTGCCGCCGCTCGAATCCGTGGCCCGCACGTCGAGCCGGTAGGACCAGCGGTCGAGATCCTCGGGTCGCGGGCCGTCGCCGGGGGAGGGGCCGACCTTCTCGAAGACCTCGGCCACCGCCCGCCGGACGGGCTGGGGGGCCTTGGTGACCAGGCCGAAGCCCATGGTCATCACCGACAGCCCGACGGCGGCCGCCGCCGAGACCGGCCCGGGCACCATGCCCCCGGTCGCCATCCCCTCGCGGTACTCGAAGTCGGGGGCGTGGATGGAGTCGCCGCTGTCGCGCAGGAGGGCCGCCGACCGGTGGACCACGGGCGGGTTCAGGTAGGGGGAGGGGATCATCGGGGCCAGCCAGGCCCCGGTCCCGGCGTGCTTGCGGGGGCGCAGGTCGGCGCGGCTCCGGCGGCGATCGCCCGTGTCCAACAGGTGCGGATCGGCGAGGTCGCCGCCACCGCGGCGCACCAGCTCGACGGCACTTGCGAAGGTGCCGCCGGAGACCACGTCGGCGGCACGCCGCACCGGCGCATCGCCCGATATCGACACGGCGGCGTCCACGGACACGACGGGGAGGCCGGTGCGCTCGTGCAGCAGGTGGGCGGCGTAGAGCGCGGCGAGGTCGAAGGGCAGCGCCTCGAAGCCGGCGGTGGGGACGATGATGGCGCCACTGCCGGTGGCCTCGTCGTCGTAGCGGTCGATCATGGTGCGCACCCAGTCGGTCTCGCCGCACGGGTCGATGCAGTGGGTGCCGAGCCGGGCGCAGGCCGCGTACACGGGCTCCCCGTGGTGGGCGAAGGGGCCCACCAGGTCGGCCACGACGGTGGTGCGAGCGACCATCGCGTCGATCGTCTCCGGCCGCGACGTGTCGGCCTCGAGGAGCTCGTCCGGTACGGCTCCGACGGCATCGAGGCTGGCCTGCATCCGCCCGCGGTCGCGCCCGGCCACGGCCCAGGTGAGGCCGAGCTCCCCGGCCCGCCGGTGCAGGTGGCGGGCGACCTCCCGGCCGGTGACGCCGGTCGGGCCGAACAGGACGACGTCGAACTCGCGGGGCGTATCGGACATGGCCGAAGCGTTGCAGGCGATCGCGCCGAGCCGCCAGCGTCGGACGCCCGCCGGCGCCGCACCGGTACCGTTTCGAGCCATGTGCGGCCGCTTCGTCTCGACGTCCCCGCCCGACGAGCTGGCGGCCTACTTCGGCGCCGAGGCGGTGGCCGAGGCGGTGCTCGAGCCCAACTACAACGTGGCGCCGACCCAGGACGTGCTGGCCGTGGTCGAGCACGACGGCGCCCGCTACCTCGATGCCTTCCACTGGGGGCTGGTGCCGTCGTGGGCGAAGGACGCCAAGGTCGGCTCCCGGATGATCAACGCCCGGGCCGAGACGCTGGCGTCGAAGTCGGCGTTCAAGAAACCCTTCGCCACCCGCCGCTGCCTGGTGCCCGCCGACGGCTTCTACGAGTGGAAGAAGCTCGGCTCGGGGACCAAGCCGAAGAAGCAGCCCATGTTCATCCGTCGCACCGACGGCGCCCCGCTGGCCCTCGCCGGCATCTGGTCCCTGTGGCGGGGGCCGGACAAGGACCAGGAACCGCTGCGGTCGCTCACCATCGTGACCACGTCGCCCAACGAGCTGATGGCCACGATCCACGATCGCATGCCGGTGATCCTGCCCGAGGAGCGGTGGGCGGCCTGGCTCGACCGCGGCAACGACGACCTGGGCGCCCTCACGGCCATGCTCGTGCCGCTGCCCGACGGGCTGCTCACTGCCACGCCCGTGGCGACGCGCGTGAACAACGTCGGCAACAACGGCCCGGAGCTGCTCGAGCCTGCCGAGGTCGACGAGCCGGAGCAGGCCACGCTGCTCTAGCGGTCGAGCAGGGGCCGGCTCAGACCCCGGGGTCGTGCCCGGCGGCCCGGAGGGCGGCCACGAGGTCGTCCCGGGCCTGGTCCATGGCGGCAGGGTCGGGATCGCGCTGCGCGTTGGCGAAGTCCATGTCGTGGACGCCGTCGATGGGCACCACGTGGAGGTGCACGTGGGGGACCTCGAGGCCGGCGATCATGAGACCGACCCGCGTCGGTGAGAACGCCGCCATCTGCGCCTGGCCGATGCGCTGGCTGACCTCCATCAGGTGGGCGTTCGACGCGGGGTCGAGGTCGAGCCAGTGGTCGACCTCCTCGACGGGCACCACCAGGGCGTGACCGTGCCGGAGCGGGTTGATCGACAAGAACGCGACGCAGCGGTCGTCGCGCCAGATGAAGCGCCCGGGCAGCTCGCCCTGGATGATCTTGGTGAACACCGTGGCCATGCCCGCCAGTGTGGCAGGACCCGTATGGTGGCGGTCCATGAGCGAACCCGTCGAGGACGCCGCCGAGTCCGCCGTCTCCCCCGACGACGCCATCGTCCTCGACGACGAGGTCCTCGACGCCGGCGTCCTCACGCTCCCCAACGCGATCACGGTGGTCCGGCTCTGCACCCTGCCCGTCTTCGTCTACCTCCTCTTCGGCGCCGACGACCGCTGGGCCGCGGGATGGGTGCTGTTCCTGATCGGGAGCACCGACTGGCTCGACGGCTACCTCGCCCGCCGACTGGGCCAGGTGTCCAACGTCGGCAAGGTGCTGGACCCCGTCGCCGACCGCCTCCTCTTCTTCGTCGGCATCGGCTCGATCATCATCGACGGCTCCGTGCCGATCTGGTTCGCCGTGGCCGTGCTGGTGCGAGAGGTCGCCGTCGCCGTCGGCACGTTGAGCCTCGCCGCCCTCGGCGCCACCCGGATCGACGTGACGTGGTACGGCAAGGCCGCCACGTTCGCGCTCATGGGGGCGTTCCCGTCCTTCCTCGTCGGGGCCAGCGACCACGCCACCGCCGACGGTTTTCGGGCCCTCGCGTGGGTGGTCGGTCTCCCGGGGCTGGGGCTGGCGTACTGGTCGGCGCTGCTCTACGTGCCGCTGGGTCGCAAGGCCCTGGCCGAGGGGCGCGAGGCACGCGCCCACACCGCCCGGGGCTGAGCCGGTCGCACGCCCTCCATCGCGGAGGTGGCGGGAGGCGGTCCGGTAACCTCCGGCGGCATGAACGTCCCCGAGGACCTCGCGTACTCCTCAGACCACGAGTGGATCCGGACCGACGGCCCCCGAGCCAAGGTCGGCATCACCGACTACGCCCAGGACGCGCTCGGCGACGTCGTGTTCGTCCAGCTCCCCGAGGTCGGCGCCGAGGTGAAGGCGGGGGAGGCGATCGCCGAGGTGGAGTCCACCAAGTCGGTGTCGGACATCTTCGCGCCGGTCTCCGGCACCATCGTCGAGGTCAACGGCGACCTGGCCGACACCCCCGAGCGCCTGAACGAGGACCCCTACGGCGAGGGCTGGATCTTCGTCATCGAGACCACCGACGGCGACACCCAGCTGCTCGACGCCGGCGCCTACCGGAACCTGATCGAGGGCTGAGGGTCCCTTGGCCGACCACGTCTTCTGCAACCGCTGCGGGCACGGGAACCCGCTGGGCTCGAACTTCTGCTCGTCCTGTGGCGCCGGTCTCGAGCACCGCCGCGGCGAGGACAGCACCATCACCTTCGCCCACGAGGTCGCCCTGGAGGGGGCCGAGGAGCCCAGCGTCGACCTGCACGAGATCCCCGCCGGGGTCGGCGCGCTCGTGGTCAAGCGGGGCCGCAACGCCGGCAGCCGCTACGTGCTCGACGGGGAGCGCACCGTGGCCGGCCGCCACCCCGAGAGCGACATCTTCCTCGACGACGTCACGGTGTCGCGCCGCCACGCCGAGATCCTCCGCGACGGCGACGACTACACCGTCCGCGACGTCGGGTCGCTCAACGGCACCTACCTGAACCGGAACCGGGTCGAGGAGGCGCCGCTGCGCGACGGCGACGAGCTGCAGATCGGGTCCTTCAAGCTGGTCTTCGTCCACGGCGACGCATGAGCGACGCGATGGGGGAGGGGGCGCACCTGTCCATCGGCGAGGTCCTCTCGCTGGTGCAGGCCGACTTCCCCGACATCACGATCTCCAAGATCCGCTTCCTCGAGTCCCAGGGGCTGCTCGACCCGGAGCGAACCCCGTCGGGGTACCGGAAGTTCTACGAGGCCGATGTCGAGCGTCTGCAGTGGATCCTCGCCCAGCAGCGGGACCACTTCCTTCCGCTGAAGGTCATCCGCGAGCGCCTCGCCGAGTGGGACGCCACCGGCACGCCGCCCGCCGGGGAGGCGGCGCCGGTGCTGCTCGAACCCGAGCCTCCGGTCGACGACGTGCGCCACGCCGCCGCGTCGCTCGCCGCGGCGTCGGCCATCGAGGTCCGGCCCGTCCCGGTCGCCGCCCCGGAGCCCGAGCCCGAGGCGGAGCCTCCCGCCGAAACCGCCCCCACCGCCGTCGAGCCCGAGCGTCCCCCGCCCGACGACAGCTCGCTCACCGCCGAGGAGCTGGCGGCGCGCGCCGGCGTCGGCGTGGAGGCCGTCCACGAGCTGGAGGGGTTCTCCATGATCACGTCGCGCCGCGTCGGCCCGGAGACCTACTACGACGCCGACCAGCTGCCCGTGGTGGAGGCGTGCCGGGCCTTCCTCGACCACGGGGTCGAGGTGCGCCACCTGCGCATGTACAAGATCGCCGCCGAGCGCGAGGCCGGCATGCTCGAGCAGCTCATCATGCCGCTGCTCAAGCAGCGCAACCCCGAGGCCCGGGCCCGCGCCGTGGGGATGGTCGACGAGCTCGCCGACGCCGGCGAGTCGCTCCACGCCGCCCTCCTGCGCCGCACCATGCGCCAGACGCTGCCGTAGTCGACGTCGGCCGGCAGACCCCGGCACGACCGCCGGGGGCCAGCGGTAGGGTGGCCGGTGATGACTTCGGAGATGGAGCTGGTCGGCGTCCGGGTCGACATGCCCTCCAACACCCCGGTGATGCTCCTGCGGGAGCTGGAGGGCGACCGCCGGTTGCTGGCGATCATGATCGGTGGGCCCGAGGCCCAGGCCATCGCGTTCGCGCTGGACGGCGTGGAGACGCGCCGCCCCCTCACCCACGACCTCATCACCCTGCTGCTCGATGAGCTCGACGCCCACCTCGACCGGGTCGTGATCTCGGCCCTGCGCGACGACGTCTACTACGCCGACCTGCACATGCACGTCGGGGACCAGGACCACGTCGTCTCGGCCCGCCCGAGCGACGCCATGGCCATCGCGGTCCGGGTCGGTACGCCGGTCTACGCCGACGAGGCCGTGCTCGCCGAGGCCGGTTACCTCGACGTCCCCGACGACGGCGACGTCGACGACGAGGACGAGGTGGTCGAGGAGTTCCGGGAGTTCATCGACCAGGTGAACCCGGAAGACTTCGCGTCCTGACACCCGGGGACGCCGCGGGGTCATCTCCCACGGCGTGGTCCTGCCCTATCGTGCGCCCGTGCCGTCCCGTGTCAGCCTCATGCGGGAGCGGGGACCCGGTGCCCGACGCGGCCCCGGCCGGCCGAACCCGGTGAGCGCAGGGGGCCGCCTGCAGCGCGGGGTGCTGCTGCTGGGGCTGGTCACGCTCATGGGCTCCGCCGCCTACGTCGCCATCGGCTTGGACGTGGAGGACGCGGTCTACCAGACGGTGCTCACCGTCGCGACCGTCGGCTACCGCGAGATCGGACCGGAGGCCGTCGTGGACAGCGCCCGGTACCGCATCGTCACCATGGTGCTCGTCGTCACCGGCGTCGGCACCGCCCTGTACACGCTCGGCGTCATGCTCGAGTCGATCGTCGAAGGTCGGCTGACCGACCAGATCTGGAGGAGGCGCATGGACCGCTCGATCGCCACCATGTCCGACCACGTCATCGTGTGCGGCTGGGGACGGGTGGGCAAGACCATCGCCCGGAGCCTGGCCGGCACCGGCACCCAGGTGGTCGTCATCGACGTCGACCCGGACCGCCTCGAGGGGATCGAGCTGGCCTTCATCGAGGGCGACGCCACCGACGACGCGGTGCTGGCCGAGGCGTCGATCGGTCGGGCCCGGGCCCTCGTGGCCGCGCTCGACTCCGACGCCGCCAACCTGTTCGTCACCCTCTCCGGGCGGTCGCTGCGCGACGACCTGTTCATCGTGGCCCGGGCCCGCATCGAGTCGGCGGAGTCCAAGCTGCTCCAGGCCGGCGCCGACCGGGTGGTGAACCCCCAGCACATCGGCGGCCAGCGGATCGCAGCCATGATCCTGCAGCCGTCGGTGACCGACTTCCTCGACGTCGTCATGCACGACGCCGACATCGAGTTCCGACTCGCCGAAGTCCAGGTGGGGGAGCGGTCGGCGATCGCCGGCCAGAGCCTCCGGGACGCCCACATCCGCGACCGCACCGGTGCGCTCGTGCTCGCCATGCGCGACGCCGAGGGCCGGTTCCGCAGCAACCCGTCCCCGGAGACCGAGCTCATGCCCGGCGAGGTCCTGATCGCCATCGGGACCCCCGACCAGCTGGCGGCGCTCGGTTCGGTGGTGGCGTCCTGAACCCGCCGTTGACGCCGCGCGCGGTCGGTCGTACCATCCCACCCGCGACACCCGCGTAATTCCACCGGTGTCGTCCCCGTCCCCCGGGGCAACGACGATGGAGCGAACGATGGCAGCGACCCACCCGGACGGCTTCTCGGGCAAGCGGGCGGCGGAGATCGTCGGCATCACGTACCGCCAGCTCGACTACTGGGCCCGCACCGACCTGATCCGCCCGTCGCTCGCCGACGCCGGCGGCTCGGGTACCCGTCGCCGCTACAGCTACAAGGATCTGCTCGAGCTGAAGGTCATCAAGCGCCTCCTCGACGCCGGCATCAAGCTGGAGTCGATCCGCGAGGCCTTCGTCTACCTGCGTGAGCGACTCGGCGAGGACGTCGCCTCCGCCCACCTCGTCATCGACGGGACCAGCGCCGTGCTGGTGCGGGGCACCGAGCTCATCGACGTCGTCAACCGCTACCAGGGCCAGGGCGTGCTCAACCTGTTGCCCATGGACGGCGTCGTGGAGGAGCTCGACACGGCGGTGCAGATGTTCGGCGGTGGGACCCCGGTCATCCCGGCTGCGGCCGAGGGCTGACCCCCGGCTGGTACCGGGGCGGGCGCGCGCCTGCCAGGCTCGGCCCATGCAGCGTTCCCCCCTCGACGCCGAGCACCGCGCGCTCGGCGCCAAGCTGGTCCCCTTCGGCGGCTGGGAGATGCCGCTGGCCTACGGGGCGGGCACCGTCGCCGAGCACCGGGCGTGTCGGACCGGAGCGGTCGCCTTCGACGTCTCCCACCTCGGCACGGTCCGGGTCACGGGTCCCGATGCCTACGAGCGCCTGCAGACGACCCTGACGAACGACCTGGCCCGGGTGGGTCGTGGCCGGGCCCAGTACACCCACCTCCTCGATGCCGACGACGCCTCCGTGGTCGACGACATCATCGTGTGGTGGCGCGACGACGAGCTCTTCGACGTCATGCCCAACGCCTCCAACACCGACGGGGTGCGGGCGGCGATCGGCGGGGAGGACGTCACCGCCACCCGGGCCGTGATCGCCGTGCAGGGCCCGGAGGCCCGGGCCCGCCTCGGTGCGGTGTCGACGGATGCGGCGAGCGTCGGCCGGTTCCACGTGGCCGACATCGAGTGGCAGGGCCACACCTGCACCGTGGCGGGCACCGGCTACACCGGCGAGGACGGCGTGGAGTGCGCCGTGCCCGTCGACGCGGCGCCGGCGTTCTGGCGGGCGCTGCTCGGCGCCGGGATCGAGCCGGCCGGCCTCGGTGCCCGCGACACGTTGCGCCTGGAGGCGGGGCTGCCGCTGCACGGCAACGAGCTCGGCCCCGGCATCACGCCGCTGCAGGCCGGGCTGGGATGGGTCGTGCGGTGGGACACCGAGTTCCGGGGCAAGGCGCCCCTCGAGATCGAGCGGGAGATGGGCGTCGCCCGACTCCTGCGCGGCCTGGTGTGCGAGGGCCGGCGCCCGCCCCGCACCGGCAACGTCGTCGACGTCGGCGGGGTCGGGACCGGCGAGGTGACCTCGGGCAACTTCTCGCCCATGCTCGGCGCCGGCATCGCGCTCGCCTTCCTCCCGCCGGAGACCGAGGACGGTGCGCCGGTCCAGATCGACGTCCGCGGCACCACGGTGGCCGCGGTGGTCACCAAGCCTCCGTTCTGGCCCCGCTGAGGGTTCCGGGCGGGCGCGGCAGCCCCGGTATCGTGCCGCCGGTGTCCGAGATCTGGCCCGGTCGGGCATACCCGCTGGGGGCCACGTACGACGGCGCCGGCACCAACTTCAGCCTGTTCAGCGAGATCGCCGATCGGGTGGAGCTGTGCCTGTTCGAGCGCTCCGGCGACGAGGTGCGCCACGAGCTGGTCGAGGTGGACGCCCACTGCTGGCACGCCTACCTGCCGGGGGTGGGACCCGGGCAGCACTACGGCTTCCGGGTCCACGGACCATGGGATCCGGCGGCGGGCCACCGCTGCAACCCCGCCAAGCTGCTCATGGACCCCTACGCCCGGGCCGTGACCGGCACCGTGGACTGGGACGAGGCGTGCTTCTCGCACCGCCTCGACGACCCGTCGGCGCCCAACGTGGACGACAGTGCGCCCCACGTGCCCAAGTCCGTGGTGGTCAACCCCTTCTTCCACTGGGGGAACGACCACGCGCCGGGCACGCCGCTCGAGGACACCATCATCTACGAGGTCCACGTCAAGGGCTTCACCCAGCGCATGCCAGGGATCCCCGACGATCTGCGCGGCACCTACGCCGGCCTGGCCCATCCCGTGGCGATCCAGCACCTGCGTCGCCTCGGCGTCACCGCCATCGAGCTGCTCCCGACGCACCAGTTCATCCACGATCACTGGCTGGTGGACAAGGGCCTCACCAACTACTGGGGCTACAACTCGATCGGGTTCATGGCCCCGCACAACGGCTACGCCGCCTGGGGCGACGAGGGCGGCCAGGTCCAGGAGTTCCGGCACATGGTGAAGGCCATGCACGACGCCGGGATCGAGGTGATCCTCGACGTCGTCTACAACCACACGGCCGAGGGCGACCACGACGGGCCGACGCTGTCGTTCAAGGGCATCGACAACGCGGCGTACTACCGCCTGGAGGAGTCCGATCGCTCCCGGTACCGGGACTACACCGGCACGGGGAACTCCATGAACATGCGCCATCCCCACGTGCTGCAGCTCATCATGGACTCGCTGCGCTACTGGGTGACGCAGATGCACGTCGACGGGTTCCGCTTCGACCTGGCCGCCACCCTGGCCCGCGAGCTGCACGAGGTCGACCGCCTGTCCGCGTTCTTCGACCTGATCCAGCAGGACCCGGTGGTCTCGCAGGTGAAGCTGATCGCCGAGCCGTGGGACGTGGGGGAGGGGGGCTACCAGGTCGGCAACTTCCCGCCCCTGTGGTCGGAGTGGAACGGCAAGTTCCGCGACACCGTCCGCGACTACTGGCTCCAGCAGCACATCCCCGCCCTGCGCGACTTCGGCTACCGCTTCACCGGGTCCTCCGACCTGTACGAGGCGTCCAGCCGGCGGCCGTCGGCTTCGGTCAACTTCGTCACCGCCCACGACGGCTTCACCCTGGCCGACCTCGTCTCCTACGACCACAAGCACAACGAGGCCAACCTGGAGGACGGCCGCGACGGCACCGACGACAACCGCTCCTGGAACCACGGCGTGGAGGGCCCCACCGACGATCCCGCCATCGCCGACGTGCGTCGTCGCCAGGCCAAGAACCTCCTGATCACCGTG
This sequence comes from Acidimicrobiia bacterium, assembly GCA_046570205.1. GTDB lineage: Bacteria > Actinomycetota > Acidimicrobiia > Acidimicrobiales > Salinilacustritrichaceae > Salinilacustrithrix. Next base: position 50,575 of record JBKHVG010000003.1, read on the forward strand.
CTGTGCTCCCAGGGGGTGCCGATGTTGCTCGGCGGGGACGAGCTGGGCCGCTCGCAGCGGGGCAACAACAACGCCTACTGCCAGGACAACGAGCTGTCGTGGTTCGACTGGTCCGACGTCGACCACGAGCTGCTCGAGTTCACCCGGCGCCTGGTCGGCCTCCGCCGCCAGCACCCGGTGTTCCGACGCCGGCGCTGGTTCCAGGGCCGGGCCATCCACGGTTCGGACGTGTCCGACATCGGCTGGCTGACCCCGGACGGCACGTCCATGACCCACGACGACTGGACCGCGGGCCTCGCCGACGCCATCGGCATCTTCCTGAACGGCCAGGCGATGCCGTCGGTCGACCGCCGTGGCCAGCCCATCGTGGGGGAGAGCTTCCTGCTGCTGCTCAACCCGGGCGCCGCCGACATCGACTGGACGCTGCCCGGCCCGCCCATCGGCGAGCGCTGGGAGCTCGAGCTCAGCTCCGACCCTGCCCTCGCCCAAGGGGCGGTCGTGCACGGCCGGCTGTCGGTGTCGTCGCGCTCGGCGACGGTGCTGCGCCGCCTCTCCTGATCAGGCCAGCTGGCGGGCGATGGTGCCCGCGTCGTAGTAGAGGCGCTGGTTGACCAGCTGCTCGCCCTCGAAGTCGAAGATCGACGCCATCCGCGCCTTGAAGCGCTTGCCCGACGGCTCGACGCCGTGGACCTCGCCGAGGTGCGTCCCGGTCATCCAGTGCTCGGACACCACGGCCCGGTCGCTGTGATGGTGGCAGATCACCTCGAAGGCCTGGTCGGGAAAGGCCCGCCGGCGCTCCCGGAGGTAGGCGCGCAGCGCGTCGGCACCCTCGAGGACCCGACCCGATGCGATGAGCTCCATGCGGGGTCGGGCGAAGGTGGCCACGACGGCGTCGATGTCGCCGGCCGAGTGGGCCTGGAGGTGCTGGCGGAGCAGCTCCTCGCGGGCCTCGCGGAGCCGGTCGCTGATCGGGATGACGTCGGCCACCGCCGGTCAGTCCAACAGGTCGGGCTGGTCCCGGACGATCTTGTCGTAGAGCGGCTGGAAGGAGAACCAGCCGGCGAAGTTCGACCCGACCTGGCTGTGCGCCTGCCGGGCGCCCTCCTCGTCGATGAGGACGGGCGTGCCGACGGCTTCGGCCATCAGCTGCACCTCGCAGGACCGTTCCATCGAGATGTACCACCAGGCCGCCTCGTCGACGGAGCCGCCGACGGTGAGCAGGCCGTGGTTGCGCAGGATGGCGGCCTTGTTGTCGCCGAGGGCGTGGGCGATGCGCTTGCCCTCCTCGACGTCGAGCACCACGCCGGTGTAGTCGTCGAACACGGCGTGGTCGTCGTAGAAGGCGCAGACGTCCTGGGTGATCATGTCCAGGGGACGGCCGAGGGTCGACCAGGCCCGACCGGCCTTCGAGTGGGTGTGGGCCGCGGCCACCGCATCGGGGCGGGCGGCGTGGATCTGGGAGTGGATGGCGAAGGCGGCCTGGTTCAGGGGCCAGTCACCCTCGACCACGGTGCCGTGGTGATCGACGAGGATCAGGTCGGACACCCGGACCAGGTCGAAGCTGAGCCCGAACGGGTTGACCCAGAAGAGCTCAGGGTGCTCGGGGTCGCGGGCCGTGACGTGGCCGGCCACGCCCTCGTTGAAGCCAAAGCGGCCGAAGAGCCGGAAGGTGGCGGCCAGACGCTGCTTGCGGTGGAGGCGCTCCTCCTCGACGGATGCGAACTCCGGCAGCGTGTGCGGGGTGGGGTGGGGCACGGTGGCAGGCACGGGGCTCTCCTTCGACGGCGGCGCAACACCTCAGTGTAGGCGTGTGCCCGACGACACTGCCGTGTCGGCGCGGCCCTCCCGGGCGATGCCCTCGAAGCCGCTCCACAGGAGGGTCGTGAGGTAGGTGGCGAGGGCATGGCGCGACATCGTGCGGTTGCGGACCCACCAGTCGCCGGCCTGGTGGACCATGCCGACGATGCCGTGGGCGAAGGGTTCGGCGCCACCGGCGTCGAGGCCCGCGGCCCGCAGCTGGTCGCCGATGCGCACCGTGACCTCGCGGGCCACGGCGTTCACGATCGCCCCGGCGCCCTCGGCGTCGGGCCGCACGCCGCCGCCCGAGGTGAGGAAGGCGTAGAGCTGGGGTTCGTCCTCGAGGAACTGGAGGTACGTGTCCACCGTGCGCCACAGCAGGTCCCGAGGCGCATCGCTGCCGAGGGGCTCGGCCAGGCGGGCCATGAGCACGATGGCGTAGTGGTCGCCGATGGCCCGACTCAGGCCGTCGCGGTCGCCGAAGTGGCGGTACAGGATGGGCTTGGTGACCCCGCCCTGGGCGGCGAGCTGCTCCATCGATGCGCCGGGTCCGATGGTGCGGATCGCGTCGACGGCTGCTGCCAGCAGATGCTCTCGACGTTCCTCCCGGCTCGGTCGGGAGCCGGTCCTGCTGCGGGCGGTCACCCCGCCAGGGTACCGGCCGGGTCCTGTCGCCCTCCGTCACCCGAATCGTCACAGTGACGGAACCAGCGAGGCATGTCGGGAAGCGGGAGGCAGGTCCACCGGCAGGTCGCGCTGTCCACCTCCTCGAACTGGCAGTGATGCCGTAGCACCGGCCTCCCTGCGACTCGGAACTGGCAGTGCTGGAGTAGCAGCGAGGGCTCGGCCGACTGCCGAACTGGCAGTGCGCTCGTAGCAGTGACGCTCTCGGTGCTACATCAGCACTGCCAGAACGGTGGGCTGGTTCTCGGACCATCGCCGAGAATCCACGTTCTGTAAAGTTGCGATCCTCGACTTGCGGGGACCCGTCGTCGGGGCCGCTCCCCTCAGTTGCTGTGGCCGGCGGCCTTGCACTGGACGCACAGGGTCGTCCACGGCAGGGCTTCGAGGCGCTCCTCGGGGACCTCGTTGCCGCAGACCCGGCACGTGCCGTAGGTCCCGTCCTCGACGGCCTGCTCGGCGCGGTCGACGGCACGGAGGTGCTCCTCGGTGTCGGCGATGCGGGCCCGAACGCGGTCGCGCTCGACCACGCCGCCGTCGGGGTCTCCGCCCTCCTCGGAGAAGTCGGACTCGGCAGCCTCCCTGCCCTCGTCGACGAGGCTGCGCAGCTGGCCCTGGAGGACTCCCAGCGTGCTCTCGAGGTCGGCGCGCTCGTGCTGCAGGCGCCGGCGGTGCTTCTGGGCAGCGGTACGAGCGGCCATGGGTCCTCCGGGTGGTTTCGGGTGTCCCCGGCCCGGGCGGCGACGGGGAGACCCGCCACCTTCCCACAGCCGGTCCCCGATCAGACCAGCGGGGGCGGGCTGGTCATTCCGTCACAGTGACGGAAGGGGGTGACTGGCCCGATGGGGTCCGGTCACGGCCCAGCGCATCGATCACGGGGCGTGCGGCGCCGATGAGCCAGTCGACCGCCTCCTGGTACTCGGCCCGGGTCGGAGTGCCGGACAGGTCGCGCTCGACATCCTCCACCGCGCACTCGAGGACGTAGAGCCGGTCGCGCAGCTCGTCCATGGCCTGGCGGGTGAGCACCAGCTCGTGCTCGGACAGGCCGACCTCCTGGGCCCGCTGCCGGGCTTCGTAGTCCCGTTGGCGGCACGACCGCCGGCAGAACTCCCGGGGCCGGCCCGGGCCGATGGTCACGGTGAAGCGCCGGGCGCACCAGCGGCAACGTCGCTCGACCGTGTTCGCAGCCACGACGAGACGGTACCGAGCGCTCGGGAGACCTGGCAGGATCGTCCCATGGGCCTGTTCCGCACGAAGGGCAACGACGACTTCGAGGCGCTGTCGATCCGCCGCGACGACGCGGACTAGTCCATGGGGGGTGACCCGGACCGGCGGGTCGTGACGGCCACGGTGATCGGTGTCCCCGCCCCGGGAACGGCGGTCTGGCGGGCCGACGGCGAGCACACCAGGGACGGCTCTCCCGTCGCCGGTGACGTCGACGACCCCGACGAGCTGCTCCGCACCGGCGATCGCATCGTCCTGGACGTGGCCCGCGACCGCTTCCGCTGGGTGGTCGTCGACGTCGTGGACGTGGTCCCCCAGCCCCGCTCCCCCGAGCGCCCCCGCCGACCCCACGCCCATCCGGCCCGGCCGCCCGGCACCGTGCTCATCGCCTGGCTCCCCTTCACCCGGGACGACGACGAGGGCCCGGGGAAGCACCGGCCCTGCGTGGTGCTGCGCTCGACCGACCCCGACGTGATCCGGGCCCGCCCCCTCTACGACCCGGGAAGCGGCTTCGTCCGCGATGCCGGTGGTGTCCAGCTCCAGGCCTGGCGGGCCGCGGGCCTGGATAAGGCGAGCGTCGCCGTGGACCCGGTCGAGATCCCGGTGTCCCGCTGCGAACAGACGCTCGGCCACCTCGCACCGGTCGACCTGGCCGCCCTCGGCATCACCGGCCGCCGTCGACGCTGATCCGCACCTTCGAAGATCGCTGCGAGAAGACCTCGGGATCCGAGGGTTCTTCGCAGCGATTTTCCACCGGGCGGGGTCAGGAGGTGACGAGGACGGCGAAGGTCTCCTCGATGTGGTCGGCCCAGCGGCGCTTGTAGGCCATGTCCATCCCGAGGTCGTAGACGTCGATGCCGGTGCCGGCCAGCGCCTCCAGCTGGTGGATCTGGAGCAGGTGACCGATGCCGTGGTCGGCGAGGCGACGGTCGTAGGACAGCTGCAGGCCCCGGTAGGTCCGGCCCCGCACCCCGCCGAGCACGTAGCCCACGTCCCGGTCCTCACGCCGGGCGAACAGGACCCGCAGCTGATCGGCGGCCGCCAGGCGCCACGCCATCCGGCGGTAGAAGGCGGCCAGGGAATCGCTGGCCAGACCGGTGCCGGCCTCCCCCTTCCAGCTGCGGACCTCGACGTCGAGGATGCGGTCCACGGCCTCGTCCGGCGCCAGGGCAGAGCAGTCGACCACCGTGATCCCGGCGTCGTCGGCCCGGCGCCGGAGCTGGCGCAGGCGCTGGCGGAAGCGGCTCGACCGCCGGGCCAGCCACGGCTCGAGGCCGCCGGACAGGTCGGCCCGGAGGCGCAGCTCGGTGGGGCCCTGCAGCAGCCGGTGGCGATCGCCCAGGACCCGGACCAGGCACTGCAGCCCGACGCCTTCGTGGCGCTGCCCCGTCACCACGGCGACATCGTGGTCGTCGAGCCCGATCCGGGCGGCCAGGAACCGGGCCGCCTGCACCGGGTCCCCCACCATCGGGGTGGCGAACCCCCACACCGGGTCCAAGCCGAGCAGCAGCCGGGCGCCCCCCTCCCCCGTCGCCCGCCGCATGCCGGCGAAGGAGCGCCCGTCCCCGACCACCACGGGCGGCCCGTGCTCCGGGAAGGACGCCGCGGCGGCGAAGGACCAGATGCTCGACGCGCAGAACTCGTCGGCGTCGGGCGTGCGATCGACCGCCTCGTCCCACGCCCGCGCGATGACGTCGAGCTGGTCGGCGTCGATGCGCACGGCGGATCCAGCGGTCGCCCCCACGGCTGCACAGTAGAGGCGGTCCCGGTGTCTACGATGGCCGTGCTGACGACCCCCGACGGGAGAGTCCCGCCCCACCGCCAGTGGGGAGGGCGCCGAAGGAGCAACCGCCCCGGAACCTCTCAGGCCACCGGACCGCCGGGACGAGGCACCTCTGGAGAGCAGCCTGCGGGCTCACCGAAGGAGCAAGCAGCCGCCTCGGCAGCTGCGAATCTCTCAGGTCACGGAACAGAAGGGGCTCCACGCCGACGCGCACCCGGGAGCACCACCATGACCACGCCCGCAGCCGACACCACCTCGGGCTTTCGGAGCCGCCACGTCGGCCCACGCGGCGACGACGTCGCCACCATGCTCGCCGCCGTGGGCGTGTCCTCGCTCGACGAGCTCGTCGACCAAGCCGTGCCGTCGTCGATCCGCACGACCCAGCCCCTCGACCTGCCGCCGGCGGCGACCGAGGAGGAGGCCCTGGCCGAGCTGCGCGCCCTCGCCGGCCGCAACGTGGTGCGCACCGCCATGATCGGCCTCGGCTACCACGGCACCCACACGCCGCCGGTCATCCGCCGCAACGTCCTCGAGAGCCCGGCCTGGTACACCGCGTACACGCCGTACCAGCCCGAGATCTCCCAGGGTCGGCTCGAGGCGCTGCTCAACTTCCAGACGGTGGTCACCGACCTCACGGGCACCGAGCTGGCCAACTCCTCCCTGCTCGACGAGGGCACCGCCGCAGCCGAGGCCATGGCGATGTGCGCCCGGCTGGCGAAGGGGGATCGGTCCCGCTTCGTGGTCGCCGCCGACACCTTCCCCCAGACCATCGCCGTCGTGCGGGCCCGGGCCGACGCCGTCGGCATCGACATCGACGTGGTGGACGACGTGGCATCGGCCGACCTGTCCGACGCCGCCGGCGTCCTCGTGCAGTACCCGGCCGCTTCGGGCGCGGTGGTCGACCCCTCCCCCGCCATCGACGCCGCCCACGCCGCCGGTGCCCTCGCCGTGGTGGCCACCGACCTGCTGGCGTGCACGATGCTGACGCCGCCCGGCGAGCTCGATGCCGACATCGTGGTCGGATCCTCCCAGCGCTTCGGCGTGCCCCTCGGCTTCGGCGGCCCCCACGCCGGCTTCATGGGCTGCCGGGACCAGTACAAGCGGACCCTGCCCGGTCGCCTCGTGGGCGTGTCGGTCGACGCCGGCGGCCGCCCCGCCACCCGCCTGGCCCTGCAGACGCGCGAGCAGCACATCCGGCGGGAGAAGGCGACGTCGAACATCTGCACCGCCCAGGTGCTGCTGGCGGTCATCGCATCGATGTACGCCGTGTACCACGGCCCCGACGGCCTGCGGTCGATCGCCGGGCGGGTCCACGGCCTCGCCACCGCCTTCGCCGGGGTGCTCGAGCGGTCGGGGCGGACGGTGCGGAACACCGCCTGGTTCGACACCCTCACCGTCGAGGTCCCCGGTGACGCCGCGGGGGTGGTGGCGCGCGCCGCCGCCGGTGGCATCGACATCCGCCTCGTCGACGCCGACACGGTGTCGCTGGCCTTCGACGAGACCTGCACCGACGCCACGGTCGGGACGCTGGCCGCCGCCTTCGCCGCCGATGCGACAGGGGAACTGCCAGAACAGGAGGGGGGGATCCCCGAGGGGCTGGTGCGGACCAGCGACTTCCTGACGCACCCGACCTTCCACTCGTACCGGTCCGAGACGGAGATGCTGCGCTACCTGCGCCGCCTGTCGGACCGCGACGTCGCCCTCGACCGGGCCATGATCCCCCTCGGGTCGTGCACGATGAAGCTGAACGCCACCGCCGAGATGGAGCCCATCTCCTGGCCCGGGTTCGCCGACCTCCACCCGTTCGTGCCGGCGTCCAGCAGCGAGGGCTACCGCACGCTCATCGACCAGCTCGAGGCGTGGCTGGTCGAGGTCACCGGCTACGACGCCGTGAGCTTCCAGCCCAACGCCGGCTCCCAGGGCGAGCTGGCCGGTCTGCTCGCCATCCGCTCGTTCCACGACGCCAACGGTGACACCGACCGCCGGGTGTGCCTCATCCCGTCCTCCGCGCACGGGACGAACGCGGCCTCGGCCGTCATGGCGGGGATGCGCGTCGTGGTGGTGGCGTGCGACGACGACGGCAACGTCGACGTCGACGACCTGAAGGCCAAGGTGGTCGACCACGCCGACGTGCTCGCCGGCCTCATGGTCACCTACCCCTCGACCCACGGCGTGTTCGAGACCCGGATCCGGGAGATCTGCGACCTCGTCCACGACCACGGTGGGCAGGTGTACCTCGACGGCGCCAACCTCAACGCCCTCGTCGGCGTGGCCAAGCCGGGCGAGTTCGGTGCCGACGTCAGCCACCTGAACCTGCACAAGACGTTCTGCATCCCCCACGGCGGCGGCGGTCCGGGTGTCGGACCCGTCGCCGTGCGGTCGCACCTGGCCCCGTTCCTGCCGAACCACCCCCTCGACGTGGCCGCCGGCCCCGACACCGGGCCGGGCCCGGTCTCGGCGGCACCGTACGGCTCGGCCGGGATCCTGCCGATCTCCTGGGCCTACGTCCGGATGATGGGCGGGACCGGGCTGACCGAGGCCACGAAGGTGGCGATCCTCAATGCCAACTACGTCGCCGCCCGCCTCGGCGAGCGCTACCCCGTGCTCTACGCCGGCGCCCACGGCCGGGTGGCGCACGAGTGCATCGTCGACCTCCGGGACATCACCCGGCGCACCGGCGTGACGGTGGACGACGTGGCCAAGCGCCTCGTCGACCACGGCTTCCACGCCCCGACCATGAGCTTCCCCGTGGCCGGCACGCTGATGATCGAGCCCACCGAGTCGGAGTCCCTGCCCGAGATCGACCGCTTCTGCGACGCCATGCTGGCCATCGCCGACGAGATCGCCGAGATCGAGTCGGGCGCCGTCGACCACGACGCCTCGGCCTTGGCCCACGCGCCCCACACCGCCGAAGACCTGCTCGTGGCGGAGTGGGACCGGCCCTACACCCGGGAGCAGGCGGCGTACCCGATGCCGAGCCTGCGCAGCGCCAAGTACTGGCCGCCGGTGAGCCGGATCGATGGCGCCGCCGGCGACCGGAACCTGGTGTGCGCCTGCCCGCCCCCGGAGGCGTTCGAGGACCAGTAGCCGGCAATCGTCGGGTCGCGAGGTGGTGCATTAGCCTGGCAAGCCGCTATGGCCACCCGGATCGACATCGAACTCACCAGCCGTCAGGACGAGGGGAAGACCTTCACCTGGCGGGCCGCTGGGGCACGTCAGCCCAAGGGTGCGGCCGAAGCCTCCCTCTTCCCGGAGGGCGCGCAGGTCGGTGACGAGTTCAAGGTCGAGACCGAGATGGACGTCGACGGCATCCGCGTCACGTCCGTGGTCCCGGCCAAGGGCAAGGAGCCCAAGAAGGTCGAGACCCTCGAGCTCATCGCACGCGACGACGAGCCGCTCGTGACCCAGGTCCTGGCCGAGAAGGGTCGCGGCCGTGGCGACCGGGGCGACCGTCGTGGCCCGCGCCGAGAGGGCGGGCGAGACCGCAAGGACGGCGATCGTGGGCCTCGTCGTGAGGGCGGCGATCGGGGTCCTCGGGGCGAGGGTGGCGAGCGGGGCCGCGGCGAGGGAGCCCGCCGCGGCGGGAACGACCGTCCTCGCACGCCGGCCAAGCCCAAGCTGCCGCCGAAGCCGAAGCCGCCGCGCCTGCGGGCCGGCAAGACGCACCGCAACGCCCTCATCGACTCGCTCCCCGACGAGCAGAAGGCCGTGGCCCAGGAGCTGCTCCGGGGCGGGCTGCAGGCCGTCCGGACCGGACTCGAGAAGCAGAACGAGCAGCGCAAGACCGAGGGCCAGGATCCCATCGACGAGGGGCCGATCGTGACCTTGGCCGAGGAGCTGCTGGTGAAGGTCCGGGCCGCCGAGTGGCGGGACCGGGCCGAGGCCGCGCTCGAGCAGGCCGAGACCGTCGACCTGCGGGACCTGCGCACCGTGGTCACGGCCGCCGACGGGGCAGCCAAGGACGACGAGACCCGTGCCCTGGCCGCCCGCCTGCGCACCGCCCTGAACCAGCGCCTCGACGCCGACCAGCAGGCCTGGGTGGCCGAGGTCGTCGAGATGCTCGACGACGACCGCGTCGTGCGGGCCCTGCACCTGTCGTCCCGGCCGCCCAAGGCCGGCGCCCCGCTGCCGGCCCCCGTCGCGCTGCGCCTGGTCGAGGCGGCCAACGCCTCGATGAGCAGCGAGACCTCCGCCGACCGCTGGAGCTACGTGCTCGAGGCCCTGGCCCACTCCCCCGTGCGCCGCCAGGTCGTGCCCGTGTCACTGCCGGCCACGGTCTCCGACGAGCTGAAGGCGACCATCGCCCGCCACGGCAGCCGCCTGCCCGAGATCGCCCAGATCTTCGGCGTGGAGCCCGACCCCAAGGCGGGTCGGGACGCCAACCGGCGCAAGCGCCGCACCGGCCCCAAGCCCAAGAAGGACGCGGTGACGGGCCAGGCCGAGGCCAAGCCGGAGTCGACGCCGGAGTCCGACCAGGCCGACAAGCCCGGACCCGCGATGGCCCAGCCCGAGATGGCCCAGCCCGAGATGGCCCAGCCCGAGATGGCTCAGCCCGAGACCGTGCCCGACGCACCCGAGGCGCCACCCGCCATCCCCGAGGCCGAGGCGCTGGCAGCCGAGCAGTCCAGCGACGTCGAGCCGCCCGCCGGCGAGGAACCCACCAGCTGATCACCGTCGGCGCCCCCGGGCGCCGACGTCAGCGCGATTCGGTGCGGGAGGTCCGGGCCTGGCTCTGCCGGCCCCGGAACGCGCCCGTCGATGCGTCCTCGTCCCAGCGCGCCCCGCAGGACGCACAGACGCAGGAGTCGACGCGGAGCGAGGCCAGGTACAGGCGGTCGACCTCGTAGGAGTCGCAGTAGGGGCACTGCAGCCGCCCCTGTTCCGGGTCGCTCGACACGGCGGCAGGGTATCGTCGGCTACCAGGCCGTGCAGCGACCCTGCGGCGACGGGCGGTGACCGTCGTCGGGGCCGGCCGGCCGGCGTGGCTACTGTGCCGCCATGATCGAGTACGAGACCCGTGGCAACGTCGCCATCATCACCATCGACCGCCCCGAGGCGCGCAACGCCGTGAACGGCGATGTGGCCGAGGGCATCGAGGCGGCCATCGACCGGATGGAGGCCGACGACCAGATCTGGATCGGTGTCCTGACCCACGAGGGCCCGGTCTTCTGCGCCGGCGCCGACCTGAAGGCCATCAACAGCGGTGACGCCGCCCGGCTCAACACCCCCACCGGCGGCTTCGGCGGCATCACGGCCAAGGCCCGCACCAAGCCGATCATCGCCGCCTGCAACGGGCCGGCCTACGCCGGCGGCTGCGAGATCGTGCTGGCCTGCGACCTGCTCGTCGCGACCCCGGACGTGACCTTCAGCGTGCCGGAGGTGAAGCGCAACCTGGTGGCCGCCGCCGGTGCCCTCTTCCGGCTCCCCGCCGCCCTGCCGAAGAACGTGGCCATGGAGATGCTCCTCACCGGGGACCCCATCGACGCCGGACGGGCCTACGCCCTCGGGTTCGTGAACCGCATGGCCGACTCCGGCAAGGCCGTCGACGTCGCCATCGAGCTGGCCGCGCAGATCAGCCAGAACGCGCCGCTGGCCGTGCGCAAGAGCCGCGAGGTCGCCCTCCAGTCCTTCGACAACGACGAGGACGCCTTCAAGGCATCGGGCCGGGCGATCGCCGAGGTCATGGCCAGCGAGGACACCAAGGAAGGCCTGGCCGCCTTCATCGAGAAGCGCAAGCCGGAGTGGAAGGGCCGCTGACGGCCGTCTGCGCCAGCGCTAGGTGATGGTGGCGAGGATGCCGTGGTCGTGGAGGAACTCGGCCAGGCCGTCCACCAGCGGCCACTCGGCGACGTCGGCCAGGGGCACCCACGCCACATCGGCGGCGTCGTCGCCGGCGGTGGGCGCGGCGTCGGGCTCCAGCAGGGTGACGCGGTGGTCGAGGATCACGTAGTGGTGGCCCTCGATGAAGCGCTCCACGACGCCGACCAGCGGCCCGCACACGCCCTCGAGGCCGGTCTCCTCGGCCAGCTCGCGCACCACCGCTTCGGCGAGCAGCTCGCCGGGCTCCACGACGCCACCGGGCAGCGACCAGGTGCCCACGGCGACGCCCCGGCCCCGGCGGATGAGCAGGAGCCGGTCGTCCACCACGACGATGGCGCCCACCGCGACCAGTGGGCCGGTGGTCGTGGCGGCCTGGCTCGCGTCGACGTCGGTCACGACGGCTCCCTCGGGGTCGTGTCGAGGCTGCGGTGCACCACGATGGCGCGGGCCACCAGCCCGAAGGACTCGAAGAAGTTCTTGGTGTGGCGGTCACCGGGCAGCGCCAGGGAATCGACCCCGAAGCAACCCTGCTCGCCCGCCCAGTCGATGAGGGCGTCCATGACCTGCTCCCCCACCGACACGCCTCGGGCGCCCTCGAGGGTGAACAGGTCCGAGATGACGCCCAGCCTCGACCCGTCCCGGAGGCGCTCGACCCGGACCACGCCGTAGCCGATCACCGTCTCGTCGATGGTGCCCACGGCGACGAAGGCGTCGGGGTCGTCCAGGTCCGCGCGCAGCGAATCACCGGGCGGCATCGGCCGGGCCTGCTGGCGCCGCCACACCGCACCGCCGCGGTGCGGGGTGAGCTCCTCGATGGCGGCGGTGGCCAAGGTGACCAAGGCCGACAGGTCGTCGGCCGTGGCCCGGCGGGCGGAGACCTCCACCGCTACGGCTTCAGCAGCTGCTGGACCCTGTTGAGGATGGTCTTGCGACCACGGGTCCCGGCCTCGTAGGCCCGCACCGCCTCCAGCTCGCCGGTGGACAGGCCCTGGAGCCGGGTGACCACCTGGCTGGCCGACAGGCTGTCGTAGTCGGTGATCGGCAGGGCATCGGCCGTGGGGGCCGGTGCGGGTGCCGTGCCGGCCGCGGCCTGCTTCGCCGCCCGCTTCTTCGTGGCCTTCTTCGCGGCGGCCTTGGTCGCCGGCTTCCGGGCGGCACGGACCTTGGCGCTGCCCTGCTTGCCGGCGGGCTGCTCCGGCTTGTCGGGGACGTCCACCACCGGGACCACCGGCTCGGAGGCCGCCGGCGCGGGGCCGGGCGGCGGGCCGTCGAGGACCCCGAGTCCACGCAGCAGGTCGATGACCGGGCCATCGAGCTCAGCGGCCCGCTTGGTGACCTCGCTGCGGCCCATCTGGACGGCGAACTGGCCCATCATTCGGGCATTGGTGACCTGGTTGCGGCCGTTGCGAACCAGCTTCGGGAACCGGGCCGGCCCATCGAACAGCAGGCCGATCGGCGCGTACACGAACGTGCTCAGCGCCTGGTCGACGGCTTCCTCGATGGGGCTCTTGTCAGCGGTCACGGTCGGTCATGTTCGCGGCCGGGTCGGCCGGCGCGCCAGTTCGCGCCGTTCGGCCGGTTCAGCGCCGCGGTGCGTCGTGGGTGTGCACCACCAGCACGTCGCACGGCGCGTGGTGCAGGACGCTGCTGGCCACGCTGCCGAGGAGGAACCGGCTGCTGCCGGTCAGGCCGACCGAGCCCACCACGATGAGGTCGGCCCCGAACGTGTCGGCGGCCTCGAGCAGCTCGTCGGCCGGATCCCCCTCGAGGGCCTGGACCACGACGTCGCCGACACCCTTCTCGGCGGCGAGGTGACGGCCCTCCCGGGCGTGGCGCTCGGCCTCGTTGGGGTCGGTGGCCATCCAACGGACGTCGGCGGGGACCCGCTCGTCGATCTTCGTGTCGGTCCGCTCGAAGGCGGTCACGATGACGAGTCGGGACTGGTCGGCTGCGGCCAGCTCGACGGCCTGCTCGACGGCCCGCTGGGCCGAGCCGGAGCCGTCGGTGCCGACGACGATGGTGCGGTAGGTCATGTCGTCACCCCGGTCAGACGCAGTCCACGCAGAGCGCCGTCTCGCCGTCGGCGAGCTGTCCCATCGGCTTCAGGATGAAGCAGGAGCGGCAGAGGAACTCGTCCTCGCGGCGGGGCTGGATCTTGCCCGCCGGCGCGCTGGCGCCGGCACCGCCGTCGTCTTCCTCCTCGTCCTCGTCCTCGTCGTCGGTCGCGGCGATCCGGTCCTTCAGGATCTCGTCGAGGTCGGCCTCGACGTCATCGGGATCGGCCTCCTCGTCCTCGTCCTCTTCGTCGTCGTCGCCCCGGCGGCGGGCACGGCGGGGCTCGTCCTCATCGGCGTCGGGGGTGGCCTCGTCCTCGACGATGGCGTCCTCGTCGACGTCGTCGACCACGACGGCATCGTCGTCATCCTCTGCGAAGTCGTCGCCGATCTCGTCGGCATCGAGATCCTCGTCGAGGTCCTCACCGATCTCGTCGGCGTCCAGGTCCTCGTCGACAAGCTCTTCTTCTTCGTCAGCCATGGGCGCTCCAACCGAGTGTGGCGTCGGCGGCGGATCATAGGCACAGTCCGCCGCGGCAGGGTTGCCGGGGCGCGGGAACCTATCGCCACCGCACCGGGATTCCACAACGTCGATCGGCGGTGGCTCAACCGCCCTGGGAGGTGGGCGGCGCAGAGGTGCTCGGGCCCTCACCGGACGGCGGCGCAGTGCCCCCGGCATCATCGGCGGAGGCCAGATCGATGACGTTGTCGACCAGCCAGTCACCGTCGATGCGGACCATGGCGAGCTGCATGTAGCGGTCGGATTCCGTGCGGCCCGGGCCACCGCCGCGCAGCTCGCGGTCGTAGACGACCACGACCTCCACGGAGCCCCGCTCGATCTGACCGATGAAGATGTCGGTCACCTGGGTCACTGCATCGAGCTCGCTGTCGGCGATGAGCGTCCGGAGCCCGGATTCCACCTCCTCGACCTCCTCGGCGAAGCCGCTGGTGGACAGGGCCAGGACGTCCTCCTGCCAGGCGTCGAGCTCGTCGTGGTCGAAGGTGAGGAACCGCTCGGCGAAGCGGCCGGCGGCGAGGCGGACCTCCTGGTCTCCGTCGCCCGAGTCGTCCGACGCGGTGAGGGCGAACGCGGCCAGGACGGCGAGCGCGCCGGCGACGAGCACGGCGATGACGAAGGCGCCGACCGGGACGGTGCGGCGCTCCGGGCGCGGCCGGTCGGGGGCATCCGCGTCCGGGTCGCGTCCGTCGTCGGTGGTCCGCGTCACCGACGGGCCCCGTGTCGGGCACGCAGGCCGAGTGCGACGCCGCTCAGGAGGAACACGGCCGCAGCGGCGCCGGTGCGCTCCGAGGCGTCAGCGGCATCGAAGGGCACGGCGGCGGTGACCGCCTGGCCCTCGACCCGGCCTTCGGAGGCGGCGCCGCCGGGGGACGCCGACGTGAGCGGGGACAGGCACGCCGGGATCTCCGGTACGGCGGGCAGGTCGGTGGGAGGCACGTACTGCGTGGCCGGGTTGGTCAGGTCGACCAGGAGGCTGATCCGCACCCAGACGCCACCCGGTACCTCGTCTCGCGTCAGCCACACGTACTCGAAGCCGGTCGGGCCGTCCTCCAGCAGGTTGGCGAGGTGGCCGAGGTTCTCCCCCGTGCTGGTCACCTCGATGACCGAGTCCAGGTCCGACAGGATGCAGTCGAGGTCCTGCTTCACGTCGCCGACCAGATCGGCGGTCGTTCGCAGCAGCTCGGTGCCCCGGTCGAGCAGGACCCGGGTGTCGGGCTCGACGGCCCGCAGCGTCTCGGCCAGGGCGGCCAGGTCCGACACCGCGGAGGACAGCGACGCCCGTCGCTCGGTGACGGTGCGGGTCAGACGGGTGCTGTTGGCGCTCAGGCTGTCGAGGAGGTCGGCGCGCTCGGCGAACGTGGCGAGCAGCGCATCGGAGTCCACGGTCAGGTCCCGCAGCTCCTTCCCACGACCGTTCAGGGCCACCGCCAGCTCGTGGATCAGGGTGCGCGTGGCGTCGGGCTCCACCGACCCGAGGACCCGGGATGCGGAGCGGAGGAGCTCGGAGAACTCGAGGGGCACCGACGTGCGCTCCATCGGGATGGTGTCCCCGGCCTCGAGGTAGGGGCCGCCACGCTCGTGGTCCTCGGGCGGCTCGAAGTCGATGTAGGGCTCACCGATCGCCGACTTCCGGAAGATGCGCGCCGTGGAGCCGGCCGGGATCCGCTTGTCGCGATCGATGCTCATGGTGATGCGCACCTTGCCGTCGACGGACTCGACCGAGCGCACGAGCCCGTGGTTGACCCCGAGGTAGGCGACCTCGGAGTTGGTGGCGACGCCGGCGGTGGCGGCGAACTCGCCGTGGATCTCGTAGGGCCGCTCGAGGAAGTCGAAGCTGATGATGTTGTTGACCGCCCACCACAGCATGAGCACGAACACGGCGACGAAGGCGATGAGGTTGAGCAGGACGCGGCGCGACATCAGGGTCCCACCTCCGCGAGCAGGAACACCTGGGCGAAGTCGTTGGGCACGGCCTTGGGCAGCTGGTCGGCGAACCGGGCCACCCACTGCAGCAGCTCGGCGACCTGGCCCTGGTTGCGGTCGACCTCGGCGAGGATGGCGTCGACCTGCTTGATCTGGCTGTCCAGCTCGGCGAGGTACGGCTCGAACACGTTGTCGTTCTGGACCCGGGCCAGACGGGTCAGCTCCCGGATGGCGTCGATGGCGACATCGCGGTTGTCGGCCAGGACCGTGGCGGTCTGGGACAGGTTCACCAGGAGCTCGTCGAGGTCGCCGGACGCACCGGCCAGGGTGGCGGTGGCGCCGTCCAGCGCGTCGATGACCCGGACCAGCTCGTCGGTCTGATCGGCCAGGGTCCCCGACACGGTGGACAGATCCTCCACCAGGGAGGTGAGCTCGGCACTGCGGCCGCCGAAGCCGACGGCGCCGGTCTCCACGAGGGTGGCCACGTCGGAGGACACGACCGCACCGAGGATCTGCACGGCCTGTTCGGTGACGAACTCGAGCTCAGGTGCCGTGGCCGTGGCGGAGATGACATCGCCGTCGGCGAGGTCGGTGCCGGCCATCGGATCGTCCTGATCGAGCGGGCGAAGCTCGATGAACTTCTCGCCCAGCAGCGAGGTGGTGCGCAGCAGGGCCTGGGACTCGACGGGAACGAAGACGTCGTCCTTGATCGACATCGTGATCTCCGCCCGGTAGTCGTCGGTGAGCTCGATGTCCACGACGGAGCCGATGCGCACGTCGGCGACCTGGACCGAGTGGCCCACGACGAGGTCGCCGATGTCGTCGAAGATGGCGCTGACCTCCCGTGAGCCGCGCACGGTGCCGGGGAGCGTGCAGGCGCTGGCCAGCAGGGAGACCGCCACGACGAGGGCGAGGCGGACCATGGCGGTGGGCGTCACGACCGGACCCCCAGGAACGTGCCGAGGAAGCGGCCGAGGACGCTGCGATCGCCGGTCGGCTCCCCACCGGACCCGGACCCGGCGCCCACGCGGGGCGATCCGAGCAGGGCGAGCACGTCGTCGATGGGGGTGGTGGGCGCCGCCAGATCGGCCTCGACCGCGCCGGCCTGCTCGCCGTCGAGGGGCAGCAGGCCACCGTCGGCGCAGTTCACGTCGACCGGGATGCACGGGAACGGGATGCCGACGGACTCGAAGATCGGGGCCAGCGCCTCCTCGACGAGCGGCGAGAAGCTGTTGCGCAGGTTGAGGGAGCGGCTCACCGGGTTGTAGGCGCCGAGGAAGCCGTCGACCTGCTGGGACCCGCCCTTGATGAGCGCGTCGACCCCGCCGAGGTTCTGCTCGATGCTCGCGGTGAGACGGCGGACGATCTCGACGTCGGTGCGGAGCCGCACGGCGTGCTCGGACACGAGGTCGAGCCCGTCGCCGGACAGGTCGGCCAGCCCGGAGACGAGCGCCTCGATCTCGTCGCGCTCCTCGGCCAGCACGTCGGCCACCACGGCGAAGTCGTCGAGGACCTCGGCGAGCTGGCTCTCACGGGTGAGCAGCGTGGAGGTGAAGTCGTCGAACCGCTCCGCGATCCGGATGACGGCGTCGTCGTTGTCCTCGATGTTGCCCACGAGGCCGGAGAGCTCGTCGAGGGCCGAGCCGAGCTGGGCGCCCTGCCCGTCGAGGGACGCGGCTGCGTTGTCGATGAGCCGGCCGGCGCCTTCGGGGTCGAGCGCGTCGAGGAACTCCTTCAGGGATGCGAGCGCCTCGTCGGGCTCCACGGGCACCACCGTGTCCTCGATGGCGATCTCGTGGCCGTCGACGGCCAGCTCGTCGCCCTGCTGGAACGGCGGGAACAGCTGGATGCGACGCTCGCCGATCAGGGACTGCGGGGCGATGGCGGCCCGGACGTCGGCGGGCAGCGGCACGTCGCTGTCCACGGCCAGGGTGACCTTCACCTCGTCGCCCACGATCTCGATGTCGGCGACCTCGCCGGCGGGGAGCCCGAGCACCTGCACGGCACCGGACTCGTAGAGCGACACGGCCCGGGGGAAGTAGGCGACGACCTCGTAGGTGTCGTCGCCCCCGACGACCCCGCACCCGGCGAGCGCGAGCACGGAGGCGAGCAGGGCGGCCAGCACGGGGCGACTCACTCCTCCACCCCCAACAGGACCGAGTACACGTCCTGGAGGCCCTCGATGACGTCGGGCCCCAGACCTCGCACGAAGATGTCCTGCCACGGACCGTGCTCACCGCCGCGGGACTGCTGGAGCAGCCCCGGTCCGAGCCACGCCAGCGCACGGTCGATGTCGTCCTGCTCGGCCGCGACCACGTCCAGCGTGGGGGCGAGCGAGTCGAGCGCGGAGTCGAGCCGCTGCTTGTTGGTGGAGATCAGCCGGTCCAGCTCCTGGACCGTGTCGGCCGACTCACCCAGCGCCACGGCGAGGTCGTTGCGGCGTTCCACGATCAGATCGAGGATCCGCTGGGACGAGTCGAGCAGGGTCAGGATCTCGTCGTCTTTGTCGGCGAGCGTGGCGCTCAGCCGGTCGGCCTGGTCGAGGAGCGCCTCGAACTCGGCTTCTCGCTGGTTGACGGCGGCGCCGACCCGGTTGATGCCCTCGACCAGATCCTCGACCGTGGCCGCCTTGCCGTCGGTGATGTCGGCGAGGTCGACCAGCAAGGCGTTCAGCGCGTCGGTGTCGAGCTCCTGGACGCCCTCGGTGGCCACACGGGTGAGCTCGAAGATGTCGAAGGGCACGGTGGTGCGCTCCACCGGGATGACCCGCTGCTTCTCGGGCAGCTCGGACATGAGGGCGTCGCCCTCCGTGGCGTCGAGGATGCGCACCTCCTTGGCGCCGAGCAGGGACGACAGGGCGATCTCGGCGCGGGCACCGTCGCCGACCTCCACGCCGTCGTCGACGACCCAGGACACCGTGACGGCACCGATGGCGCGATCGACGTCGAGGCCGGTGACCCGACCCACCTTGACGCCCGCGATCTTCACGTCGTCGCCGCTGCGCAGCCCGGACGCGTCGGTGAAGACCGCCTCCATCGGGTACGCGTCCTCGAGCAGGTTGAGCGTGCCGACGAGGAACGCGAAGCCGGTGGCGCTGCCCAGCACCAGCACCGAGATGATGCCCACGAGGTAGGGGTTCCGATCGCGGAAGGACTTCACCGGACACCCCCCACGAGCGACACCACGGCTGCTCCGCCGCGTCGGCGGTTCGGCGCGTACGGGACCGCCTCACCGGTCCCGTTGCCGACCACGTCGTCGAGCCCGGGCACGATCGGCGTGGCACAGGGCGGGGGCAGGACGGCCACGCACAGGATGGTCTGGTTCAGGAACTCGCCGTTGCGGGAGGACAGGAACGCCGCCCGACCGTTGTCGTCGAGCCGGTCGAGGGTCACCCGGACCGGCCCCAGCTGGCTCTCGACCGTGTTCAGGGTGTCGTCGAGGTTGGCCACGATGCGGTCCAGCTCGCCGCGGTTCGTGTCGAGCAGGCCGGACAGGTCGCGGTTGAAGGCGCCCATCTCGACGATGGCGCTGTCGAGCAGGGCGGTGTTGTCGCTGAACGTCCCGGCCAGGGCGCCGAGGTTGTCGAGCATCGTCTCGATCTGTGCGTCGCGGTCGGCGATCGTGCGGGACACGACCTCCAGGTTCTCGATCAGGCTCCCGATGGCTTCGTCGCGCGCCCCGAGGCCCTTGGCCACGACGGCGAGGTCGTCGAGCGCCTGGCTCACGTCGGCCTCGTTGCCCTCCAGCGCCGAGGTGACCGTCTGGAGGAACTCGTTGACCTGGCCCTCGTCGATGGTGGCCACGACCGGGCCGAGCCGGTTGAACAGCTCGCCGAGGTCGATGACGTCGGTGGTCTCGGTGACCACATCACCGTCCTCGAAGCTCGTGGGCGCGTCGCCCGGGAAGAGGTAGACGTAGCGCTGGCCGATGAGGTTGCGCCAGCGGACGGCGGCGGCCGAGTCCGACGGGAGCGGGCGGTCGGCGTCGATCTCCATGCGGACCGTGGCCTTGCCCTCGCTGACCTCGACCGCGGTGACCTTGCCGACGGGCACGCCGGCGACCTTGACGTTGTCGTCGACGAGCAGGCCCGTGACGTCGTCGAAGGTGGCGGCGAGGGTGTAGGTGTCGGGCCCCCGGCCGAACAGACCGCCGAAGGTCGTGTTGCCGATGGTCGAGGCCAGGTAGCCGGTGAGCATCAAGCAGAGGGCCACGAACAGGCCGAACTTGACGGCGGTGCGGGTCATCGCCCGCCGCCCCCGGTCAGCAGGTCGAGCAGACCGCCGCCGCCGCTCGCCTGCGTGCCGGCGCCGGACCCGTTCAGGAGGTCATCGACCGGGAGCTCGGGGAGGGGAAGCTGGGGAAGCCCGTCGAGGAGCTCCTCCACGGGGGTCCTCGGGTCGTCGTCGGGACCAGGCGACTCGTGGCCGGCGATGGTGCCCTGCACGCTGACCACGGCCTTGACCGCCGCCATCAGCGTTCCGTCCCCGACCTCGATGCGGACCGCCTCGGCCAGCGTGCGGGTGTACCGGGCCACCCCGAGCAGCAGCGGCTGGATCTGGCTGCGACGGTCGAACACGGTCTGCAGCGTGCGCGAGCCATCGGTGAGGGCGTTGGTGGTGAAGGCCTCGTTGGCCTCCAGCACGTCGGCGACGTCGGCGGCCAGGCGTGCGGTCTGCGTGAGCGCCTCGTCGAGCTGGTCGCTGCGGGCGTTGAGCGTGGGCAGCGCCACGTTGAGGTCGCGTGCTCCGGCCACCAGGTCGGGGGCGATGACGTCCAGCTCCTCGGCGAGGAGGGCGAGGTCGCTGGTGAACTGGCGGAACTCGGCATCGTTGGACGCCCCCAGCTCGGCCAGCGTGGCGCCGTTCACGATGGATCGGTTGATGCTCGGCCCGAGCCCGCGACCGGCGGTGGCCAGCTCGTCGAGGATGACGGCGAGCTCGGCCGGGTTGACCGCCTCGAGGACGGGGTAGGCGTCGGTGAGCACCTGCTCGAGCTCGAAGCCGCCGAGCGTGTCGACGATCTCGTCGCCGTCGGCGAGGTACGGGCCGGTGAGCTCGTCGTCGCCGGGGAGGATGTCGATGAACTTCTCCCCGAACAGCGTCTTGGGGCGGATGACGGCCTGTGCCGCCTCGGGGATCTGCGTGCCGTCCTCGATGCGGATGCGGATGAGCGCCCGGTTGTCGACGAGTCGGATGCTGGAGACCTCGCCGACGTTGACGCCGCGGATCTTCACGTCGCTGCCCGACAGCAGGCCCTGCCCGGCGGCGGCGAAGGTGCCCCGCAGCTCGTAGCCGCCGTCGTAGGCGCCGAAGCTGGCCTTGATGCCGACGGTGATCAGGCTGATCACGATCAGCAGCCCGACGGCGCCGGAGATCACGTTGCGGTTGCGCTCGGTGGTCATCGGCATGGCGTCATCCGGTGAGGCTCACGGTGTTGCCGCCGCCCCAGAAGATGAGGGACAGGACCAGGTTGAAGATGACCACGGCGACGATGGAGAGGCGGATGGCCCGGCCCACGGCCACGCCCACGCCGGCCGGGCCGCCGCTGGCGTAGAAGCCGTAGTAGCAGTGGATCAGCGCCACGAGGACGGCGAACACGCAGGCCTTGACCACGCTGTACAGGATGTCGATCGGGGGCAGGTAGAGCCGGAAGTAGTAGTCGTAGACGCCCGGCGACAGGCCGAAGAACTCGGTCGTGACCAGCTTGGTGGCGAAGAAGCTGGCGAAGAGCGAGATGAGGTAGAGCGGCACGATGGCGATGAGGGCCGCGAGCACCCGCGTGCCGACGAGGTAGCTGATCGGGCGCACCGACATGACCTCGAGGGCGTCGATCTCCTCGGAGATGCGCATGGCGCCGAGCTCGGCGGTGAAGCCGGCGCCGACCTGGGCGGCGAAGGCCACCCCGGCGATGAGCGGCGTGACCTCGCGGGTGTTGGCGAAGGACCCCACCAGCCCGGTGAAGGCCTCGGCACCGATCTGCTCCAGCCCGGCGTAGCCCTGCAGGCCGACGTTGGCGCCGGTGAAGAACGACATCGAGAAGATGACGAAGACCATGCCGGCGCCGACGATGAGCGCACCGGCGCCGACGGTGATGTCCGAGACGAGGTTGAAGACGACGTGGCTGTACTTGAGGCGCAGGATCAGGGTGGTGATCACGTCCCACAGCACGCGGCCGTAGAAGGTCAGCTGCTTGCCCACGTCCTCGAGGGAGTCGCCGATGGATCGGCCGAGGTCCTGGACCGGTCCGGTGAACCTGGTGACTGCTGCCATCGGCGTTCCGTTCAGAACTTCGGCGGGACGAGCGCGAAGTAGAGGGACGTCATGACGAGGTTGGTGAAGAAGATGAGGATGAAGGTGATGACGACGCCCTGGTTGACCGCGTCGCCCACGCCCTTCGGGCCGCCCTTGGCGTAGATGCCCTTGTAGCAGGACACTGTGGCGGCGATGAACCCGAACACCATGGCCTTGAACAGCGACGAGTACAGGTCGGGCAGCTGGACCAGCGACGTGAAGCCCTGGAAGTAGGCGCCGGGCGTGACCTTCTGGATGACCACGTTGAAGAAGTAGCCACCGGAGATGCCCGCCATCGACACCAGCGACACCATGAACAGCCCGACGGTGGCGGCCGCGTAGAGCCGAGGGGTCACGAGGCGGTGCACGGGGTTGATGGCCATGACCTCCATGGCTGCGAGCTCGTCACGGATCTTGCGGGAACCCAGGTCGGCGGTCATGGCCGAGCCGCCGGCGCCTGCGATGAGCAGGGCCGTCGCCACCGGCGCGGCCTCGCGCACGATGGCCAGCACCATGGCGGCGCCGGTGGTGGACTCGGCACCCAGCTGGCGGGAGAACGTGCCGACGTGCAGGGCGATGACGGCACCGAAGGGGATGCTGATGAGCACCACGGGGATCGAGCACACCTTGGCGATGAACCAGCACTGGCCCAGGTACTCGCGCCACCAGGTCTTGAGGTCCCACGTGCGCCGGAAGCCCTCGAGTGAGATGGCGAACATGTTCCCCGTCTCGCGGACGACGAACTGCACCTTGCCGATCACGAGATCGTCGTCGTCATGACCGTCCGATTCAGACGGTCATGACGCCGTAGTCGTCGACGTCGCGTCCGTCGGCCTCGAGCCGCCGGCGCTCACGCTCCATCAGCTCCTTCTCGACGTCGGTGCGCTCGGTGGCGAGCTCGTCCATGCCGATGGGCCCCATGGCCCGCCCGGCGAGGAACTGGCGGATCAGCGGGTTGTCCGTGGTCCGCATCTCCTCCTTGGAGGCGAACTTCACCAGGCTGGCCTGGTACAGCACGGCGATGTAGTCCGACGTGCGCATCACCGACGCGATGTTGTGCGTGATGATGAGGAACGTCGCCCCGGTCTCCTCCTGGATCTTCTTGACCAGCTCGTCCAGGTAGGACACCCGCACGGGGTCGAGGCCGGAGTCGGGCTCGTCGAACAGAATGATCTCGGGGTCCATGGCGAGCGCCCGCGCCAATCCGGCGCGCTTCTTCATGCCACCGGACACCTCGCCGGGGTACTTCTTCATGTGGTCGAGCAGGCCAACGAGGCTGGCCTTGTCGAGCACGATCTGCTTGATCTCCTTCTCCGACTTCTTCGTGTGCTCACGGAGCGGGAAGGCGATGTTGTCGAACATGTTCATCGACCCGAACAGGGCGCCGTCCTGGAAGAGGACGCCGAACTTGCGCCGGACCCGGTACAGGTCCTTCTCCCCCATCGAGACGGTCTCCTCGCCGTCGACCCAGATCTCGCCGTTGTCGGGCCGGAGGAGGCCGATGACGTTCTTCAGGAGCACGGACTTGCCGGTGCCCGACGGTCCCATGACCGCGGAGATCTTGCCGCGGGGGATGTCGAAGGAGATGTCCTCGAGGACCGTGTGGGACCCGAAGCTCTTCGTCACGTTCCGCAGCGATATCGCAGCATCCATGGGTCACCTCGGGTGGTCCGGCGAGTTGGGCGGCGTCCCGGTCGCCCCACGTCCAGTGACGCAGGGCACTTCCCGGGGGCCGTGACGGTACGGCACCTGTCGGCGGCGCGCCAAGCTCTGCGCGAACCGGGCGAACCAGACGGGGGGATCGGTTCGAACTAGGTTCGAGCCGACCCGATGCTTCGCCGCCGCCTGCTTCGTCCCCTGCCCAGCGAGGCCGAACCGGGCCCCCGCTCAGCAGGACCCGTGGAGGAGCGGGAACGGGTTGACCGCGGAACCGCTCGGGTGCACCTCGAAGTGCAGGTGGGGACGGCTGCCCCGGGCGTTCCCGGAGTCGCCGACGTACCCGATGACGTCCCCGGCGCTCACCTGGCCGGTGGCACCGAAGCGGTCGAGGTGGCTGCCGAAGTACCGGGTCCCCGACGGGGTCGTGAGCCGGAACTGCTTGCCGCCGAGGTTGCCCGTGGCGATCTCGACCTGACCGCTGGACGGGGCCCGGACGGGCGTGCCGCGTGCCGCGAACAGGTCGGTGCCGGCGTGGGAACGGCCGCCGCTGCGGGGGAAGCCCCAGTCGTTGAAGAACGTGGCGCCCGGGACCGGGCACACGAAGCCGCCGCTCGAGCCGCTGCCACCGGGGATGGTGAGCTTCTGGCCGACCCGGATGCGGTTGGGGTCGGTGATGCCGTTGGCCGTGGCGATCGAGGACGCCGACACGCCGTAGCGGGAGGCGATGCTGGTGAGGGACTGGCCCGACTGCACGACGTGGGTGCCGCCCGGCGTCGACGTGGAGCCGCCGGTGCCGGGGAGGGTGCCGGGGTTGAACAGGACCAGGCGGGTGGTGGCGTAGATCCTGCCGTCGACCAGGCCGTTCCACGCGACGAGGTCAGCGGTGCGGATGCCGTAGCGGCCGGCGATGCCGGGGATGGTCTCGCCCCGCTGCACCGTGTGGCGCTGGCCGGGCAGCTGGCGGCCGCCCGACGACGTCGCCGGCGGGCCGGAGGTGCTGGGTCGGGCGGCGCCCTGGACCTGCAGCGAGCGTCCCACGACGATGAGGTTCGGGTTGGAGATGCCGTTGGCGCTGGCCAGGGCGGCAACCGTGGTGCCGTAGCGGCGGGCGATGCTGGCCAGCGTCTCCCCCGCCGCGACCTGGTGGCTGCCCACCGAAGCCCCGCCACCACCACCGGACGAGGATCCGGGGATGGTGAGCGTGGTGCCGGCCGTGATCAGATTCGGGTTCGAGATGCCGTTGGCCTGGGCGAGGGCCCGCACCGTGGTGCCGTTGCGCTGGGCGATGGCGCTCAGCGTCTCGCCGCTGCGCACCACGTGGGTGCCCGAGGCGGCCATGGCGAAGGCGCCGACGATGATCAGCGCACAGATGTCTCGTGGGCGAAGGGGGACGCGCACGTGCAATTGCCTCCTGCGGTCTCCGCCCGCTCGGGAGTGGGGGCAACGTACCGAAGCCCCTCCTGCAACTCAACCCCCAATCTCAACAACAGCCTCACCTCTCGCAGCGTGCGGCCCTCCGAACTGGCAGTCGTGGTGTAGCGGCGGGGTTCGGGGCGCGACTCCATGCCGTCGGTGCCGCTACACCCGCACTGCCAGTTCGCTACCTGGTGCGCCGGGCCTCGGCGGCACGTTCGGCGTCGAGGCGCTCGAGGGCGGGCTCGGCGGAGTGGTCCACGAAGCGCATGCTCTCGGCGATGGCCCGGTGGCCGGCCTCCTCGGCGATCAGGCGGTGCATCTCCTGGGCCACACGGCGGTAGGCGGGGTGGCCCTGCGGGGTCGATCGCAGCTCGAGGACG
Source organism: Acidimicrobiia bacterium (assembly GCA_046570205.1). Classification (GTDB taxonomy): domain Bacteria; phylum Actinomycetota; class Acidimicrobiia; order Acidimicrobiales; family Salinilacustritrichaceae; genus Salinilacustrithrix. The sequence continues at coordinate 76,122 of JBKHVG010000003.1, forward strand.
TGCATGGCCGACCTGGCGTTGAGGTGGAGGTAGAACCGCACCTTGTAGGCGAGGGCGACGGCGTAGCTGGCCTGTTCGGGGAAGTCGTCGGCGAGGGCGTCGTGCAGCGAGGCCGACCGCTCCATGGCGTCGTCGAACCCGGCCGTCTGCCCGGCGGCGTCGACCGCCGGCGGCCGGACGTAGCCGTGGCGCGGGGTCAGCTTCTGCCAGTCGAGGGTGAGCATCCGGTGCCGCTGCAGGTCGCGGAACGCCCCGTAGTCGGCCAGGATGTCGAAGCGGTAGTACGACCGCTCGAGGGCCCGGCCCGGCTTGTGGCGGCGGTTCTTGCGGTCGCCCTCGTAGGCCCGGATCACGGCCAGCCGGTCCTCGACGGACATGGCCCGCACCCGGTCCTCGAGCTGGCGCTCGGGCAGCTCGGTGTAGGCGTAGAGCATGGACGCGACCGTCTTGACCTCGGCGTCGGGGTCGAAGTCCACCAGGCTGACCTCGGCCACGTCGTCGGGCTCGACATCGGGGCCGACGAGCCGGTCGGCCACCGCGGCCATGGCCGCCTCGCGGTCGCCGAAGTAGTCCCGCCACACCCCGCCCCGGTCCGGCAGGTCGACCCGGCGCAGGAACGAGGGGATGACCTTGCGCAGCTCGGTGAGCATGAGGTCGGCGTAGGCCCGGGCCTCGGGCAGCGGATGCGACCGCATGCGGTACAGCAGCAGCTCGTAGCTCTGGCCGGTGCCGTAGATGCCCACGTTCGACAGGGACGAGGCCGGCAGCATGCCCCGGATGGCGTCGAGGGCCTTAGCCTTGATGGCCTGGCGGTACACCAGATCGGAGTCGGCGGGCGTCTTCGGGAACTGCTCCCGGAAGAAGTCCTGCATCACCGGGACGAGCTCGGCGTAGGCGTCGAACATCCGGTCCATCTCGCCGACGTAGCGCAGCGCCAGCGGGGAGGTCAGCACCTCGGGGTCGCGGTAGTAGCGGTAGCGGCCACCGAGGCGGGCGTCGTAGGCGATGTAGCGGGTGGACTGCTCGAGGTAGGCGGCCAGGCGGCCCCACTCGAGGATCTTGGTCAGGATGTTCGACGCCTGCTCGCAGGCCAGATGCACGCCGCCGAGCTGGGCGACGGAGTCGTCGCCGTACTCGAGGAAGACCTTCTGGTACAGCTGCTCGGCCCGCTCGAGCCCCACGGTGGCGTCGACGGTCTGGTCGCCGGTGATGTCGAGGTCACCGACGAACTCGTCGAGGAACAGGCGGCGCAGCGACTTGGGTGAGCGGGAGTAGCGGGCGAACAGGGCGCCCTTGACCACCTCGGGCAGGTTGACCAGGGCGAACACGGGGCCGTCGAGGTTGGTGAAGTACCGCCGGAGGATGTCCTGCTCCTCCTCGGTGAACTCCTCGGCGATGTAGACGGCCACGGCGACCGATGCTACGGGGTCGGTGTGCGCCCGCCGGTGACCACGCAGCGTGCTCGGCGGGACCGGCTCAGCGCCGGGCGGCGAGCCGCTCGCGGTGCTCGGCGGTGACCTCCTCCAGCAGCCCGGGGCGCAGCCACAGGTCGGCGATGGTCCATGCCATGGCCTTGGCGCCGTCGACCACGGCGGCGTCGCCGAGGGGGCTGGCCGCGAAGACGGCGAAGGCCTCGGTGTGGATCGCGGTGCCCGGGTCGGCGGCCTGGATCATCGGGTGGATCGATGGCACCTCGTAGGAGACGTCACCCATGTCGGTGGACCCGACGACCCGGCTGTCCGGGTCCGGCTCGCGCACCTCGCGGCCGAGGGCAGCGGCGTTGGCCACGTAGAGGTCGCAGAAGGCGCTGACCGGGACCATGTCGGCGTAGGGAGGCTCCAGCCAGTCGAGCTCGACCTCGCACCCGGACGCGGTGGCGCCGGCCTCGAGGCAGGCGGCGACGCGGGCCTTCAGGTCCTGCAGGCCGGCGACGGTGGGCGACCGCACGTACCACTCGGTCTGCGCGCGCGCCGGGACGATGTTGGGCTTGTCGCCGCCGTCGCTGAAGACGCCGTGGATCCGCTCGGCGGGTCCGATGTGCTGGCGCAAGGCGGCGATGTTGACGTAGCCGAGCACGGCGGCGTCCAGCGCGTTGCGACCCTGCTCCGGCGCGGCGGCGGCGTGGGCGGACTCGCCGCGGTAGGTGGCCAGGCACCGGTGGATCGCCACGGTGTCCATCCCGCGCAGATCGGCCCCGGCCGGGTGGACCATCATCGCGGCGTCGACCCGCTCGAAGGCGCCGGCGCGGATCTGGAGCACCTTGCCGCCGCCGCCTTCCTCGGCGGGCGTCCCGACGATCGAGACCTGCCCGCCGCACACGTCGGCCACCGCGGCAGCGGCCAGGCCGGCGCCGAGACCGGCGGCGGCGATGATGTTGTGACCGCACGCGTGGCCGAGGCCGGGCAGGGCGTCGTACTCGAGGAGAACGGCGATGTTCGGCCCGGAACGGCCGGCCCGACCGACGAAGGCGGTGTCGAGGCCGTGGGAGCGCCGCTGCGTCTCGATCCCCTCGGCCTCGAGGATCTCGCAGAGCAGGTCGTGGGCGTGGTGCTCCTCGAAGTTGAGCTCCGGGTGGGCGTGGATCCGGTGGGACACCTCGATCAGGAGGTCGGCGCGCCGGTCGACCTCCTGGGCCATGCGGTGCTTGACGGCGGCGAGGTCCATGGCGGCGAGCGTAGGGGTCGGAATCCGCTCGCCGTGCCCCGCGGCGCGGTGTGACACTCCACCCGTGGCCGGGATCGACGTGCACGAGGTGGCAGCGGACCGCCCGGACCTGTTCGAGGCGCTGGCCGTCGCCTGGAACGAGACCGATCTCGAGGTCAACCCCGACGATCCTCCGGCGCCGTCCGCCGAGCTGACCGGCGGGCTGTTCGCCCGCACCTCGGAGCGCCACCACCGCTGCTGGCTCGCCTTCCTCGACGGCGAGCCGGCCGGGGTGGCCTCGTTCGAGCTCGAGAGCACCGCCGAGAACCGGCACCTGGCCACCAACGAGTGGCTCGCCGTCCGTCCGGCGCTGCGACGCCGAGGGGTCGCGGACGCGCTCCTGCGGGTGGCGCTCGATCAGCTCGGGGCCCAGGGCCGGACATCGCTGGTCGTCTACGGACCCGACACCCCGCTGGCCCGCGCCTACGCCGACCGGCTCGGCCTCGAGTCACGCATCGTGGAGCGGTGCAGCCGGGTGCGGGTCGAGGACATCCCGGACCGCCTGATCGACACGTGGCTGGACGACGGGCGGACCCGCACCGACGGGTACCGCCTGGTGCGACTCGCGGGCCGCTGCCCCGACGAGCTGCTGCCCGCCTACCGCGCCGCGGCGGCGGCCATGGCCGACGCGCCCACCGACGGCCTCGACTACACGCCCACCCCGGCCGATGTCGCCCGCCTGCGGTCCCGGGAGGCGATGTGGCAGGAGATGGGCCTGGCCGTGGCCCGCTGCCTGGTCGTCGCGCCCGACGGCGGCGGGGCCGGGATGTCGGAGCTGTTCGTGAACGGCCATCGCCCCGTCCTCGCCCACCAGGGTGACACCGGGGTGGCTCGTGCCCACCGTGGCCGCGGGCTCGGGCGCTGGCTGAAGGCCGAGAACCTGCGATGGGCACAGGAGCTGGCGCCCGGCTTCGAGGTCATCGAGACCTGGAACGCCCAGTCGAACCCGTGGATGCTCGACATCAACGTGGCCATGGGGTTCCGGCCCCACGGCATCTGGCACGGCTTCCAGGGCGAGCTCGAGGAGGCCCGGTCCGCCCTCGCCTAGCTCCTCGGGTGGCGCAGCACGACCTTGCCGAGCTGATCGCCGCTGCGCAGCCGCTCGAGGGCGTCGGGGTAGTCGGCCCGGTCGAACACCTGGTCCACGGCGACGGGCAGGCCCAGCTCGACCAGCCGGGTGACGGCGTCGAACTCCTCGTGGGACCCCATGGTGGACCCGATGATCTCGATCTGCTTGAAGAACAGCTTGGGCAGGTCCACCTCCACCTTCTGCCCCGACGTGCCTCCGCACACCGCCAGGCGACCGCCGGGGTGGAGCGACCGGACGGACGCATCCCAGGTGGCGGGGCCGACGGACTCGACCACCACGTGGGCCTTCACCGGCCAGCTCTCGTCGGAGGAGTCGAACCCGGCCGTCGCCCCGAGGGCCACGGCCTGGTCGATCTTGGCCTGCTCCCGGGAGGTGACGTAGACCTCGGCGCCCATGCGCAGGGCCAGGGCCAGGGCCGCCATCGACACGCCACCGCCGATGCCGACCACGAGCACGGTCTCGCCCGCCACCAGCCGGGCCCGGCGCAGCATGCGGTAGGCGGTGAGGGTGGCCAGCGGGTAGGCCGCGCACTCCTCCCAGGTCCGGCCGGCAGGGCGGGCGACGATGTTGCGGGCCGGCACCACCACCCCGTCGGCGTGACCGCCCCAGCGTTGCTCGCCGAGGATCTGGAACCCTCGGCCGACGGGGGCGTCGTTGCCGAGGTGCACGACGGCCTCCAGCGTGGACACGGCCGGGTTGACCACGACCTCGGCACCGACCTCGAGGTCGACCCCCTCGCCGACGGCATCGATGGTGCCGGCCACGTCGCAACCGGGGACGTGGGGCAGCTGCGGCTTGGGCCGGCCCCGGGTGAGCCACAGGTCCATGTGATTGAGGGCGGAGGCAACGGGCCGGACCCGCACCTCCCCGTGACCGGGCTCGGGGGTGTCGATGCTCCCCCACCGGTAGCTGCCGGGCGACTCGTCGAGGATCCAGGCGTCCATGACCGGCGACTCTAGGGAGACAGGCGAGGAGGCCCGCCAGGGCCGGCTCACACGACGACGGTGAGGGCGTCGGGGACCACCCGGATGGACAGGGCCCGGGCCTCGCCGAGGCGCTCGCCGTCCAGCCACACCGACGTGCCCGGGGCGAGGTCGAGCTGCACGGCCTTCACCCGGCGCTCGCCGATGCCGGGGTGCGGGACGTGCGTGCCCGCCGGCAGCCGGCTGCGGGCCTTCCACCGGTCGCCGACGCCGAGGTCGGCCTGGAGGAGATCGACGCGACCGTCGCCGGGGTGCGATCGCGGCGCGACGTCCCAACGGCCGAGGAACTGGGCGTTCATGGCGGCCACCACCGGCCCCCGCCACCACGAGCGCCGGGCGATCAGGTGGGCCACGAAGAAGTGCAGGGCGCCGTCGACCAGGACCTCGCACAGGTCCACCGGCAGCCGCTGGGCGTCGGGGCCGTGCAGGCGGGATTCGTCGCCCGACGCACCGCAGGTCCGGGCCAGGTCGCCGGCGAGCAGGCCGAGCGGCGGGATCGGACGGTTCGCGCGCCGGGCCTCGGTCACGACGCGGCGAGCCTCCAGGTCCGAGCGCACCACGACGCCATCGCCGGGCAGCGGACCGGCCGCGCCCCAGAGCTGGCCCTTGCGGATCGTCACGACCCGCCAGGCGACGGGTCCGCGTCCGCGACCGCTCCATCGTCGTCGTCGTCCTCGACCGACGCGGATGCCGACACGACCCCCCGCTCGAGGGCGCTGACGGCCCGGCGAGCCGTGGACCGCGTTGCGTCATCAGGCGCGAGCTGGGCGATCTGGCGCACGAGGTCGATCAGCTGGCGAACCGTCCGGACGAAGTCGCCGCCGGTGAGCTCCAGGTGGGTCTCCTCCAGCAGGTCGCCGAGGCCCTCGCCGGCGCACCACTCGTGGGCGACGGCGCAGAAGCCGTGGTCCGAGCCGCGGGACCAGGGCAAGCCCGCCGCGTCCTCGGCCTCCTGCACCCGGCGGACGATGTGGTCGATCTCCACGGCGCGGTCCCGCACGCGGTGGGAGGGGTACCGGGGCGCCGGCGCCGGTGCCGGCGACCGGTGCTCGTACACCAGGACGCTGGCCACGGCGGCGAGCTCCGGCGCGTCGAGCCCGTCGAAGGTGCCGTCGGCGATGGCCTCGGCCACCACGAGATCGGCCTCGTGGTACACGCCGGTGAGCAGGCGCCCCCGGTCGGTGAGCGTCCATCCGTCGACGTAGCCGAACCGCCCGAGCACGTCGAGGACCCGGTCGAACTGGATGCTGAGGGTGCTGGTCTGGCGCTCGATCCGCCGGGTCAGCTCGTCGACCTCACCCTGCAGCCGTCGGGCCCGGTCAAGGGCGCGCAGGTGGGCGTCGACGTCGGGGCACCGGGCCACCGGGTGGTCCACGGCGGGGACCTCGGTGACCGGCTCGGCGCGAGCCGGCACCCGGATGCGGGCCAGGCGGGAGGCGACCTGGCCCCGGAAGTCGCTGTCGTCGGGCAGGTACGGCTCGGGGAGGTCGACCCCGCCGAGCCGCCGGGGCGGCTGGTGGAAGTCGGCCATGCCGACCACGGCGACGTCGCGCGCCTCGGTGACCACCTTGGCCTTCACGCTCCCCTTGCGGAACGCCACCGACAGGACCGCGACCCGAGGCCCGTCCTCGAGGGCGATGACGTCGCCGGGCTTCAGCGACGCGAGCGACTGCTCGACCTCGGCGCGGCGCACACGTCGGGGCGCCGCGACGCCGAGCAGCTCGCGGTACTCGGCCACGTCGCCCAGCTCGCAGGTCGCCTCGTCCTGCACCTGGCGCAGCGCCTGGCGGCGCTTGTCGAGCCGGCGCTCGAGGACCACCACCGCCTTGTCGGCCTGGTACTGGGCGAGCGACTGGTTCAGGAGGCGCCGGGCCTCGCTGCGCTCGTGGCGGCGGATGAGGTTGACGGCCATGTTGTAGGTGGGCCGGAACGCCGAGCGCAGCACGAAGGTGCGGCTCGCCGCCAGGCCGGCCACCTGCCCGAAGGTGATGAACGGCGACCACAGCACGACGGCCGTGCCATGGGTGTCGATGCCACGGCGGCCGGCCCGCCCGGTGAGCTGGGTGTACTCGGCTGGCGTGAGCAGCTCGCGTCGTTCGCCGTTGAACTTGGTCAGGCGCTCGATGACCACGGCCCGGGCCGGCATGTTGATGCCGAGGGCCAGCGTCTCGGTGGCGAACACGACCTTGACCAGGCCCTGCAGGAAGCAGGCCTCGACCGCCTCCTTGAACGGCGGCACGTGCCCGGCGTGGTGGGCGGCGACCCCGGCCTCGAGACCGGCCAGCCAGCGGTCGGCGTCGAGGGCGTCGAGGTCGGTGTCGGTGAGCGAGGTGAGGTGGTCCTCGGCGATGCGCCGGATGCGAACCCGCTCCTCCTCCGTGGTGAGGCGCACGCCGGCGTCGAGGCAGCCCTTGACCGCATCATCGCATGCGGCCCGGCTGAAGATGAACACGATGGCCGGCAGCAGCTCGTCGTCTTCGAGCACGTCGAGCACGTCGAGCCGGTTGGGCGTGTACCACGGGCTCCGTGGCCGGCCCCGACCCCGGCCCCGCCCGTGCGGCCCGCGGCTGCGGGGCTGGCGCACGTCGGTGTCGAAGCGCTCGCCCTCCGGGTTGGGCCGGCCGTCCACGAGCGTGTCGACGAGGTGGAGGCGGTCGCTGGTCTTGTCACCGACCAGGTAGGTGTTGGCCAGCTCGACCGGTCGCGTCTCCTCCACGACCACGTCGGTGGGTCCCCGCACCGTGGACAGCCAGTCGCCGATGTCGTGGGCGTTGGACACCGTGGCCGACAGGCACACCAGCTGCACGTGCTCGGGGAGGTGGACGATGACCTCCTCCCACACCGGGCCGCGGAAGCTGTCCTGGAGGTAGTGGACCTCGTCGAGGACCACGACGGCCAGGTCGTCGAGCGACCGGCCGGTGTAGATCATGTTGCGCAGGACCTCGGTGGTCATCACCACGACCGGCGCATCGCCGTCGATGGAGTTGTCGCCGGTCAGCAGGCCGACCCGGCCGGCGCCGTACCGGTGGCGCAGGTCACCGAACTTCTGGTTCGACAGCGCCTTGATGGGCGTGGTGTAGAAGGCGCGCCGGCCGCGGTCCATCGCCTGGGCGACCGCGTAGTCGGCGACCACGGTCTTGCCCGCGCCCGTGGGTGCGCTGACCAGGACCGACCGGCCGGCGTCGAGCGCATCGGCGGCCCGCCGCTGGAAGCCGTCGAGGGCGAAGTCGTAGCTCTCGAGCAGCTGGCGCGTGTGGGGGCCGGCGGGTGCGGTCATGAGGAGAGCGCAGCCTCCTCCCGGCGGCGTTTCCGCGTCAGCAGCATGCCGATGAGGATGGAGCCCTCGTAGAACAGGTACATCGGGATCGACAGGATGCCGAGCGTGTACGGATCGCCCGAGGGCGTGATGACCGCCACGAGCACGACGATGCCGACCACGGCGTAGCGACGGTGCTTGCGGAGGGTCTCGGCCTCGAGGATGCCGGCGAGCTGGAGGAAGATCAGCACGATCGGGAACTCGAAGCCCACGCCGAAGGCCAGCATCATGTACGTGATCAGCTCGAAGTAGGGGGCGGAACTCCTGGTTGAGCCCGTCGCCGCCGACGTTCACCAGGAACTCGAGCGCCGGCGTCAGCGAGTAGTAGGCGAGGCCGGCGCCGAGGAGGAAGAGCGCCATGGCGGCGAACACGAACGGGTACGCCCACTTCTTCTCGTGCGCGTAGAGGCCCGGGGTGACGAAGCGCCAGATCTGCCAGAGGAGCACCGGCATGGCGATGGCGATGCCGCCGTAGCCGGCGATCTTCAACCGGACCGAGAAGCCCTCGAGCGGCTCGGTCTGCAGCAGCAGGCAGTCCTCGACGGAGCTGCCCTGGAGCCGGCAGTACGGGTCGAGGAGGATGTCGAAGATCTGGGGGTACAGGAACCAGGCCACGACGCCGCCGACGGCGATGGCGATGGCGCACTTGATGATCCGGTCCCGCAGCTCGTACAGGTGCTCGAGCATCGACATGCGACCCTCGGCGGTGGCGTCGCTCACGTGGTCGGCTCATCCTCGGAGGTGGCGGGCTCGCTGGTCTGGCCGGTGTCGCTGGTCCCGGTGGCGCGGGCCGAACGCTCGGCCTCCACCTCGTCCCGAGCAGCCTCGATGGCGTCCAGCTCGGCGCGCGCCGCGGCCATGGCGGCGCCGGGGTCGGGTGCGGTGCCGGCCTCGGGCTGGGTGGCCGGAGCGCTGCCCCGCGCCGCGGCCTCCGCGGCCAGCCGCTCCCGCTCGGCATCGCGCTCGGCTTCCTCCAGCGCACCGCGGAGATCGGTCTGGAAGCCCCGGGACACGCGGCGGAGCTCACCCATGAAGTGGCCCAGCTGGCGCAGCGCCCCGGGGAGCTTGTCGGGGCCCAGGACCACGAGCGCGATCACGCCGATGACGACCAGCTCCATGCCGCCGACGTTGAACATGGCGCGGAGTGTACCGATGGCCCTCCGGGGGCCCGACGCGTCAGCCGGGGGTCGACCGGCGGGTCGCGGCGGACCGCACCTCGTGCACGGCCCGGTGCACCTCGCCGAGGCTGCGGACCTCGGCGCGCAGGGAATCGAGGACCGCCTCGTCCCGCAGCGAGCGGGCCACGGCGAGCCCGCCGAGCACGGCGGCCGCGACCACCACGAGCAGCGGCAGCGCCGTCACGACGACACCCAGCACGACCTCGACCACGTCAGCCGAGGTCGAAGGCCGACCCGCCGGGGGCGGGGTCGAGCAGCTCCCGCTGCCAGTCGTCGCCCTCGAGCAGCTCGTGGAAGTCGAGCAGGTCGTCGTGGGTGAAGGCCGGGCCGGCGTGGCGCTCGGCCAGCTCGGCGGGCTTGGACCACGGCGTCACCTCGACGCCGGAGGCCACCAGCAGCTCGACGACCCGCGGCTCGGCCGCCTTCACGATCGACATGTCGCAGCTCGGGCACCGGAACACGTAGGAACCGGCGTCGTCGTCGATGCACACCCGGACGACCACGTCGTCGACGCGGAGCTCGACGTCCCCGCACTCATCACAGCTCGCTCGGATCCGTGTCGCCATCGTGGTGCCCTCCCAGGTCCCTCCGCTCTCCTGGCAGATCCATCGGCGGTATCGCGCCTCGACTTGAGCCGATTCCGTCGTGTTCTGCCGGTGCTGCTTGGCTGGCGCCCATCGCTCCGGTCGCTCCGCTCCGCCAGCCGCCCATCGGCTTCGCCCACCGCGGCGCCCGAGCCCACGCCGCCGAGAACACGCTCGAGGCCTTCGCCCTCGCCATCCGGCTGGGCGCCACCGGCCTCGAGAGCGACGTCTGGGTCACCGCCGACGGGGTGGCCGTGCTGGACCACGACGGGGTCGTCCGCCGGGGCATCCGCCGCCGACCGATCGCGGAGATCCCCCGGGCCGAGCTGCCCGAGCACATCCCGTCGCTGGCCGAGCTGTACGACCGGTGCGGCACCGGCCTCCCGCTCTCCCTCGACGTGAAGGACCCGGCGGCGCTGCCTGCCACCCTCGATGCGGCCCGCCAGGCCGGCGCCGAGGAGCAGCTGTGGCTCTGCCACCCGGACTGGGAGCTGGTCGCCACCTGGCGACGCCAGGCCGACGACGTCAAGCTCGTGGACTCCACCCGCATCGCCAAGGTGAAGGAGGGGCCAGAGCGGCGGGCCATGTCGCTGCGCCGGGCCGGCATCGACTGCATCAACATGCACGAATCGGACTGGACCGGCGGGCTCACCACGCTGTTCCACCGGTTCGGTCTGGAGTGCTTCGGCTGGGACGCCCAGCTCCCCCGCGTGCTCGACCAGCTGCTGCACCGCGGGGTGGACGCCGTCTACTCCGACCACGTCGACCGGATGGTCGACGCGCTCGCCGCCCGCTGACCGTCGGCGAGGACGTCGGGCAGCGGTTCGGCGTGGACGACGACCAGGCGCCTCGTCGGCCGGGTGAGGGCCACGAACAGGGCCCGGTGGCCCGCCGGTTCGGCCCGCACCACCTCGGCTGGCTCGACGACGACGACCACATCGAACTCCAGGCCCTTGGCCAGCAGCGGGGTGAGCAGGGCGACGGAACCGAGCCCGTCGAGGCCCCGGGCCCAGCCGACCCCGGCGACATCGAGCGCGGCGGCCAGCTCGTCGTGGTGGGATGCGGTGGCGATGACGGCCACCGTTCCACGCTGCCCGACGACGTCGGCGACGGCCGCCGCCACCGCACCGGGCCGCTCCCCCGCACGGGTGGCCACCACCACCGGGGCCTCCCCGGTGGACCGGATCGACCGGGCCGGCGTGACCTCCGGCGCGGCCAGCGGGAGCAGGCGGTTGGCGAGGTCCAGGATCGGCGCCGGCGTGCGGTACCCGACGGTCAGCTCGGCGTACGCCGGCTCGGCGGCGCCGCGCAGGATCTCGGTGACCTCGTCCCAGCTGCGCTGCCCCCACGGGCGGGTGGCCTGGGCCAGGTCACCGACGACGGTCATCGAACCGGCATGGGCCCGGCGGGCCAGCATCCGGAGCGCCATCGCGGAGAGGTCCTGGGCCTCGTCCACGATGATGTGGCCGTAGGTGGTCCGCACGCCGTGGAGCCGGGCCTCGGCCTCGTCGAGCAACGGCACCTCGGCCGGCCACCACCGGGCGTCGGCCCGGCGGCTCGGGAGCGGCCGGGCGAGCAGGTCGGACTCCTCGGCGCCGAGGATGCCCGCCGAGGCGCGGCGGCGTGCGGCCCGGTTCGTCAGCAGGCGCTGCACCACCGTGGTCGCCGCCAGCGTCGGCCACATCCGGTCGAGGTAGCGACCGAAGCCCCGGTCGGAGCGGGCCGCAGCCACGAAGTTCGCCTTGAGCGCCGGCACCTCGGCCGCCCGCTCGTGCAGCTCGTAGGCCCGGTGCAGGAGCTGGTTGCGCAGCGCCTCCTTGCCGGTGGCGTGGGAGACCCGGCGGGACAGCACCTCGTCGACGGACGCGGCGACGTCGTCGGGCAGGAGCCGCACGATCCCCCACGCGGTGGAGATCGCCGCTGGCTCGTCGGGCACGCGGATGGTGTCGACCACCATCCGGTCGATCACGGCCGCCATCCTCCCGTCGCCCTTGATCCGCCCGACGTCGTCGGGCTCGTGGGCCGCCTCGTCGAGCCGCACGGTCGCCGGGCGCAGGCCCTCGACCGTGGTCTGGCGCACCGCGGTCTCCCCCAGGCTCGGCAGGACATCGGCCACGTAGCGGAGGAAGACCGGGTTGGGGCCCACGACCAGCACGCCGCGCTCGAGGAGCTCGATCCGGTGCTCGAAGAGGAGGTAGGCGGCTCGGTGGAGGGCGACCGCCGTCTTGCCGGTGCCCGGACCGCCCTGCACGAGGAGCAGGCGGTCGAGGGGCGAGCGGATGACCTCGTCCTGCTCGGCGGCGATCGTCGCCACGATGTCGCGCATCGTGCCGGTCCGCTCCCGCTCGAGCTCGGCCAGCAGCGGGTCGGGGATGCCGCCCGACAGCAGGGCGCGATCCGGGTCGGAGAAGTCCTCCTCGAGGATGTCGAGCAGCTCCCGGCCCTCGGTGAGGAACCGCCGGCGGCGGTCGAGCCCGAGGGGATCGTGCACCGTGGCCCGGTAGAAGGGCACCGACACCGGCGCCCGCCAGTCCACGACCAGGGGTGCGCCGGCCTCGTCCTCGACGTGGCGGCGGCCGACGTACCAGCGCTCGCCCTCCTGGTCGATGCGGCCGAACGCGAGGGCGTCGTCCCGGTCGGCGAGGGACTCGAGCCGGCGCCGGAGGTGGAACGCCGCCACCTCGCTGTCGGCCGCGGTCGCCGCCGCCTGCGTGGCGCCGAGCGCGGTGGTGGTCCGCGCCGCCATGGCCCGCAGGGCGGCGGTGGCTCGCTCGAGGTGGCGCTGCTCGTCCAGCAGCTCGGGGTGAGGCATGGGGGCGAGCGACCGTAGCCTCGGGCGCGTGGCCCGTCACGGTGCGTTTCCGGGTTCGTTCGATCCCCTGACCGTCGCCCACCTGGCCGTGGCCGACGCAGCCCGGGAGCAGTGCGGGCTCGACCGGCTCGACCTCGTCGTGTCGCACGTGGCGCTGGCCAAGGAGGACCGCCGCCAGGCGCCGGTGCCCGACCGGTTGGCTGCCATCGATGCGGCGACGCCGGATCGCCCCTGGCTGCGGGCGATCGCCACCCGGCACCAGCTGCTCGCCGACATCGCCGAGGGCTACGACGTGCTCGTCGTCGGTGCCGACAAGTGGGTCCAGCTGCACGACCCCGTCTTCTACGGCTCCCCCGCCGCGATGCGCGCCGCGCTCGATCGGCTCCCGGCCGTCGCGGTGGCGCCCCGCGCCGGCGTCGAGCTGCCCGACTTGCCGGGGGTGACCGTCCTCGACGTCGATCCGGTCCACCACCAGGTCAGCTCCACGGCCGTGCGGGCCGGGCGACAGGACTGGCGTGCGGGCTAGAGCAGGCCCGCCTGGGTGAAGGGCCAGATGATCACGAAGGCGCGACCCACCACGTCGTCGACCGGCACGCCCTTGAACCGGCGGGAGTCGTCGGAGGCATTCCGGTTGTCGCCCATGACCCACACGTGGTCCTCGGGGACCTGGTACGGCGGGAACACCGAGGTCTCGACGCCGTCGACGAGGTAGTCCTCCTCGAGCGGCTCCCCGTCGACGTAGACCTTCCCGTCCCGGCCCTCGACCGTCTCGCCGGGCAGGGCGACGACCCGCTTGATGAGGTCCTCGATCCCGTCGGTCCCCGGACCACCGGGCCGGGCGAAGACGACGATGTCGCCCCGGCCGATGTCGCCCGTCGTGTAGCTCAGCTTGTTGACCAGGACGCGGTCGCCGACCTCCAGCGTGGGCACCATGGACTCCGACGGGATGTAGAAGGCCTGGATGAGGAAGGTCTTGACCACGAGGGCCACCACCAGCGCGCCGACGATGACCGCGACCCACTCGATGGCCGAGCGGGTCGAGCGGGACAGGTGCCGCCGGCCGTCCTCGGTGTCGGTGGCGTCGCCGAGGCCGGGCTGGTCGGCGTGCCCGGCGCCGGGGTCGGTCGTCTCGGTCACAGTCCGCCGAGCGTACTGCTGCGCGGCCGGGCTTCAGCGCCGGCCGGCGTCGACCCCGTAGCGGGTGAGGAGCCGTGACGCGGCGGCGGGGCCGACCCCGGCCAGCTCCGCCGGCGCCTCGACCACCTGGCCATGGGGACCGAGGCGGAGCAGCAGCCGTTCCAGCCACGGGGTGGCGCTGACCACGATGGTGACCCGGAGCCGGCCGTCGCCCAGCTCCTCCCGACCCTCGATGGGGTACTGGTCGGCGACCCAGGCGCCGTCGGCGTCGACCTCGATGGTCACGCGCGGCAGCTCCTCGGCGGGGCTGAACGCCTCGGTGGAGGTGCGGTCGAGCGTCCGCTGGAAGTGCTCTCCGGTGGGCGCGATCCCGGTGATGCGGTCGACCCGGAAGACCCGGTCGCCCGGCGTGGTGCGGCAGTGGGCGTCGAGGTACCAGGCACCCTCGCTGTGGAAGAGACGCAGGGGCTCGATGGTGCGCTCGGTGTGCTCGTTGCGGGCGTGGCTGAAGTAGCCGATGTCGAGGGCCTCCCGCTGCTCGACGGCGGCCTGGAGGACCTCGACGTGGTCACCGGCCGGCTCGGCCAGCACGACCTCGAGGTCGTCGTCGAGGTCGACGTCGAGCACGTCGGCCAGCTTCCCCAGCGCGCGCGACAGCGGCCCGTGGGGGTCGTGGCCGGTGGCGGGCATGGAGGCCTTGGCCGTGGCCAGGATCACCAGCGCCTCGTCCTTGGTGAGGCGGAGGGGCCGTTCGAAGAAGTTGCCGTACTCGAGGCGCACCCGGTCGTCGTCGAAGACCAGCTCGATCAGGTTGTCGGGCGTGTAGGGGTGCAGGCCCACCATCGGCACGACCTCGAGGTCGGCCATGAGCTCCTCTGGGGTGAGGCCGAAGCGGGCGCACACGTCGCTGATCAGCGGAGCCTCCTGCTCGGCGATCCACGGGACGATGGCCAGGATCCGCCCCAGCCGGTCGGTGGCGCTCGGGCGGGCCATCAGCCGCCCGCCCCCTGGTCGGCCACGGTCCGCAGCCAGCCCACCAGCTCGTCCCGCAGCTCGGCCGGCCCGAGGACCTCGGCATCGTCGAGGAAGCCGAGCACGAAGGAGATGAAGCCCTCGGTGCGGCGCACCGGCAGGCTCAGCACCACGGAGCCGTCCTCACCCCACTCGGCCGGGACGTCGGGGCCGACCTGGGCCACGGCGACCCGGGCCTGGGGGCTGGCGATGCGGACCCGGGCCTCGACCGGCTCGTCGTCGCCGAGCGCCCACCCGTCGAGCTGGAGCGGGTTCTCGGCCGGGTCGAGGTCGACCTCGGCCGTTCCCGGGGCGCCGGCGACCATCTCGCCCTCCACCCGGTCGAGCCGGAACGACCGGGCCTCGCCGGCGCCGGCATCGTGGCCCTGCAGGTACCACCGGCCCCGCTGGTGCTGGAGGCGGAACGGGTCGACGGTGCGGTCCTTGCCGCCGTAGCGGAACGTCAGGCGGCGGCCGGACGCGACCGCGTCGAAGGCGGTGCCGAGGTGCGGCGCGGTGGGCAGCGTGGCGATGGTGGAGGCGGTGTCGCCTCGCAGCGGGGCGCCGAGCTTGCGCAGCCCGGCGGCGGCGCTGGCCCCCTCGAGCCGAACGGCACTGGCGGCCAGGTGGATGGCGGCCAGCTCGTCGGCGTCGAGGCCGGGGTCGCGCAGGTAGTACTCGTCGGGGTGGATCCGGTACCCCTCCTGCGGTGGCGTGGACCCGGGCACGGTCTCGATCCGCAGGGGCACGCCCTCGGCGCGCAGGTCCTTCTTGTCGCGCTCGAAGGCCCGCTTGAAGGAGTCCTTGTCGGGCGGGTAGCCCGGGATGCGCTCGTGGATCTGCTCGGCCGTGAGCGGCCGCTCGGTGTGCAGGAGGGCGGCGACCAGGTCGAGGAGGCGTTCGATCTTCGGGACGGCCATGGGGACGGCGAGGCTACCCGTGGTCCCGGCGGCGACCCGGACGTCCGGCCGCGACCACGCCGGCGGCCGCCGCCGAGGAGAAGAACAGCGGGTCCTGCCCGATGTCGCGCCCCATCGAGGTGATCCACAGGTCGCGCTCGTCGAGCCACCCGCTGATGGGCACGGCCTCGGTCACGACGACGTCGTGGTCGTCACGGGCGAGCGGCGCCCCGAGCACCGCGGCCACCGTGACCCGGGACCGGGTCAGGTCGAGCACCGTCGAGACGTGGTGGCTGACGCCACGGTGGCGCTCGCGCTCGTCGGCACCCGAGGCGCGGACGCACAGGATCGGGTCCCCGCCCAGGGCCGCGGCTGCGTCGAGCACGGCGGCTGCTTCGACCGCGGTGGTGCCCAGGGCGGCACCCGTGCCCACGACACCGGGACCCATGGCGACGATGACGAGGTCGGCGTCGAGGGCGTGGACGGCCAGGGCGAGGGCGGAGGGGACCGACACCGCTTCGAGGTCGCCCCCGAAGGCGTGGCCGGCGGTGACGGTGCCGTGCACGACACCGGCGCGCCGCATGCCGACCACGAGCTCGGACAGGGCCATCGGCAGCCCTGCGCCGTCGGTCATGACGTAGGCGACCCGGGCGGCGGGACGCTGGTGCAGGTAGGCGGTGGCGACGAGCGGCACCTGGCTGTGCAGCGTGCCGACGACCACCGGTGTGCCCTCGAGGTCGGGCGGCACCTCGTGGTCCTCCTCGGCGGCGCCGGTGTCGGCCTGGAGCGACGTGTACCGCACCTTCATGATGTGCCCGGGCCCGGGCAGGTCGAGGCGGTCACGGGACAGGTTCCAGTGCACGACGTGCCAGCCGCCCGTGCCCAGGCCGAGGCGGACCGCAGTGGTGTTGACCACGACCCGGTCCCCGACCGCGACCGTCCCGATGACGTCGCTCAGCGCGTACGCCCGCCCGGCGGTCGTGTCGACGCGCTGCAGCCCGGGCCGCTCCAGGAGCACCTCGGTGACCTCGGCGGTCTCGAAGCTCGGCACCCCGCGCTCCTCAGAGGCTGGCGATGAGGCGGTCGACGCGGTCGTCGCTCGACTTGAACGGGTCCTTGCACAGCACGGTGCGCTGCGCCTGGTCGTTGAGCTTCAGGTGCACCCAGTCGACCGTGTAGTCCCGCTTGCGCTCCTTGGCCCGGCGGATGAAGTCGCCCCGCAGCTTGGCCCGGGTGGTCTGGGGCGGCGTCTCGATGGCCTCGTCGATGACGTCGTCGTCGCAGATGCGCTCGACCAGCCCGTGGTCCTGGAGCTTGTAGAACAGGCCGCGCTCCCGGTTGACGTCGTGGTACTGCAGGTCGATCAGGGAGACCCGCGGCGAGTTGAGCGGCAGCTCGTGCTTGAGCCGGTAGCGCTCGATGAGGTGGTACTTCGTCACCCAGTCACACTCCCGGCCGAGGGACAGCGGATCGGTGCCGAGGCCGTGCATCACGTGCTGCCACATGTCGAGGGCACGCTGCTCCTGGTCGGGCAGGCCTCGCCGGGCCGCGTAGGTGAGGGCCTTGTCGAGGTACTCCTGCTGGATCTCGAGGGCCGAGAGCTCGCGGCCGTTGGCCAGGCGGACCTTGCGCCGGCAGGTGATGTCGTGGCTGATCTCGCGGATGGCCCGGATCGGGTTCTCGAGCGTCATGTCCCGCATGACCACGTTGGGGTCCTCGAGCATCCGCAGCAGGATGGCCGTGGTGCCCACCTTCAGGTAGGTCGCGTACTCGCTCATGTTCGAGTCGCCGACGATGACGTGGAGGCGCCGGTAGCGCTCGGCATCGGCGTGGGGCTCGTCGCGGGTGTTGATGATCGGGCGGCTGCGGGTGGTCGCCGAGCTGACCCCCTCCCAGATGTGCTCCGCTCGCTGGGCCAGGCAGAACACGGCGCCCCGGGCGGTCTGCAGGACCTTGCCGGCGCCGGCGTAGATCTGGCGGCTGACCAGGAACGGGATCAGGTGCTCGGAGTACGAGCCGAAGTCGTCCTGGCGGCTGGTCAGGTAGTTCTCGTGGCAGCCGTAGGAGTTGCCGGCCGAGTCGGTGTTGTTCTTGAACAGGTAGATGACGCCGCGGATGCCCTCCTCGCGCAGACGCTGCTCGGCGCTGCCCAGCAGCTGCTCGAGGATGCGCTCGCCGGCCTTGTCGTGGGTGACGAGGTCCACCAGGTCGTCGCACTCCGGCGTGGCGTACTCGGGGTGGGAGCCCACGTCGAGGTACAGGCGGGCGCCGTTGGCGAGGAACACGTTGGAGGAGCGGCCCCAGGACACGACGCGCCGGAACAGGTAGCGGGCGACCTCGTCGGGGCTGAGCCGCCGCTGCCCCCGCAGCGTGCACGTGACGCCGTATTCGTTCTCGAGTCCGAAGATGCGGCGCTCCACGCACGGCAACCTATCTGCGGGCCTGGGCCTCCGGTCGCCAGCCGTCGCCGTACCCGTTCGCTGCGAACGCCCGGGCCTGGAGGGCGTCGGCGACGCTCGTGAACACGACGTGGTGCTCGGTGACGCCCCATCGCTCGAGGACCATGCGACCCGACAGCCGCGAGGCGACGATGCAGCACTCGATCCCGGCGGTGGCGGCGGCGAAGGCCTCGGCCAAGATGCCGAAGCCGGTCTGGTCGAGCAGGGCGACCTGATCGACGTCGAGGACGACCGCCTCGGCGCCGGCCAGCGCACCGGGGATGGTGGGCGCGACCTCACGGGCGAAGGCCTCGTCGAGGCCGCCGTCGAGCGTGACGATCAGGACGTCACGCCGGGCGTGCACCTGCATGCGGCCGTCGTGCATCGCCAGCGCGGGCATCGGCCCGGTGACCGGGTCGTGCGCGCTGGCACCGGGACGTGGGCCGAGCCGGCTCGGATCCCGGTCGGTCATGGCTTCGGCGCGCTCGGCGAGGGTCACGGATGGGCTCCTGGTCTGTTTCGATCAGGTTACATCCTGTCATGTGACTGTCAACCGCGGGGCGCGGTCGGATCACCCGAGGAGGGCGGTGAGGGCGTCGCCTTCGATGCGGCCGAACTTGCGGCGGCCGTTGGACCGGGCCAGGACGGCGATCTCGAGGTCCTCGGCGACCAGGGTCCGATCCGGCCCGGCCAGGGCACCGACGGCGGCCCGCAGCGCGGCACCGAGGTCGAGCTCGTCGGCCCAGGACTCCTCCAGCCGGCCGGCGATGGCCTCGGCCTCGCCCCCGAGCACCGAGTACCGGTCCTCGTCCACGACCGAGCCGTCGTAGAGGATGTGGAACAGCTCGTCCCGGCTGCGCTCGTCGCCGATCTCGGCCACCAGGATCTCCACCTCCATCGGCTTCATCTCGTGGGTGAAGGTGTGGTTGAGCATCTGGGCGTAGGCGTTGGCCAGGCTCTGGGCGTCGACGTCCTCGCGGGAGTAGGCGTAGCCCTTCATGTCGGCGTGGCGGACCCCGGCCACGCGGAGCTGGTCGAACTCGCTGTAGCGGCCCACGCCGGCGAACGCGATGCGGTCGTAGATCTCGGAGATCTTGCGCAGCGTGTTGGAGGTGTTCTCGGCGCAGAACAGGATGCCGTCTTCATAGGAGACGGCGCACAGGCTGCGGCCCTTGGCGATGCCCTTCCGGGCGTAGTCGGCCCGGTCCTTCATCACCTGTTCCGGAGCGACGTAGAAGGGCATGCTCATCGCTCGACCTCCTGGTCCGGGCGGGCGCCGCCGTCGGCGGATCCTCGGGTGTTGGCGGGCGACAGGTCCCCGAGCAGCGCCTCGAAGCGGCTGCGGATCTCGTCGTCCTCGAGGCGGCGGAAGCCGTCGGCGTCGATGACGGCCACGATCGGGAAGATCCCCCGGATCAGGTCGGGCCCGCCGGTGGCGGAGTCGTCGTCAGCCGCCTCGAACAGGGCCCGGATGGCCAGGTCGACGGCGTCGGAGGCGTCCATGTCGGCCCGGTAGCCGATCTTGACGACCGTGCCGGCGTGGAGGGAGCCGCTGCCGGTGGCGGCGTGGTGCAGCTCCTCGTAGCGACCGCCGGTGACGTCGAACTCGAAGAGGCGGCCGACGCCGCGCTGGAGGTCGTAGCCGGCGAACAGCGGCACCACGACCATGCCCTGCATGGCGGCGGGCAGGTGGGCCCGGACCATCTGGCTGAGCTGGTTGGCCTTGCCCTCGAGGCTGAGGGGGTGGCCCTCGACCTTCTCGTAGTGCTCGAGCTGGAGCTGGAAGAGGCGCACCATCTCCATGGCCGGCCCGGCCGCGCCGGCGATGGCCACGCCCGACCAGCGGTCGGCGGGGAACACCTTCTCCATGGACCGGTGCGAGATCAGGTTGCCCGACGTGGCCCGCCGGTCACCGGCCATCACGACGCCGGTGGCGGTGCGGATGGCAACGACGGTGGTGCCGTGCATGATCGTCAGCGGGTGGCTGGCGGCGTCGGCGATGCGGGCCTCGGGGTCTCGCCCCTGCCGGCGCAGCAGCCCGGCGAAGTCAGGGCCCGGATCGACATCGGGGGTGAAGAACGGGAGCGTCACGGATGGGACCCTACCGGGGCCCTACCGGGACGAAATGCGGAGCGTTTCGTCAACGAACCCGAAGGGTTCGCTCACTCCCCTCCCTTCTGGATGTAGGACTTCACGAAGTCCTCGGCGTTCTGCTCCAGCACGTCGTCGATCTCGTCCAGCAGGTCGTCCAGCTCGGCCTTGATCTTCTCGCCCGACTCCGAACCCGCGGGGACCTCTTCGACGGTCTCCTCGCCACGTTGGGGGGCGGTCTTGCGCTTCTGCTCTCGTTCAGCCATCACGAGCTCCAGTGTCTTGCCGGTGCGTGACGAGGTGTCACGTACCCAACCGTGACAGCAGCTCCGCTGCCGTCTCGCACTCGTCGATCAATGTACCCACGTGCTCGGCGGTTCCACGCGACGGTTCCATCATCGGCACGCGCCGCAACGGGTCGCCCCCGACGTCGAACACGAGCGAGTCCCAGTTGGCTGCGACGATGGCGTCGGGCCACTTCTGCAGGCACCGACCCCGGAAGTAGGCCCGGGTCGATCCGGGTGGGTTGGACACGGCGTGGTCGGCCTCGGCGGGGTCGACGATGCGCTGCAGGCCGGCCCGCTCGGCCAGGCACCGGTCGGGTCGCAGGTCGTGGTACTGCAGGCCGACGGCGGCCAGGCGCGGGTCGCCCCAGTCGAGGTCATGGCGCTCCCGGTAGCCCTCGAGCAAGCGCCGCTTGGCCACCCAGTCGACGGTGTCGGCGGCGGACATGGGGTCGGACTCGAGCCGGGTGAGCACTTCCTCCCAGCGGGCCATGACGTCCTCGCCGACCTCCTGGCCCACCGACTCCAGACCCCGGGTCTCGGCGTACTTCCGCGCCCGCTCGAAGTACTCCCACTGGGCCTCCAGGGCGGTGATGGTGCCGCCGGCCGCCAGCTCGAAGGGGGTGGACAGGCTCAGGTCGTAGGAGACCCGCCGCAGCGCAGCCACGGGCGCGGCGGGCGCCAGGTCGAGGCCGAGCTCGTCGTCCTCGATCATCGACAGGACGATGGCGGTGGTGCCGACCTTCAGGTAGGTGGCCACCTCGCTCATGTTGGCGTCGCCGAGGATGACATGGAGCCGGCGGTACTTCTGGGCATCCGCGTGAGGCTCGTCGCGGGTGTTGACGATGGGCCGCTTCAGCGTGGTCTCGAGGCCGACCTCCTCCTCGAAGAAGTCGGCTCGCTGCGACAGCTGGTAGGGCACGTCGACGCTGGTGAGCCCGGGCGCCTCGACACCGACCTTGCCGGCGCCGGCGAACACCTGCCGGGTCACGAAGAACGGCGTGACCTGGCGCACGATGCGCCCGAACGGCGTGTCCCGGGCGAGCAGGTAGTTCTCGTGGCAGCCGTAGCTGTTGCCCTTGCCGTCGGAGTTGTTCTTGTGGACGATGATCTCCTCGCCCGGCCCGAGCAGGCTGCGGGCAGCCGCCATCGAGCGGCGCAGGATCTCCTCGGCGGCCCGGTCCCAGACCACGACCTCCCGGGCATCGGCGCACTCGGGAGTCGAGCACTCCGGGTGGGCGTGGTCGACGTAGTAGCGGGCCCCGTTGGTGAGCACCGCGTTCACCAGGTGGGTCTCGACCTCGGGCGGGTGGGCGTCACCCGGCGTGGAGCCGCGGGCGTCGACGTGGGGCATCTCGTCCTCGAAGTCCCAGCCGACCCTCGGCGCGGTGCGGGCCGACTGCCCGGTGCGGACCAGCTCCTGGACGTAGGCGTTGATGAGGACCGACGACGCGGTGATGGGGTTGGACTCCCCGCCGCCGCGGGTGATGATGCCGAACTCCGTCTCGATGCCGACGATCTTGGGGACGGCCACGGTCGCCCTAGAGGTACTGGCCGGTGGCGACCCGCTCGATGGACCGGCCGCCCTGCAGGTCCTCGGTCTCGGGGTCCTTCTGGATGAGCGTGCGCACGTAGACGATGCGCTCGCCCTTCTTGCCCGAGATCTTGGCCCAGTCGTCGGGGTTGGTGGTGTTGGGCAGGTCCTCGTGCTCCTTGAACTCCTGCTTGATGGAGGCGAGGAGGTCGTCGGTGCGGATGCCGCGCTCGCCGCCGGCGAGGAGGCGCTTGATGGCCAGCTTCTTGGCCCGGCGGACGATGTTCTCGATCATGGCGCCGGAGCTGAAGTCCTTGAAGAACATCACCTCCTTGTCGCCGTTCTGGTACGTGACCTCGAGGAACCGGTTGCGGTCGTCGGTGGAGTACATCTCCTCCACCGTGGACTCGACCATGGCGGCGATGGCCTTGTTGACGTCGCCGCCCCCGAGCGACTGGATCTCGTCGGCGTCGATGGGCAGCGAGTCGGTGAGGTAACGGGAGAAGATCTGGGCCGCCGACACCTCGTTGGGGCGATCGATCTTGATCTTCACGTCGAGGCGACCGGGACGCAGGATGGCGGGGTCGATGAGGTCCTCGCGGTTGGAGGCGCCGATGACGATGACGTTCTTCAGCGACTCGACGCCGTCGATCTCGGCGAGCAGCTGGGGGACGATGGTGGACTCCATGTCGGAGCTGATGCCCGAGCCGCGGGTGCGGAACATCGAGTCCATCTCGTCGAAGAACACGATGACCGGCCAGCCCTCCTCGCTCTTCTCCCGGGCCCGCTGGAACACGAGGCGGATCTGGCGCTCGGTCTCGCCCACGTACTTGTTGAGCAGCTCGGGGCCCTTGATGTTGAGGAAGAAGCTGCGGGCCTCGTTGCCGGTGGACTCGGCCACCTTGCGGGCCAGGCTGTTGGCCACGGCCTTCGCGATGAGCGTCTTGCCGCAGCCGGGCGGGCCGTACAGCAGGATGCCCTTGGGCGCCGGCAGCTGGAACTCGCCGAACAGCTCCTGGTGCAGGAAGGGCAGCTCGACCGCGTCGGCGATCTGCTCGATCTGGTCGTCGAGGCCACCGATGTCCTCGTAGCGGACGTCGGGCACCTCCTCGAGCACCAGCTCCTCGACCTCGGGCCGGGGCAGCTTCTCGAGCAGCAGGCCCGAGCGGGGGTCGAGCAGCATCGTGTCGCCGGAGCGGAGGCGCTCGCCGATGAGCTCCTCGACCAGCTCGACGACGCGCTCCTCGTCGGCCCGGCCGACCACGAGCGCCCGGCGCCGGTCCTCGAGGACCTCCTTGAGGGTGACCACCTCGCCCTGGCCCTCGGGGCCGCGCGACAAGATGATGCTGAAGCTCTCGTTGAGCACGACCTCGGCGCCCTGGGGCAGCGCGTCGACGTCGTCGGCGAGCTCGGGGTGGACGGCCACCCGCATCTTGCGGCCGCCGGCGTGGACGTCGGCGGTGCCGTCGTCGTTCATGCGCAGGAACGTGCCGTAGGCCGAGGGCGGCTGGGTGAGCTTGTCGACCTCCTCGCGGAGGGCGGCGATGTGCTCGCGCGCCTCGCGGAGGGTGTAGCTGAGCTTCTCGTTCTGCGAGACGGCCTGGGACAGCTGACCCTTGGTCTCGAGCAGCCGCTCCTCGAGGGTGCGGACCCGCTTGGGCGCGTCCTGGAGGCGCTGGCGCAGGGCGCCCACCTCGGCCTCGAGGGCTTCGAGCTGCTCGCGCAGGACGGTGGCGTCGCCCTCGCTGTCTCTTCCTGTCGTCATGGCCGGACTCCCGTGTTCGGGGCTGTTCGCGGACCATACACCGGTGTTGTCGGGATGCCGTGCGCACCGGGTGGCGAATTGTTTCCGCGGGAGTTGCCGGGACAATTCGTCGCTTCGGTAGGGTGCAGCGCACCGGTGATCACCCTGATCGCCGATCCATCGAAGCCACCCGCAGGAAGGGCGACACCGACATGAAGGTCTGGATCGATCAGGATCTCTGCACGGGCGACGGTCTGTGCGAGGAGATCGCCCCCGATGTCTTCGCGCTCCTCGACGACGGCCTGGCCTACGTCAAGGACGGCGACAAGGTCCTCAGCGAGCCCGGCGGCGCCGAAGCCGTCGCTCCGGTGCCGGCCGGCCAGGAGGAGGCGGTCATCGAGTCCGCCGAGGAGTGCCCCGGGGAGTGCATCTTCATCGAGGTGTGACGGTCCCCTCCGGCGAAGCCGACCACACCGATCTCCGGCACCGCCTGCTGGAGGCGACGGCGCTCCTGCGCGAGATCGCTCGCTCCAAGGACCTCCTGTCGGGCCTCTCACCCGAGGAGCGCACGGACCTGCTCAACGCAGCCGGTGACGTGTTCTGCGCCGACCCGGAGGAGCGCCGGCTGCGGGTCAAGGCCCAGCGCAAGCGCCGGCGGGCCGAGAAGCTGGCCCGGGACGAGGAGGTGCTCGCGTCCACGGGCATCCGGACCCTGCGCGACAAGCCCGTGTTCACGACCCCGAACGCGTTCCCGCCGGAGGACTTCGAGCAGCACGACGTGTCGGATCCCGGGTTCCGGGAGACCACCGATCCCCAGCACTGCTACATCTGCAAGGCCAAGTACCACCAGGTGCACCGCTTCTACGACCAGCTGTGCCCGTCCTGTGCCGACGTCAACCTGGCCAAGCGCACCGAGGTCGCCGACCTCACGGGCACGGTCGCCCTGCTGACCGGTGGCCGGGTGAAGATCGGGTACCAGGCCGGCATCCGGCTGCTGCGCTCCGGCGCCGAGCTGATCGTCGCCACCCGGTTCCCCCGGGACGCGGCGGCCCGCTACGCCGCCGAGGACGACTTCGGCGAGTGGGGCCACCGCCTCGAGGTGTTCGGCCTCGACCTGCGCCACACGCCGAGCGTCGAGGCGTTCTGCCACCACCTGCTCGGCAGCCGCCATCGCCTGGACTTCATCGTCAACAACGCGTGCCAGACGGTGCGGCGACCGCCGGAGTTCTACCGCCACATGATGGAGGCCGAGTCGGCGGCGCTGGAGACGCTGCCGGCCGAGGTGCTGGCCCTGGTCGGCAGCTACGAGGCCCTCCGCACCACCGGGCCGACGGCGATCGGCGTCGGTGGAACCCCTGTGGCGACGGTCGTGGCCTCGGAGGCCCCGGGCCTCACCCACGCCGCCGAGCTGTCGCAGACCAGCCTGCTGCCCGAGGACGTGACCGGGCAGACCGAGCTGTTCCCCGCCGGCCTCCTCGACCAGGACCTCCAGCAGGTCGACCTGCGGGGCCGGAACTCCTGGCGCCTGCTCCTCCACGAGGTGTCCTCGGTCGAGCTGCTCGAGACCCAGCTCGTCAACGCGGTGGCGCCCTTCGTCCTCAACGCCAGGCTGAAGCCGTTGATGGAGCGGACGCCCGGGCGCCGGAAGCACATCGTGAACGTGTCGGCGGTGGAGGGCCAGTTCTACCGACGCTTCAAGACCACGCGCCACCCCCACACCAACATGGCCAAGGCGGCGCTGAACATGATGACCCGCACGTCGGCCACCGACTACCACGCCTCGGGCATCCACATGAACGCCGTCGACACCGGTTGGGTCAGCGACGAGGACCCCCGGGCCATCACGGAGCAGAAGCGGGCCGAGCACCGGTTCCACCCGCCGCTCGACATCGTGGACGGCGCCGCACGCATCGTCGACCCGATCATCTCCGGCTACAACACCGGGGAGCACGTGTGGGGTCAGTTCCTGAAGGACTTCCGCCCGACCGACTGGTGAGCGCAGGCACGGCGCGGACCGCTCAGCCGGTGGTCACCGCCGCGGCGATGGCCCGGCACTCCCCCGGCTCGCGATCGAGCACGCCCACGGCCGCGCCGGCCAGGTCCAGGCGGACCGAGGCCAGCCCGCGCCGGCGCTGGAAGAGCGAGGACACGACGGCGGCGGACTGCACCCGAGCCTCGGGGACGATCGCCGTTCGACGGGCCAGCACGCCGGACCGGCTGTGCTGGACGCCGCCCGCCTCGGCCCAGCCGAGCCCCCGGTAGGACAGCTCGCCGAGCACCGGTCCGCCGGCGACGACCAGCAGCGCCGGCACGATCCACCAGCGCGATCCGAGGACGGCGAGGACGGACAGGAGCGCGGCCAGGGCGACGGCGGCCACCGACGCCCGGACCACGGCGCGCCGGCGGGCCGCCAGCGGCGCGGGCCGCAGGCCGGGACGGGGTACGGCGGCGGGCAGCACCCGGGCCAGGACCCGGTCGATCTCGGCGGCGCCCAGGAGCGGGATGTCGACCTCGCTGGCGTCACCCCGGCCCGACGCCGCGCTGCGGATGCGCAGGTCGGCCCGCCCGAAGGGGCGCAGCAGCAGACGTTGGGCGACCCGGGCGTCCTGCACCCGCCCGGTCCGCACCACCAGCTCCCGCTTGCGGAACAGGCCGTAGGTGACGCGCAGCTCGTCGCCGCTGATGGCCGCGGTCAGGTCCCACTTGCGGACGACGGCGATGAGGCCGGCCACCACGAACCAGGTCGGTACGGCCAGCGCGACGAGCACGGCGACCGCCGGGCCCTCAACGGTGCCGACCTCGCCGGGATCGATGCCGACGTCGAGGAGGGCATCGAGCGCGAAGGCGATGGTGGCCAGGACGGCGACCACCTCGGGCCCGGTGATCCCCGCCAGCAGCAACCGGCCCGGCGGCAGGCGGACCAGGACCTCACGGCGGGCCGGGGGCGGGGGCGGGACGGGGCCGTGGAGCTCGGGGTCCCAGTCGCCGGCCGCCGGGGCCGTGGCGGATCGGGCCCGCAGCGCGTCGAGCACCTGCGTGCGCAGCGCCTCGGCCTCGTCCCGGCCGACGGCGTCGAGCTTCAGCTCCGCACCGGACCCGCCGGCGGTCTCGACCCGGACGGCGGCGAGGCCGAACAGCTGGTGGCGCAGGCTGCGCTCGAGCTCCACGTGCTGGATCCGGTCGACGGGGATCCGGCGCTGGTTGCGGACGAGCACGCCCTCGTCGAGGTGGAGGACCTCGCCGTCGAACGACCACGTCCGCCGGAGCCAGCCGAGGACGCCGGCGACGAGGGCGACGACCGCCGCGGCCAGCACGGCGAGCACGACCCGACCCGAGGAGATGGCGAGGACGGCGACGGGCGCGAGGTTGCGGACGCGATCCGGGGAGACGACGTCGAAGGCCGCTCCGAGGGGTGACGTGCGGCGGGGTCGGCGGAGGTCGACCACGTCAGACCGCGTCGCCGGTGCCGACCAGGGCGAGGATGCGGGCCCGCAGGGCCTCGGCGTCGCCGGCGTCGATGCCGGGGACGGTCGAGTCGCTCGATGCCGAGGCCGTCCGCAGGATCAGCGACGTGAGTCCCATCCGGCGCTCGAGCGGGCCGGCCTCGAGGTCGATGTGCTGGACCCGGTGGTACGGGATGCTCGACTCCCGCCGGGTCAGCACGCCGTGGCGCAGGTGCAGCGCGCCGTGCCCGACCCGGAACTGCCACGACCGCCACACCAGCGCCGTCCACCACCGCACCGCCAGCCCGCCGGTGACGGCCAGGACGAGCGCGGCCACGACACCGACGACGACCACGCCGGCGCCGACCGACACGGCCAGCATCACCGCGACCCAGACGCCCAGCCCGAGGCAGGCGCGGATGCGCCACAGGCTGAGCACCCGCCGTTCGAGGGGGACCAGCCCGCCGGCCGCAGGGTCGGTCAGCGCAGGCACGGGCCGGTGTCGACCGGTGTCGCCAGGTCGCCCGAGAGCACCGCCTGCAGCTCGGTGACGTCGAGCCCGTAGGCCACGCCAGGGTCGTCCGGGGCGATGGCGAACGCCACGCCGACGACGTTGCCGGCCCCGTCCACCAGCGCGGACCCGGAGTCACCGGGACGCAGCTGCGAGGCGAGGATGAGCACCGTGCGCTCGGTGCGCTGGCGGTCGTAGATGTCGGTGCCGACGGCACGCACCTCGTCGCCGACCTGGAACGGCTGGATGCGCAGCGGCGCGCCGCCCGGGTAGCCGAACGCCGCTCCGGCCGCGCCCGGTCCGGCATCCGCGATGGGCAGTGGCGTGCGATCGAGGCCCGGCACCCGCAGCACGGCCAGGTCGCGGTTCGGGTCGAACACCACCACCACCGCATCCCGTCGGGAGCCGTCGGTGAGCTCGACCTCGGTCTCGGTCTGACCGGCGACGACGTGGGCGTTGGTGACGACGAGGTCGGCCGCCAGCGTGACGAAGCCACTGCCCTCCTGGATCCGATCGCACGCGATGCCGCTCACCTTCACCGTCGACGGGGCGACGGCGGCCATGAGCTCGGGGCTGAGCTGGACGTCGGTCGGCGGGGGCCCGACGTCGGGCGCCGGGCGCATCGCGTCGAACACCCGAGGGAACTGGTCCTCGCCGACGAGCCGGCGCAGGGCCACGAGCGCGTCGGGCGCCGGGGGCAGCAGCCGGTCGACGCCGCGGGCGATCACCGAGTTGCGGGCCTGGCCGGCGAAGGAACCCGGCACCTCCGACATCGTGGGCAGCAGCAGCCACACCGCCACGGCCATGCCGAGCAGGCCGGCCACCGCACCGAAGGCGTGGTCGACGATGGCCCACTCGGTGCTCGGCAGGCTCAGCCGCATCCGGGAGCCCACGACCACGCCGAGGGCCTGACCGAGGAAGGAGCCCAACAGGAGCACGATGCCGCCGAGGAGCAGCAGGCTGGCCGGGCTCTCCTGCTGGAACTCCTCGACCAGCCACGGCAGCGACCGGGCCGCGACGAACAGGCCGAAGGCCATGCCGATCCAGGACGCCGTGCGGGTCACGAACCCGAGGCGGTAGCCCCCGACCATGGCGAGCGCACCGACGCCGAGGAGGATGAGGTCGAACAGGTTCACGGCGCGGACCCGGCCCGGTGCGTCACTCCGCCAGCAGGCGGGCGCTCGTGAGGAAGCCGGTGTGGGCCACCATGCGGTGGTCGGGCCGCACCGACTGCCCTTCGATGTGCCAGGTCCGCTGCAGCACCTCGAGCGTCTCCTCGAACGCGAAGCGGGATTCGGCGAGGGTGTCGCGCAGGCGCGACGCCTGGCCGATGGTGGGCGTGTAGGCCACGAAGATGCCGCCGGTGCGCAGGGCCTTCTCGGCGTGGGGCACGACCTGCCACGGCTCGGGCAGGTCGAGCACGATCCGGTCCAGGTGCTCCTCGTCGATCCCCTCGTAGCAGTCGCGGATCTGCACGTCGTAGCTGCCCGCCACCGCGGGGGCGAACCGGGCGACGTTGGCCCGGGCGACCTCGGCGAAGTCCTCCCGCAGCTCGTAGCCGGTGATCAGGGCGCCGGCACGGAGCATGCCCATCGACAGGGCGCCCGAGCCCACGCCCGACTCGAGCACCCGGACCCCGGGCTGGATGTCGGCCATGATGATGATCGGCCCGATGTCCTTGGGGTAGATCACCTGCGCGCCGCGGGGCATCTTGAGCACGATGTCGTTCAGGGTCGGCCGCAGGGCCAGCAGCCACTGCCCGAGCGTGGTGCGGTACGTCGTGCCCTCCACCGACCCGAGCAGCTGGTCGTGGGCCAGCACGCCGGCGTGGCTGTGGAACTCCTTGCCGGGGCCGAGCGTGACCAGGTAGCGGCGGCGCTTCCGGTCGATGAGCAGGACGTCGTCGCCCTCGACGAAGCGCTTCTCGGGGTCGTCGCCGGGGATGGGGCCGGTGACCGGCGAGGCCGTCATCGGGGGCCCCCCCGGCGCTCGCCGAGGGTCACCGGGACGGCGCCGGCGGTCCGCTCGACCAGCAGGCAGAACGCGCAGACCTCGTTCGGTGAGGGCGAACCGCACCGGGTGCAGGTCCCGAGCTCCGAGGTCCCCGAAGCCGCCGCCTCGGCGGCGTCCTCGGCGAAGCGGTCGGCCGCCCGGGCCAGGAACTCGTGGTAGAAGGCGTGCTTCGTGCCCGGTGACTCGGCCTCGATCGCGTTCAGCGCCTCCTTGTAGCGCAGGTGCTTGTTGCCGGCGGCCATCGGGCACTCCTCGACGATGTAGTCGATGCCGCGGATGACGCAGTACGCAGCCATCTCGCGCTCACCGAGGCGGACGAGCGGCTTGATCTTGCGGGGGAAGCCGTCGCGTGCGGGCAGGACGGGCCGCTGGCGACCCAGGTACTCGGTGTTCCAGCGCAGGGCGTTGCCGAACAGCACGGCGGCCTCGTCGTCGAGGTTGTGCCCGGTGGCCACGGCGTCGTAGCCGCCCTCGATGGCCGCCCTGTCGAACAGGTGGCGCTTGCTCAGGCCGCACGCCGAGCACGGGACGCGCCGGGTCACCTGGGCGGCGGTGGGGACGTCGAAGCCGTGATCGTCACGCAGCGAGGTCTCGTGCAGCGTGAGGCCGCGCTCGGCGGCGAAGTCACGCGCGTACTGGGTCGAGCGGTCGGAGTACTCCCCGATGCCGAGCCCGATGACGAACCCGTCGGCCTGGTAGCCGAGCTCGAGCAGCAGGTCCCACACGGCGAGGGAGTCCTTGCCGCCCGACACCGCTACCAGCACCCGCTCGTCGGGTGCGAGCATGGCGTGCTTCTTGATGGCCCGGGCCACCTGATCGCGGCAGAACGCGAGGAAGTGCTCGGCGCAGAAGTTGGCGTTGTGGGCCTTGAGGTCGATGATGGCCGGGCCCCGGCACGTGCGGCACTTCACGGCTCAGACGGCCCCGCCGGAGATGACGGGACGGATCTCGACCGTGTCGTCGTCGGACAGCTCGGCATCGCCGGGCACCAGCTCCCGGTTGCGGATGACCAGCACCGACTCGCGTTCGATCTCGAGGCGTCGCAGCAACGTGTCGACCCGCACCGGGCCGTCGACGTCGAGCTCGCGCCGGGGGTTGCGCAGGAGCACCTTCATGCGCCGTCCATCTTGGCTGCTGGCCGCGGCGGCGCGGCAGTCCGCCTCGCGGTCAGCGACGGCGCCGGCGCCGGCCGGCCACCGGGTCGGCCGGTGCAGCACCCTTGGCGAAGTGCGTGACGATCAGCTGCTGGCCCGGCTCGAGTCGCTCGCGGACCACCACCGGGTCCGGCGCCGCCTTGCGCTTGAGGTAGCGGTAGCCGGTGAGCAGCACCCAGATGGCCATCCACGCCGACGACGAGCCCCGCAGCCCGTCGGTGCGGGCGCGGAGCTCGGCCCACGCCGCGACCTTGGCGAACCGGGGGATGGCCACTGGCGGTCGGCTCAGATCCGGCGGATCTCGACCACGGTGGACTTGCGCCGGCCGCGCTTCTTGCCCGCCGTGAAGGCCACCAGGAAGATGAGCACGGCGATGCCAGCCGCGGCCGCGGCCGCGTAGGACTTGGCCGACTCGGCGGTGTCGTCGACGTCCTCCTTCAGCTCGCGGAGCTTGGCCTCGAGGTCGTCGCGGGTGATCTTGTCGGTGGCCACTACTTTTTCCCTCGCATGATGAGGGCGCCGACCGCGCCGAGCACGACCATCGCGCCGGCGAGGACGATGCCGTAGGGCGCCCAGGACAGGCTGCCCGTGAACGTGGAGCCGGTCTCGGTCTGCAGGGCTCGGAGGGCGCCGACGGCGAGCAGGATCGACCCGACGCCCATCAGCACCATCGTCACCACACCCCAGGCCACGTAGGCGACCAGGCCGGTCAGCGGGTCCTTGATCTCCTGCTTCGCGTAGTCGATCGTGAGCGACCACAGCTCGGAGACGATGGTGGCGACGCTCTTGTCGCCGCGCGTGTCCACCGGCCGGGCACCGGTGCTCCGCACCGTCGCCTCGGACGACGACTTCGGGGTGGGTCGGGTTGCTGCCACGCTGCTCCTCGGTCGGCTGCCGGGCGTTCTACCGGTTTCGGGCGTTCTCCGGCAACCGCCCGGGCGGTCAGGACCCGTCGCCGCCGGCCTGCCGGCGCAGGTCGAGGAGGTCGATCGCGTCGTCGAGCAGGGTGTCGAGGGACGCCAGCCGGAGGCCGACGGTGCCCGCGGCGAGCAGCGCGTGCTGGTCGATGGTGGCGATGGGGGCGAGGGCGCTGGCCTGGTGGCTGGCCAGCACGGGGTCGGTGGCGACCTCGACCGTGGGCGGCGTCGTGGCTTCGCCGAGCTCGGCCGATCGGGCGAGCGCCGTGCGCAGCTTGGCCAGGACGTCGGGGAGCAGGGCGACCTCGGCGATCGACGGCGTCGGGTCGGGGAGGTCACGCACGTCGGCCCGGGGGTACGGGTCGTCGGGCAGCCACCGTTCGACGACGATGCGCCGCTCCCCCACGGCCACGAGCGCCCAGCGCCCGTCGGGCAGCTCCCGGGCCTCGTGCACCCGGGCCACCGTGCCGATGTCGGTGCGCACGTCGCCGCCACCGACCTCGGCGCCCCGCTCGATCAGGCACACCCCGAACTCGCCGTCGCCGTCGAGCACGTCGCGCACCAGAGCGCGGTAGCGGGGCTCGAAGACGTGCAGCGGCAGGACCAGGCTGGGGAACAGCACGGAGCCGAGCGGGAACATCGGCATGGCGGCCACGGCTCGACACTACGGCCGCACGATGGGGCTCAGGGCTCGAAGGCCGACAGGTCCGGACGGTCCGGGAACGCCACCAGGAGCTCCGCGAGGCGCTGCTGCGACGCGAGCGCGTCGAGCTGGATGCGCTCGGGGTCCGCGACGTTGACGACCAGCGCGAAGGTCGACTCGCCCGCCCCGGTGTCGGCGTGACCGGCCAGCGCCGTGACCTGGTTGAGCGTCCCGGTCTTGGCCCGGACCCGGCCGACGAGGTCGGTGCCCACCCAGCGCTCGGCCAGGGTGCCGGTCTCGCCGGCCACGGCCAGGCCGTCGCGCATTGCGTCGGCGGTGGGCGGGTACTCGAGCAGATCCATGAGCAGTCCGCAGTCGAGGCTGTTGCCGGGCGCCAGGCCGGACCCGTCGACCACGGCGACGCCGGTCATGTCGAACCCGGCGCCGGCGAGCACCTCGGCCACGGCGGCGGCGCCGGCCGCGAACGTGCCGGCACCCTCGACCTGCAGGCCGAGCTCCTTCAGCACCAGCTCGGCCGTGGCGTTGTCCGACTCGGCCAGCATCTGGGCGACGACCTCCCGCAGCGGTGGCGACCGGTGCTCGGCCACCACGGAGGCCCCCACGGGAGCCGGCCCCGAACGGCTGCCGGCGGCCACGGTGATGCCCCGCTCCTCGAGCAGCAGGCGGAAGACGTCGGCGGCATGCGCCGCCGGGTCGGGTGCCGGCTCGACCGGCCCGGCGCCCTGGGGCGGCCACTCGGCGAACCCGTCGTTGACCGCGAGCGCCGACAGGGGGCCGGTCTGGTCCTGGGTGACGAACCGGGACGGCCAGGCCGGGTGGTACCGGACGGTGTCGTAGCGGGACTCGTCCCCCACCACCGCTCCCTCGACGCGGACCACACCGGCCGCGGCCACCGCCCCGGCCAGCGCCCGGAGGTCGGAGAACGTCTGGGGCCGGCGGTACCGGGCAGCGTACTCGCCCTGGGCCAGCAGGGGGTCACCGCCGCCGACCAGGTGCAGGTCACCGGCCACGACGCCGGCCGCGGGTGGGGTCGCGGTGGCGACGGTGGTCGTGTAGCGGTGGTCCCCTCCGAGGGCGACGAGGGCGGCGACGGCGGTGAGGATCTTCGTGGACGACGCCGGCGCCTGGGGGTCGTCGGCCCGGTGGGAGAACCGGACGTCGCCGGCCTCGACGGTGAGGCACGTGTCGGCCGGCAGGCCGGCGAGGACCTCGCCCAACCCGGTGCGCAGGCGGTGCTCGGCCGCCTCCTCGGCCAGCGGGTCCAGGTCGCGGCGGACCGACAGCAGCGGTACAGCGGGCCGGGGGCGGGCGGTCACCGGTTCCCTCGTCGGCGGCGGACCGAGCTGCACCGCGGTGGCCAGGGACCCGGCCGCGAGCGCGCCCAGCACGAGCACGGGCAGCACGACCAGGAGCCGGTGGCGCCAGCCCTCCGCCCGGGCTGCGTCGTCTCGTTCCGTCACGAGGTCCGGTCGAGCCCCCGGGCCTGGCGCCACTGCTGGTGGCGCCACAGGTGGTCGAGGGCGGCGACGGCGCGGTTGGCCGACGCGTACGCCAGCCGGCCGCGCTCGCGCACGGTGCGGGGACCGGGGTTGTCGGGGTGGGTCACGGCCAGCTCGGTGGCGACCAGGACGGGCTTGCCGTAGGCGTCGGAGGCATCGCAGGCCGCCTCGGCGTAGCGGGCGTCCTGGGCCTCGTGGAAGCCGGCCATCCGCTCGAGCCCGTGGTCGGGGTAGAAGCCGCCCGTGCGCAGCAGCGCGGCCTGGTTCGACTGGATGCCGATGCCGAGGTAGATCACGGCGTCGACGTCGGGGTGCCTGGTGACCAGGTCGATGATCTCGGGGATGGTGTCGCGGGTCTCGCCGCCGGCGAGGTCGATGGGGTTGTTGCGGCTCCAGCGGGGTGGGAGCAGGCCGTCGATGGAGGCGAAGAGGTCCTCGGGCAGCTCGGCCAGGCGGAGCGACGTGTGGGAGATGGCGTCGGCGGCAGCCACGCCCCACCCGCCCACCGTGGTCATGATCACGACCCGGTTGCCCTGCGGCAGGGGCTGGGTGGCGAAGGTGGCGGCGACCTCGAAGGCCTCCTCCGGGGAGCCGGCCCGGTTGATGCCGGCCTGGCGGGCCATGCCGTCGAAGACCCGGTCGTCGGAAGCGAGGCTGCCGGTGTGGCTGGCGGCGGCCTTCTGCCCGCCGGCGGTGGCGCCGCCCTTCACGACCACGACGGGCTTGCGCTCGGCGACCGACCGCATCCGCTCGGCGAAGGAGCGGCCGTCCTGGATCCCCTCGACGTAGGCGAGGCCGACGGCGGTGGCGTCGTCGCCGGCGTAGAAGTCGAGGTAGTCGGGGACGGTGACGTTGATGGCGTTGCCCGCCGACACGGCCCGCGAGATGCCCACCCCGGTCTGCACCGCGTAGTTCTCGAAGCTGGAGACGAAGTTGCCGGACTGGGACGCCACGCCGATCCGCCCGGCCGGCGGGATCGGCGCCACGATCTGGGCGCACAGGCGGGCGGGGGTGGACACGACGCCCTGCCCGTTGGGGCCGGCGACGAGGATGCCGAGCTCGGCGGCCAGCGCCTTGAGCTCCTCCTGGGCCTTCCGTCCCTCCTCCCCCGCCTCGCCGTAGCCGGCCGAGGTGATGAACGCCGCCCGCACGCCGATCGACGCCGCGTCGCGCAGGATCTGGGGGTTCGCGGCCGCCGGGGTGCACAGGAAGATGAGGTCGGCCTCGCCCGCCGGCAGGTCGGTGACGTCGGGGACCGTGGGCACGCCGAGCACGTCGGCGCCCTCGCGGTTGGTGGCGAAGACCTGCCCGCTGTAGCCGCCGGCGAGGAGGTTGTGGAGCGTGACGAAGCCGAACTTGCCGGGGTGGGTCGAGGCCCCGGCGATGATGATGCCGCGGGGCTCGAACAGGGCCCGGAACTGCTCCTCCGTGGGGCGGGCCGCCGTCTCCGGCGCCGGTCCGTCGGGGCGATCCGCCCCGTCCGCGGCCAGCTCGATGAGGGCGTCGACCGCGACGGGCTTGCCGTCGGCGGTGACGATGAGGGGGTTGCAGTCGGCGCTGACGATGCGGCGGTCGGCCTCGGCGGCGGCGGAGAGGGCGAGCAGCACGGAGGCCAGGGCGTCGCGGTCGACGGCCGCCTCGCCGCGGAACGGGCCGAGCAGCGCCTGCGTGGCGAGGTCGTCGATCATGTCGTGGGCGTCGACCTCGCTGATCGGGGCCAGCCGGAAGGTCACGTCGGCCACGGCCTCGGCGAGGATGCCGCCGACCCCGAGCATCACGGTCATCCCGAACTGAGGGTCGAGGTGGAGGCCGGCGATGAGCTCCCGGTTGCCCTTGACCATCGGCGCCACCAGCACGTGGACGTCGCCGTCCTCGGGACGGGCGGCGGCCAGCAGGTCCTCGGCGGCGGCCTGCACTGCGGCGGCGTCGGCGAGGCCGAGCCGGACCAGGCCCCGCTCGGTCTTGTGGGCGATGGCGTCGCCGCCGAGCTTGCACACCACCGGGTAGCCCAGCTCCTCGGCGGCCCCGACGGCCTCGTCGGCGGTGGAGGCCTGGCGCTCGCCGGCGACCGGCAGTCCGTGGGATGCGAGGAGGGCCTTGGAGTCGGCCTCGGAGAGGGTGGGCACGGCGGCCAACCGTAGTGGCGACCCCTCGCCTTCCTCGGAACTCCCCACCGGTCGTCGTTCCGGGAGCGCCACGTTCGGCGGACGGGGCCGCCTACGGCTCGAGGGCGGCCCGGAAGAACTCGCGTGTGTGGTCGCGGCGCCGGACCAGCTCCTCCTCGGCCAGCGGGTCCCGACCGAGGAGCCCCTCGATGAAGGGCAGGTCGGAGAAGTACGACAGCACGGCCCCGAGCCCGGAGATCACGAGCTGCTCGGGGTCGTGGTCGCGGAAGCGGCCGTCCTTCATCTGGGCCTCGAGGTAGCCGACGGCCTGCTCGAACATCGGTCGCAGCGCGGCGCCCAGGTCGACGCCGAAGTGGCCACCGTCGAGCGCCTCCCGCCGGACGAGGCGGACGAGGTCGGGGTTCTCGGCGAAGAACTCGAAGCCCGCCGACAGCACGTGGTCGAACTGGGTCCAGCCCTCCTGGGGCCCCTCGACGGCCTCCTCCACCCGGACGAACCACTTGGCGAGCAGGCGCTCGAACACCTCGCGGTAGAGCTCGTCCTTGTTGGCGAAGTGGTGCAGCAGGCTGGCCTTGGCGATGCCCACGGTCTTGGCGATGTCCCCGAGCGACGCTCCTGCGTAGCCGCGCTCGGCGAACGCCGTGCGGGCCGCGTCGAGGATGGCTTCCCGGGTGGACCCGGGATCTCGGTCGGACACCGCCGGGAGGCTACTGCCCCCCGGGCGCGCGCCCCGGTGACGGTTCGGGCCCACGACCCGCACCGGTACCTGGGAGCCGTGAGCCTCCATGGGTAGCGTCCAGGGCCATGGACATCGTCGCCGCGCTCTTCTTCGAGGACCTCGACACCAACCAAGCCTTCGCCGGCGGGCCCACGAGGATCGACCTCAAGGGGGTGCACTTCTCGGCCCCGGCGCCCCAGGAGCCGCCGGTCACGATGGCCCCGCACATGGTCGTCCTGGTGCGCTGCGCCCCCGAGGAGAAGGGCACCGGAGCCCTCGAGGTCCGCTTCCTGCGCGACGGCGAGCAGATCGCCCGCAACGCCCAACCCCTCCAGGTGGAGCCGGGCAAGTTCGCCTACCGGCTGGTGCGAGCTGAGCTGCCGTTCGAGGGCTACGACACCATCGAGGCCCACTGCAGCATCGACGGCGGCGCCGCCACCGTCGTGCCGTACACCCTCGTGCCCGGAGCCGGCTGACCCGTGCCGTTCGCCGCCGCCCGCTCCCAGCACCCGGTGGCGGCCGACGCCGTCGGTGAGGTCCTCGGATCGATCGTCGAGCAGGGCGGGGTCGAGCCCGACCTCGTCGTCGTCTTCGCCAGCGCCGCCCACGTCGAGTTCCTCGGCGAGATCTCCACCGCCGTCAGCGTGCTGCTGCGGCCCGGCACCATCCTCGGCGCGTCGGCGGCGTCGGTGCTCGCCGGCACCGAGGAGGCCGACGCCGTGCCCGCCCTGTCGGTGTGGGCGGCGTGGACCGAGCCGGTCCGCCCCATCCGCCTGGCAACCGGCCCGGTGCACGACGACGGCGGCGGCCCGGCCGTCATGGTCCAGGGCGTGCCGGCCGACGTGCCGCTCGGCTGCACCCTGCTCCTGCTGGCTGACCCGCACTCGTTCCCCGCCGACGGGTTCCTGACCCAGCTGGCCGCCGCCCGCCCCGACGTCATGGTCGTCGGCGGCCTCGCCTCCGCCTCGTCCCGGCCCGGCGGCAACGCACTGGTGCTGGACGGCGAGGTCCACCGAGACGGCGCCGTCGGCGTCGTGCTCCCGCCGACCCAGGCCATCGTCAGCCAGGGTTGCCGCCCGGTGGGCGACCCCATGGTCGTCACCCGATCCGACCGCGGCTTCCTGATCGAGCTGGCGGGCCGGCCGGCGCTCGACCGGCTCACCGAGCTGGCCACCGACCTGCCGCCCGAGGACCGGTCCTTGCTGGCCACGGGCGTGCAGCTCGGCGTGGCCATCGACGAGCGACGCATCGACTTCGGCCGCGGTGACTTCCTCGTCCGCCCGGTGCTGGGCGCCGACCGGGGTCGCGGCGTGCTCGCCGTCGGCACCGACGTTGCCGTCGGGACGACGGTGCAGTTCCACGTCCGCGACGCCGCCAGCGCCGACGAGGACCTGCGCGCGCTGCTCGAGGGCGTCGACGGCGCCGGGGCGCTCGTGTTCACCTGCAACGGGCGCGGCGAGCGCCTCTTCGGCAGCGAGGACCACGACGCCGCCGTCGTGGCCGAGTCCCTCGACACCCACGCCGTGGCCGGGATGTCGTGCGCCGGCGAGCTCGGTCCCGTCGGCGGCCGCAGCTTCCTGCACGGCTCCACCGCCTCCATCCTGGTGTTCGCCGACCGCTGAGCGGCCGCCCCCACGACGAGTAGGGTCGCTCCCTCACTGCCCCCGGGCAGCGTTCGACCGTCCCCCACCTGGAGCGAGCAGTGCGAGACGCCGACTTGGAGAAGCGGGCCATCAACGTGATCCGTGGCCTGGCCATGGACGCGCCCCATGCCGCCAACAGCGGGCACCAGGGGACGGCGATGGCCCTGGCTCCCCTGGCCCACGTGCTGTGGACGCGGGTGCTGCGCTACGACGCCGCCGACCCGGACTGGCCCGACCGGGACCGCTTCGTGCTGTCCGCCGGTCACGCCAGCATCCTGCAGTACTCGATGCTCCACCTCACCGGGCACGGCCTGGAGCTCGACGACCTCAAGCAGTTCCGGCAGTGGGGCTCACGCACGCCGGGCCACCCCGAGGTCGGCCACACCCGCGGCATCGAGGTCACCACCGGACCGCTCGGGCAGGGCTTCGCCAACGCCGTCGGCATGGCCATGGCCGAACGCTGGCTCGCCGCCCGGTTCGGCCCCGAGCTGTTCGACCACCACACCTTCGTCATCGCCGGCGACGGTGACCTGGCCGAGGGCGTCAGCCACGAGGCCGCGTCCCTCGCCGGCCACCAGGGCCTCGACAAGCTGGTCGTGGTCTACGACGACAACCACGTCTCCATCGACGGCCCCACCGAGCTGTCCCTGTCCGACGACGCCCCCACCCGCTTCCGCGGCTACGGCTGGCACGTCGACGAGATCGGCGAGGTCGCCGAGGACCTCGACGCCCTCGAGGCCGCACTGGAGCGAGCCAAGGCCAACACCGGTGCTCCCACGCTCATCGTGCTGCGCAGCCACATCGCCTTCCCCTCACCGACCCTCACCGACTCGCCCAAGGCCCACGGCCTGGCCTTCGACGCCGACACGATCCGCGAGGCGAAGGAGGTCATGGGCCTCCCGGACGAGCCGTTCCACGTGCCCGACGACGTCCTGGGGTACTACCGCGAGGCCGGTGAGCGCGGCCGCAGCGCCCGTGAGGAGTGGGACAAGCGCCTGGCCGCCTTCGACGGCCAGCGGGCCGCCCTCGACTGCTGCCTCGACGCCGAGGGGCTCCCGGGCTGGGAGAAGGCGCTGCCCACCTTCGGGCTCGACGACGCCATGGCCACCCGGCAGGCGTCGGGCAAGGTGCTGCAGGCCCTCGTCGAGACCGTCCCCGGCCTGGTCGGCGGCGGCGCCGACCTCACCGGGAACACCGGCACGGCGATCGCCGGCGCCGGCGTGATGAGCGCCGACGAGCCCGGCGGCCGCCAGATCTTCTTCGGCGTCCGAGAGCACGGCATGGCGGCGATCATGAACGGCATGGCCCTCCACGGGGGCCTGCTCCCGGTCGGTGGCACGTTCCTCGTGTTCTCCGACTACGCCCGCGGTGCCGTGCGCCTGTCCGCGCTCTCCGGCGCCAAGGTCATCTACTCCTTCACCCACGACTCGGTGGGCGTCGGCGAGGACGGTCCCACGCACCAGCCGGTCGAGCACGTCGCCGCGCTGCGAGCCATGCCGGGACTGTCCGTGATCCGCCCGGCCGACGCCAACGAGACCGTCGCCGCCTGGCGGGCCGCCGTCGACGGCCACGGCCCCACGGCGCTGATCCTGTCCCGCCAGTCGGTGCCCACGCTCGAGGGCACCTCCGCCGACGGCGTCCTGCGCGGCGGCTACGTCCTGGTCGAGTCCGACGGGGAGCCCGACCTGGTCCTGGTGGCCACCGGATCCGAGGTCCACCTCTGCGTCGAGGCCGCCCGGCGCCTGGCCGATGACGGCGTCGCCGTGCGGGTCGTGTCGCTGCCCTCCTGGAACCTGTTCGAGGCCCAGGGCGACGACTACCGGGACCAGGTCCTGCCGCCCGAGGTCCCCACCCTCGCCGTCGAGGCCGGGGTCAGCTTCGGCTGGGACCGCTACGCCGACGACAGCATCACCATCGACCACTTCGGCCACTCGGCGCCCGGCGAGCTCGTCCTCGAGCGGCTCGGCTTCACCGCCGACAACGTCGTCGAGCGCAGCCGCGAGCTCCTGGAACAGTCCTAGGGTTGGGCCCATGGGCCTGCTCC
Organism: Acidimicrobiia bacterium; assembly: GCA_046570205.1. Lineage (GTDB taxonomy): Bacteria > Actinomycetota > Acidimicrobiia > Acidimicrobiales > Salinilacustritrichaceae > Salinilacustrithrix. The sequence continues at coordinate 116,658 of JBKHVG010000003.1, forward strand.
ACGACCTGCACGAGAACGGCGGCCAGTCCCCCTGGCTCGACAACCTCCGGCGGGGCTACCTGCGCTCCGGGGAGCTCCAGGCCTACGTCGGCCGGGGCATCCGGGGCATCACGTCGAACCCGTCGATCTTCCAGAAGGCCATCGCCGACAGCGACGACTACGACGAGCAGTTCGCCTCCCTCCTCGGTGGCGGCAGCACGGTCGCCGAGGCCTACTGGCGCATGGTCACCGACGACATCGGCGAGGCCCTCCAGGTGCTGCGCCCCGTGTACGACACCTCCGACGGCGTCGACGGCTACGTGTCGGTCGAGGTCGATCCCGGACTGGCCGCCGACACCGAGGGCACCATCGAGTCGGCCCGCCACCTGCACCAGGTGGTCGACGCTCCCAACGTGATGGTGAAGATCCCGGCCACGGCCGAGGGCGTCCCCGCCATCCGCACGATGCTGGCCGAGGGCCGCTCCATCAACGTGACGCTCATCTTCTCGATCGACCGCTACGCCCAGGTGATGGAGGCCTACCTCGCCGGCCTCGAGACCCACGTCGCGTCGGGTGCCGACGACCTGTCGGGCATCGCCAGCGTGGCGTCGTTCTTCATCTCCCGGGTCGACACCGAGGTCGACCAGCGCCTCGAGGCCATCGGCACCGACGACGCCCTCGCCCTGCGTGGCACGGTCGCCGTCGCCCAGGCCCAGCTGGCCTACCAGCGCTTCAGAGAGGTCTTCTCCGGTCCCCGGTGGGACGCCCTCGCGGCCAAGGGCGCCCGGGTGCAGCGCCCCCTGTGGGCGTCGACCTCCACCAAGAACCCGGCGTACCCCGACACGCTCTACGTCGACTCGCTCATCGGCCCCGACACGGTCAACACCTTGCCCGAGGCCACCCTCGAAGCCTTCGACGACCACGGCACGGTCGCCCGCACCATCGACGCCGACCCGGCGGCCGCGCAGGCCGTCGTCGACCGGGCCACCGCCGTCGGCGTCGACCTCGCCGACGTGGCGCGGGTCCTCGAGGACGAAGGCGTGGCCGCCTTCGCCAAGTCCTTCGACGAGCTCATCGCCACGCTCGAGACCAAGTCCCAGCAGCTCTGAGCGTGCAGGGCGAGCTCCGCATCGTCGACGACGTCCCCGCCGCCTTCTGCGACGCGGTCGCCGCCGCCTGGGAGACCCGCACCGGTGACCTGTTCACCATCGCCCTGTCCGGCGGCGACACCGCCCGCCGCTGCTACGAGGCGCTGGCCGCCCGCGCCGGCGACCCGGTCGAGTGGTCCTCGGTCCGGGTCGTGTGGGGCGACGAGCGCTGCGTGCCGCTCGACCACGAGGATTCCAACCACCGCCTGGCCCGCGAGGCGCTGCTCGTCCACGTCGAGGCCGCCGAGATCCACCCGATGAGGTGCGACGACCCCGACGGCTACGACCGGCTCGTCGCGGGGATCGGACCCATCGACGTGATCCACCTGGGGCTCGGGCCCGACGCCCACACGGCCAGCCTCTTCCCGGGCACCGGAGCCGCACTCCGCAGCGAGTTCGCCTTCGCCCTCCAGGTGCCCGACAAGGGTTGGCGTCTCACCCTCAGCGCTCCC
>JBKHVG010000003.1:118246-141660 GCA_046570205.1 Acidimicrobiia bacterium
GTCGCGGGCGCTGGACGCGCCGGCGGCCCGGTACGTGGTCGCGAACGAAGACCCGCTCGGCAACAACCCCCGACCCCGGCTCACCTTCACCACCAGGGCGATCGCCGCCGGCCGCACCGTGGTCGTGACCGTCGAGGGGGAGGCCAAGCGCGCCGCGCTCGACCGGGTCCGGGCCGGCGACGACGTCCCCGCCACCCGCGCCGACGCACCCGGCGTGGTGTGGCTCGTCGACCGGGACGCGGCCGGCCCGTAGCCTGCGGCCATGCGCTCCCGCCCCCCTGCCGAGCGCTCGCCCGCCGAGGAGCTGCGCCAGACCGGCCGCGACGTGCGGCTGCGCCTGCTGGCGCGGAGCACCGTCCTCCACGTCCTCGGTGGCCTGGCCGTGTTCACCTTCGCCCAGCTCCGCTACCCGGCGTCCGAAGCCTTCGACACGCCGGGCCTGAACGACCTCGCCCTCGTGGTCGTGACCGTGGCGACGTTGACCCCGGCGGCGTGGGCGTGGGTGGCCTGGGAGTTCCGCCGCACCTCGGGTTGGGCGCTGGTCGGGCGGACCCCGGACCGGAGCGAACGGGAGCGGCTCCTCGGCGAGCCGTTCCGCATGGCCCTGCGGCCCATGCTCTTCTGGGTCGCGGCCGCCGGCATCATCGGCACCGGGATCAGCTTCCGGCGGGGCTTCGGTGTCCGCGAGATCGTCGACATCGCGCAGATCCTGGTCATGGGCGGCTTCGCCACCTCCGCCATCTCCTACCTGGTCATCGAGCGGACGTACCGGCCGCTGTTCGCCTGCGCGCTCACCGGGGAGCCGGTCACCCGGCCCCGCACGCTGGGCGTGCGGGCGCGCCTGCTGCTGGCCTGGGGGTCGTCCTCCGGGGTGCCGCTCCTGGCGCTCGCCCTCACGCCCACCCGCTCGTCGCCCCCCTCGAGCGCCACGTTGGTCACACTCGGCGTCGTCGGCCTCGTCACCGGCCTGTTCGGCACGTCGGTGGCCGCCGACTCGATCGCCGTGCGCCTCGACGCCATCCGCTCGGCCCTCGCCGCGGTCGGCGCCGGGCAGATCTCCCAGGACCTCCAGGTGGACGACGGCGGCGAGGTCGGTCAGCTCCAGGCCGGCTTCAACCAGATGGTGGCCGGCCTGCGCGAGCGCCAGCGCCTGCAGGACCTGTTCGGCCGCCACGTCGGCCATGAGGTGGCGGCCCAGGCCATCGAGCGTGGCAGCGACCTCGGTGGGGAATCCCGCGAGGCGTCGGCGTTCTTCGTCGACCTCATCGGCTCCACCGCCATGGCCGAGGTGCTGCCGCCGGCGGAGGTGGTGGCCACGCTCAACGCCTTCTTCGAGGCGGTGGTGGACGAGGTCAGCGCCCAGGGTGGCTGGGTCAACAAGTTCCAGGGCGATGGTGCGCTGTGCGTCTTCGGCGTGCCGGCCCACCAGCCCGACCATGCGGCCCGGGCGCTGCGGGCGGCCCGGGCCCTGCGCGACCGCCTGGTCTCCCTGTCGCTGGAGCACCCCGGCCTGCACGCGGGCATCGGGATCTCGTGCGGCACGGTCGTGGCCGGCAACGTCGGCAGCCGTGAGCGCTTCGAGTACACGGTGATCGGCCGGGCGGTCAACGAGGCTGCCCGCCTGACCGAGCTGGCCAAGTCCCGCCCGGGCCGCGCCCTCGCCGCGGCCTCCGCCGTGCACGCCGCCGGCCCCGAGGGCGCCAACTGGGCCGCCCGCGGCTCGGTCGGCCTGCGGGGCCAGTCGGCCCCCACCGACGTCTACGAGATCGCCGCCGGCGCCCGCCACCCGGACCCGACGTTCTCGACGAAATGACGCCCGCGGGCTGATGCGGATCTCGTCGAGTTCGAGGCTCCCCTCGTCCTCGACGAGATGGGGCCCACCGTCCGACCCTCATTTGGTCGAGTTCGTTCAGAGGGCGAATCGGAAGACCTGGTGGACGCGATCCGGGGCGGCGTCGGGGTCCGGCGACCACGGCGCCAGCAGCCGCTGGTAGCCCCGGTGGCGGCTGGCCGCGAGCAGGCGGGGCACGAGCAGCGCGGGGTCACCGTCACAGCGCACGCACACGGCCGTGTCCGACGCTCGCTCGCGGGCCTGGCGGGCGAGGCGCCACGCCGAGCGCACCGAGGCGCCGGCGAGCAGGGCGGTGACGTCGGGGACGGCGGCGATGCCGGCGAGCACGAGGCCCGGGTCGACGTAGCCACCGGCGTGGGGCGGAGGCTCCTCGCCGCTGGCCGGGGGGACGTCGGCACCCCAACCGGCGGTCGGGACGTCGAAGGTCGGTCGACGCTCGGCGGGTGTCGCGCCCGCGGCCCGCAGCTGCTCGGCGTACCAGGGCGGATGCCAGGCCCGACCGGTGGCGCTCGGGTGCTCGAATCCCTCCACCAGCACCCCGAACTCCTCGTCCGGGCGCCACGTCACCGGACCGACCATCGACGTGACCCCCTGGTCCCGCAGCCACGCGGCCGCCGCCTCCAGCAGCGCCGCGGTCACGACCGGGTCGTCGGGCACGTCGAACATCCCGAACCAGCCCTGGTCCGAGCCGCTGCCGTCGACGTGGGCCGCGATCCGTCCGACCGGCCGACCGGCCCGGCGGGCCAGGTGGAAGGCGGCGTCGCCCCGGTCGAAGTACGGGTGGCGGCGGGCGTCGTGGCGCCACTGCTCGTAGACCCGCACGCCCGCCGACCAGCGCGGATCGGCACCGAGCAGGACGAAGGGGACCTCGGCGAAGCGGCGCAGCTGGGGCTTGGTCTCGACCGGCTCGACGGTGACGGTGCCGGCGGCGCGTCGCACCTCCCGAGGGTACGCGCGACCGCCGATAGGGTCTGCCCATGGTGGACCAGACGCACCCGCTGCTGGCGCTCCCGCTCGACGAGCTGCAGGCCCGCGCCCGGGCCGTGCGCGACGGTCGGACCGGCTCCCGCATCACCTACTCCCCCAAGGTCTTCATCCCGCTGACCATGCTGTGCCGGGACAAGTGCGGCTACTGCACGTTCGCCCAGCCGCCGGCCCGCCTCGAGTCCCCGTACCTCACGCCCGACCAGGTCCTGGCCATCGCCCGTGCCGGTGCCGAGGCCGGCTGCCACGAGGCGCTGTTCACCCTCGGCGAGCGCCCCGAGGAGCGCTACCCGGCCGCCGCCGAGTGGCTGGCCGCCAACGGCCACGGGTCCACCGTGGACTACCTCGCCGCCATGTGCCGCCTCGTGCTGGACGAGACCGGCCTGCTGCCCCACGCCAACGCCGGTGCGCTCCACGCCGACGAGCTGGCCCGGCTGCGGCCGGTCGCCCCGTCGCAGGGGATGATGCTCGAGTCGCTCCGCGACGACCTCGACTGCCACCGCGGCTCGCCGGACAAGGTCCCCGCCCGGCGCTTGGCCACCCTGGAGGCCGCCGGCGACCTCGGCATCGCCTTCACCACCGGGATCCTCGTCGGCATCGGCGAGGAGCCCATCGACCGGATCCGTGCCCTCGAGGCGATCGCCGAGAGCCACGCCCGCCACGGCCACGTGCAGGAGGTGATCGTCCAGAACTTCCTGCCCAAGCCCGGCACCGGGATGCACAAGGCCGCGCCCTGCCCGCCGGAGGACTTCCTCCAGGCCATCGCCCTGGCCCGGCTGATCCTGCCGCCCGAGATCCACCTCCAGGCCCCGCCGAACCTCTCCGACGACTTCGGGGTGCTGCTCGACGCCGGCATCGACGACTGGGGCGGGGTCTCCCCGGTGACCGCCGACCACGTCAACCCGGAGCGCCCGTGGCCGGCCCTGGACCGGCTGCGCCAGGTCACCGAGGCCCGGGGCTTCACGCTCGCACCACGGCTCACGATCTACCCCGAGCACGCCCTGGCACCGGAGCGCTTCCTCGACGAGGGCCTGCGCTTCCCGGTGCTCGACCGCAGCGACGCGGAGGCGATGGGGCGCGACGACCGCTGGTACTCCGGCCACGAGGACCCACCCCCGGCCCTGATCCCCAGCGGTGCCGCGGCCGGCGGTGCGGTCGGCGAGGTCCTCGCCGGTGCCCTGCTCGGTCAGGAGCTGGGTGTGGGCGAGATCACCACGCTGTTCGGCGCCCGGGGACCCGAGGTCGCCGCCGTGGCCCAGGTGGCCGACGACATGCGACGGGACGCCGTCGGCGACGTCGTCACGTGGGTGCAGAACCGCAACATCAACTACACCAACGTCTGCACCTTCAAGTGCCGCTTCTGCGGGTTCTCCAAGGGGCCGCTCTCGCTCAACCTGCGGGGCAAGCCCTACCTGCTCACCCTCGACGAGATCGCCGGTCGGGTGAAGGAGGCCTGGGACATGGGGGCCACCGAGGTGTGCCTGCAGGGCGGCATCCACCCCGACTTCGACGGCGACTACTACATCGACGTCACCAAGGCGGTGAAGGAGGCCGCGCCCGGCATCCACGTGCACGGCTTCACCGCCCTCGAGGTCACCGAGGGGGCCAAGCGCCTCGGCGAACCCCTGGCCGACTACCTGCGCCGGCTCATGGACGTGGGCCTGGCCACGCTGCCGGGCACTGCGGCCGAGATCCTCGACGACGAGATGCGGGCGCTGCTGTGCCCGGACAAGATCGACACCGAGGAGTGGCTCGACGCCCACCGGACCGCCCACCAGGTCGGCCTGCGCTCCAACGTGACCATCATGTACGGCGCCATCGAGAACCCGGTGCACTGGGCCCGCCACATCGTGCGCACCCGCGACCTGCAGCGGGAGACCGGCGGGTTCACCGAGTTCGTGCCGCTGCCGTTCGTGCACATGGCGGCGCCCATGTACATCCAGCGCAAGGCCCGCCGGGGGCCCACGTTCCGTGAGGCGCTGCTGATGCACGCCGTGGGGCGGATCGCGTACCGCGGCGCCATCGACAACATCCAGGTCTCCTGGGTGAAGATGGGCCGCTCGGGTGTGACCCAGTGCCTGCAGGCCGGCGTGAACGACCTCGGCGGCACCCTCATGGACGAGAACATCTCGCGGGCCGCCGGCGCCAGCCACGGCCAGATGATGCAGGGCGAGGACTTCCGCTCCATCGTGGAGCCCCTCGGCCGCCGGCTCGAGCAGCGCACCACCCTCTACGGGCGCACCGCCCCGGCGTAGGAGCCGAGCCGCCAGCGAGGCGGCCCATGCCACGGTGCCCGGTCAGGCGGCCGCCGTCTTGGCGGCCAGACCCACCAGCTCGACGAGGTCGTCGGGGTCGAACGGCTTGCCGAGGAAGAACTCCCGCTCCGCCAGCTCGACCGGTGCCTGCTCGGCCGAGGCGATGTCGGCCGTGAAGATCACCACCGGCAGCTCGCAGAGCTGCCCCGGCTGGTCCCGCAGGCGGCGCAGCACCTCCCAGCCGTCGATGCCCGGCATCCGGACGTCGAGGAGGAGCACGTCGGGGAGCTGACCCGACGCCAGCGCGTCGAGGGCGGCCTCACCCGACTCGGCCTCGGTGACGTCGTAGCCGGCGGCCTCCAGGATCACCCGGGTCACCAGCCGCACGTCGGGCTCGTCGTCCACCACCAGCACCGTGCTCACCCCGACCCCACCTCCTCCGACCTGACGCCGAGCGTAAGCGACGGCACCGCTCCGGCCCGGTACCGAGCCTCCAGGGACCGCCCGGGTGCTGTGCCATGCTGCGGCCGTGGCCGAGGTCCCCGTGTCCCGAGCGAAGATCGACGAGCTGCTCGACGCGGCCGGCGCGGTGCGCAACCGCGACCTGCTGGCCGACCTGTTCCGCACCGCGGTGGGGCTGGCCGGCGACGACGTCTCCCGCCTCGACCTCAAGATCGCGTCGGCCTCGCTGGCCGAGATGCGCCTCGCCTTCAACACGTTCCTGCCCTACGCCGACCGGTCCAAGGTGACCATGTTCGGTTCGGCCCGCACCCAGCCCGACGACCCCCTCTACCACCAGACCCGCCGCCTGGCCGCCGACTTCGCCGAGCGGGGCTGGATGGTGGTCACCGGCGCCGGCCCGGGGATCATGGCGGCCGGCATGGAGGGCGCGGGCCGGGAGAACTCGATGGGTGTGACGATCCGTCTGCCCTTCGAGGAGGCGGCCAACGAGTTCATCGACGGCGACGAGAAGCTCGTGGCGATGAAGTACTTCTTCACCCGCAAGCTCATGCTGGTGAAGGAGTCCAAGGGGTTCGTGGCCCTGCCCGGCGGGTTCGGGACCCAGGACGAGACCTTCGAGCTGTTCACCCTGCAGCAGACCGGCAAGAGCGTCCCGGCGCCGGTGGTGCTGCTCGACGTGCCGGGGGGCACGTACTGGACGTCGTGGCTGGGCTTCGTCCGCGACGAGCTGGTGGCCGGCGGGCTGGTGAGCCCCGGGGACCTGGAGCTGTTCTGCATCACCGACGACGTCGATGAGGCGTGCGAGGAGATCGTCGGCTTCTACCGGAACTTCGACTCGATCCGCTGGGCCGGCGACCGCCTCATCATCCGCATGCGCCAAGGCCCCGACGACGCTCAGCTCGACGCCCTGAACGCGGAGCACGGCGAGCTGTTGACCGGTGGCCGGATCGAGCGCAGCGGTCCCACGCCGGCGGAGCGCTCCAGCGGCGACTCCCTCGACCTCGACCGGATCGTCATGCACTACGACAAGTGGCGGCAGAGCTCCATCCACCGCATCATCCGCGACGTGAACGGGTGGGTGCCGGCATGAGCGGGCGGGAGCCCGGCCCGTACGAGGACCTCCACGAGCTCGTCACCTTCGAGGACCCCGACGAGTACCGCACCTGGGTCTTCGACGTCACGTTCCTCACCAGCTCCTGGACCTGCATCTTCGGTCAGGGCTGCCTCGGCGTGCTGACCGAGGAGGCCCCCGAGCTCGAGCAGGGCTGCTGCAGCTACGGCGCCCACTTCGTCGACGACGACGACCACGCCGACACGGTGGCCCGCATCGAGTCGCTCACCCCCGAGCAGTGGCAGTTCCACGAGCAGGGCACCCGCGACGGCGCCACCCACCGGGACGACGGCGGCCAGTGGGTCACCCGCCTGCACGAGGACGCCTGCATCCTGCTGAACCGTCCCGGCCACCCCAACGGGGCCGGCTGCGCGCTCCACCAGGCGGCCGAGGAGGCCGGCGAGCGGCCGCTCGACTGGAAGCCCGACGTGTGCTGGCAGCTGCCGCTGCGCCTCGAGGAGTCCACCGACGACCACGGTCACGTGACGTCCACCCTGCGGGAGTGGAAGCGGCGCGACTGGGGCGGGGGCGGCGCCGAGTTCCACTGGTGGTGCACCGACGACTCCCTGGCGTTCCGGTCGGCGCGGCCCACCTACGAGGTCCTGCGCGAGGAGATCATCGAGCTGGTGGGCGAGACCCCTTACCGGATGTTCGTGGAGCTGGTGGAGCGGCGTCGCCAGTGGACGCCGCTGCCCCACCCCGCCCTGCGGCGCTGACTACTGGGCCCGGAAGGCCCGCAGCACGTCCCAGAACGACGGGTCGGTCGTGCGGTAGTCGTAGATGCTGCCGCCCATGGCCCGCTGCTCGACGGCGGCCACCACCATGCCGTGGAGGTCGCCGACGGTGGTCTTGTCGCCGATGCCGCCGATGGTGTGGACCGGCGCATCGGGCTGGCCGATGCGCAGGCGGAGGCGCTCGATGTTCTCGGCGGTGTAGGTGTGCGAGTGGCGCCACTCGCCCCGGCGGTTCGTCCAGTAGCTCATCGGCATCCAGACGTCGTAGTGCTGGGCCAGGCCCATCCACGGGTAGTCGGGCCAGAACTGCGGGTTGACGTCCTCCATGATCACCGGCTCCATGACGATGGCCGCCAACGGCCGTCCGCCGAGGGCCGCATCCAGACGGGCCGAGATGTCGAGGAGGCGTCGGTTGCGCTCGGGCACGTCGGCGACGTCGCGCGACTCGATGTCGACGCCGAAGCCGTCGAAGTCCATGGATGCGATGGCGATCATCCGCCGCAAGTCGGTCTCGGGGTCCACCATCGTCGGCAGGTACCAGGCCACCACCGACATGCCGTGGCTGTGGGCCCGGTCGATGATGCCCTGCAAGCGCTCCGGTTCGAGCACGTCGGCCGGGCTGTTCCAGCGGCTGGCCTGGATGTAGATGGTCTGCACGCCCTCGGCCGCCATGTGGTCGATGTGGTCGAGACCGATGACGTGCTCGGGCGAGCGGGCGAAGGTGACCGACCAGTCGTAGGCGTCGAGCCAGGCCCCGAAGCCCCGGTAGGGCTGCAGGGTCCAGGGCTCGGCCCGGGGCGGCTCGATCGGCGCCGGCAGCGGCGGGGCCGCGGCCTGCTCGGTGACCGCGCCCTCGGGTGGCGCGACGGTGGACGTCGACGCCGGCGGCCCGGTGGTGAGCGGCGCCGGCAGCTCGACCTCGGGGAGCTGCTGGGGGGTGACGCCGGCGCGCTCGACCGGCGTCGCCTCGCCCGGCCCGCAGGCCGCGACGAAGAGCAGACCGACCCCCAGCACGCGCTTCAGCACGTCCGGAACCCTAGGTGGTGGGCGTCCCGCCCCAAACGCGTGGGGAGACGTCAGCTACGCGTCGTCGGCGTCGGCCAGGCACCAGGACGCGTGCTCGGCCCCAGGCGCGGCGCCGCACTCCTCGCAGGGTTCCGGCGGCGCCTCCCCGAAGATGTCCGAGATGTCAATACCGGCGTCCGAGCGCTTCAGCGCCCGGGCCTCTTCGAAACGACGATGTCGACCCTTTTTCACGGGCGTGCTCCCGACTCGTGGGGGCTTGAGAATCGCTCAGTGTAGCGGCGTGGATGTTCGCCACACGCAGCGCTCCGCCGGTGATCGGCCCGCACCTGTGACGATCATGGATGGAGCGGGCGCAGGACCAGGCCCTCGCCCTTGGCGAAGGACAGGCAGGCCCGACCCTCGAGCAGGTCGCTGATGCCCGAGGCCAGCGCCTCGGCCCGCCACCCGGCGGCCAGGCGGTTGTCGTCGTGTCGCAGGAACCCCTCGAGGTCGCCCCGGGTGGCGAGCACGGCCGGGTCGAGGTCGAGCTCCCGGGCCCGCTGCGCGACCCACGACATGAGCAGCGGCAGGGCACCACGGAGCTCGGCGGGGACGGGCCGGTCCTCGGGGTAGCAGACGTCGTCGGGGTCCATCGCCCGGCCCCGGGCCACGGCGTCGAGGACGTCGTCGCGGATGGACTTGGGGATGCCGCGGTCACGCAGTCCCCGGATCTTGACCAGGTCCTCCACCGTGGACGGAGGCCGCTGCGCGATACCGGCGAGCGCGAGGTCGGGCAGCACCGAGCGCAGGGGCCGGTCCGTCTCGGCCGCGTGGGCCTCCCGCCACGCGGCCAGCGACTGCGCGACGGCGGCCGCCGTGCCCTTCAGCCGCCGGGCCTCCTTCACCCGCCACCACGCCGTGGCCGGGTCGCTCGGGGCGAGCGAGCGCTCGACCAGCGCATCGCACTCGCTGCGCACCCATGCCATGCGGCCGCGCTGCTCGAGCGCGGCCGTCATCTGGTCGTGCAGCTCGAACAGGTGCACCACGTCGGACTGGGCGTAGCGCTTGGCGTCCTCGGACAGCGGGCGTACCAGCCAGTCACCGAGGCGGTCCGCCTTGGGGAGGTGGACACCGAGCATCTTGTGGACCAGCGGGGCCAGCCCGATGCTGCTCATGCCGAGGAACGAGGCCGCGATCTGGGTGTCGAACAGGTCGTCGGGGACGACACCCACGGAGTGCTGGAACACCTCCAGGTCCTGGCCGGCCGCGTGCATGACGGTGGTCCGGCCGGTCAGGAGGGCGCCGATGGGCCGGATGTCGGTGGCCAGCGGGTCGACCAGCGCCTGGCCGTCGTCCCACCCGATCTGCACGAGCGCGCACTGCGGCCAGTAGGTGCGCTCCCGGTGGAACTCGGTGTCGATGGCGAGCCGGCTCGTCCCGGACAGCTCATCGATCAGCTCCTGCAGGCCGGAGCGGGTGTCGATCCAGCGGGCAGGTGCGGTCTCAGGCACCCCGCTCCACCGCGTTCCCCGCCTCGATCCACGCCATGGTGCCGCCGTCGACGTTGACGGCGTCGACGCCGTTGGCGCGGAGGTGCTCCACCGCCTGTGCGCTCCGGCCGCCGGACCTGCAGATCACGTAGACGGTGCGATCGGTGGGGAACTCGTCGATCCGGTCGGGCACCTCGCCGAGCGGCACCAGGACGGCGCCGGGTGCCCGGGCCTCCTCGTACTCGTCGGGCTGGCGCACGTCGAACAGCGGCTCGCCCGCGTCCAGCTTCTCGCGGAGGGTGGGGATGTCGATGGCGGGGACCTGCACCCGTCCGATGCTAGGAGTTCGGGCCCGCCGTCCCGCACCGGCGCGCACCGCCAGGTCCTCGGGCCGGTCGGCGTCGTGCACCGCGGCGGGCGCCACGTCGTGGGTGGCAGTGACCCGCACCGACCGCGCCGCGCCGGCGAGGGAGCGCTCCCCGGACCCGAACACGTCGGCCAGGATGCCGGCGATGCGCCGGTGCCAGGCGGCGTGCAACCACTGCTGGCGGCCATCGACCACTGGGACGACGGCGTCGCTGTCGTGGACCGCCCGGGTCCGCACGGTGTGGGCGATGGCGTCGGGGTCGGGGTCGGTCAGGTCGCACGACAGCACCACGGCCACCGGTGCGGCGCCCGGTCCCGCACCGGCCAGGGCGGTCACCAGCCCCCCGAGCGGGCCCTCACCGGGATAGCGGTCGGGTCGGACGTCGAGCCCGAGCCGGGCCAGCGCCTCGGCGTCTCCGCCGATCGCGAGCACGCGCTCGGCCCCGGCGTTGGCGAGGGCCTCGGCGACGCGGGCCGCCATGGCCGTCCCGTCGACGGCGACCAGTGCCTTGTCCCGGCCCATCCGCCGGCTGGCGCCGCCGCAGAGGACGTACCCGTCGAAGCGCTCCCCCGGCCCGCCTGCCACCGGTCAGCCGTTCCGGATGCGAGCGAGCTCGTCCAGGTCGGCCTGGTCGAAGTCGCGGGGCGGCCCGCCCGAGAGCAGCGTGCCCAGCAGCGTGGACTCGACGGCGTAGTACATCACCGAGCCCCGGTTCGGGCTGTGACCCGGGTGCTCGGGGTCGTCGCGGCCGCTGTCGACCACGAGGTTGACGAGGCCCAGGAGATGCCCGACCTCGTGCATCGTCACCGCGTCCTGGACGGCGCCGCGGTCGCCGAACGTCCCGGCTGCCTCGTCGACCCGTTCGGCGAACACGGCAGCCACGTCGCCCCGCACGGCCACCCCCACGGCGCGCTCGTTCTCGGCGAAGCCGCCCCGCAGGAACAGCAGGCTGAGCACGGCCTGCTCGGCGGTCTGGGCGGGCGAGGACGAGTCGGCGAGCGCCCGCAGCTCGTCGGAGGTCCACGACCGCGCTCCCCCGCCGACGGCGGCGGTCGCCATCGTCACCGGCTTGCCGCTGAGCTCGGCCAGCACCTGGCGGATGCGCTCGGGCACGGCGGAGGGCGGCGCGGCGCCGTCCTGGACCAGCACCTGCACGAGCACCCGCTCGGAGCCCGACGGCCGCAGGTAGCGGACGGCGGCCGAGCCCACCGGCCCGACGGCCGCCGGCCCGGGTGCCTCGGCCGGTGGCGGGGGCGGCGGCGCCACCGTGGTCGCCGACGGGTCGGCGGGGGCGGCGCCGGGTCCGGTCGTGTCGCCCTCGGGCGCCGGGTCGCCGGCCGGGCCCTCGCCGGCGGGCCCCGCCGGATCCTGCGGGGCGCCGGGCTCGTCGACGGTTGCCGTCGAGGTGGAGGTGGCGTCGACGACCCCCTCGTCGGCGTCGGAGCCGCAGGCTGCGGCGAGGACGAGCCCGGCGAGGAGGAGGGCGGCGGGACGGGTGCGCCGGCTCGACACGGTCAGGTGACGGGACGCCCGGCCGGGTCGAGCTGGGCCAGGAACTGGGCGCAGCGCTCGGCCTCGTCGTCCTCGCCGATGGCCTCGGCGGCCCGGCGCAGGCCGTCGAGGGATCGCAGGAACCCGGTGTTCTCCGGGTGCGCCCACCGGACGTAGCCGGTCCCGCGCCACCCGTTGGCTCGGAGCCGGTCGAGGCCCCGGTGGTAGCCGATGCGGTAGGCGGCGTAGGCCTCGATCTGGTCCCGGGCCTCGTCGCCGAGCGCGGCCCAGGCGTGCAGGCAGCGGGGGTGGTCAGCGACCACGGCGGCGATGGCACGACGGCGGTCGTCGCCGGTCATGGTGCCGGCCGCCTCCAGCCGCTCGAGGGCGTCGGCCGGCTCACGGTCGAGCACGGTCTCGGGGGGTCCGCTGGCGGACAGGTTCACCGGTTGGGACATGGCCCGAGCCTACGGCTGCACCGGGGTTCGCCTTCCACCACGGACCGGGCGGCGGGGCGTACGTTGGGTGCCGTGGGAACGATCCTCGCCGCCGCCCGGTACGAAGAGTTCGTCCGGGACCACAGCCCCATCCTGGCGGTCACGTTCTGCCTGCTCGTGGCCCTGCTGGTCGTCCGTCTCGTGGTCAGGACGATGACCCGGGTGATCCTGCTCTCCACGCTGCTGCTGATGGTGCTGTTCGTCTACGTCGAGCGGCGCAACATCCAGGAGTGCACCCAGACCTGTGAGTGCGCGATCGCCGGCGTCGACGTCGAGCTCCCCGGCTGCGACCCGGCCCGGATCTGATCAGCCGGGCGCGAGCTCGGTGACCAGCCGTCGCACCATGGCGGCGACCGCAGCCGGATGCGTGAGGTGGACGCCGTGGCCCGAGCCGGCCACCACCTCGAGGTCGGCGCCCGGCACGCCGTCGGCCACGGCCCGCGCCGCTTCCCCGTGGTGGGCGGCGCCTTCGGTGCCGTGCCCGGCGAGGACCGGCACCCGGATCGAAGCCAGCTCGAAGGGGGCCGGGTTGGGTGGCCGGAGCTGGGCCAGCTCGGCGACGAGGGTCGGCCCCTCGGCCCGGCGGGCGGCACGGGTGCTGGGCGGGAGCTTCTCCCACCGGTCGTCGCCCACCATCCGGCGCATGAAGCGCTCGCCGGCGTCCTGTGCGTCGGCGGACTCGGCCATGGCGGCGGCGCCCGCGCTCCCGGCCGGCCACCAGTCCATCCAGGACAGGGGCGCCTCGTAGGCGATGACCCCGGCGAGGCGATCCGGCGCCTGGGCGGCGGCGGCCAGGGCGACGGTGCCCCCGTAGGAGTGGCCGAACACCACCGGCGGGTGCCCGTCGCCGACGGCCCAGGCCACCACGTCGAGCAGATCGTCCACCTGCTGCTGGAAGCGTTCCGGGGGTCCGAGCGCGACCGAGCGGGCGTAGCCCCGGCGGTCGTAGCGGGCCACGCGCTGGCCGTCGAGGGCGCGGCGGACCCGCCCGAAGCTCGACGAGCGGTCCATGGTGCCGTGCACCAGGACGACGGCGGGTCCGTCGCCGGCCACGTCGCGCCAGCAGCGACCCTCGGCGACGAAGGAGCCGGTGCTCACGCGACGCTGACGACGCGCAGCACGTCGGTGGTGCCGGCGCCGTCGGCGGCACCGGCGAGCACGGCGACCAGGTCACCGGCCTTGATGTACCCGGCCTGGACCGACTTCTCGACCGCGTGCCACACCATCTCGTCGGTGGTGCCGTACTGGTCCATCTTCAGGGGCTTGGTGCCCCACACCAGGGACAGCTTGTGGACGGTGTCTTCGAAGGGGCTGGCCCCGATGAGCACGCCCGGCGGCCGGAACCTCGAGATCGCCCGGGCGGTGTAGCCCGAGTTCGTGCACGAGATGATGGCGTCGAGCTCGAGCTCGGTGGCCAGGCGCCAGGCGGCGTGGCTCATGCCCGCGGTGATGCGGGTGGTGACGTCGAGTTGGACCTGCTCCTGGATGCGGCCGAGCTGGCTGCCCCAGGTGCTGTAGTCGGCGGCGGCCTCGGCCCGCTCGCACAGGTGGGACATGGTCTTGATCACCAGGACGGGGTCGTGGCCGATGGCGGTCTCGGCCGAGAGCATCACCGCGGTGGTGCCGTCGAACACCGCGTTGGCGACGTCGGTGGCCTCGGCCCGTGTGGGCGAGGGCGAGTGGATCATCGACTCGAGCATCTGGGTGGCGGTGATCACGGGCACGCCGAAGGACACGCCCTGGCGGATGATCTGCTTCTGCAGGTGCGGCACCTCGGCGATGTCGCACTCGTTGCCCAGGTCGCCGCGGGCGACCATGACGGCGTCCGAGACGTTGATGATGGCGTCGAGCGCGTCGACGGCGGCCTTGGTCTCGATCTTGGCCACGACGTCGGCGCCCTGGGCCAGGTCCTTCACGGCGGCGACCTCGTCGGCCGAGCGGACGAAGGAGGCGGCGACGAAGTCGAGCTCGCCGGCGAGCCCGGCGAGGAGGGCGATGTCCTGCTCCGTCGGGACCGAGACCCGGAGCTTCGCCGACGGCAGGGTGACGCCGGGGCGGCCCTGGATGCGCCCGCCGTGCTCCACCTCGACCATGAGGCGCTGGCCGTCGTTCTCCACCGCGGTGAGGCGCACTGCGCCGTCGCCGAGGACCAGCGTGTCGCCGACCTCCACCGCCTCGAGCAGGTGGTCGTAGTCGACGTGGATGTGGTCGGGGGCGGTGGGGGCGCTGCCGGGGCGGATCTCGATGCGCTGACCCTCGGCGAGGAACAGGCCACCCTCTTCGATGACCGGGCCCATCCGGATCTTGGGGCCGGGCAGGTCGCCGAGCACGGCGATGGGGCGGCCGAGCTCGCCGGCGACCTTCCGGATGCGCTTGATCCGCAGGAGGTGTTCGTCGATGGTGCCGTGCGCCAGGCCGAGCCGGCACACGTCCACGCCGGCCAGGATGAGCGCACGCAGGACGTCCTCGGAGTCCGAGGCCGGTCCGATGGTGGCGACGATCTTGGTTCGACGGGTCACGGAACGACCCTACCGACGTCAGACTGCAGGCATGGCCGGCGAAGAGGACCTCTTGACATCCCGCGGCCTACGGGTTCCGGCCACCGCAATCCGGTGGTGGGCGAGCCGCTCGGGAGGTCCCGGCGGACAGCACGCCAACACCTCGGACACCCAGGTCACCGTCGAGCTGGACCTCGACCAGGCCGGGCTCCCGGGGGGCGTCACCGAGCGGCTGCGCAGCGCCCACGGCGACACGGTCCGGGCGACATCGTCGGACTCCCGCTCGCAGTACCGGAACCGCCAGCTGGCGCGACAGCGCCTGGCCGAACTGGTCGACGGGGCCGCCACGCCACCGGCGCGGCGCCGTCCGACCAAGCCGTCCCGCGGCGCGCAGCGCCGGCGCCTGGAGGCCAAGCGCGAGCACAGCGAGAAGAAGGCCCGCCGCTCGTGGCGACCGGAGCGCTAGGTCAGCTGCGGGGGACCTGCGACCAGGGCTTGCCCTTGTCCACGCGGATGTCGCCGGGGAGGCCCAGCATGCGCTCGCCGAGGATGTTCTTCATCACCTCGGTGGTGCCGCCCTCGATGGAGTTGGCCCGGCTGCGCAGGAACGACTGCTGCGTCGAGCCGCCGAACATGCCGATGCTGGACCGCCGCTCGATGTCGTAGGTGTCGTAGAGCGTGCCCTCGGCCCCCATGCAGTCGACGGCGAAGCTCATGATGTCCTTGTTCAGCTCGGCCATGGCCAGCTTGGCGACCGAGCCCTCGGGCCCCGGGTCGCCCAGCTTGCGCAGCTGGTTGGCCCGGATGTTGGTGAGGCGGGACACCTCGGCCCGGACCCACAGCTTCATGAACTCGTCCTTGGTGGCCGTGTCCTCGGGGTCGCAGTGCGCCTGCCACTCCTTCTTCGCGACCGCGATCGGGCCCGACTCCCGGGGCGGGATGGCGCCGCCGATGGACACGCGCTCGTTCATCAGCGTGGTGATGGCGACGCGCCAGCCCTCGCCCACCTCGCCGAGGCGCTCGGCGTCCGGGATGCGCACGTCGGTCATGTAGACCTCGTTGAACTCGGCGTCGCCGGTCATCTGGCGCAGGGGCCGGACCTCGACGCCGGGGGCGTGCATGTCGATCACGAAGTGGGTGAGGCCGGCGTGCTTGCCCGCCTCGGGGTCGTGGCGGGCCACGAGCGTGCCGTAGCTGGCCACGTGGGCGAGGGTGGTCCAGACCTTCTGGCCGTTGATGACCCACTCGTCACCGTCCTTGACGGCCCGGGTCGACAGGCCGGCGACGTCGGAGCCGGCGCCCGGCTCGGAGAACAGCTGGCACCAGATCTCCTCGCCGGTGAACAGCGGGCGCAGGTAGCGGCGCTTCTGGTCGTCGGAGCCGTGCGTGTACACGGTGGGTGCCGACATGCCGTGACCGATGGGATTGCGACCGACGGCGTTGGGCGCACCGGCGGCGGCGAGGCGCTCGTTGATCACCTTCTGGTGCTTCGCCGGGAGGCCGAGGCCACCGAAGCCCTCGTCGTAGTGGACCCACGCCAGCCCGGCGTCGAACTGGGCGCCGAGGAACGCCACGACGTCGGTGTCCTTCGGGGGGTGCTGCTCGAGGAGCTGGTCGATGGCGTCCAGGACCCGCTGCTCGTCGGGATCGGTGACGGTGGGGGTGCGCTCGGTGACGGCCATGGAGCGATCGTAGTGCACTTGACCGAACGGTCAAGTCTGGTCGATGCCGGCGTCCTCGAGTCGGGCGAGGAGGCGGTCGCGCACCGATTCGCCCTTGGATCGAGCGCTCTGGCCGGCGACGCGCCACCCGTGCCGCGACGAGTAGACGAGCGGGTCGGCCTTCAGGCGGCCCTCCCCGACGTCGGCCACGTCCACCACGTAGCAGTCGTGGTCCAGCCCGAGGTCGAGCTTCTCGCGCACGACGCAGCGCAGCCAGGCCAGGCAGTCGACGACGTGGGGCACCGGGCCGACGCCTTCGATCTCGGTCTCGGTCAGGTACTCCTCGAAGAGCCGGTGGAACCTGCGGCCCGGGTAGGAGAAGTACTGCCCCTCCTCCACCTGGTCGCCCCCGAGGATCGACACGGTGAACCAACCGCTGGCCTCGATGAGGGCGTGCGTGTCGTGCTTGGGCGACACCGACGCGAGCAGCACCGGCTCCTCGAAGGAGATCTGGCTGATCCAGTGCGAGGTGTAGGCCCGGGTCACGCCCTCGTGGCGGGCCGCCACCACCTGCACGCCCTTGGCCATCTGGCCGAGGCACTTCTTCACGTCGCGGTCGATCACGACCCCGACCGTATTCAGTTGAGGCGGGCCCGCAGCCGTCTGGCCTTGGCCAGCTCGTCGTCGGGGTCGCTGGCGTGGCCGTCCTCGACGAGGGACTCGAGCACCTTGGCCGCCCGGACGAAGTCGCCGCACGCCGCCAGGGCGCCCCCGTAGGCCCGCCGGTCCTCGGGGGTCGCCCCCGGGACGAGGGTGCGCAGGCGGGAGCTCCACAGGAGGCCGGTGCGGTCGTTGCGCTGCCGGTGGACGGCCACGAGGTTGGCCAGGATGCGGGCGATGATCTGACGGGACCCCACCGGGTCGAGGTACGGGTCGAGGTCGATGCCCGGGGCGAGGCGGGAGAACTGGTCGTCGAGGTCGGCACGGTCGAGGATCCGCCCGCCGGCGAAGGCGTCGACCCAGCGGCGGGGCCCGTCGGTGGTGCAGGTCATGAAGTGGGCCGGGGTGCCGACCCCGGCGAGGGACACGCCGACCCGCCGACCGACCTCGATGAGCACCACCGAGAGCGTGATCGGGATGCCGCGTCGCCGGGCGAGGACCTCGTGCAGGTACGAGTTCCGCGGGTCGTAGTAGTCGACCTGGTCGCCCATGAACCCCCACTGCCCGAACAGCGTCGTGGTCAGCGCCGGCAGGGTCGGCTCGGGCACGGACCGGGCCAGCTCGTCGAGCCGGGCCATGTTGGCCGGCACGTCGCAGGAGGGGTCGGCGTGGGCCGCGATCAGCAGGGCGGCCTCGTCGAGCGGGAAGTCGGGCACGGAGACCAGCTCGGCGAAGCGCTCGGTGACCTCCACGACGGGCGACCGTACCCTCCTGCGTCGAGGCGTGCGCCGGGAACCGGGGCTCCGGTCGGAGCCCTCGGGACGTGCGGCTACGGTCTGGCCGCGCCCATGCGCCGATCCCGTCCCCCGGTTCCAGGAGACCCCCAGCCCCATGTACCCCGGTGCCCACGCCGCCACCCGTCCCGACCACCCGGCAGTGATCATGGCCGGCACGGGTCAGACGATGACCTATGCCGAGCTCGACGAGGAGGCCAACCGGCTCAGCCAGCTGTTCCGGTCGCTCGGCCTGCAGCCCGGCGACCACGTGGCGTTCTGCATGGAGAACCACCCCCGGTTCCTCGCCGTGGCCTGGGGCTGCCACTACGCCGGCCTGTACTACACGGCCATGTCGTCGCGGCTCACCGACGACGAGATGCAGTACATCATCAACGACTGCGGGGCCCGGGCCTTCATCACCACGGCGTACAAGCGCGAGGCCGCCGGGAAGCTGCTCGGCCAGGCGCCGAAGGTCGAGACCTGGCTGATGATCGACGGCACCGTCGACGGCTTCGAGTCCTACGAGGACACCATCGCCGCCCAGCCGGCCGAGCCGCTCCAGGGTCGCATCGCCGGGGCCGACATGCTGTACAGCTCGGGCACGACGGGCAAGCCGAAGGGCGTGAAGCCCCCGATGCCGAGCCAGCCCCTCGACGACGCCGGCACCTCGGTGTACGGGCTCATGGCCCTGCTGTTCGGGCTCACCGAGGACTCCGTCTACCTGTCCCCCGCGCCGCTGTACCACGCCGCGCCGCTGCGGTTCTGCATGGGTGCGCAGATGGGCGGCGCCACCGTGATCGTCATGGAGCGCTTCGACCCCGAGGAGGCGCTGGCGCTCATCGAGAAGCACCGCGCCACGCTCAGCCAGTGGGTGCCCACCATGTTCATCCGGATGCTGAAGCTGCCCGACGAGGTCCGGGCCAGGTACGACGTGTCCTCCATGCAGGCCGCCGTCCACGCCGCCGCCCCGTGCCCGGTGGAGGTCAAGCGCCGCATGATCGAGTGGTGGGGCCCGGTGCTGCACGAGTACTACGCCGGCACCGAGGGCAACGGCTTCGTCTACACCAACAGCGAGGACTGGTTGGCCCACCCGGGGTCCGTCGGCAAGGCGCTCATCGGCACGCTGCACATCGTCGACGAGGAGACCGGCGAGGAGGTCCCGGTGGGCGAGGCGGGCACCGTGTACTTCGAGGGCGAGAACGCGGCGACGTTCCAGTACCACAACGACCCGGAGAAGACGGAGAAGTCACGGGACCCGAAGGGTCGGGGCTGGTCCACGCTCGGCGACGTCGGCCGCCTCGACGAGGACGGGTTCCTCTACCTGACCGACCGCAAGGCGTACATGATCATCTCCGGCGGTGTGAACATCTATCCCCAGGAGGCCGAGAACGTCCTCGCCATGCACCCGAAGGTCTACGACGTGGCCGTCTTCGGCGTCCCGAACGAGGACTTCGGCGAGGAGGTCAAGGCCGTAGTCCAGCCGGCCGAGGGCGTCGAACCCGGACCCGAGCTCGAGCGGGAGCTCATCGCGTTCTGCCGCGAGAAGCTGGCCGACGTCAAGTGCCCCCGCTCGGTCGACTTCCGCGACGAGCTGCCCCGCCACCCCACCGGCAAGCTCTACAAGCGCCTGCTCAAGGACGAGTACTGGCAGGGCCACGAGTCCGGGATCATCTGAGCCGCTCGGGTGCAGCCGGTCCGTCGCGCCAGGCGACGACCCGGCTGCGTCCCACGGCGACCCCCGCTGCTGCGCCGGCCGAGGCGACGCCGGCCAGCAGCCACGCCAGGCCGTAGCCGGCGGAGTCGACCACGAGGCCGAACAGGATCGGGCCGGCGAGCGCGCCCACGTACACGCCGGTCTGGGTGATGCCGGTGGCGGCGGCCGGCGCCGTGGGGTTGAGGCGTACCACGGCGAGGTTGAACAGCCCGGGCCATGCCCAGCCGGAGCCGAACGCGATGAGCGCACCCGCCAGGTGGGTGGGCACGAGCCCGGGGGCGAGCAGCAGGTAGCCGAGGGCGCCGCCGGCCAGGAGCACCGACACCACGGGGAGGTGCCGGCCGCCGCGCCGGTCGGCGCGGGCGCCGACGACGAGGCGCATCGTGATCCCGGCCGCGCTGCCGAGCGTGAGCACGATGCCGGCGGCGGACTCGCCCAGGCCGGCCTCGACGCCGGCGGTCACGACGAAGGTGGCCAGCGTGCCGTTCGCCGCCGAGGCGAACCCGACGGCGGCGGCGAGGAACACGAGTGGCCCCATTGGCACATCCACCCGGCGCCCGGCCGGCCGCCGGCCGCCGGCAGGCACCGCACCAACCGGCACGGCGAAGGCCGCCGTGGCGGCGCCGATCGCTCCGGCGGCGAAGGCCCACCGCCAGCCGACCGTCACCGCGATGGCCGGGACGGCGAGGCCGCCGAGCAGCGTGGCGCCCGGCATGCCGGCCTGCTTGATGGCCAGCGCCCACCCCTGCCGGGCCGGGTCGATGCCCTTGGCGAGGAGGAGGTTGGCGCCCACCTGGGCCAGCGAGTTGGCCGGTCCGGCGACGAGGAGCGCGACCAGCAGCCAGGCGTAGCCGGGGGCCAGGGCGAGGCCGGCCTGCAGCACGGCGGAGGCGATGGCGGCGCTGCGCATGGCCCGCCCCGGACCGACCCGCTCCGCCAGCCGACCCATGAGGGCACTGGCCATGGCCGCGGCGCCGAAGAACGCCCCCGATGCCAGCCCCAGCCGGGTGGCGCCGAGATCGATGTCCCGGCCGATCTGCACCGCCAGCGCGCCGGTCATGAACACCGGCAGCGTTCCCGCCAGCGCGACCGACACGGCCGACACCTGGAGGCGCCGCTCGGTCACCCCCGGGACCAGCGAACCGTCGGCGGGTGTGGGCACCGCCCGACGCTACCGTCGGCCCTCGATGCCCTCGTTCCCCTTCCTCGACCACCCCGGGCCGATCCCCTTCGCCCACCGCGGTGGCGCCTCGGAGGCACCGGAGAACAGCCTCCCCGCCTTCCAGCACGCCGTCGACCTCGGGTACCGCTACCTCGAGACCGACGTGCACGCCACCGCCGACGGCGTGCTGGTCGCGTTCCACGACGACGTGCTCGACCGGGTCACCGAGCACCGCGGCCGCATCGATCAGCTGACCTGGTCGGAGGTGTCCGAGGCCCGCATCGACGGCCGTGAGCCCATCCCCCTCCTCGAGGACATCCTCACGACCTGGCCCGACGTGCGCGTGAACATCGACCCGAAGTCCGACTCGGCGGTCGAGCCCCTCGTCGAGGTGCTGCGCCGCACCGGCGCCGTCGACCGGGTCTGCATCGGGTCGTTCTCCGACCGGCGCATCGAACGGGTGCGCGACGCCCTCGGCCCCGAGCTGTGCACCGGCATGGGACCCGAGGAGTTCGTCGGCCTCATCCGGGCCTTCCAGGGCGAGGCGGTCACGTTCCGCTCCCAGGCGGCGCAGATCCCGCCCCAGGACCACGAGGGGCGGCCGCTCGCCAGCCGGGAGCTGGTCGACGTCGCCCACGCCAACGGCATCGTCGTGCACGTGTGGACCATCGACGACCCCGACGAGATGCGGTCGCTCCTGGACGCGGGGGTGGACGGGATCATGACCGACCGGCCGGCCGTGCTGCGCGACGTCTTCCAGGAGCGCGGGATCTGGCACCCGTGAGGGTGCCGCTCACCACCCTCGACCTGCTCACCCGGGCCCGCCGCTACTTCCCCGACCGGGTGGCGGTGATCGACGGAGACCGGCAGTGGACCTACGCCGAGTTCGCCGACCGGTGCGACCGCCAGGCCCGGCACCTCACCGACGATCTGGGCGTGCAGCGCGGCGACGTGGTGGCGTGGCTGTGCGGCAACACCCACGAGCTGCTCGAGGCGTACTACGGGGTGCTGCTGGCCGGCGCCGTGCTCCTCCCGCTGAACATCCGGCTCTCTCCCATGGAGCTGCGAGGCGTGCTGGCGCAGTCCGGGGCCACGGTGCTCTTCCGCCATCCGGACCAACCCGACCCCGAGGCACCCGTCCGCCAGCGCGTGGTCGGGCCCGAGTTCGAGGCCGCGCTGGCCCGGCAGGCCGGCGGCCCGGTGGAACCCGACGTGCGCGACGAGGACGACCCCGCCGAGATCTTCTTCACCAGCGGCAGCACGGGCATGCCGAAGGGCGCCGTGCTCACCCACCGGAACCTCTACCTGCACGCCATCCACAGCGCGCTGACCAACGGCATCACGGGCGACGACGTGATCCTCCACCTGGTGCCGCTCTTCCACGTCAACGGGTGGGGCACGCCGCACTACCTCACCGGCCTCGGGGGCACGCACGTGATGCTCCCCCGCTTCGACGCCGCCGAGGTCCTGCGCCTGATCGAGGCGCACCGGGTCACCCGCCTGTTCGCGGTGCCGGCGATGGCGCGGATGCTGCTGGACCACCCCGACATCTCGACCCGTGACCTGTCATCGATCCGCACGGCGTCGATCGGGGGCTCGCCGGTGAGCCCAGGCATGCTCACCGAGATCGAGGACGCCTTCGGGTGCCTGGCCATGTGCGGCTACGGCATGACCGAGGCCAGCCCCACCCTCACCCGATCGCTCGACAAGCCGGGCGAGGAGCGCTCGGCCGAGCGACGCTCGACCACGGGCCTGCCCATCGTCGGCGTGGACGTCCGGGTGCTGGGCGACGACGACGTCGAGGTGCCCTGGGACGCGACGACGGTCGGCGAGGTGTGCGCCCGCTCGAACCACGTCATGGCCGGCTACCTCGGCGCGCCGGAGGCCACCGCGCAGGTGCTGCGCGACGGGTGGCTGCGCACCGGCGACCTCGCCGTCGTGCGTCCCGACGGCTACCTCCAGATCGTCGACCGCAAGAAGGACCTGATCATCAGCGGGGGCGAGAACATCGCCACGCCGGAGGTGGAGCACGCCCTGTGCGAGCACCCGGCGGTTCGCGAGGCCGCCGTGGTCGGCCGGGCCGACGAGCGCTGGGGCGAGGTGCCGGTGGCCTTCGTGTCGCTGCACGCGGGTGCCGACGCCTCACCGGAGGAGCTGGTGGCGTTCGTGCGCGACCGGCTCGCCCACTTCAAGGCGCCCAAGCAGGTGGTCGTCCTCCCCGAGCTGCCCAAGGTCGGCACGGGCAAGATCGACAAGTCCGGTCTGCGCTCCGGCTCCACCGGCTGACGATCCCCGGCCGCGGCCACACGCGCTGACACCGGCCTCCCACGACATCTTCGGCTCGACCAGGCGCGCCTCCATCACGGCAAGCCGACGGCTGCGGGCCGACGCTCCAACCACGGCACGTCCACATCACCGACAGATCTGCAACGGGGCATCGCTCCATCGAGCCAGTCACACCTGCGTCAGGCCACACCCCTCCGCCCAACGAACATCCATCCTGCCTCCACCAGTCGAGCCTCGAAGACGTCGAGCTGGGCAACCTGCAGGAGCTGACAAGGGATGAGAGCTCGTTCCGAAGCGCTTCGTATTCCGAGCCTTGTGGTTCGACCAGCTCGCCCGTCAGGACTGGCGACACCAACGAGATCAAGGTCATCAAGCGACGCCCCGGACAGGCCCCCAGCCACCGAACCTC
>JBKHVG010000004.1:0-136811 GCA_046570205.1 Acidimicrobiia bacterium
CAGTAGTTCCCGGCCCACTCCAGGCCCGACCACTCCAGACCCTTCCAGTAGTTGCCCTTCCAGTAGTTCCCGGCCCAGGCACGGGCGGCGCTCAGGGACCGCGGCTCGGCGTCACGGAAGAGGCCGGAGGCGAGGAGCGCAAGGGCGAGCTCGAGGTCCATGGCGCCGGCGCCGGCGGCGGGGTCAGCGATCCGGACAGCTGATGCGCAGAGGATGTGCTTGACCTCGTCCGGCGTCAGCGAGCCGTCGGCCTCGAGGAGCAGAGCGGCGGCGCCGGCGGCGACGGCGGCGGCCTGCGAGGAGCCGGAGCCCTTCACGTGGTCGGGGCCGACGAAGGAGGACTCCGGTGCCTCGACGGCACCGTGGGCGACCGGGCCCACCATGGAGCGCCCGGGGGCGAGCAGGTCGGCTCGCTCGCCGTCACGCCCGACGTTGCTGAAGTCACAGCGCTGCCAGGTGCCGTCCACCAGCTCGGCGGCGCCGACGGTGAGGACCTCGGCGATGTGGGCGGGCGTCGGCAGGGCAGCCATGCCCTCGTTGCCGGCCGACGTCACGACCACCAGCCCAGCCTTCCAGGCCCGGGCCACGGCCTCGGCCAGCGGATCCCGACCCGACTCGAACTGGTCGGCACCGAAGGCCAGGAGGACGACACCGAGCTGCAGTTGCCGGCGGTTGGCCACGGCCCAGTCGATCGCGGCCACGACAGCCATGGGATCGGTGGCGCCGCCGTGGCCAGCGACCTTGACGCTGACCACGTGCGCGCCCGGCGCCACGCCGGTGCGCGCGCCGGCGGCCAAGCCGGCGAGGTGGGTGCCGTGGCCGGTGCGGTCACGGCCGTGATCGTCGCTGCCACCATCCACGGTGAGGTCGGGACCGACGACCAGCCGGTCGCCGAACTCGTCGGGCGCGGTCACACCGGAGTCGATGACGGCGATGCCCACACCCCGGCCCGTGAGGCCTCGGTTGTGGAGGCTCTGCCCGGCGGCAGGGAGGATTTCGATGGCGGAGGTCGAGCGCTGCATTGGATCCCTCTAGTTGCGTCGTGTTGGTACGAAGCAGGACTGGCGCGGTCCGTCACCGGGGGGCGCCCGCCCTCTGCGGACCATCAATCCGCACCGGCGGGACAGCCTCAACTCCTCGATTCACGAACGTGTCGGGGCCGCCACTTACAGCGCGAGGCGTGGGCCGAGGCGTCGGGACGGTCCGTGGCCCAGAACCCGCTGTCCGCAAGGGGTTTTGGGCCTGCAGACCGCGTAGCCCCATATCCACTTCAATTGATCACGAGGAGTGGACATAAGAACGCAATCCGCGTTGCGCACGCATCGGAGGTCTTCCGGCACGAACGGTGCGGGTCTACGAACGCAGCGCGAACCCGTGGTCACCCCCCGTGGCACGAGCCCAGGTGAGGGGGAAAATGGCATGCCGCTGCCAACACACCGGACCCCGGATCTGCATCCGAACGCGCAACGACCGCCCCGGAGGGCGGCCGTTGGTGCGGTTCGTGGCCCGGCCCAGCGGGCAGGGCTGCGGCGGGTGGGGTCAGCCCTTGGCGTTCAGCGCCTCGAGGAGGGCCGGCAGCACCTTGTGGACGTCGCCCACGATGCCGAGGTCGGCCACCGAGAAGATCGGCGCCTCCGGGTCCTTGTTGATGGCGATGATGTTCTTGGAGCCCTTCATGCCCACGAGATGCTGCGTGGCACCCGAGATGCCCACGGCGATGTAGACGTTGGGCTTGACGACCTTGCCGGTCTGGCCCACCTGCTTGTTGTAGGGCACCCAACCGGCGTCCACGATGGCGCGGGTGGCGCCGGTGGCGGCGCCCAGCTTCTTGCCGAGAGCCTCGATGTACTCCTCGTACTTCGCCGGGTCACCGAGGCCTCGGCCGCCGGCCACGACGACGGGCGAGCTGTCCAGCTGGGGACCCTCGCGCTCCTCGACGTGGGTGGCCAGCACCGTGGCGGTGGGGCCGTCACCGGGCACGCTGACCTGGTTGACGGACGCGGCGCCGCCTCCGGCCTCGCTGGCCTCGTACGACTTCGGCCGCAGCATGCACAGCATGGGGCCGCCCTCGGTGAACTTGGTCTTGACCAGCTTCTCGCCGCCGAAGACGGGGACGCTGGTCAGGAGCGAGTCGCCGTCGAGGTCGATGGCGGTCGTGTTGGAGATCACCGGCTTGTCGAGCTTCACCGATGCGACGCCGAAGACGTCGCGGGCGTCGTAGGACGTGCCGCCGAGTACCAGGTCGACGCCCTCGGCGGCAGCCGCGAGCGCGGCGCCGACGGGAGCCCCGAGGAGCTGGCC
This sequence comes from Acidimicrobiia bacterium, assembly GCA_046570205.1. Taxonomy (GTDB): domain Bacteria; phylum Actinomycetota; class Acidimicrobiia; order Acidimicrobiales; family Salinilacustritrichaceae; genus Salinilacustrithrix. The sequence goes on from JBKHVG010000004.1 coordinate 2,302, forward strand.
CTCGATCGGGCCGGTGGCGTGCACAGCCGTGGCGCCGAAGGCACCGACGGCCTCGGCGACGTCGTTGCCGTCACCGGCGTAGAACGCCTCGACGGTGTCGCCGAGGTCGCGCGCCTTGGTGAGCAGCTCCTTGCTGAGCGTCGTCAGCGAGCCGTTCTCGTCGGTCTCGACGAAGACCCACACCTTGGAAAGAGCCATGTCGTTCTTCCTTCTCTCGTTCTGGGTCGTCCGCTCAGATGACCTTGAGCTCTTCGAGCTTGGCCACGATCTTCTGGAAGCCCTCGCCGTCGTCCTCGACGATCTCGCCGGCCTGGCGGGCGGGCGCGTCCTCGACGGCGGTGATCTCCTGGCCGGCGCCGGACCAGCCGACGTTGCCGGCGTCGATGCCCAGGTCGGCGAGGGTCAGGGTGTCGACCGGCTTGGACTTGGCCGCCATGATGCCCTTGAAGGACGGGTAGCGAGGTTCGACGACGCCGGCGGTCACCGACACGACGCACGGCGTCGGGGCCTCGATGTCCTGGGAGCCGGTCTCGGTCTGGCGAGCCACCTTGACCTTGCCGTCAGCGACCTCGACCGACTTGGCGAAGGACACCATCGGGTGGCCGAGCTGAGCGGCGAGCATCTGGGGCACGACGCCGGTGTAGCCGTCCGAGGACTCGACGCCGGCGAGGACCAGGTCGTAGTCGCCGGCCTTGCCGATGGCCGCAGCCAGAGTCTTGGCCGTCTCCCGCGCACCGGAGCCGGCCAGCGCGTCGTCAGAGACGAGCACGCCCTTGGCCGCACCCATGGCGAGCGCGGTGCGCAGACCGGACACCTCACCGTTCGGGGCCATCGAGACCAGGGTGACCTCACCACCGCCGGCCGCATCGACCAGCTGGAGCGCCATCTCGACCCCGTAGGAGTCGGACTCGTCCAGGATGAGCTTGACATCGCGCTTGAGGGTGAAGTCAGCGTCCAGAGCGCCGGGATCGGCGGGATCCGGGATCTGCTTCACGCAGACGACCACGTTGAGAGCCATGAGCGGGAGTCAAGCACCAGGCCCCGCCATTGGTCGAATTGCACTAGGACAGGGGGGTGCGAGTCCTGCTCATCGTCAACGCGTTCGCCTCCTCGGTCACGGCCCGATCGATGGTCGTCATCCGCAAGGCGTTCTCCGCCGACCACGACGTCGAGCTGGTGGAGACAGGCCGCCGGGGCCACGCGGCCCGGCTGGCCCGCGGGGCGGCGAACGACGGGGTGGACGTCGTCGTGGTGATGGGCGGCGACGGCACCCTCAACGAGGCGGCCAACGGCCTCGTGGGCACCGACACCGCCCTCGCCGTGCTGCCGGGCGGCTCCACCAACGTCTTCGCCCGCACCATCGGTCTGCCCAACGACCCGATCGAGGCGACCGGTGTGTTGCTCGACGCGCTGGCGAAGGGGTCGATCCGACGGGTGGGCGTGGGGGCCGTGAACGGCCGGTGCTTCCTGTTCCACACCGGGCTCGGCTTCGACGCCGCCGTCGTCGAGCAGGTCGAGCGTCGGTCCTCCCTCAAGCGATACGCCGGCCACCCGCTGTTCGTCTACGCCGGGTTCGCCACCTGGTTCCGCCACTTCGACACGTCCCGGCCCCGCCTCTCCGTCCGCCTGCCCGACGGGCGCATGGTCGACGACGGCTACATGGCCATCGTCCTGAACACCAGCCCGTACACGTACCTCGGCAACGTGCCGCTCGACCTGGCGCCGGAGGCCACGCTCGACTCGGGTCTGTCGGTGGTCGTCGTGCGCACCATGCAGTTCGTCCGCGTGTTGGGCCTCATCGGCTCCGCGCTCGGGAGCGGCAAGCACATCCGGTCGTCGCGATTCGCCCTGGTGGCCCACGACCTCGAGACCCTGGAGGTCGGCGGGCACGGGCCGCTGCCGTACCAGGTCGACGGTGACTTCCTCGGCAGCGGCGAGGCGTTCCACTTCGAGCACCGCGCCGAGGCGCTCGACCTGGTGCTGCCGGCCGGTCCGGCCTGATCAGCCCCCGAGGGCGTCGACGGCCACGTCGGGCACGTTGGTGACGATGCCGTCGACCCCCCAGTCGGCCAGCCGGCGGATCAGCTCGGGATCGTCGACGGTCCAGACGTTGACGGCCAGCCCGTGGTCGTGGGCCAGGGCGACGTAGGCCTCGTCCACCGTGGCCACGTGGGGGTGCACGGCCACGTGCCCCCGGCCGGCGGTCAGCTCGATGGCCTCCGGTCCGATCGGGTCGAGGAACGTCAGGAACCCCGTGGCCACATCCGGCGCGAGGGCGTGCACCCGGTCGATGGTGGGCAGCCCGAAGCTCGAGACGATGACCCGGTCGCGCCCGCGTCGCTCGGCCAGCAGGCCGACGACCGCATCCGCGAGGAGGCACTCCGGGTCATGGTCGGGGTCCACCGGGGCGTTCTTGATCTCGACGTTGACGACCATCCCGGCGCAGACGTCGAGCGCCTCGGCGAGCGTGCACGAGGACGCCGGCAGGTCACCGCGGGTCAGCTCCACGATCCGGCGGCCGTCGGGCAGCTCGGCGTCGTGGTGCAGCGCCATGTCGCCATCGATGCATCGGCGGACGTCGAGCTCCACCCCGTCAGCGCCCTGGGCGCGGGCCAGGGCGAAGGCCTCGATCGTGTTCTCCGGGGCGTGGGCGGAGGCGCCACGATGTCCGTAGACCAGCGTCTTGCCGTTCGTGGCTGCGGTGAACAACGTCTCTGGAAACCTCCGAAGAAACCCTTGTGACGTGCGTGTTTCCACGTTACTTTGGTCGCCGGCCCTGCGAGACCTGTTACTGGTACGCAGAGGCATGTGAACGCCGTCACAATTCGGGTCCAATGCGCAGCCATGCACGACCCCTCGACCCCTGGAGGCCCCGTGGCCCTGACCACGACGCGCTCGATCCCCCTGACGCTCGAACGAGACGAGTGGCGTCACTTCGCCGAGTGCCGCGACACGGATCCCGACCTCTTCTTCCCGGTCGGCACCACGGGCCCGGCCCTGGAGCAGATCGCCAACGCCAAGGCCGTCTGCCGCACCTGCGACGTGCAGGGCCTCTGCCTCGAGTACGCCGTGTCCACCAACCAGGACAGCGGCGTGTGGGGCGGGACCTCGGAGGAGGAGCGTCGCCAGATGCGCCGGGCCCGCCAGCGGCTCGAGAAGCAGCAGCGCAGCGCCTGAACGAAACTCCGTCGGCGGGTGCGCGGCACCCGCCGGACAGCAGATCGGCCGACGCGACCTCCCCACGGGGAGGTCGCTCCGCGTCCGGGCCCGGTCAGAAGTGCTTGGTGGAGACCACGACCAGCACCTCGGTGCCGTGCCGGGGGCCGGCCTCGTCCACCCGGCGCATGGTGATCCGGCCCTCGAGCTCGGTCTCGACGAGGGTGCGCACGATCGACAGGCCGAGTCCGGTGGAGGCGTCGAAGTCGAAGCCCTCGGGAATGCCGACCCCGTTGTCGGTGACCCGCACGGTCAGCTGGTGGTCCTCGCGCTCGAGGAGCACGTCGACGTAGCCGGGCTCCTCGGCGAGGTCCACCGCGTCGGGGAAGGCGTGGTCGACGGCGTTCTGGAGCAGCTCGTTCAGCACGACCGACAGCGAGGTCGCCGGCGCCGCCGGGATGGTGCCTGCCTCCCCCGAGAACCGCACCCGGAACGGCCGGTCCGGGTTCATGAGGCTCTCGTCCACCATTCGTGACAGCTCGCGGGCGATCTCCACGAACGGCACGTCGTCGCCGGCCTCCCGGGACAGGATCTCGTGGACCACGGCGATGGAGCGGATGCGGCGGGCCGACTCCTCGATGGCGGCCTTGGCCTCCGGCGAGTCGAGGCGCCGGCCCTGGAGGCGCAGGAGCGACGAGATCGTCTGGAGGTTGTTCTTCACCCGGTGGTGGATCTCACGGATGGTGGCGTCCTTGGACAGGAGCAGGCGGTCCCGCCGGCGGAGCTCGGAGATGTCGCGGACGAGCACGACGGCCCCGGACACCTCACCGCGATCGGTGATGGGCAGGCACCGGAACACGACGGTGATCTCGCTGCCCCGCTCCACCTCCACCACGGTGGGCTGGCGCTTGTGGAAGGCCATGCGGACGCCGCTCTCGTCCAGGCCGAGCTCGCCGAAGCGGAGCCCCTCGGCGTTGGCGTGCACGCCGACCCGGTGGAACGCCGACACCGCGTTGGGAGACGCGTACTCCACCCGCCCGGCCGGATCGACCAGCAGCACGCCGTCGCCCACCCGCGGCGCCTCGGCGGTGTCGTCCTTCTCCTCGTAGGGGAAGTCGCCCGAGGCGATCATCCGGGCGAAGCGGTTGAAGATGTCGAGGTAGGTGCGCTCGAGCTCGCCGTGCTGGCGGCCGATGGACGGCGCCGCCTCCCGGGTCAGCACGCCGATGACCTTGCCCTCGCGCCGGATCGGCACGCACAGGACCCGCACCCGCTCGCGCACGACGGACAGGTGGATCTCGCCCTCGATGATCTCGCCGTTGCGGTACGAGCGAGCCACGAGCGGGCGCTCGTCCTCGTCGAGCCGTGTCCCCACCCAATCGCCCCGGTAGACGGTCTGGCCGGTGGTCGGCCGGACCTGGGCCAGGACGACGAACTCACCGCCGCCGAAGTCCCCCACGGGGGCGAACAGCAACAGGTCGGAGAAGCAGAAGTCGGCGAGCAGGCCCCACGAGGCCGCCAGGCGCTGCAGCTGCTGGGACTCGGGGCCGTCCAGGGGCGTGAGGGTGCGGGCGAGCTCGATCAGGGATGCCATCGGTGATCCTCGGAGACCCTCAACGCCAGATCTGCTCGCCGAGCCGCACCAGCCCGGCCAGGTCGTGGATGTCGCTGTCGAAGTACGGGACGGTGGCGAGGACGTCGGGGACCCGCCCCAGCTCCTTGCGCTGCTCGGCCTCGCGGCTGGCCACGACACGGAAGTTGAGGAAGCTCTGGCTGATCTCGTCGACGACCCGGGACAACGACTCCACGTCACCGAGGTCGGCGAGCGCCCGGGCCGCGGCGTGCGGGTCGGCGCCCAGTCGGGTGGCGGCGTCGGCGGCGCGCGCGTCGAGCAGGTAGGCGGGGAGCACCTTGTTGAGCACCACCGCACCGAGGTGGAACCGCCGTTCCTCGAGCGCGGACATGAAGAACTCGGCCTCGCGCAGCGGTGCCGACTCCAGCGTGCTGACCACGACGAAGGTCGTCCGCTTGTCCTCGAGGATCCGCTGCACCGATCGAGCTCGCTGGACGAAGCCGTCGTACATGGTCTGGAAGAGCAGGAAGAACTCGGCGATGTCCTCGAGGAAGGCGGAACCGAGGATGCTGTCGGCCACCTTGTAGAAGGGCTTGGTGGCCATGTTCACGAGGCGCGACCGGTACGGCACCGTGAGCCAGCGCAGCAACCGGGACGAGAAGAAGTCCGCCATCCGCTCGGGTGCCTCGAGGAAGTCGAGGGCGTTGCGCGTGGGCGGCGTGTCGACGATGACGAGGTCGTAGCGGCCCGAGGCGTGGATCTCGTAGAGCCGCTCCATGGCGATGTAGTCGTGGCTCTGCACGAAGCGGCCGGTGATGTTGGCGTAGAGCGGGTTGGAGAGGATGGCGTCGCGCGTGGCGGCATCCGGGGCGTGACGGCGGACGAGGTCGTCCCACGACTGCTTGGTGTCGAGCATCGCCGCCCACAGCTCGCCCTGGCACTCGATGCCGGCGTCGACGAAGGCCGACTGGGGGACCCGGGTCTCCACGTTGCCGAACGACTCGAGACCCAGGGCGTTGGCCAGCCGCCGGGCCGGGTCGACGGTGACGACGAGGACCTTGCCGCCGAGCTGGGCAGCGGCCATCGCGCCGGCGGCGGCGGCCGTGGTCGTCTTGCCCACGCCACCGGAGCCGCAGCAGATCACGATCTCCTTGGCGGCGAGCAGCTGCTCGAGCGTGCTCGTGGCACTGCGGGCGGTCCGGGCCATCAGAAGCCGAGCTCCTCGCCGAGGTGACCGGCGATGCGGTTCGTGGCCCGCACGCCGTGGGTGCGCTGGAACAGGTACGGCACGTAGAGCAGCTCGGTGCCGGCCAGCTCGGTGCGCAGCTTCTGGAGGTGCCCGGCTCGGGAACGACGGAGGCTGACGGCCAGCTCCGCCGCCTCCAGGATCGGCTCCACCGGTCCCCCGCCCACCTCGGCCAGCGCCTGCACCATGGCGTCGTCGTGGCGGAGCCGCTCGAACAGCTCCTCCTCGCCGGCGTTGAACAGCTCGGGCAGGACCCGGTTGACCACCACGGCGGCGAGCTCGACGACGGTGTCCTCCCGGAGCCGGGCCGCCAGCTCGATCGTCTCCTGCACCGGCATCTCCTCGGGTGCGGCGACGATCACCACGCCGGTCTGGGCCGGGTCGCCGAGGATGTCCAGCATCCAGCCGGTCTGGTCGCGGACCAGGCCGACCTGCACCAGCTCGTTGATGGCCTCCGGGGCGCCGAGCTGTCCGACGATGTGCCCGCTGGCCGATGCGTCCACGACCACCAGGTCGTAGTGCTGCTCACGCACCTCCCACGCCAGCTTGCCGACGGTGAGGATCTCCTTCACCCCCGGCGCCGCCGTGGCCACGAAGTCGAACGTGCGGGCCAGCGGCCCGATCCGGGCCAGCACCGGCATCTTCAGCTGGAGGCTCAGGTACTCCTTGAGCGACTCCTCGGTGTTCATGGACATCGCGAAGAGGCGCTCGGATATCGGGGTCGGGTCGAAGCCCGTGCGCCCCGACTCGAAGAAGTCCGACAGGTTCCCCTTGGCGTCGACCTCGCACACGAGCGTGCGCTTGCCGTGGTCGGCGGCGAGCGTGCCGAGGGCGGCGGCGATGGTGGTCTTGCCGACCCCGCCCTTGCCGGTGACGAACAGCAGCCTGCGGTCGAGCAGGGAGGTGGTCATGGGCTGGGTCCCGGTGGGGTCAGCCCCCGAAACCGATGCGGCGGGCCGCCTCGGGGGTGCCGATCTCCACGTAGGCGATCTTCTCGGTGGGGACGCCGACCCGCCGGCCCTTGCGGTCGGTCAACCAGAACACCCGGGGATCGCCGGCGAGGGCGGCGTCCACGTCGGCCTGCACCTGGGCCGGGTCGGCGTCGTCCCCCAGCTCGATGTCGATCTCCTTGGCCGTGTAGGTCACACCGATCCGGACGTCCACTGCTCACACCTCGTGTCGACTGTGGTTGGGGCCGCCAACCTATCCGGTGGGTACGCTGCGTCCGCCATGACCGAGCTCGGACCCGAGGCGCTGGAGTTCGTCCGCGATCGGGTGATCCACGTCGTCGGACACGAGCTGAGGACGCCCCTCACCACGGTCCGGGGACTGGCCGACCTCCTCGCCGACGCGTCCGACGAGGAGCTGCGATCGACGCTGATACCGGCGCTGGTCCGCAACGCCCGCCGGGCCGAGCGGCTCCTGGACGACCTGCTCATCGCGGCCGAGATCGACACCGCCCGGCCCACGGACCCGCCGGACGCGGTCGACCTCGCCGCCATCGTCGCCGACGCCGTGGCGGGGACGTCGGTCATCGTCGACGGCGCCCCGTCGGCGCCCGCCCTGGGCCACCAGGATGCGGTCGCCCACAGCGTCGGCCACCTCGTCGAGAACGCCGAGCAGTACGGTGACCGGCCCTCACGGGTCCGGTTCGAGGGTGGCGGCGGCACGGTCGTCACCGTCATCGAGACCCCCGTCGACCACGACATGCCCGAGCTCGAGCTCGGCTTCGAGCTGTTCTTCCGGGGCGAGCACGCCGTCACGCGGGCCGCCGGCCTCGGCGTCGGCCTGCCGGTGGCACGGGCCCTGGCCCGCATGGACGGCGGTGACGTCACCATCCACCAGGGCGGCGGCACCGTCGTGGCCCGCCTGGTGCTGCCGACCGCCCGGGACGACGAGCGGCCGTGAGCGACCACCACGGCGACATCGACGTCGTCGTCGCCGACGACGAGAGCGACATCCGTCTGCTGCTCAAGCTGCAGCTGCGCCAGGCCGGCATCAACGTCATCGGCGAGGCCGCCGACGGCGTGGAAGCCGTCGAGCTCTGCGAGTCCGTGCGACCCCACGTGATCGTCCTCGACCTGTTGATGCCGCGGATGACCGGCTTCGAGGCCATCCCCGTGCTGCACGAACGCTGCCCGGACACCCGGATCGTGGCCTACTCGGCCGTGGCCGGCGAGTTCGCCCGCTCGGAGATGGCCCGCTGGGACATCCCGCTGCGCCTCAAGAACGGTGACGCCGAACCGCTGATCCGCACCATCCGGGAGCTCGCCGGCCAACCGGCCGACGACCACGACCTGCGCTGAGCAGGCTCAGGTGATCTTCAGCTCCGGGTGGAACCGCTTGGTCGGGGCCAGGTCCTCGACGATGGCCCGGGCGATCTCGTCGAACGCCACGGCGGCCTCGGATTCCGGCGAGCTGACGACGATGGGCGTACCGGTGTCGGAACCCTCCCGCAGCTCGGGAAGCAGGGGCACCTTGCCGAGCAGGGGCTTGGACAGGCGGTCGGCGAGCTCCTGGCCGCCGCCGGCGCCGAAGATCTCGTAGCGAGCGCCGTCGTCGCCCGTGAACCACGACATGTTCTCGATGATGCCCTTGACCTCGAGGTTGACCTTCTCGGCCATGAACGCAGCCCGTTGCGCGACGCGCTGCGCGGCCGGCTGGGGCGTGGTCACGACGTAGACCTCGGCCCGGGGCAGGAACTGGGCCAGCGAGATCGAGATGTCGCCCGTGCCCGGCGGGAGGTCGACGACCAAGAAGTCGGGGTCGTCCCAGTAGACGTCGGTGAGGAACTGCTCGAGCGCCTTGTGCAGCATCGGGCCACGCCAGATGACGGCCTGGTCCTCCTGGGCGAAGAACCCCATGGAGATGCAGGTCACGCCGTGGGACTCCGGCGGGATCAGCATCGAGTCGATGACCACCGGTGGCCGGTCGATGCCGAGCATGCGCGGGATCGAGAAGCCCCAGACGTCGGCGTCGACGATGGCGGTCTTCTTGCCCCGCCTGGCCAGGGCCACGGCGAGGTTCGTGGTGACCGACGACTTGCCGACGCCGCCCTTGCCCGAGGCCACCAGCAGGACACGCGTCTTGGATCCGGCGTCGGCGAAGGGGATGGCGCGGCCTTCGGCGTGGCCGTGGGCGGCTTGGCTGCCGGCGGTGGACTTGGGGTCCCCGACCATCAGCTCCCGGACGCGCGCCCGCTCCTCGTCTGACATGACGTCGAAGGTGACCTCGACGTCCTGGACGTCGCCGAGGGCGTGGACGGCCTCGCCGACCCGGCGCTGGATCTCGTTCTTCAGCGGGCAGCCGGGCACGGTGAGGGCGACCTCGACCGTGACCGAGGCGCCTTCGATGCGCACGGAGCGCACCATGCCGAGGTCCACGATGCTGCGGTGCAGCTCGGGGTCCTCCACCGGTCGAAGCGCATCGATGATCTGGGACTCGGTGGGCACGGTGGACCTTCCGCATTGGGCTGGGCGTCGTCCGACGGATTTCCCCTATCGGCATAGGTAGAATACCGATGTGGATGCGGACTCACCCACCCCGCTGAGCGCCGCCGACTTCTCCTCGGCGGTCACGGCCATCACGTCCGCGTTCGGCGACCCCACCCGCCGCGAGATCTACCTGTGGCTGCGGGAGCGGACCGAGGGGGTCACCGCGTCAGATGTGGCCGAGCGCTTCGAGCTCCACTCCAACGTGGCCCGGCACCACCTCGACAAGCTGGCCGGCGGCGGCTACGTCGAGGTCTCCACCGCCCGCCCCACCGGCAGCGGCGCCGGTCGCCCGTCCAAGCGCTACCGGGCCATCGGGAACGAGAACCCGATCGAGTTCGCCGTCCGCCACGACGACCTGCTGGTCACCCTCCTCGGCAAGTCCCTGGCCCTGCTCCCCGGTGACGTCGCGGCCCGGATGGCCGAGGAGGTCGGCGTCGAGTACGGGCGCTCGCTGGCGGCGTCCATGGGGTCCGACGAGACGGTGCAGCGGTCGTTCCGCTCGGCGCTCCACGCCGTGGCCGACGCCCTCACCTCCCACGGGTTCGCCGCCCACGCCGAGAAGCAGGGCGACGAGCTGCGCATCGTGGCCCAGCACTGCCCCTTCGGCGATGCCGCCATCGAGCACCCGGTGATCTGCGCCGTCGACCGCGGCCTGGTGAAGGGGATGCTGTCCTCGCTGTACGGCGACACCCGGCCGGCCACCGAGACCACCCAGGCGCTGGGGTCCGAGACCTGCGTCACCGTGGTCACGTCACGCTGATCGGGACCCACCCCTTGCCGTCCGGTCAGCCCGACCTGGGTCACTACCTGGACCACGCCTCCACGTCCCCATTGCGCCCCGAGGCCCGGGCCACGATGCTCGAGGCCCTGGCCGCGCCGCTGGCCGATCCGTCCCGCATCCACGAGCCCGGCATGAACGCACGGGTCGCGCTCGAGCAGGCCCGCGAGGTCATGGCCGGGGCCTTCGGTGCTCGACCGCGGGAGGTGGTCTTCACCTCGGGCGGGTCCGAGTCGATCGCCGCTGTTTGCTGGGGCGCGGCGGAGCGAGGCGGCAACCAGGTGCTGTCGGCGGTCGAGCACTCCGCCGTCCGGCTCGCCGCCGCCCAGCACGGGGAGGTGCGGACCGTCGGGTGCGATCGGACCGGTCGGGTCGATCCTGACGAGCTGCTCGCCGCCGTCGACGAGGACACGGCGGTCGTCCACGTGCAGCTCGGCAACCACGAGGTGGGCACCGTCCAACCGGTGGCCGAGGTCGTCGCCGGCTGCCGGGAGCGGGGTGTGCTGGTCCACGTCGATGCCGCGCAGGGCGCCGGGCGGGTGCCGCTGGACTTCGCCAGCCTCGGGGCCGACCTCGTCTCCATCAGCGGCCACAAGCTGGGCGGGCCGGCAGGCACCGGCGCGCTGCTCGTGCGACGAGGTCTGCGGATCCGCCCGCTCATCGTCGGAGGTGACCAGGAGCGGGCCCGGCGAGCGGGGATCGAGGACGTCGTCGGGCTGCTGGGACTGGCCGCGGCCGTCGACGCCATCGACGTCGCCGCCGAGTCGGCGCGGCAGGAAGCCCTCGCCGAGGGGCTGCGGGACGCGCTGCTCGCCGTGGCGGGCGTGGAGCTGTTCGGACATCCGACCGAGCGGCTCCCCCACCTGGTGTGCGCGGGCATCGCCGACATCGAGCCCCAGGCGGTGCTCCTCGGCCTCGACCGCCGACGCATCCGCGCCCATTCCGGGAGCGCCTGCGCGTCGGAGGGACTCGAGCCGTCGCCCGTGCTGGAGGCGATGGGTGTCGACGCCCACCGCTCGCTGCGCGCGTCCGTCGGGTGGTCCACGACCGACGCCGACGTCGCCGCCTTCGCCGAGGCCCTGCCCGTGGTCATCGGCGAGCTCCGAGCGCTGCGCCGCTGAAGCCGGTCAGGGCCGAGGGCCCGACCGCGGAACGCCGGGCTGGGAGGCGACGTCAGTCGCCCCAGTGGCGCTGCTCGAGGAAGGGGTCACCGTCGTTGTGGTAGCCGTTCTGCTCCCAGAACCCGGGCCGGTCGGCGTCGACGAGCTCGAGGCCGCGGAGCCACTTGGCCGACTTCCAGAAGTACCGGTGCGCCAGGACGAGGCGCACCGGGTACCCGTGCTCCGGTTCGAGCGGCTCGCCGTCGAAGGCCCACGCCACCAGCACGTCGTCGCGCTGCACGTCGGCCAGGGGGAGGTTCGTGGTGTACCCGAACTCGGCGTGCTGGACGAGGTGGGTCGCGCTCGATCGCACGCCGGCGAGCGCCATCAGGGTGGTGAGCCGCACGCCGGTCCAGCGGGTGTCGAACTTGGACCACTTCGTCACGCAGTGGATGTCGAAGGTCTCCTCGACCGAGGGAAGGGCCCGGAGCTCGTCGAAGTCGAGGGTCAGCGGCTGCTCGACCGACCCGGTGATGCGCAGGTCCCAGTCGGACAGGTCGCTGGCGTAGCGGGGCACGTCACCGACGTGCAGCACGGGGAAGCGGTCGGTGGCGTACTGGCCCGGCGGCAGGCGCGACGGGTCGATCCCCTGGGCCTCGAGCTGGCTCCGGTTGCGGTCGAAGAACCCCACGGGGCGACGGTAGCCGTGCCTCTGCACCACGCAATAGCGTGCGCGCCGTGACGCTCTTCGTGGTCCGCCACGCCCACGCCGGCCGCCGGTCGAACTGGACCGGCGACGACCGGACCCGACCCCTCTCGGACCGGGGCGAGCTCCAGGCCAAGGGCATCGCCGCCGCCGTCGACCAGCGTCGGAGCCGGGATACCACGCCACGCATCCTCGCCTCGCCCGCCCTGCGATGCCGCCAGACCGTGCAGCCGCTGGCCGCCCAGACGGGCGCCCAGGTGGTGGAGGACCTCCGCCTGTTCGAGGGCGCCACCCGGGACCAGATCGCCGATCTGGTGGACGACGTCGCGGACAGCTCCGATGGGGACGACGTGGCGGTCGTGTGCAGCCACGGTGACGTCATCCCGATCCTGCTCGACGTGCTCGTGGCCGCCGGCATGGAGCCGGAGCGGAACCTGGTCTGGCAGAAGGCCTCGGTGTGGGTGGTCGAGCGCGCCGGCGGCGCGTGGGGCACGGGCCGCTACCTGCCCCCGCCCGATCGGGCGTAGGCCCGCCCGCCTCAGCCCGGTGCCCGACGAGCGGGCAGCGGGTCCTCGCCGGCGTCGATCGCGGCCCGCACCTGGTCGGCCGCGGTCCGCTGCGCCGGCGGCGCGTCCGTGGACGCGAAGGTCTCGAGGTCGGCCCGGGCGCCGTCCACGTCACCGAGGTGCGCTCGCAGCGCGGCGCGGAAGACGAGGCCGGCGGTCACGCCGGGATCGGCGGCGAGCCCCTCGTCCAGGCGGCGCAGGGCCAGCTCGTCGTCGGCGCCGCTGCGGGCGATGAGCCACCCCAGGTAGATGCTGGCGGCGGCGTTGCCGTCGTCGACCTCGAGGATGTCGAGGTAGCACTGGAGGACGTCGGCCGGCGGCAGGGTCCCGCTGACGTCACCCTCGATGCAGGTGTCGAGCGCCTGCTCGACGATGGCCACGGCGAACTGGTCGGCGAGGCCGGTCTCCTGCTCGTCGGGGTCGTTTCCGTAGAAGGCGGCGAGGTCGGCCACGGCGCCGCGAGCGTCGCCGGCCCGGGACCGACCGCTGGCCCGGAAGATGTAGGGCGCCGTCGAGCGGGGGGCGAGCTGCACGGCGGCGTCGAGGTCGGACAGCCCCTCTTCCACGTCGAACTCGCGGACCTGGAGCCAACCCCGGAACGTGAGGGCCTCGACGTTGGCGGGCAGCGCGTCGAGCACCTCGCCGTAGCAGGAGAGGGCGCCGTCGGCGTCGCCGGACTGCTCCAGCTCCTGGCACTGGGAGATCCGGCTGGATGCGGCCCGCACGTCGAGCCCCGTCAGGCCGGCCGAGCCGCGCCGGCCCGAGGACTGGGCGACGAGCACGCCGGCGAGCACCGCCACCAGCGCCACACCGGCGATCGTGGCGATGCGCCGCGCCCGGCTGGACACCCGACGCCGCGGTGCGGGGCTGGAGACGGGAGCCGAGGACGCCCCGGAGCCGTCGAGGGTCCGCAGGACGGCGGCCGCCCGGGCGGTGTAGTCGGCCTTGAGCGTCTGGTAGTCGTGATCGTCCACGTCGCCGGCGACGCGCTCCCGCTCGAGGTCGTCCAGGGACGAGAGGAGGAAGTCGCGCTCCTCCTCGAGGGCGCGGCGGGCCTCCTGGTCGGTCGTCACGGCGCCGGGGTCATGCGCCGCCGGCGCGCCGGGCCTGCTCGACCAGCACCCGGTCCTCGTCGGTGACCTCGACGTCCTCGGGCACCCGCCAGCGCCGGAACACCACCGCCAGGGCGCCGATGGCGGCCACGAGGCCGGCCACCGGCAGGAACCAGATCAACCCGGCCACACCGTCGCTCGGCGGCGTCAGCAGCGCGTCGTCGCCGTAGATCCCGGCCACGTAGTCGCGGATCTCGTCATCGGTCTCCCCGGCCTCGATCCGCCGAGCCACCTCGGTGCGGATGGCGCGGGCCACCGGCGCGTCGGAGTCGGCCACGGACTGGCCTTGGCACGTCGGGCAGGCGATCGACTCGCCGATGGCACGGGCCCGCTCGGCGGTGGTCCGCGGCCCACGATCACCCACGGCGGCCACGACCAGCCCGCCGGCCAGCACGGCAATGAGCACGATCCAGGGCCAGCGGGCGCGGCTGAGGTCCTTCACGACGACTCCGGCTGGTCCTCGTCACCGAGGTGGTCGCCGCCGACATCGGGCCGCTGCACCTGGGCGAGCAGGTCGTCGAGGCCATCGGCGGTGACGCCGCCCTCGATCTTGACCAGCACCGTGCCGTCCGGGGCGACCAGGTACGACTCGGGCACGCCCGTCACGCCGTACTCGAGCGACGTGCGCTCGTCCGGGTCGATGACGACGGGCCAGTCGCCGCCGTAGTCGGCGAAGAACTCCCGCACCTGATCGGGTCGGCTGTCGAAGACGATCGACACCACCGAGGCGTCGCCGGCGTCGCGGTGGCGGCGCTCGAACTCGACGAGCTCCGGGTGCTCGCGGATGCACGGCACGCACCACGTGGCGAAGAAGTTCACGACGACGTACTCGCCCCGGTGCTCGGCGAGGTCGTAGCGGTCGCCGTCGATCGTCTCGCCGGCGATGCCGGGGGCCGGGAGGCCGATGAGCGCGGAGCGCACACCCCCGTCGTCACCGCCGGTGGCGAGCACGCCGATGAAGGCGGCGAGCACGACCAGCACGGCACCGGCGATCCACGGGCCGATGCGGCGACGCGCACGCGTGGGAGCGGTCACGACGGCGCTCCCACCAGCTCGGGGTCGGGCCGGGCGTCGGGATCCTGGTCCGGGGCCGCGGTGCCGGCCAGCGAGGAGGTCGGCTCGGTGGGCCGGCGGCGCTTGCCGGGGAAGGCGGCGAGCGCGGTGCCCACGCCCATGACCCCACCCCCGATCCACAGCCAGGTCACGAGCGGCTGGATGACGACGCGGATCACCGCGGGGTCGCCGGGCTCGGCGGGGACGTCGAGGAGGGCGAGGAACACGTCCTGGCGCAGGCCGGTGGAGACCGACGGCGTGCCGATGGTCTGGCCGCCGAAGACGTACTCGTTCACGGCCGGCCGGTACACCTTGCCGCCGTCCACCCGCACGAGGGCGGCGATGGTGGTCTTCTCGGCGTCCTCGGTGGTCTCCAGGCCCTCGAACACGAGGGTGTGGCCGTCGACCGTGGCCGTCTCGCCCTCCTCCATGCGGAGCTCGATCTCCGACGAGTACGACTGGGAGGCGGCGAGGCCGACGGCGATCATGACCACGCCGAGGTGCACGACCATCCCGCCGTTCGTACGCCCGACCAGGCCTCGCCACCCGTTGCGCCGGGAGGCGAGGACCACCTGGCGGAGGGCGGCACCGCCGGCGAAGGCGCCGAGGCCGAAGGCGAGCACGGGCGCGAGGCCCCGCGCCCCGGCCAGGACGGTGCCGACCACGGTGGCCGCCGCCGCGACGGCGGGCCAGAACAGGCGGACACGCAGCAGCTCCTGGGACGCCTTGCGCCACGGCAGGACCGGTGCGATCGCCATGAGGAACAGGAGGAGCAGACCGA
Source organism: Acidimicrobiia bacterium (assembly GCA_046570205.1). GTDB lineage: Bacteria > Actinomycetota > Acidimicrobiia > Acidimicrobiales > Salinilacustritrichaceae > Salinilacustrithrix. The sequence goes on from JBKHVG010000004.1 coordinate 17,867, forward strand.
GCGGCATGGTCATCCGGTTGAAGTACGGCACGCCGACGGAGAGCTGGTCGCCGTTCACCGCCTCCACCACGAGGGGGAAGACGGTGCCGAGCAGGACCACGAAGGCGAACGCGGCGAACAGGATGTTGTTGGCGAGGAAGGAGCCCTCGCGGGACACCGGCGAGTCGATGCTGCCCGGTGCGCGCAGGCGGTCACCGCGCCAGCCGATGAGCCCCACCGTGACCACGACGATCAGGCCGAAGAACGCCAGCAGCCAGGCGCCGATGTCGGACTCCGAGAAGGCGTGGACCGAGTCGACCACACCGGAACGGGTCAGGAACGTGCCGAGGATCGTGAGGGCGAACGTGGCGCACAGCAGCGAGATGTTCCAGACCCGGAGCATCCCCCGGCGCTCCTGCACCATCACCGAGTGGAGGTATGCCGTGCCGGTCAGCCACGGGAGCAGGGAGGCGTTCTCGACCGGGTCCCACGCCCAGTACCCACCCCAGCCCAGGACCTCGTAGGACCACCAGGCCCCGAGCATGATCCCGACGGTGAGGAAGCCCCACGCGAACAGCGTCCAGCGACGGGTGGCGAGCAACCAGCCCTCCCCCACCCGACCGGTCACCAGGGCGGCGACGGCGAACGCGAACGGCACCGTGAAGCCGACGTAGCCGAGGTAGAGCATCGGCGGGTGGAACGCCATCAGGACGTGGTTCTGCAGCAGCGGGTTGGGCCCCGGGCCGTCGAGCGGGACCGGGCTCACGGTCGTGAACGGGTTGGCCGGACCGAGCATGAGGCCGAAGAAGAAGATCCCCACGACCAGCATGGTCAGCAGCGCCCACCCGACCAGCGGGTCGGCGAGGCGGGCCCGGAACTTGTGGGCGATGAGCGCGGTGTAGCCGGCCAGGACGAGGGCCCACAGCAGGATCGAGCCCTCGAGGGCGGCCCACATGGTGGCCACGTTGAACAGCGCCGGGGTCCGGGTGGAGCCGTTGTTCGCCACGAACTCGAGCGAGAAGTCGCGCGTGATGAGCGCCCGCTCCATCGCGACGGTGGCGAGGACGGCGCCGGCGAGGGCGAGGAAGGCGTAGGTGCGGCCGGTGCGGATGAGCGCGGCGCGCTCGCCCCGGAGCCCCACGACCATGGTGACCGAGCCGGCCAGACATGCGATCAGGCCGAGGGTGACCCCTGCGGTGCCGAGCGCGCCGTTCACTCGACCGAGGTCCCTTCGCCCACGTAGTCGTCGGTGCGGTCGGGGTTGTCGGCCTCGTAGTCCTCGGAGTGCTTCACCAGGATGCGGTCGCTGGCGAACCAGTCGCCCTCGTCGCTCCAGCGCCCTTCGAGCACCACGGGGATGTCGGGTTGGAACAGCTCGGGTGGGTCGCCGGCGTGGACGACGTCGGTCTGCACGCCCCCGTACTCGACGGCGAACCGGACCGAGCTGCCGTCGGCCTCGACCGAGCCGGCCACGACGGAGCCCTGGAGCCGGAAGCGGCGGTCCCCCAGGTCCTCTCGCTGCTCGACGGCCTCGTCGACGTTGCGGAAGAAGACGGTGGCGTTGTTCAGTCCCTGGTACGCCATGAACACGAGCGCGACGGCGAGCACGCCGAGCGTGCCGAGGATGGCGACCCGCTTGCCGCGATCGGCCGACCCGCCGCCGACGGCTGGGGCCTGGCGGGGCGTGAGGTCGATGCCGTCGACGTCGTCGGTGTCCTCGAACGGCGCGTGGGGATCGGGGGTGGTGGGGTCGACGGGCGGGGTCATGACCAGCGGCGCTCCTCGGGAGGGACGACCTGCGAGAGCCGGCGGCCCTTGCGGATGGTGGCGGCTGCGTACCCCCCGAGCAGCGCGGCGGTGGCGATCCAACCGGCGGCGACGTAGCCGGCGTGGGTCATGGCGAGGACGACGGACATCAGCGGGCACCTCCGACCGCGACCCCGGCGGAGGGGTCGGCGTCGGCCCGGCGGTCGGCCAGAGCGGCATCGAGGTGGTGGCGTTCGGCCCGACGCTCCAGCCAGCCGACGCGGAAGCGGTGGACGAGCAGCCAGGCGCACACGACACCCATGGCGACGAAGCTGACGGCGAGGGTGAACAGCATCAGGCCCTCGATCGACACGTCGATCTTGGAGACGGTGGCGTCCTGGTGCAGGCCCCGCCACCAGTCGACGGAGTAGTGGACGATGGCGGCGTTGGGCACCAGCAGCAGGCCGAGCACGGCGGCCATGCGGGACCGGGACTGCGGGTCGGCCGGGTAGCGCCGCAGCGCCTGGTAGCCGAGGAGGAGCACGAACAGGATCGCGGTCGAGGTCAGCCGGGCGTCCCACACCCAGTAGACGCCCCACGTGGGCCGGCCCCACACGGACCCGGTGATGAGCCCGAGGGCGGTGAGGACGGTGGCGATCTCGGCGGCGGCGGCGGCCAGCACGTCCCAGCCGTCCGTGCGCTTGCGCAGCCACATGAACGAGGCACCGGCGCAGACGAACACGGCGACGTACATCCAGGTGACGGCGGGAACGTGGACGTAGAGGAGACGGACGGAGTCCTGCTGCACCCGATCAGGTGGCGAGGCGACCAGGCCGAGCCAGGCGACCGCGGCGACACCGACGGCCGACAGCGTGCCGAGCACGCGGGTGAGCGGCGAAGCGGTGCTCGACGCGGACGAGGCCGTGGGGCTGACCTCGGTGGTGGTGGGTGTCACGTCTCCTCCAGGAGCGTGCCGAAGAACGTCATGCCGAGCATCGTGTAGAGGACGGCGAACACCGCCAGCAGCCCGCACCACGACCAGCCGTCACCGACGCCGTTGCCGAGCGCCGCTTCGGACGCCCGGGTGGCCCCGAGCAGGACCGGTGCGAGGACCGGGAGCAGGAGGAGCGGTACCAGCGTGTCACGCACGGCCAGTCCCGCAGCAAGTACGCCGTACAGGGTACCGGCGGCGGCGATGCCGACGGTCGCGGCCAGGCAGGTCGCCAGCAGCAGCAGGGGGCCCTGGAGGTCGGCGGCGTAGAGCACCACGACACCGACGCCGAGCACCGCTTCGAGCAGGAGCAGCTGGGCGGCGATGGCGGCCGCCTTGCCGAGGAACCAGGCGGCGGGGTCGAGCCCGGAGAGCCGCATGGCCTCGCGGACTCCGGGCGCGGCCTCCAGCGCGAACGCCCGCTGGACGGCGAGCAGGCCGGCGAAGAGGGTGGCGACCCAGTAGAGGCCGGCGGTGGCGCGGGTGAGGATGCCGCGGTCGGGGTCGAGGGCGAAGGCGAAGAGGACGAGCACCAGGACGGCGAAGGGGACCATCTGGCCGATCCCGACCCGGGACCGCCACTCGATGCGCAGGTCCTTGCCGGCGACGAGCCGGGCGTCAGCCAGCACGCTCGACGCCGATCGGGCGGGCGGGGGTGCCGCTGTCGTCGCGGATCTGGCCGCCGGCGATGGTGACCGTGCGGGTGGCCAGGCCCTCGGCCCGGTCGAGCTCGTGGCTGGCGAAGACCACGGTGGCGCCGGCGGCGGCCGCGTCGCGCACGAGGCGGTCGACCAGGTCGCGCCCGGCCCGGTCCAGGCCGGCGTGGGGCTCGTCGAGGAGCCACAGCTCCGGGCGGCGGGCGAGCAGCGCGGCGAGCGCGGTGCGGCGCTTCTGGCCGGCCGAGAGACGGGCGGCCGGCACGGTCGCCAGGCGCCCGTCCAGCTCGCACCGGGCCAGGGCGGCCCGGGCATCGGCCAGGTCGGCGCCGGCGGCCCGGGCCCAGAAGCGGACGTTGTCCTCGACGGTGAGGTCGGCGTAGAGGCCGTCCTGGTGGCTCAGCATCCCGACCCGGCGTCGGACCGAACGGGGGTTGGCGACGACGTCGGAGCCGAGGACCTCGACGGTGCCCTGCACGACCCGGGCCAGGCCGGCGCACGTGCGCAGCAGCGTCGTCTTGCCGGCGCCGTTCGGACCCCGGAGCAGCACGATCTCGCCCCGCGCCACGTCGAGGTCGACGCCGGCGAGCGCGGGGAAGCGGTCGAGCAGGACGACGGCATCGGACATGCGCACCGCCGAGCCGACCGCAGGAGGGCGAGCATCGGCCACCGCGCAACGGTACCGACGTCCCGAGAACCCGACCAAGGCACGGCTCCCCTACGCTCGCCCGATGCGGCTCGCCAGGGTGCTCAGCGGCGTGGGGCGGATCCTCATGTGGTCGGGCACGCTCGTGCTGCTCTTCGTCGCCTACCAGCTCTGGGGAACCGGGCTCGCCCATGCCCGGGCCCAGGACGGCCTCGAGGACGACTTCGCCGCCCTGCTCGACACCACGACGACCACGTCGACGACGACCACCACGACCGAGGCCGGCGATCGACCGGCGCGCAGCACCACGACGACCACGGCGGCGCCGGCTCCCCCACCCGACGACGGTGAGGCCGTCGCCCGCATCTCCATCCCGAAGATCGGCGTCGATCAGATCGTGGTCGAAGGGGTCGGCCGCGACGACCTGAAGAAGGGGCCCGGCCACTACCCCCACACGCCCCTGCCCGGCCAGCCCGGCAACTCTGCGATCGCCGGGCACCGCACCACCTACGGCCAGCCGTTCCACCGGGTGGACGAGCTGGCGCCGGGCGACGAGATCCTCGTCACGACCCTCCAGGGCACGTTCCGCTACGAGGTGTCGGGCACCGAGATCGTCCTCCCCAGCCAGGTCGAGGTCATCGAGGATCAGGGCGACGACCGCCTCACGCTGACCTCCTGCCACCCCAAGTACTCCGCCCGCCAGCGGATCATCGTCTCGGCCCTCCTGGTGGACGATCCAGCTCCCGCCCCACCGCCCCGGCCGGCGCAGGACTCCCTCGACGAGCTCGCCGACGAGGACGTCGACGGGACCGGCGGCGACGCCGAGCCCGTGGAGCTCGACAGCCTCGACGGCGCCGACTCCCGCGACGCCGGTCCGGCCGTGCGGTGGGGCGCGGTCACCGCGGCCGTCTGGCTGGCCTTCTACGCGCTCTCCCGGCTGTGGCGTCGCTGGCCCGCCTACGTGCTCGGGGCACCGATCTTCGCGGCCAGCCTGTTCGTCTTCTACGGCGCCTTCTCCGAGCTGCTGCCCTCGAACTACTGACGACGCCGCCAGCGCGCTCCGCCCGCCGGGGTGGAAGGGCCGGCCGGTACCGTCCGGGCCCATGCGTGCCAGCCCTGCGGTCGTCCTCGGCGCTGCCGCGCTCGGCGCCGCGGTGCTGCTCTCGGCGTGTGCCGACGGTGAGGAGCCGCTGGCCACCGGTGAAGGCACGGCGGCCTCCACCGTGCACGAGGGACCGGTGGCGGCGACGGCGGTGGTGCCCGGGGACTGCCTGAACGGGATCGTCATCGGCGCGGCCGAGCGGGCCCAGATCACCTCCGCCGAGGTCGTGTCCTGCGACCGGGAACACGGCCTGGAGGTCTTCGCCACCTTCGAGCTGACCGCGGCTGACTTCGAGCTCACCGAGCCGGCGGAGTACCCCGGACCGGTGCGCGTCGTCCGAGCCGCCGACGAGCGCTGCGCCGAGCGCATCGAGGAGCTCGTCGACGACCAGGGCGCCTTCGGGCTCATCGCCATCTGGCCGTCCCAGGCGTCGTGGGACGCGGGCGACCGGGGCGTGGCATGCGCGGTGTTCGCGCCGGACGGCTCACGCTTCGAATCGCGCCAGCTCTGAGCCGCCGATCGCTACACCCCGCGGAAGCGGGCCGGGCGCTTCTCCTGGAAGGCCCGGATGCCCTCGAGCCGGTCCTCGCTGGTCCACACCCGATCGAAGGCGACCTCGACGTCGGCAGCACCGACCGTGCGGCCGGAGAGCCGGTCGAGGGCCAGCTTCTGTCCGGCCACCGACAGCGGGGCGAGGCGGGCCACGTCCTCGGCCCACGCGATGGCGTCAGCCAGGTCACCGGCCCGCTGCGCGAAGCCGGTGCGGAGGGCGGACTCGGCGTCGATGGTGTCGGCGGCCAGCAGCACCGCCCGGGCCGGGCCGTGACCGGCGAGGAGGGCCAGCTTCTCGATGGTCCAGTGGTCGACCATCAAGCCGAGCTTGGCCGAGGGGATCCCGAACCGGGCACCCGGGCCGACCACCCGCAGGTCGCACGACAGCGCCAGCTGCATGCCGGCGCCCATGGCCGGCCCGTGGACGGCGGCGATGGTGCAGATCGGCAGCCCGCTGAGGGCATCGAGTGTGGTCCGCACCAGGGCGGCCGCCTCGCGGTCCTCGACGTGGGTGAGGTCGGCCCCGGCGCAGAACGCGGAGCCCTGGCCGGTGAGCACGAGCGCCCGGGCATCGCCCACCGCCTCGAATGCCGCTCGCAGCCCGGTCAGGTGCTCGGCATCCACGGCGTTGCGCCGGTCCGGTCGGTCGATCGTGCAGACGAGCACGGACCCGTGTCGCTCGGTGCGGATCATCGGGGCATCTTGGCAGGCACCCGCGACCACCTCGCTACCCTCGCCGGCGTGCGACTCCGGCTCCCCGTGCTGGCGCTGGCGGTCCTGGCGGCCGGGTGCGGCGGGGAGGAGCCGACCGCTGAGCAGCGTCGGGGCGAGGTCGTCGCCCAGCTGGCGCAGGACCTGCGCGTCGAGACCGACGGCGCCCTGGACGAGGACATGGCCAGGTGCGTGGCCGCCGAGCTGGTCGATGCCGTCGGCGAGGACCGCTTCGACGAGGTGGTCGCGGCGGTCGATGACGGGGACTCGCCGCTCCGCGACCAGGTCATCGACGTCTTCGCGTCCTGCGACGCGCTCGACCCGCTCCTGGAGGGCGCCGGTTAGGGCACGGTTAGGGCGGGGTCACGGGCGGGGACGAGGGGCTTCGTTACCGTCGTGACGTGGTCCTCCTGCTCGTCGCCGTCGTCGTCGGCATGGTCACGGGCGCGCTGCGCCGACCGCTCGGGGCCCACCTGGCCGACCCTCGCCTCCTCGTGCCGGGGGTGGCGGCCGTCGCGGTCGCGCTGCACCTGTCGCTCGGCCTGCTGAGCCCCTCGGTGGCCGGCCCCCTGCTCGGCCTCTCGCTCTTCCTCCTGACCGGGTTCGGACTCCTCAACCTCCACCTGGTGGGCATGGGCGTGCTCACGATCGGGATGGCGCTGAACGCGGCCGTCGTCCTCGTCAACGGGGCCATGCCGGTGCGGGCCACCGCCGTGCTCGACGCCGGGATCGCCGAGCCGGGCGAGCTGGTGCTGGTCGATCTCGGCGCCGGACGCCGCTACGAGGCCACCGGGGACTGGCTCCCGGTGCTCGGCGACGTGCTGCCCGTCGGCGCGCTGGGTTCGGTGGTGTCCTTCGGCGACCTGATCGTCCTGGTCGGGATCGCCGCGGTGGCCTCGGACCTCGTCCGCTACGCCCGCCGGCCCCAGCCCGGCTCAGGCGCGGGGAGGGTCGGCGACCGGTTCCCGGCGGAGCGAGTCGTCGAGCACGGCGTCCGACGGCAGTCGCTCCGGGTCGGCGATGGCGTCCAGCACGGCGAGCAGCTGCACCGTGCCCACCACGTCGTGGACCCGGAACACCGTCTCGGGGACGGCCGCGGCCACGGCAGCGACCGCGGCGAGCGTCCCGGCGTCGCGGCGTCGCGGCGTGGTCCGGGTGATCGCCCCGATGAAGTCCTTGCGGGACAGCGCCAGCAGCAGCGGCCGCCCCAGCTCGGCCATGCGGCCGATGCCGTGGACGAGGTCCAGGGACTGCCGGGGCGTCTTGGCGAAGTCGACGCCCGGGTCGAAGAGCACCTGCTCACGTGACACGCCGGCCGCCTGCAGGCGGTCGAGCGTGCGGTGCCCGAAGTCGAGGACGTCCTCGACGACGTCGGCGTAGAGGTCCCGCTCGAGGACCTTCACCTTCGGAGGACCCACGGTGTGCATGAGGACGAAGCCGGCGTCCCACTCCGCCACCACGTCGGCCAGGTCGGCGTGGTGCAGCGCCGACACGTCGTTGATGACGTCGGCCCCGGCCCGCAGGCAGGCATCGGCCACCGCGGGCTTGTACGTGTCGATGGACAGCAGCCCGTCGATCCCGGCGGCCCGGACGGCCTCGATCAACGGGACGAGGCGGCCGATCTCCTCGTCGACCTCCAGCTCGGGCGTCTTGGTGTTGGCCGACTGCCCGCCCAGATCGACGAGCATCGCCCCGGCCGAGAACTGCTCGCCCACCTGCACGACCTGCTGGTCGAGCGTCGTGCCGCCGTCACCGGAGAAGGACTCGGGGCTGGCGTTGACGATCCCCATCGTGGCCGGCCCGTCGATGCGGATCGTGCGGTCTCGGGCTCGGAAGGTCGGGTCCACGCCCTGACGCTAGGCAGTGCCCGAGCGGTCGGTGACGTTCTCGCCGGTGCCCGACGTCGGTGGCACACGGACGCCGTGGGAGCGGTGTGGGACGATGCGAGGCGTGCCCGAACCCGCCGACCCCGATCCCGACGACCCCGTCCTGGAACGCCGCCGTCGCATCGCCGGTCTGGTCCGCATGGGCCAGCGGGCCGGCTACGGCCTCTTCGGGCTCGCCATCTTGCTGTTCGTGGTGGGGCTGGTCGTCGGCTTCGGAGGCGTCGTGACGCCGGGCATCGTCGCCTCGATCGTCGTCGGTTCCGCCGTCCTCGCCCCGGCCATCGTGTTCGGCTACGCCGTGAAGGCAGCCGAGCGCGACGATCGCCAGCAGGGCCGGACCACGCTCGGCCGTCCCGAGTAGCGCGACCTACCAGCCGCGCTCGCCGGCGCGGGGCGGCAGGATCTGTTGGTACCGGCGACGGCGGGCCTTCACGGCCAGCAGGTCGGCCGACGCCCGTCGGGCCGGCAGCGGCCGGATGGGCTGGGCCGGGCGGCGTGCGGTGGCAGCGGGGGCGCTGTTGCGGGCGGGCACGGGCAAGGGTTCGCCCGACGTCGCCTCCATTCCTTCCTTCGACGGCATCGAGATCTGGCCGCCGGGCGCACGGTGATGTGCCCGCGCCGCGGCGTCGGTGGTAGCCACGTCCCATGTCCTCCCGGCTCCCTGCGGCCCGGCGGCGGGAACAGCTCCTCGAGGTGGCCCTGCACGTCTTCGCCTCCCGCGGCTTCCACCAGACGTCGATGAACGACGTCGCCGAGGCCGCCGGCGTCACCAAGCCGGTGGTGTACCAGCACTTCACCTCCAAGCGGGCGCTGTACCTCGAGCTCCTGGAGCTGGTGAGCCGGAGGCTGATGGCCTCCATCGACCACGCCACGGGTGCCGCGGCCGGACCGCGCGAGCAGGTCCAGCGGGGCCTGCGGGCCTACTTCCGCTTCGTCGTCGAGTCGCCCGACGAGTACCAGCTGATGTTCGGCGGGGGCACCCGGCGTGACGCCGAGTTCGCCCAGGAGGCGGCACGTCTGGAGCGGAGCATCGCCGAGGTGATCGCCGAGCTCATCACCGTGCCCGGCCTCGTCGAGCACGAACGGGTCCTGCTGGCCCACGGCATCGTCGGCATCGCCGAGGGCGCCACCCGGCACTGGCTCGGCGACGACCTCGACCTCGACGCCGACGAGGTGGCCGACCGGGTCGCCGACCTGGCGTGGCGCGGCCTGCGCGGCATCCGCAGCGACTCCCGGTGACCGACCCGGCCGAGCCGGCGGACGAGGTGGAGGTCGGCGTGGGGCCGCACCCCCGGCCGTGGCCCGACGATCCCCGCCTGGACCCCGAGCTGCTGGCGGCCGGGGACCGGCGCAACGTGGTCGATCGGTACCGGTACTGGCGCCTCGATGCCATCGTCGCCGACCTCGACACCCGGCGGCACCCGTTCCACGTGGCGGTCGAGAACCTCCGCCACGACCTCAACATCGGAACCGTCGTGCGCAACGCCAACGCGTTCCTGGCCGAGGCCGTCCACGTCGTGGGGCGGCGCCGCTGGAACCGCCGGGGAGCGATGGTGACCGACCGCTACCAGCACGTGCACCACCACCCCGACGTCGTCGGGCTGGCAACGTGGGCCGCAGCTCGGGACCTGCCCATCGTGGGCATCGACAACCTGCCGGGCAGCGTCCCGCTCGAGCGCACCGCGCTGCCGCAGCGCTGCGTGCTGCTGTTCGGGCAGGAGGGGCCCGGCCTGTCGGACGTGGCCCGCGACCACGTCGACCTCGTGTGCTCGATCGCGATGTTCGGCTCGACACGGTCGATCAACGCCGGCGTGGCGTCGGGCATCGCGATGCACGCCTGGATCCGCCAGCACGCGCTGGGCGAGGATCCACGCCCGTGACGGTCCCACCCATCGCCGGCCTGTGGTGCTGATCCTGCTGCCTCCGTCGGAGGGCAAGGCGGTCGGCTCCCGGGGCGCCCCGCTCGACCTCGACCGGCTCTCCTTCCCGGAGCTGACCGGGCGACGCCGGCAGGTGGTCGACGCGCTGGTCGCGGCGTCGGGCCGGGCCGACGCGCTCGACGTGCTCGGTGCTCCCCGAGGCGCCGCCGAGCGGGTCGCCGCCAACGTGGAGCTCTGGTCGGCACCGACCCTGCGCACCGCCGACCTGTACACCGGCGTGCTCTACGACGCCCTCGGTCTCGACTCCCTCGACGCCTCGGCGAAGCGTCGGGCCGCCCGCCGGCTGGTCGTGGTCAGCGCGCTGTTCGGTGCGCTGCGCCCCGGCGACCGGGTGCCGTCGTACCGCTTGTCGATGGACGTGGACCTGCCCGGCGTGGGGCCCCTCGCCCGGGCGTGGCGGGAGCAGCTCGACCGCGTCCTGCCGGCGGTCGCCGGTCGCGGTGTCGTGGTGGACATGCGCTCCTCCACCTACGTGGCGGCGTGGAGGCCGAGCGGTGAGGTGGCCGAGCGGACCGTCGCCATGCACGTGGTCCGGGACGGCCCGGGCGGGCGCACCGCCGTCAGCCACATGGCCAAGCACACCCGGGGCCTCGCGGCCCGCGAGCTCCTCGTCTCCGGCGCCGACCCCCGTTCCCCCGAGGAGCTGGCCGAGGCGCTCGGCACCAGGTTCGCCGTCGAGCTGGACGCAGCCCGCCCGGGCCGGCCGCGACGGCTCGAGGTCGTCGAGCCCGGCTGACCAGGCGCCAGCAGGGTGCGCGGGGACCGTGGCGCCTGCGGCCGGGCCCCGGTCGGCTGGTAGGAAGACCCGGTGGACGGAGTGGACACGGTGGCTCCGCTGGACGTGCACCAGCGGGCCCGGGACCTCGCCCGCATGCGCGACGAGGTCTTCGACGTCGTGGTGGTCGGGGGTGGGGTGACCGGTGCCGGCGTGGCGCTCGACGCCGCCACCCGTGGGCTGTCGGTGGCCCTGGTCGAGCAGCGCGACTTCGCCGCCGGCACGTCGAGCCGCTCCTCCAAGCTGTTCCACGGCGGCCTGCGCTACCTCGAGCAGCTCGAGCTCGGCCTGGTGACCGAGGCGCTGCACGAGCGGAACCTGATGGTCGACCGGCTCTGCCCGCACCTGGCCCGGCCGGTGACGTTCCTCTACCCGCTGACCCGCCGGGTGTGGGAGCGGGCCTACGTGGGTGCCGGCATCGCCCTCTACGACGTGCTCGCCGCGCTCGGTTCCAGCACGCTCCCCCGCCACCGCCACCTGTCCAAGCGCGCCGCCCGACGCCTCGTCCCGTCCCTGCGCAGCGACGTGCTGACCGGCGCCATCACCTACTCCGACGCCCAGGTCGACGACGCTCGCCACACGCTCGCCCTCGTGCGGACCGCTCACCACCACGGTGCGGCGGTGGCCTCCTCGGTGCAGGTCATCGGGCTGCTCCGAGACGGCGAGCGCATCACCGGCGTCCGGGCCCGTGACGTCGAGTCCGGGGACGAGATCGCGGTCCGGGCCCGCCAGACGGTCAACGCCACCGGCGTGTGGACCGACGAGGTGCAGGACATGGCCGGCGGCTCACCGCTGCGGGTCCGGGCGTCGAAGGGCGTCCACCTGGTGGTCCCCCGGGACCGCATCGACGCCGGCGCCGGGCTGATCTGCCGGACCCCGACCTCGGTGCTCTTCGTCATCCCGTGGGGCGACTCCTGGCTCGTCGGCACCACCGACACCGACTGGAACCTCGATCTCGCCCACCCGGCGGCCAGCGCCGCCGACCTCGACTACCTGCTGGGACAGGCCAACCGGTGGCTGCAGCCGGCACTCACCCATGGCGACATCGTGGGCGTCTACGCCGGCCTGCGGCCGCTGCTCCACGGCGAGTCCGACTCCACGTCCGAGCTCAGCCGCGAGCACGCCGTGTCCACCGTGGCGCCCGGCCTGCTGTCGGTGGCAGGCGGCAAGTACACGACCTACCGGGTCATGGCGGCCGACGCCGTCGATGCCGCCGTGGCGGCCATGGGCGGTGGCGCACCCCCGTCGTGCACGGAGTCGGTGCCCCTGGTGGGCGCCACCGGGTTCGAGGCGATGCGGAACCGCCGCCGCCAGCTGGCCACGTCATCCGGGCTTCCCGTCGAGCGCATCGACCGCCTCCTCGGTCGCTACGGCGCCGAGCTGCCGGTCCTGCTGGGCCTGCTCGCCGACGACCCCGGCCTGGCCGCCTGCCTCCCCGGCACCGATGACTACCTCGCCGTCGAGGCCCGGTTCGCGGTGACCCACGAGGGGGCCCTCCACCTGAACGACGTCCTGACCCGGCGGACCCGCATGTCCATCGAGACACCCGATCGCGGCGTCGCCGCCGCGCCGGTCGTGGCCGCGATCATGGCCGAGGTCCTCGGCTGGGACGCTGCCACCGTCGCCCGTGAGGTCGACGGCTACGAGAAGCGGGTCGCCGCCGAGCGGGAGAGCCAGCGAGCGGTCGACGACCACACCGCCGACGCCCGCCGGCTCGGCGCCGAGGACGTCCGCGCCAACCTCGGGTGACCGATCACCGCTCGACGATCGCCCGCAGCGCCGGCCAGGCTGCGGCGAAGCCGGCGTGGACGGGAAGGTCGTCGACCTCGTCGAGGCGGAACCAGCCGACGGCATCGGTCTCGAAGTTGGCGCTGAACCCGAAGCGCTCGTCGACCTCGACCACGACGGTGGTGTAGGCCCAGTCGTCGGCGGGTGCGAACACGTACTCGCCGAGCAGGCGGTGCGCGGGGACGGCACCGACCTCCTCGCTCGCCTCCCGCAGGGCGCCCTCCTCGGGGGTCTCGCCTTCGTCGAGCGCACCGCCGGACACCGACCACGAGCCGCCCTCGTGCGCCCACTGCGAGCGCTTCTGGAGCAGGACCCGGGCACCGTCTGCCTCCCGGTGCACGAAGAGCACGCCGGCGGCGCCGTAGCGACCCCACCGAACCTGGCCGTCGGCGCACCGGACGAAGCCGTCGCCGCTGCCCGTCATCAGGATCGCCCCGTCCCGAACCCCTCGGGGTTCTCCCGCTGCCAGCGCCAGTGGTCGGCGCACATGTCGTCGAGGGTCCGGGTCGGCGTCCATCCCAGCAGCTCGGTGGCGAGCGTCGTGTCGGCGAAGACGCACGGGGCGTCACCCGCCCGGCGCCCGACGACCTCGTGGGGGATCTGGCGCCCCACGGCCCGCTCGGCGGTGGCCAGCACCTCGAACACGGAGGAGCCCGTGCCGGTGCCGACGTTGACCGCCTCGCAGCCCTCCACCTCCGGCAGGGCGCGCAGGGCGGCCAGGTGGGCGTCGGCGAGGTCGACGACGTGGATGTAGTCGCGGATGCAGGTGCCGTCGGGCGTGTCGTAGTCGTCGCCGAAGACCCGGAGCCGCTCGTGGCGACCCACCGCCACCTGCATGATGAACGGCATCAGGTTGTTCGGGATCCCGGATGGGTCCTCACCGATGCGGCCGCTTGCGTGGGCCCCGACCGGGTTGAAGTACCGCAGCAGCACGATGCGCCACGGGTCGCGCCCGCCGCGGGCGCCCGGTGCGGCCACGTCCCGGAGCATCTCCTCGATGAACAGCTTGGTCCGGCCGTAGGGGTTGATCGCCCCGACCGGCGCGGCCTCGGTGATGGGCACCTCCTGGGGCTCGCCGTACACGGTGCAGCTGGAGGAGAACACGAGGTCGCGCACGCCGGCGCCGGCCATGGCCTTCACCAGGTTCGTGGTGCCCACCAGGTTGTGGTCGTAGTACGCCAGCGGGTGCTCGACCGACTCCCCCACCGCCTTGCGGCCGGCGAAGTGGATGACCGAGTCCACCGGGTCGGTGCGCAGGAGCTCTTCGATGGCGGCCCCGTCGCGCAGGTCGAGCCGGTGGAACGTGAGGCGCGGGTCGTCGGCGTCGATCCCGGCCAGTTCGCGGACGCGGTCGACGGCGGTCGGTGACGCGTTGTCGAGGTTGTCGACCACCACGACCCGGGCGCCGGCGTCGAGCAACTGCACGCAGGTGTGGGAGCCGATGTAGCCGGCGCCCCCGGTGACGAGGACGGTGCCGGCGGGCGAGGGGTCGACCATGGCGGCCGAGCCTACGGCTGCTGGACGAGGGCTCCCTGGTGGGTGCGGGAGCGCACGAGCAGCAGCACGAGCAGCGAGCCGGCGACGCCGGTGAGCACGAAGTGGACCGGGCCGAGCCCGTCACGCACGCCCGTCACGCCGAGCCACGCCAGCACCATGCCGACGAACGGGCTGAGGCCGATCACCCGCCGGGCGCTGTAGTCCATCTGCCCTCGGGCCACTTGGGCGAACTCCAGCCCGGCAGCGATGGTCAGGGCCAGGACGAGGCCCACGTCGCCGGCCTGGAGGTCGTCGCGCCACGGCGACAGGAGCAGCACCACGGCGGGGACGAAGCCGGCGAACATGGCCAGGCACCGCCGGCACACGTGCGCACCGCCGATGCGCACACAGCGATCGGCCTCGTGGTCCGGGTGGTGCGACAGCCAGACGGGGTGCAGCGACGTGCTCACGAGGGCTCCATCGGCAGGCGCCCCGCCCCCCTGAAGCGTTCAGCCGAGCTTGTCGTGCAGGAACTTGGTGACCTTGGGCCAGATCTCGGCGACCTTGGCGTCGTCCTTGGTGCCGAGGGCGTCGTGGGGCGCCATGAAGGCGTGGCCGGTGCCCTCGTGGACCGTGATGGTCACGTCCTTGCCGAGGCTGAGGAGGTGGGCCTCGAGGGCGGCGGCCTGCTCGGGCGGGAAGAAGTCGTCGTGCTCGGCCATGTGGCCCTGGATCGACGCCTCGATCCTGGACAGGTCGGCCGGGCCGCCCTCGATGGGCGGGAAGCCGTAGAACGGCACGGCCGCCGTCACCCGGTCGGGGCGTTCGGCGGCCAGCACGAAGGTGAGCATGCCCCCCATGCAGAAGCCGACGACACCGATGCCGTTCCCGGTGGTGGCGGGGTGGTCGGCGAGGAAGTCGACGGCGCCGCTCATGTCGCGGGCGGCGCGGTCGATGGGCAGGCTCTGCATGAGCTCGCCGGCCCGATCCATCTCGTCGTGGGCGGCGAGCTCGCCGTGGTACAGGTCGGGGGCGAGGGCCACGAAGCCGGCGGCGGCGAGGCGGTCGGCCATCTCCTTGGTGCCGGAGTCGAGGCCCCACCACTCCTGGACCACGATCACCCCCGGGCCGGTGCCGGTCTCGGGCAGCACCAGGTAGCCCCGTGCGTCGTTGCCGTTGCTCGCGAACTCCACCATCTCAGCCATGCCCCGGAACCTACCCCCGGGGGGAGATGGCGTGGATCGGCATCACCCGTGGAAGGTGCACCGACGGGACCGTTCGGGGCGATGGCGCGCAAGCGTGGGCTCAGGCGACCGCCGTCACCGCGACCAGCACGGCGGCGTAGCCCGTGGCGGAGCCGGCGAAGACGGGGAACCGGAGGCGTCGGTCACCGGGCAGCTCGTCGCTGAACACGTTGTACAGCACGAACCCGCCGAGCAGCGCCAGCATGGCGCTCACGACGACGGTGCTCGTGGGTGCAGAGACCCACGCCAGTAGGAAGCCGACGACGAGCGCACCCACCAGCACGGGCCGACCCGTGCGAGTGAAGCGCTCTCGGTAGTGCTCGGCCAGGCCGCGGTCGGTGAGGAGGAAGTGGACGGCCATGGCGACCACGAACAGCACCGCCCCGGCGGCGCCCGTGCGGAAGCGGGTCGGCAGCGAGTAGGTGATGAGCGCGTTGTAGCCGGCGAACACGCCGAGGTGGACGGCGAACACGCCGCTGCCGCCCTCGGCCCGCTCCGCCCAGTGGTCGAGGCCGTACAGCAGCAGGAACCCGACGAAGGCGACGAGGAACATCAGCACCTCGCGGAGCTCGCTCACCTCGACGTGCTCGCCCAGCACCTCGGCGATCTCCAGGTTGCCCGCCGCCAGCTCCGGGAGGAGGTGGACGAACACGTACGCCGACGCGATGCCGCCGCCGATCGACGCGACCACTCCTTCGGCCATGGACCCGACCCGGCGCCGGAGCGCGGGGACCAGCAGGTGGAGGACGGCCAGCACCACGGTGGCCGCGGCGGCGCTCACCAGCGCGGCATCCGACGACATGCGTCAGGTCGTACCCCGCTCCGACGGGGGTGAGACGACGACGACCATGGTGGCGCCGCAGCGGCGCAGGAGCCGCTCGACCGTGTGGCCGAGGAAGAGGCGCCCGTCGACGTCGCGGCGCGTGGCGCCCAGGATCACGAGGTCGGTCTCGTGCAGGTCGACCAGCTGGAGGATGCCGGCCGCGGTGGACTCGGCATCGGTCATGGCGGTGACCGCCCGGGCCCCCACCGTCGCGGCCCGGGCCGCGGCGTCGTCGAGCAGCTGCTGGCCGGCGATGCGGGTGCTGTCACCGGACCGGGACAGCACTTCGGTGCCGCTCCACGGCCGCCGCGGCCGCCGCCCGCCGGAGAGGTCGTCGTCATCGCCCTCGGGCCGGTCGTGGTGGACGACGTGGGTGAGGATCGCCTCGGTGCCGATGGCGCCGCTGATGGCGAGGCCGACCTCCTGGGAGGCGATCGACGACGCGGTGCCGGTGACCGGGATCAGGACCCGGGCGTATGCGG
The DNA here is from genome assembly GCA_046570205.1 of Acidimicrobiia bacterium. Taxonomy (GTDB): domain Bacteria; phylum Actinomycetota; class Acidimicrobiia; order Acidimicrobiales; family Salinilacustritrichaceae; genus Salinilacustrithrix. The sequence goes on from JBKHVG010000004.1 coordinate 34,664, forward strand.
GTGGCAGCCGGCTCTGTACGTCGAGCCCGCGCCGCACCACCGTGATGGGCACGTGGCTGCGGAGCGCGAGCTCCTCGGCGAGGGGCGACAGGACCCGGTCCCCCTCGGGTGCCGACGTGCCGACCACCGCGGTGCCGTACCCGAGGCGCAGCTCCTCGAGGATGGCATCGGCCACGTCGTCCTCGCCGAGGAGCCGACGCTCGACGGAGCGCAGGTGCAGCACGTCTTCGAGCACGCGCACGTCGGGCGGATCACCACCGGGAGCGATGGTGGCGAGGGTGACCCCGACCTCCTTCGGCCACGCCAGGTCGACGACCTGGGCGGCCATGATCGAGTTCATCCCGCCCTGCGTGGGGATCAGCACCGGCTCGTTGCGCACGATGATGTTGCTGGCCAGGGTCTCCTCCCGCAGGAGGCGCTCCTGTTCCTCGTCGGTGCCGGCCCAGTTGGCCAGGACCCGGCGGAGCAGGGGCGGGGCGGCCATCGACGTGGCCAGCGCCATCAGCACGATCACGGTGTAGGACGCCTGGTTGAGGACGCCGAGCGACAGTCCCACCGTGGCGATCACGATCTCGAGGGCACCCCGGGCGTTGAGGCCGATGCCGAGCGCCGCACCCTCCCGGCCGGGCAACCCCGCGATGCGGGCCGCGAGCACCGAGCCGGCGAACTTGGCCAGGCTGGCCGCGAGCAGGACGATGCCGGCCCACAGCAGGACCTCGGGGTCACCGAGGAGCCCGAGGTCGACGCGCAGCCCGGCGGTGGCGAAGAAGACCGGCGCCAGGAACGTGGTGGTCATCGTCTCGACCGGTTCGATCGTGCGGTGGTCACGCAAGCGGCTCCGTCCGAGCAGCACGCCGGCGACGAAGGCACCGAGCACGGCCTCGACGCCCAGCCACTGGGTGATGGCCCCGGCGCCGAGCGCGAAGAGCAGCACCAGCCCGGTGGTGGCGTGGACCGGCGCCCGGGCCACGCGCAGACGGGTGAGACCCCAGTCGAGCGCCCGCTGCCCGACGGTGAAGGCGAGACCGAAGAACACCGCCAGACCGGCCAGCGTGGTCAGGATCGACCCGACCTCGATGGCACCGGCCTGGGCGAGGCCGGCGACGATGCCGAGCAGCACCCAGCCGACCACGTCGTTGGCCATGCCGGCAGCCAGGGTGAGCTGGCCGAAGTCGCGCCGCATGAAGCCCATCTCGCCGAGGATCTTGGCGATGACGGGCAGCGAGGAGATCGAGAGGGCAGCGGCCAGGAAGAGCGCGAACACGGTGCGGTCGCCGGAGCCGCCGACGAACAGGTCGGGCATGACGAGGCCGACGCCGAGCCCGAAGGCCATCGGCACGACGAGGCTGCCGGTGGAGACGATGCCGGCGGCGCGGCCGAGGCGGCGGATCAGCGCCAGGTCCGTCTCGTAGCCGGTCACCACGAGCAGGCACACGACGCCGAGCCAGGAGACGGTGAAGAGCATCGCCGTCTGCACGTCGTCGTCGGGGAAGAGCCAGTCGAAGACGTCCGGTGCCAGGCGGCCCAGCACCGACGGCCCGAGCACGATGCCCGCCGCCAGCTCGCCGATCACCGGCGGCTGACCGACCTTGCGGGCCAGGAGGCCCAGCAGTCGGGCGAGCGCCACCACGGCGACGAGGCCGACCCAGAAGATGAGCAGCTCGTGCTCACCAGGTGGGTTCAGGTTCATGCTCGTCCTCCGTGACCGTCGGGCGGGTGGGGCGAGGGTAACGACCGGTCGCGACCGTGACGCCGCGGGGGTGCTCTGGTGCGGGCACGGCGCCGTGTGCCACCGTCGTCCCTGGCCGACGCCAGCCCTGCCGCACCTGATGACCCCGCACGCCCTGACAGCGGAGTCGCGTTGATCGCGACGCTCGCCCTCCACCTCGCAGTCGGGGCCACCATCCTGCTCGCCGCGCCTCTGCTGCGGCGGTGGGCGGCGCCCCTCGCCGCGGTGCCCTCCATGGCCGGCCTCGCGTTCGCCGCGTCGATCGGGCCCGACGTCATGGACGGCCGGCCGTGGCGGGCGTCGTTCTCATGGGTCTCGGGGCTCGGCCTGTCCGTCGACCTCTTCGTCGACGGTCTCGGGCTCGTGATGATCCTGCTGGTGTCGGGCATCGGCTTGGCCATCACCGTGTACTCGGGCTCGTACTTCGCACCGAACGCCACCGCGGCCCGGACCGCCGGGCTGCTCGTGCTCTTCGCCGGGGCCATGCTCGGTCTCGTCACGGCCGACCACGTCGTGGTGCTCTACCTGTTCTGGGAGCTCACCTCGATCCTGTCGTGGCTGCTCATCGGTCAGCGCCACACCGACCCGGCGGCGCGCGCCGCCGCCACCCACGCGCTGGTCCTCACCGGCTCCGGGGGCCTGGCCCTGCTCGGCGGCGTCGTGATCCTGGCCCGGGAGGCCGGCACGTGGTCCGTGGTCGAGCTGCTCGCCGATCCCCCTGGTGGGGTCGCGGCGGGCGTCGGACTCGGCCTCGTGGTGCTGGGCATCGTGACGAAGTCGGCGCAGTACCCGTTCCACGCCTGGCTCCCTGGGGCCATGGTCGCCCCCACCCCGGTGAGCGCGTACCTGCACTCGGCGACGATGGTGAAGGCGGGCATCTACCTGGCCGTGCGCCTCGCGCCCGCGTTCAGCGACCTCGACGCGTGGCAGCCCGTGGTGCTCGCCATCGGGCTGGTCACGATGCTCGGCGGCGGCCTGCGCGCCATCCGCCAGGACGACCTCAAGCTGCTCCTCGCCTTCGGCACCGTGAGCCAGCTGGGGTTCCTGTTCGTGTTGACCGGCATCGGCTTCGACGACGCCACCATCGCCGGGATCACCTTGCTGGTGGCCCACGCGCTGTTCAAGGCGACCTTGTTCCTCGTCGTCGGCATCGTCGACCACCAAGCCCACACCCGCGACCGGACCGAGCTGCTCCACCTCCGGCTCGGTGCCGGCTGGACGCTGGTCCGGGCCTGCGCCGTGCTCACCGCCGCCTCCATGGCCGGCATCCCGCTGCTGGCCGGCTTCATCGCCAAGGAGGAGGCCTACGACGCGTTCTTGCACCACGGCGGGACCGTGGGCACGATCGGGATCGTCGGCATCGTGGCCGGCTCCGTGCTGACGATGGCGTACAGCCTGCGCTTCGCTGCCGTGTTCTGGCGCCGCAGCGATCGGGACGACGCCGAGGTGCCGGCCCCGTCGTGGGTCTTCGCCGCCCCCGTCTACGTGCTGAGCGCGCTGACGATCGCCGCCGGCATCGTGCCCTCAGCCGTCGTCGGGGACCTCGTCGACAGCGCCGCACGCGGGGTCCTGGGCGCCCCGGCCGCGTCCGAGCTGGCCCTGTGGCACGGCGTGAACAGCGCCCTCGTCCTGTCACTCGTCACCATCGCCGGCGGCGTGCTGCTCTGGCGCGCCACCGAGCCCTTCGTCCGGGCCACCGGGCGCATCGCTCCGCCCATCGACGGCTACCGGGCCTTCCAGGCCGGCCTCGACGGGCTCTTCGACCTCGCCCGGGGCACCACGACGCGGATCCAGACCGGCTCGCTCCCCCGCTACGTCGCCATCATCCTGCTCGTGGTCGTCGGCGGTCCGGCGGTGCTGGCCGGGGCGACCCTGACGTTCCCCGACCTCGCCGACCCCACCACCGTGCCGGTGCAGCTGGTGCTGGCCACCTTCATCGCCGGGGCGGCTCTGGCGACCGTGTTCGTCCCCCGGCGCCTCGGCGCCGTCGTCGTGCTCGGCGCGGTCGGCTACGGCATGGCCGGGCTGTTCGTCGCCCACGGCGCCCCCGACCTGGCCCTCACCCAGTTCGCCATCGAGACCCTGACCATCGTCGCCTTCGTGCTGGTGCTGCGCCAGCTCCCCGGTCGGTTCGGGCCGTCTGACGACCGCGCCGGTCGGAGCCGGCGCATCGCCGTCGGCGCGGCCGTCGGCGCCGGCGCGTTCGTGCTGGTGCTGGCGGTGAGCGGCGAGGAGCCGGCCACCCTGGCGTCGGACCTCGCGGTCGAGCAGGCGGTGCCCGAGGCCGGTGGGCGCAACGTGGTCAACGTCGTCCTGGTCGACTTCCGTGGACTCGACACCCTGGGCGAGATCTCGGTCCTGCTCGTCGCCGCCGTGGGTGTCACCACGTTGGCCCGGGTCGGCCGCCGACCGCCCCGCGTGGGGCTGGCGCCCATGCCGGCGCGGGACCCCAACGACCCGGCCGTCACCGACAAGGAAGCACGACGGTGAACCGGTCGGTCATCGTCGACGTCACGGCCCGGCTGATCCTGCCGTCGGCCCTGCTCTTCGCGCTCCACCTGCTGCTGGTCGGCCACGACCGGCCCGGGGGCGGGTTCGTCGGCGGTCTCGTCGCCGGCGCGACGGTGGCGCTCGTCTACGTGGCCGGCGGCATGCGCGACGTGCGCGGCCTGGTCCCCCTCCGACCGTGGACGATCCTCGGGGCCGGGCTGGTGCTCGCTGCGGGCGTGGCCACCGTCCCGGTCCTGCTCGACGACGCCGTGCTGCAGAGCTGGAAGCTGGCTCTCGACATCCCGGTCCTCGGGAAGACCAAGGTCACGAGCGCGCTGGTGTTCGACATCGGCGTCGCCGCCGTCGTGATCGGCCTCGTCTTCATGGTCTTCGAGGCCTTCGGTGACGACGAGGCCCCCGAGCACCGGGGCGAGGTCCCGTCGGGGCCGGGCGCCGGCGGCACGGAAGAGGACCGGTGAGCACCGTCCTCGCCGCCCTCGCCGCCGTCCTGTTCGGCACCGGCACCTACCTCGTGCTCCAGCGCGAGCTGACCCGCATGCTCATCGGGCTGTCACTGCTCAGCCACGGCGCCAACGTGGTGCTGCTGGTGGCCACCCGTGGGCGGGGACGGCCGACGTTCGTGGACGGGCGCGACGACCCGTCGTCGTTCCTCGACCCGCTCCCCCAGGCGTTCGCGCTGACCGCCATCGTGATCACCTTCGGCGTCACGTGCTTCCTGCTCGCCCTCGCCTACCGGAGCTGGGTGCTCACCCAGGACGACACCGTGCACGACGACCCCGAGGACGTTCGCGTGCGGTCCGATCCCGACGCCGACATCGAGCGAAGGAACCTCCGGTACTCCGGCATCGACATCGACACGATCGAGGCGAAGAACCGATGACGCCCTGGATCGCGCTCCCCGCGGTGCTGCCGCTCCTGGCTGCGGCCGGGTCGGTCGTCGTGGGCCGGTCCCGCCTCGCCCAGCGCATTATCGGCGTCGGTACGCTCACGGCCCTGCTCGGCCTCGCCGTGCGCATGGTCGTGGAGGCCGACCGCAACGACGTGCTCGTCACGCAGGCCGGCGGGTGGGTGGCGCCGCTCGGCATCACGCTGCGCGCCGATCGGTTCACCGCCGTCATGCTCCTGGTCAGCGTCGGGATGCTGCTCGCCGTGCTCGTCTACGCCATCGGCCAGGCCGACGAGGAGGTGCGCCACGTCGGCTTCCACCCGGTGTACCTCACCCTCGTCTCCGGCGTCTGCCTGGCGTTCCTGACCGGCGACCTGTTCAACCTGTTCGTTGCCTTCGAGGTGATGCTCGTCTCGAGCTACGTCCTGCTCACCCTGGGCGGGCGGCTGGCCCAGGTGCGGGCCGGCACCACCTACGTCGTCATCAGCCTCCTGGCGTCGGTGCTGTTCCTGACCACGCTCGCCCTCGTCTACCGCGCCACCGGCACGGTCAACATGGCCGAGCTGCCCGATGCACTCCGCACCGTCGACCCCGACCTCCGAAGGGTCCTGCTGCTGCTCTTCCTCGGTGTCTTCGGCGTGAAGGCCGCCATCTTCCCGCTCTTCTTCTGGCTCCCCGACAGCTACCCGAGCGCCCCCACCGCGGTCACGGCCGTGTTCGCCGGACTGCTCACCAAGGTGGGCGTGTACGCCATGATCCGCATCCAGACGCTGATCGGCGCGGACGACACCGCCATCGGCACGCTCCTGCTGGTGATCGCGGGGCTGACGATGGTGGTCGGTGTCTTCGGCGCCCTGACCCAGCAGGAGATCAAGCGGATCCTGTCGTTCCACATCGTCAGCCAGATCGGCTACATGATCTTCGGGCTCGGCCTGCTCAGCGTGGCCGGCCTCGCCGCCGCCATCCTGTACATCGTCCACCACATCGTGGTGAAGACGACGCTCTTCCTCACCGGCGGCCTCGTCGAGCGGGCGGCGGGCACCGGCCACCTGGACCGGGTCGACGGCATGCTGCGCACCCGGCCGCTCCTCGGGATGCTGTTCCTGCTCCCGGCGCTGAGCCTGGCCGGGGTGCCGCCGTTCTCGGGCTTCGTCGCCAAGTTCGCGCTCGTCGACGCCGGCGTCGCCGGCTCGAGCTGGGCCATCGTCGGCGTGAGCCTCGCCGTCAGCGTGCTCACGCTCATCTCCATGAACAAGATCTGGGTCGGGGCGTTCATGGGCGAACCGACGCCGAACGCCGTCGCCAGCGAGCGCCTGCCGCTCGCCATGGTCGCCGTCACCTGTGCGCTGGTCGTCGTCAGCATCGGCATCGCGCTCGGAGCCGGCCCCATCCAGGCCTACGCCATGCGAGCGGCCGAGACGATGCTGCCGGCGCTGGGGGTCACGCCGTGACGTACCTCGGGCCCACCATCTGGCTCACCGGACTGTGGATGGTGCTGTGGCGCAGCACCACGCTCGCCACGCTGGTCACCGGCATCCTGCTGGCCGTCGCGCTCACCTGGGTCGTGCGCCGCGGGCACACGCACCGGGAGCGCCACCGGGTCCGGCCGCTCGCGCTCCTCCGCTACCTCGGCCACATGGTGGTCGCGCTGGTGCGCTCCAACGTGCAGCTCGCCTACGAGGTGCTCACCCCCACCGACTACACCAAGCCGGGACTCCTCGAGGTGCGCCTGGCACCGTCGTCTGAGCTGGTGCTCACCGTCATCGCCAACAGCATCACCCTGACCCCCGGGACGATGACGCTCGGCCTCGACGCCGACACGTCGACGCTGGTCATCCACGTGCTCCACCTCCGCGACGTCGACCAGGCCCGGGCCGAGATCCAGGAGCTCCACCGCCTCGTCAGCACCGCCCTCGTCCACGTCACGTCCTCCGACCGGGGAGCCACCGCCCGATGACCGTGCTCACCACCGTCCTGCTCGTCGCTGCTGCGGTGCTGTTCTCGTCGAGGGCCGTGCGCGGCCCCTCCATCGTGGACCGGGTGGTGGCGGTGGACGGCCTGGTCATCATCGCCATCGGCGCCATCGCCCTCGATGCCGTCCGCCTGGGCGACGCCCGCTTCGCCGACGCCGCCGTCCTGCTGGCCATCATCGCCTTCGTCGGCACGGGCATCGTCGCCCGCTTCATCGAGCGGCGGGGGGCCTGACGATGACGGTGGTCGGCGACGTCCTCATGGTCCTCGGCGCCACGTGGTTCCTGCTCGCCGGGCTCGGCGTCGCCCGCCTCGGCGACTCGCTGGCCCGCGTGCACGCCGCCACCAAGGCCACGACCCTCGGGATGATCCTCGTCGTCCTCGGGGCCGCCGTGCAGCTGCCGGCCGGCGACGGACTGCGCATCGGCCTGGCCATCGCGCTGGTGGCCCTCACCAACCCCCTCGGCGGCCACCTCCTCGGCCGGGCGGTCGAGGCCAACCCCGGCACGGCCCAGGTGCGCATCGACGTGCACGCCACTCTCGACGGCGAGCCGGGTGAGGGATCAGCCGACGGTGACCGACCGGGGTAGCGGTCAGCGAACCTCGGCGGTCAGGTGGTCGGGATCCCCGGTGAGCATGTAGCGGAGCCGTGCGCCGATGATGGCTGAATGGTCGGCGATGCGCTCGAGGGACCGCCCCGCGATCAGCGTGGCCGTGGCGATGGGGACGGCACCGGGTCCGGAGAGCCGGAGCAGCTCGGCCATCAGTGACTCGTAGTGGACGTCCATCATCCGGACCCGCGTGGCCAGGGCCGTGGCGAGGTCCACGTCCTGCGCGGCCCACGCCCGCAGCGCGTCGCGGTAGGCGTCGATGGCGGTGTCGCCCATCGAGACCAGGATGTCGAACGTCGGCTCGTGCCCGGCCCACCGGTCCCGCTCGGGGTTGAGCTTCACGACCCGGAGGGCGAGGTCCCCGACCCGCTCCAGCTCGGACAGGATCCGCAGCACCGACACGATGAAGCGGAGGTCCGACGCGACCGGGTTCTCGCGTGCGAGGAGGTCGTAGCAGCGAGCCGTGAGGCTGACGTTCATGGCGTCGATCTCGTCGTCGCCCTGCAGCGCCGCCGCCGCGGCCCGGAGGTCACCGTGGAGGAGGACCTGGCGGGTGCGCTCCAGGTTGTGATCGACCTTCACCCCCATCAGCTCGACCTGGAGGCGCAGCTGTTCGAGCTCGTCATGGAAGTACTTGCGCACCCGTCACCTCCCCGTTCCTGCCGGACCGTACGGAGACGACCTTGCCGGCAGGTCCGACCCAGCTGGACCACAGGTGAACCGATCGGGTCTCGGCGGCCAACAACCCGGAGCCCTCGGGGTGGGAATGGACGCCCGACCCGATCGGAGCAGGCGTCAGTGGTCTGCCTCGTCGATGTCGGCCTGAAGCTCGTCGCGCCGGCCCTCCAGCTCCCGGACCTCGGCGCTGCGCCCGTCGACCTCCTCCTGGGCCCGACCGAGCCGCTCCCCCGCACCGTTGGAGGGCGGCGCACTGTCGCTCGCGCTGCTCGTCCGCCTTGCCCAAGTTCGCAGTGAGCTGGCGGGCACGAACGCGGTCGGGGCGCCGGCGGCCGATCTCGCTCGCGGCGAGCAGGTCGGCGAGCCCGTCGAAGCGCGAGGCGGCGAGCTCCTCAATCCGTTGTAGGCGCCGGCCTCGTCGGCCCACCCCTTGTCCGTCGCCTTCTGGAACAGGACGTACGCGAGCTGCCGCGCCCGATCGGCGTAGCCGCCCATCCGGTGTTGGCGATCATCAACGATGTGCTGGACGAGGTTCTGGACGGCGAGGAGGCGGAGCTAGCTCTCCGGACGGTGAGTCGCCGGGTGTTGCGCGTGCAGGGCAGATCGATGATCCGGATCCACCCGAGCCTGTGCGCTCGGTAGCGCATACGGCCAAGCGATCAGCTCACGGCCAAGACACGCCGAGCGACGCTGCGACATCGCTGAACTTCATGTAGAGACGACGGTCAACTGGGGTCGGCTTGAAGCCGTGGTGCTCGTAGTACCCGACGGCGGCGTCATCGATGGCGTCTACGAGCACCACCTTGCCGCCGGCCTGGCGGGCCGCCTCGAGCACCCACGCCAGCGCGTCGACGAGCAGGACCGACCCGTACCGGTCCGGCTGACCTTGCAGCTCTGCCGACAAGGCGCGCTTGGCGAGGAGGTACCCGGGCACGACTGGAGGAGCTCCCCTGCCGACCTTGTTGGGCAACTCGTCCCTGCTGATCAGATGCGGAGCGCTGGCGTAGTACGCGACGACTGCCCCGTCGGCGTCGAGCCAGAGCTGCGTCCGAGCCGTGCCGGCGCGGGTGGCGTTCCAGGCGCTGTCGTGCAGCCAGTCGTCGAGTTCGTCATTGCCCGAGGAGAACGACGAGAGGTCGTGGTCTTCGCGTAGTGGTTCTGCGAAGAACACCTACGAACGCTTCACGACCTCGTCGCGTCGTGCCGCTGCCTTGGAGAGAGCGGGGTTTGCGACCGGCGGCGCATCGAGCGCTGCGAGCAACTCGTCGAAGAATTCTGCCGCCACGACCGTGGCGTTGTGCTCGGCGATCAAACGCTCGGCCTTCTCCGAACCCGCGGCAACGAGGAACGAGCTGACCGACGTGTGCGCGAGGTCAGCAGCCACCTTCAGACGGCTGTGATCTTCAGGAGCGATACGAGCCTCGACCCGTTCCGTTCGTGTTGCCATGGTGCCTCCTCAGACTCCACCAGAGTGCCGTACAAGTCCCGGACAGTCAAGATAGCGGCTCGACCCCCGATCGACACTCGGTCCCCGGACACGCGCATCCCGACTTCTTGCCGCGTTGCTCCAAACGAACCCTCACTTCTTGCGTCGTTTCATGATCTTGCCGAGATCCTCGAAAACGGCAAGAGGGCCGACCCGCGGGCCGGCCCTCTCGACAACTCAGATCACGAGAAACCGCAGGTCAGCTGCCCTATCGCAGCGGGTCGATGCGGCCCTCGGAGATGGCGCGGGCGACGATGCCCTGCTGGATCTGCTCGGTACCCTCGAAGATGTCCATGATCTTGGCGTCGCGGTGCATGCGCTCGACGTCGTACTCACGGGTGTAGCCGTAGCCGCCGAGGATCTGGATGGCCCGCTCGGTGACCCAGGTAGCCGTCCGGCCGGCCTTGAGCTTGGACTGGCTGCCCTCGGCGTACTTGTAGCCACCGCCGTTCCGGGACAGCCACGCGGCCCGCCAGACCAGCAGGCGCGAGGCGTCGATCTCGGTCTTCATGTCGGCGAGCATGAAGGCGATCGCCTGGTTCTCGAAGATCGGCTTGCCGAACGCCTCGCGGTCGTGGGCGTACTCGAGGGCGATCTCGTACGCGGCCCGGGCGATGCCGACGGCCATGGACGCGACGGCGGGCCGGGTGGCCTCGAAGGTGGCCATGGCCGGCTGCTTCTCGCCGGTCTTGGCTCCCTCCCGCGCCTTGGCCAGCTTGGCGTCGAGCTTCTCCTTGCCGCCGAGGAGCATGCGGCCGGGGATGCGGCAGTCGGTGAGGACCACCTCGGCGGTGTGGCTGGCCTTGATGCCGTGCTTCTTGTACTTCTGGCCCTGCTCGAGGCCGGCGGTGCCCTCGGGGACGACAAAGCTGGCCTGGCCGCGGGAGCCGAGCGACGGGTCCACCGTGGCGGTGACCACGTGCAGGTGGGCGATGCCGCCGTTGGTGGCCCACGCCTTGGTGCCGTTCAGGACCCACTCGTCCTTGGCCTCGTCGTACTCGGCCCGGGTGCGCAGCGAGCTGACGTCGGAGCCGGCGTCGGGCTCGGACACGCAGTAGGCGGCGATCTTCAGGTCGTTCTCGTCACCGAAGCACTGCGGCACCCACTCCATGACCTGTTCGGGGGTGCCGTTTCCGGCGATGCCGGCGGCAGCGAGGCCGGAGCCGAAGATCGACAGTGCGATGCCGGCGTCACCCCAGAAGAGCTCCTCGAGGGCGATGGGCATGGTCAGGCCCGTGGGGTCGGCCATCGACATGTTGGCGAAGAAGTCGAAGCCGTACAGGCCGATCTTGGCCGCCTCCTGGACGATCGGCCACGGGAACTCCTCCTTGTCGTCCCACTCCTGGCCGTTGGGGCGCAGGACGTCGGCGGCGAACCCGTGGATCCACTCGCGGACCTGGATCTGGTCGTCGGTGAGCTGCAGCGAGAACTCGGCCATCGGGGTCCCTCCGGGGAGCTGGGAGATCGGTCCGGCGCCCCGTCGGGCACCGCGACGGCGAAGTTACCGAGAGGTAACCCCCGGGGCGAAACCGGTGCCATCCCGGGCCCGCAAACCCCCGACCGTACCGATCTGACCGGTTTGTCCGACCCTGCACTGCGATTCGGTGACGAAGGAGGATCATCGGAAGGACAGCACGGCTGCGGGAGCGAAGCCTCGGCCCGGACCACCTTCACGACCGGCGGGGGCGACATGACACGCACGACGGACATCCACACGGCGAGCGACCACAGCCTGGTCAGCGCGGCGGCGGGCGGGGACGCCCCGTCCTTCGACGAGCTGCACCGCCGCCACGCCCCGATCGCCTGGCGCCTCGCGCTGGCCATCACCGGCTGCCCCGCGGACGCGGCCGCCGCCGTCGTCGAGGGCACCGGTGCGACCTTCACCGCGGTGCGGGCAGGGCGCCCCCAGGCGTCCCATCCCGTCGCGCTGGCCACCGCCACCCGCAACGCGGCGCTCGACGTCCGGCGGGGCCGCGACGCGATCAGCGCGCCGGTCGCCGCCGAAGAGGCCGACCCGTTCGTGGCCGGCTCGTTCCACGGGCTGCCCGAGCGCTGGCGCAGCGTGCTGTGGCTCCGCGATGCCGAAGGCCTCGACGCCACGACGGTGGCCCCCGTGGTCGAGCTCACCGCCGACGCCGTCGATCAGCTCGCCGTCCGAGCCCGTCGAGGCCTTCGTGAGCGCTACCTGCACGCCCACGCCTCCACCGCCGGTGATCGTGACTGCGCCCGCGCCACCAGCCGACTCGGCGCCCTGGCCGACGGCACGCTCACCGACGCCGACCAGGCCAACCTGGAGCGCCACCTCACCCACTGCACCAGCTGCACGACGCGGCTCGCCGCGGTCATCGCCCTCCCCGCCGAGCTCGCTGCCCTGGCCGTCCCTGCACCCGCCGACCTCCGCGACAGGGCCCGCGCCGCGTGGTCCTCGGCACTCGCCACCACCTCCTCCACCGGCCTGTCCCCCCGGACCGAGAAGATCCTCGCCGGTGCGAGCGCGTTCGCCGCCGCCGTCGGCGTGCTCGGCGCCGCCCTGTTCGGCACCGGCGGCGGCGACGACCCGGTCGCATCCCCCCTCGCTCCGCTGGTGGCCGACATCGACGCCCCCCGACCCATCGACCTCACGTCGCTGGCCCTCCCCGTGCTCGAGGACCCTGTGCCGGTGCGGGGCAGCCGTCCCCTGACCACGAGCAGCCCGACCCCGCGCCCGGGCGGTGTCCGCACCGAGGTGGCGGCCCCCGCAGCCGCGACCGACCCGACGGGGCCCGCCGGCCCAAGTGCGCCGGCCACCCCGGCGGCGGAGTCGCCCTCTCCCGGCCAGCTTCCCGTCGACGTGGATCTCGGTGAGAACACCGCGGTCGTGGTCGGCCCGATCAGCGTCGACCTCGATCCCGACGCCGGTCAGGCGCCGATCGTGATCGACACGCGAGACGAGCTCGACCCGGTGATCGATCCGGTCGAGGAGATCGTCAACACCGTTGTCGACCCCGTCACCGACGCCGTCAGCCCGGTGCTCGATGCGTTGACGCCCATCACCTCCGGCGTCAACGAGATCATCGAGGGCATCGGCCTCTGATGCCTGGGGTCCACCGGCATCAGGCCGGGCGGACCCTCGTTCCCTCGGCGGTGTCCTCCACGATCCAGCCCTCCGCGGTGAGCGCATCACGGATCTGATCGGCCGCCGCCCAGTCCTTCGCCGCCCGGGCTTCGTCCCGGGCGGTGGCGCGTGCGAGCACGTCGTCGGGGACCTCGGCCGCACGTCCCCGCAGCTCGAGGCCGAGCACGCCGGCGATCTCGATCGCGGCCGCAGCCGCGGAGAGATCGTCGGCGTCGTTGGCGCGCCGGACGGCCTCGAACAGCGTGGCCACGCCGGTGGGCGTCTTCAGGTCGTCGTCCATCGCGGTCCGGAACCGCTCGATGACCTGGGCGTCGGGTTCGACGCCGGCGGCCCGATCGGTGAAGCGGCGGGCGAAGGAGTCGAGCTTGGCCAGCGCTGCCTCGGCGTCGCGCATGGCGTCGTCGCTCACGTCGATCGGCGAGCGGTAGTGGGCCCGCAGCACCAGCAGCCGGAAGGCCCTGGGGTCGTAGGCCTCCATCAGATCGAGGAGGTTCTCGACGTTGCCGAGCGACTTCGACATCTTCTCGCCGTCGATCTCGACCATGCCGTGGTGGAACCACGCTCTGGCGAAGCGCTTGCCCTCGGCCACCGCCTGGGCCCGCTCGTTCTCGTGGTGCGGGAACTGCAGGTCGGAACCGCCGGCGTGGATGTCGAAGCCCTCGCCGAGCAGGTCGAGACTCATCACCACGCACTCGGTGTGCCAGCCGGGGCGGCCGTCGCCGAAGGGCGCCGGCCACGACGGCTCGCCCGCCTTGGCCAGCTTCCAGAGGGCGAAGTCGAGCGGTGAGCGCTTCTCCTCGTTGGCCTCCACGCGGGTCCCGCTGCGCAGCTGGTCGAGGTCGCCGTGGGCCAGCAACCCGTAGCCCTCGACCTTCGACACGTCGAGGTAGACGCCGTCCGACGTCGCGTAGGCGACGTCCCGGTCGAGCAGCCGCCCGATGAGGGCCACCATCTCGTCGACGTAGCCGGTGGCGTGGGGCGTGTGGTCGGGACGCAGGATGCCGAGCCGGTCCATGGCGTCGAACCAGACGTCCTCGCAGCGCTGGGTGATCTGCTGCCAGGGCCGGCCCTCGCGGTTGGCGCGCTCGATGATCTTGTCGTCGATGTCGGTCACGTTCGACACGAAGGTGACCTCGTACCCGGACCATGCGAGGTAGCGCCGCAACAGGTCGTAGGACACCTGGTTCCGGCCGTGGCCGAGGTGGGGCGGGCCGTACACCGTGGGCCCGCACGCGTAGATCGAGGCCTTCCCCGGCGTGGAGGGCTCGAAGGGGACGGCGGTTCCCCTCGCGGTGTCGAACAGGTGCAGCACGGCGCCGAGGGTACCGACGCCCCGGCCGGCCACCCAGGGAGAAGTGGTCTGGTCGCGCCGGGAACCGGACGTCGTCTCGCGACGTCGGATCGGCATGACTGAGACCACCACCTCCGCAGCGGGCCGTCGACGCCCGGTGCTGCTCGCCGCGGCCGCGGTCGCCGCCGCGGTCCTCGTCGGGGGCGTCGCCCTCGTCGCAACCGGCGGGGACGACGATCCGCCCCGCCTCGACCTGAACGCATCGGCCCCGGCTCCCGCGGCCTCCGGCGGCGGCGAGCGGGTGGCCGAGTCGGCCGACGCGGCCATCGACGACATGGCCGGCATGTCGATGATGGCGTGGGCCCGGTACGTGGCGGCCGACGAGCTGCCCGACCTCGGCGGCTCGGCTCCCGTGTACCGCCTGGTCGCCGACGACGATGACCTGCGGGCGCTGGCCGAGCACTTCGGCATCGAGGGTGAGGTCACCGACGCGGACGGCCAGCAGCGCATGATCTCCGCCGGCGAGGCGTCGGTCAGCCGCTACGGCGCCTCCTGGTGGTACACGTCGGGCCAGCCCCAGCCCGGGTCCGACGTCGCGGTCTCGAGCGGCTGCGCGGCCGGCCCCGACGCCGTCTGCGAGGAGCCGGCGCCGATGCCGGAGCCCGAGCGCCCGGCCGACCTGCCGTCGCAGGCCGATGCCGAGGCGATCATCCGGGCCGTCGCCGAGGCCGCCGGTCTCGACCTGACCGGCGCCCGGGTCACCGCCTACGACAACATCACCACGTGGTCGGTGAGCATCGAGCTCGCGCTCGACGGCACACCCATCCCCGGCTGGTCCGTCTACGGCACGGTCGCGGCCGGCGGGCAGGTGCTCGACGCCGGCGGCGCCCTCGGTTCGCTCGAGGACGTCGGCGAGTACCCGCTGGACACCACCCGGGTCGCCATCGACCGCCTCAACGAGCAGAGCAGCGGCCAGGGCCAGGGCTCGCCCGAGCCGGCCATCGAGCCCGACGTGCAGACCGACCCCGCCGCCGTCGGCGGGACCACCGGTTCCGCGGGCAGCGACCCCGGCGTGCCGACCGACACGGCCACGACCGACGTTGCCGAACCGGCGCCCGGCGAGGTGTCGATCATGCCGGTGGAGGAGGGCGACGTTGGGCCCCTCACGGTGACCCTGCACAGCGGCGAGCTCTCCTACACCCTGGTCGGCAACGTCGACGGAACCGAGACCTACCTGGTGCCGGCCTACCTCCTCGACGGGGAGGACGACCGGGGCGAGCCGTGGCTCGACGTGTTCGCCATCGCCGTCCGGGCCGAGTTCCTCGCCGCCTGAGCGAACCTCCCGAGCGGGAGAATCGCTGCGAGAAGCCCCCGGTTCCCGGGGCGCTTCCGCAGCGATTCTCGTTTTCGGGGCGACCGGAAGGCCGCCGGTACCCTCGGCGCCCGTGAGCACCATCCCCGACAGGCCGACGATCGACGGGCTCGAGGCCAAGTGGCGGGCGATCTGGGACGAGCAGGGCACCTACCGGTTCGACCGGACCAAGACCCGCGACGACGTGTACTCGATCGACACCCCGCCGCCGACGGTGTCCGGCGCCCTGCACATCGGCCACGTCATGTCGTACACCCACACCGACACGATCGCCCGGTACCAGCGCATGCGGGGGCGTGAAGTGTTCTATCCGATGGGCTGGGACGACAACGGCCTGAACGTCGAGCGCCGGGTGCAGATGCTCACCGCCACGCTCTGCGATCCCTCCCTGCCCTACGACCCCGACTTCACGCCGCCCCAGCCCGACGCCAAGGGCAAGCTGCCCAAGGATCCGGTGCGGATCTCGCGGCCCAACTTCGTCGAGCTGTGCGAGCAGGTCGTGAAGGAGATGGAGGACGAGTACCACGAGCTGTGGGCCACCGTCGGCCTTTCCGTGGACTGGGACCAGACGTACACCACGATCGGTCCGACCGCGACCCGCATCTCGCAAAAGGCGTTCCTGCGCCTGTTCGAGCGGGACGTGGCCTACCGGTCCGGTGCCCCGACGCTGTGGGACGTCGACATGCAGACCGCCGTGGCCCAGGCCGAGCTCGAGGACCGGGAGCTGCCTGGCGCCTACCACAAGCTGGCGTTCGGGTTGCCGGGCGGCGGCGGCCCCGACGGCGACGTCGTGTGGATCGACACCACCCGCCCCGAGCTCCTGCCGGCCTGCGTCGCCATGGTCGCCCACCCCGACGACGAGCGCTACCAGCCGCTGTTCGGCCGCACCGCGGTGACGCCGCTGTTCGGGGTCGAGGTCCCGATCCTCGCCCACGATCTGGCCCAGCCCGACAAGGGCACCGGCATCGCCATGATCTGCACCTTCGGTGACACCACCGACGTGATCTGGTGGCGCGAGCTCGGTCTGCCCATCCGCCCCGTGATCCGCCACGACGGCCGCTTCGAGCGGGACCTCACGTGGACGGGCTCGCCCGAGCACGAGGGCGACGTGTGGGTCTCCACCGACCCGGTGGCAGCCAACGAGGCCTACGCCGAGCTGGCCGGCAAGACCGTCTTCACCGCCCAGAAGAACATCGTCGAGCTGCTCGCCGCCGCCGGCGCCATGGAGGGCGATCCCCGCCCCATCACCCATCCGGTGAAGTTCTGGGAGAACGGCAAGAAGCCGCTGGAGATCGTCACCTCCAACCAGTGGTTCATCCGGTACCCGCCGGCCGCGGAGATCATCGATCGGGCCAAGGGCCTGGCCTTCCACCCCGAGTACATGCGGGTCCGCTTCGAGGACTGGGCCAACGGCCTCCAGGGCGACTGGAACATCACCCGCCAGCGCTTCTTCGGCGTGCCGTTCCCGATCTGGTACCCGATCGACGACGAGGGCCTCGTCGGATACCTCTCCCCCATCGTCGCCACCGAGGACATGCTCCCGGTCGACCCCACCACGATGGTCCCGCCGGGCTACGACGAGTCCCAGCGCAACCAGCCCGGTGGCTTCGCCGCCGATCCCGACGTCATGGACACGTGGAACACGTCGTCGATGTCGCCCCAGATCGCGGCGAAGTGGGAGGAGGACCCCGATCTGTTCGAGCGGGTGTACCCCATGGACCTGCGACCGCAGGCCCACGACATCATCCGCACCTGGCTGTTCTCGACGGTCGTGAAGGCCCACGAGCTGTTCGACGACCTGCCCTTCCGGCACGCCGCCATCTCCGGCTTCGTCGTCGACCCCGACCGCAAGAAGCTGTCCAAGTCCAAGGACAACGCGGCCGAGGGCCCCTTCGACCTGCTGGCCGAGTTCGGCGCCGACGCGGTTCGCTACTGGGCCTGCGGTGGCGGTCCCGGGCGCGACGTCGCCAACGACAAGGGGCAGATGAAGATCGGCCGGCGCCTGGCCATCAAGCTGCTCAACGCGTCGAAGTTCGCCCTCGGCATCGGCGAGCCATCGGAGGGTGCGACGGTCACCGAGGCCCTCGACAAGGCCATGCTGCTGTCGCTGGCCGACCTCGTCGACGAGGCCACCCGGGTCTTCGACGACTACGACTACGCCCGGGCCCTCGAGCGCACCGAGACCTACTTCTGGACCTTCACCGACGACCACCTCGAGCTGGTGAAGGGCCGGGCCTACGGCGACGACGCCGCCGCCGATTCGGCCAAGGTCGCCCTGCGCCTCGCGCTCGAGACGCTGCTGAAGCTGTTCGCCCCGTTCCTGCCCTACACCACCGAAGAGGTCTGGTCGTGGTGGCAGGAGGGCTCGATCCACCGGTCCGCGTGGCCCGTCGCCGACGACCTGCGCACGGCCGCCGGCGGCGCCGACGCCGACGCCGCCCTGTCGGCTGCCGTCGCCGGCGAGGTCCTGTCGCTGCTGCGCAAGGCGAAGTCCGACGCCAAGGTCTCCATGCGCACCGAGGTCGTCACCGCCACGGTCACCGACACCCCCGAGCGCCTCGCCGCCCTCGAGCGGGTCCGCGCCGACGTCATCGACGCCGGACGGGTGCAGTCCCTCGAGACCGTCGAGGGTTCGGCGCTGTCGATCGAGACGACGCTCGCCGAAGGTTGACCGTCGGTTCCGGGTGCATGGCGTCGCGCTGACGCAACAGGACAGGCCAGGTTGCGACGCTGAGCCTTCCGGGTGCCCTGCGTTGCGTCGACGCAACGGGAACCCCCCGCCGGGTCAGGCGCGCAGCGTGGTGAGGAGGGCCGTGGCGGCGAGCACGCCGGCCAGGGCCACGGGGACGGCGAAGGCCGGGGCGAGGGTCGACAGGGTGAGGACGGCGACGGCGCAGCCGGCGGCGACGACCGGCGCCACGAGGGCCGGGCGGACGGGCACCGACGTCCGGACCCGGTCGATCCGGGCCGGCAGGGCGGCGGTCTCGACGGTGGCGACCACGCCGAGGACGAGCAGCGGCACCAGCCAGGTGGCGTCGGCGGACGGGGCGGCGCCGGCGAGGGTCAGCGTCGCGACGGCGTGGGCCAGGCCTCCGGGCCGACCCGTGAGGGCCCCGGCTGCGCCGAGCGCGGCGGCCAGCCACCACCAGCCGCCCAGCGTCGACCCGGCCAGCGCGAGCACGGCCAGGCCGCAGAGGAGGCCGACCACCCGGGCGGTGCGGGCCGCGCTCATGCCGAGAGCCGCGCCGAGCGGTGCGGCAGCGAGGACAGCGCCCGGATGGCGGGCGTGACGTCGTCGGCGACGAGCAGCGTCCGGACGCCGGCACGGGACAGCTTCGCCCGGCGGACGTCGCCCTCGAGGCGCCAGAGGCGCCGGGCGGCGCGTTCGACGTGGTCGGGGGCCGGCGGCAGGAGGTCGGCGAGCTCGACCGCGACGACCGCGGTCGGACGGCCGAGGCGTCGGTGGTGGGCCACGGCGGCGACGAAGGCATCGGACTGGAGCGGGCTCACGCCGATGACGAACGCATCGGCCGGCACCGCCTCGTCCTGGCGCCGGGCGCTCGAGGCGGACCGGCCCCGCGGCGTTCGCCCGGCGGTGACGGCCTCGGCCCGGAGCAGCGCGTCCAGCACCTCCCACCGGGCCCGGCGGCCGGCCACGGGCGGCAGCCACCGGGGCGTGGGGCCGGCGGCGACGAGGCCGACGCGGTCGCCGTTGGCGAGGTGGTGGCGGGCCACCGACCAGACCACGCGAGCCGCCCGGTCGAGCGCCCCGTCGGGCACACCGGCCTCCACGAAGCCGTCGAGGAGCAGGACCACGGTCCCGGTCCGCTCCGGGTGGTGCACGACCACCCAGGGCTCCTCGCTGCGGGCCGACGCCGCCCACGAGAGGTCGCGCAGGCGGTCGCCCGGCACGTAGGGGCGCAGGTCGGCGAAGTCGGTGCCCGGGCCGCGGGCGGGGGCGGGGTGGGCGCCGGCGGCCGCACGGGGCCGGGCCGGGTGGAGCAGCGCGTCGAGCCGGCTGGCGGCGGGCAGCACCCGCACGACGCCGGGGAGGTCGACGACCAGGTCGTGGACGAGCATGCCGTCCGGGCGGCGGGCGCGGATCGCGACCTGGCCCAGCCCGTGCCGCCCCCACCGGGTGGCCTCCAGAGCCACCCGCAACCGACCCCCTCCGACCGCGTCGATGGCGGTCCCCGACGGCCCGTGCACCACGTGGCCGGCCATGCCGACGTGCACGACGTCGACCGATGCCCGTCCCGACCAGACCAGGTCCACCACCAGCTCCCACCGGCTCCCCTCGAGGACACGGGCCGGCGGCTCCCGGACGGTCACCACGATGCCGGGCGCGCGGCCGTGCCGGGCCCGCCACACCACGAGCACCGCGGCCGGCACGGCGACCGCGGCATGGGCGACCTGCCCGGTGACGACGGAGAGGACGACGCCGGTGGCGGCGAGGACGACGTAGGGCCCCAACCGGGCGTCGGCCGAGACCACCGACTCGGCCACCGCCGCCAGGCCGTGCCGTGGCGTGCGCCGACCGCGCCGGGCCGTGCTCACGACCAGGTCGGGGCGGGCACCCGGTCGATCACCCGGCGGACCACCTCGTCGGCCAGGGTGCCGCGCACCCAGGCGTCGTCGTCCAGGGTGATGCGGTGGCTCAGCGTGGGCACGGCGAGGGCACGCAGGTCGTCGGGCCCCACGTAGTCGCGCCCGCGCACGAGCGCCCACGCCCGGGCCAGGGTGACCAGCGCCAGCGAGCCGCGCGGGCTGGCGCCGATGGCGATGTCGGGCTCGTCCCGGGTGGCGCGCACCAGGGAGAGCGCGTAGGCGACGAGGGAGTCGTCGACGTGCACGTCCTCCACTGCGGCCTGCATGGAGACGAAGGTCTGGCGGGACACGACGGGCGCCAGCTCCACCTCGGGTCGTCGGCGGGTCAGGCGGCCGTCGAGGATGGCCAGCTCGTCCTGCTCGCTCGGGTACCCGAGGGCGACCCGAACCAGGAACCGGTCGAGCTGGGCCTCGGGTAGCGGGTAGGTGCCCTCGGCCTCGATCGGGTTCTGGGTGGCGATGACGGCGAAGGGACGGCCGAGCGGATGGGCGGTGCCGTCCACGGTGACCTGGCCCTCCTGCATGGCCTCGAGCAGCGCGGCCTGCGACTTGGCCGGCGCCCGGTTCACCTCGTCGGCGAGCAGCACGTCGGTGAAGACGGGGCCGGGCCGGAAGGTCGGGGCCCGCGTGCCGAGGTCCAGCACCAGCGAGCCGGTGATGTCCGAGGGGAGGACGTCGGGGGTGAACTGGATCCGGGAGAAGCCGAGGCCGCACGCGGTGGCCATGCTCCGGGCCAGCAGCGTCTTGGCCACGCCCGGCACGTCCTCGAGCAGCACGTGCCCGCCGGCCAGCACGGAGGCGAGGACGAGGTCGACCACGTCCCGCTTGCCGATGACGGCGCGCTCCACCTCGTGGACGATTCGTCCGGCCAGCGCCACCGCCGAGTCGGTCCGGGCCTCGGTGGGGCCGGCCGCGGGTGGTGGGTCGTCGATGGTCGTCATCGGGGTCCTCCATCGGGTGCGAGGTGCTCGCCGTCGAGCAGGCGGTGGACGATCGCCGCGACGGCGGCCGGATCGGACCTTCCGTCGGCCCCGACGGTCGCTCGGATGCCGGCGGCGGCGAGACGGTCCGCGACCGCGGCCGGGACCGAACCGGGCGCGGTCCGGGCCGCGACGTCGCGACGGGCGTCGCTCAGCCCGTGCGGCTCGAGGGCCGGCGCGCCGGCGGAGGGCTCGATGTCCAGGACGGTGCGGGACGGCCCGGCGGTGACGAGGGGTCCGGCCAGGACGAGGACGAACACGGCTGCGACGACCACGACGGTCCCGCCGGCCAGCAGGGCGAGGCTGGCACCGTGCTGGGGCACGACGGCGGCGACCGCACCGGCGAGGGCCGCGGCGGCCAGCGCCGCCGAGCCGAGGCGCCGGATCATCGGGGCCCGCCCGACCCGGCGAGGACGTCGACGTCGCGGGCCTGGAGGCGCAGGTCGGCGACGGCGTCGGCGAGCGCGGCGATGGCCGCCTGCCGGTGCTCGACGGTGACCGGGTGGGGGGTGAACCGGGCCCGCACGAACAGCTCGGCCAGGCGGTGCACGGGCGCCCGGCGCACCCCCAGCGGTCCGAGGCTGCGCCACAGGTGCTCGTGGGGTGCCTCCTCGGCCCGGCGGGGGAACCCGACCTCCTCGAGGGCAGCCAGCAGTCGGGCGTAGGCACCGATGACGGCGGTGCGGGGGTCGGGGTCGGCCAGCATCGACCGGAGCACCTCGGCGAGGCTCTCCTCCATCGGCCGGGCGCGCCGGGGAGCGGGAGCCGGTGGCAGGTCGACCGGCGCCGGTGACGACACCCGCTCGGCGGCGCGCACCAGCGGTGGGGCGAAGGCCAGCACGGCGAAGGCCCCGAGCAGCACGGCCAGCACAGCGTCCACCCCGTCGGCCAGGCCGTCCGTCGTCGACTCCGGGTCGGCGGGCAGCGGGTCGGGGACGTCGAGGAGCGCACCCCGCCCCACGACGACCACCGTGCCGTCGGGCCGGGCCACCCGCTGGCCCTGGGGCAGCACGGTGGACGTGCCGCCGGGCACCCGGGCGACCACGTCGTCGCCCTGCACCTCCACGTCGGCCCCCGGCGGCAGCACGACGGTGCCGTCCTGCGCGTCGCCCGGGCCGACCTGATCCAGCAGGATGGTGCCGGGCCCGTCGTCGTCCGGGGGAGCGGTCGTCGCCGGTGGGGCCGACGCGTCGATCGTCACCGGCGAGGCCGGCAGGGTGGCGAGGGCCGTGCACGCGCCGGCGACCGCCACCAGCGCCAGCGTCCGGCTCGCCCGCAGCGGCCCGTCGAGGCGGACGAGGACGGCGACGGCCCCGAGGGAGACGAGGGCCCCACCGAAGCGGACCAGGGTCGACGTGGGTCCGGCGGGCACGAGCAGCCCCTGTCCGCCGAGGGCGAGCGCCACCACCGCACCGGACGCGGCGACGGCCAGCGGGCGTGACCCCTGGCGTCGTGGCCGGGTGCCACCTGCGTCGCCGGCTCCGGACATACCGGTCGAACGGTACCGACGCTCGGCCGGGCGTTCGGGGATGCCCGGCGAAGGATGCTCAGCTGCTGGCGAAGTGCTTCGCCACGTTGGCGACGCTGCGCTCGACGTTGTCCTGGTGCTTGCCGGGGAAACCCAGCACCTTGAGCACCGGCCTCAGGGGCGACGTCGACATGTCGAAGGTCTCCGTGACGTCGCAGCCGCCGGTCGGGACCGGCTCGACCTCCCACCGCCAGCGGTGCTTGCCCGGATGGCACCAGGCGATGCGCCGCCCGTCCTCGTACTCCACGACGGTGTTCGTGATGCGGTACGGGAGCCCGAACATCTTCATGGACATGCCGAACCGGTCGCCCTCGGCCGACAGCACCTCGGCGCCCTGCCGGTTGGCCGTGACGCTGCCGTCGCCGCTGATCTCGGCGTGGTTGGCGGGTCGGCGGATGAAGTCGAACACCTGCTCGGCGGTCGCATCGACGTGGGTCGTGGCGGATGCGGTCATGTCGTCGGCCATGGCCGACGTTCTACTCCGCTTGGATACCGTCGCGCCCCGATGAGCCCCGACGCCCACGGCACCGTCGAGCTCGACGGGCCCTACGACGTCGCCCTGTCGATGCCCAGCCTCGGCACCGCCACCGACCCGACGTGGCGCGGCGACCGCCACCGGGTCGACCTGGCGGGCCGGACGCCCGAGGGGCCGGTCGCGCTCCGCGCCGGGGCGGTGGAGGGACGTCTCGAGCTCCACGCCTGGGGTGACGGTGCAGGATGGGCGGTGGCGCGGCTCGAGCAGCTGGCGGCACACCACGACGATCCCCGTGGCCTCCGCTTCGACCACCCGGTGCTCGACGAGGCCAACCGGCGCCACGCCGGGATGCGCCACGCCCCCTCCGGCCTGGTCGTCGACGTCCTGCTCGCACGCGTGCTCGGCCAGCGGGTCCTCACCACGGAGGCCGCCCGCTCGTGGAACGCCATGTGCCGAGAGCTGGGTGGCCCGGCGCCGGGTCCGCTCGGCCTGCTGCTGCCGCCCGACCCGGAGCGGCTCGCCGAGATGCCGACCTGGTGGTTCCACGAGCGCGGCGTGGAGCGGGGCCGGGCCCGCACGATGGTGGCGGTGTGCCGCAACGCCCGTCGGCTGGCCGAGGTGGTCGACCTGCCGCTCCCCCAGGCCTACGAGCGGATGCGGGCGATCCCCGGCCTCGGCCCGTGGACCGTGAACGGCGTCGCCCGGGTGGCCCTCGGCGACCCCGACGCCATCGTCGTCGGTGACTACTGGATCAGCCACACCGTCTGCTCGTTCTTCACCGGTCGTGCCCGGGGGTCCGACGAGGAGATGCTGCGCCTGGTCGACCGGTGGGTCGGCCAGCGGGGCCGGGTCGAGCGGCTGGTGCACCTGAGCGGCCACCGCGTCCAGCGGTTCGGCCCCGGCGTGCGCACGCCCCACATCGCGCACCTGTAGCCCGACGCGCCACGGCCCCGGCCCGCCGCCGGAGCGGTCGAGCCGGGGCCGCAGCACCCTTCCCGAGGGTCAGTGCCCGCCTGCCTCGCTGGCGTCCACGGCGCCGACGGCGAACAGGCCCAGCGCTCCCTTGCCGACGTTCGCGAACTTGTGGGTCACGAACGGGTACAGGCCGTCCTCGTCGAAGGTGAACTCGACGAAGCCGCCCTGGGCCGGTTGCAGGTCCAGCGCCTGGGCCCCGCCCCGGCTGTCGTCGGGGCGCAGCTGGTAGGCGCCCTCCTTGAACACGGTGTCGAAGATCGTCCCGACGACGTGCCAGGAGCTGTTCTCGGATGGGCCGCTGTCGACCACCCAGGCCCGCACCCGCTCGCCGACCTGGATGCCGTCGATCGGCTGGTGGGCGTACTGGTTCACGTAGCCGTTGAACACGACGGCGTCCCAGGCCTCGTCCTGCATCTTGCCCAGGTCGCCGGGCTCGCCCTCGGCGCCCGTGTACCACTCGCTCTGGACGAAGACGAACTCGTGGTCGACCGGGGCCAGGGCGGGCGGGTCGATGATGATGGCGCCGTGCATGCCGTTGCCGATGTGGTGCAGCGTCGGTGCGGTGCCGCAGTGGTACATGAACGCCCCGGCGTGCTTGGCCTCGAACTGGTAGACGAGCGACTCGCCCGGTTCGATGGTGCGCATCTCGTCGTCCCAGGCCACCTTGCTGGCGTGGAAGTCGAGCGAGTGGCCGACCTCGCCGTCGTTGACGATGGTGACGGTGAAGATGTCGCCGAGCTTGCCCCGCAGGGTCGGCCCGGGGACCTGGCCGTCGAAGGTCCACACCTGCTGGGTGACGCCGGGCGCGATCTCCATGACCTGCTCGGTCATGTGCCAGGTGACCTGGTGCTCGGTCCCGCCGGGGGCGGGCGCCAGCTCCGGGTCGAACGGCTCCCAGTCGGCGTCGGGCTCGGCGTCGAAGTCGATCTCGGCACCGGAGGGGCCTGGAGCCGCCGCGCCACCGCCAGCTCCGACCGCCGTCTCCCCGCTGCCCTCGACCGTGATCGACATCGACATCCCGGCCTCCCGGTGGCCGGGCACCGTGCACCACGCCTCGGTCGAGGCGTCGAAGGGGCCGATGGTGATCGTGGCCGACTCGCCCGGGTCGAGCATGTCGGTGCCATCGGTGCCACCGACCTTCAAGTCGTGGGGCATCGCGCCCTCGTTCGTGACGTGCAGGGTGAGCTGGCCGCCGGCCGGCATGGTCACGCCGGCCGGCTCGACGAAGAGATCCCCGAGCGTGACCTCGACGGTGTCGGTGGCCACCGGTGCCCCGTCGTCTCCATCCCCACCGCGCACGGCGACGCCGGCGGCAAAGAGCATGACGATCATGGCGAAGGCGCTGAAGGTCATCACCAGCACCATCCACCCGTCACGTGCGGCGGTTTCTTCGTGGTCTCGCAGGTCGATGCTCATCCGAGCTCCTCGGGAGAGGGTTGGGGTCGTCGGTGCGATCGTCTGCCAGGCGCGGGCCGTCGGCGACCAGGCCAATGGCCCCGGCGCCTGGGCCGAAGGTCACATTCCTCGCGTCACCACTGGATCGGTTCCAGATGGCGAGGGCTCCCCTGCCCCGGTAGGGTCACGAACGTGCGTTCGACCCACGCCGGCTGTCGGTGGGCATCCCTAGCCTCGGCCCGATGACCGCGCCCGGACCCGACGCCCTCGCCCGCAACGTCGTGGTCACCGACGGCACCGCCCCGCCATCCGGCTGGCCCGACGCCGAGGTGGTGGTCGTCGACGAGGCCGTACTCGTCGACCCAGGACCCGTCGTCGGGCGCCTGCACGAGCTCTGGTCGACGCGCCGGCGCGCCGTGATCGATCTGCGGGTCGATCCCGCCCGCTTCCGCCACCCTGAGACCTGGGCCGAGGTGCCGTGGGCCCTCGATCCCACCTTCGAGCCGTGGCTCGACCGTCTGCACCACCTGGTCTGGCACAACAGCTACGACGCGCGCGACGGTGAGCCGATCTGGTGGTGGGGGCGGAAGGCGGCCCGGATCGACGGCACGGCCACCGACGAGCTTCCCGCCGGCCACGACGCGGTCGCCGGGGACGTGCTGCTCCCGGACGGCACGGCGGCCTGGATCGACGGCGGCCCGCCCGACGACGTCGACCCGGCGGTGGTGGCACCCGCAGTGCTCGTCCGCGCCGAGGCGGTCGACGCCGGCCACCTGCGCCCCGTGCCCGCCGTCGTGGCGCCATCGGCCGAGCTGGCACCCGACCAGCTGGCCGCCGTGGCCCACCGGGGCGGGCCGGCCCGCATCATCGCTCCGGCCGGGTCGGGCAAGACGCGGGTCCTCACCGAGCGGCTCCGCCACCTCCTGGCCGACCGGGGCCACGAGCGCGAGCTGCTCCTCGCCGTGGCCTACAACCGCAAGGCCCAGGAGGAGATGGCGTCGCGCACCGCGGGGCTCGGGGCCCGGATCCAGACCCTCAACGCGCTCGGCTACGAGCTCATCGGCCGCCACGTCGGGCGGCGCCCGAACCTGCTCGACGAGCGCGAGGTGCGCCGCCGACTGGAGCCCCACCTCCCCAAGCTGGCGCACCGGCTCAACACGGACCCCATGGCGCCCTACCTCGAGGGCCTCTCCGTGATCCGCCTCGGGCTCCGCGACCCCGACGAGGTCGAGCTCGAGGCCGACGCCCCCGGGCTGGCCGACGCGGTCGAGCCCTACCGGTCGGGCCTGCGGCGCGACGGCGTCCTCGACTTCGACGAGCAGATCGTGCACGCCATCGAGCTGCTGCTCTCCGACGGAGCGTTCCGGCGGCGGGAGCAGGCCCGCCACCGCCACCTCCTCGTCGACGAGTTCCAGGACCTCACCCCGGCCCACGTGTTGCTCCTGCGTCTGCTCGCCGCCCCCCAGTACGACGTGTTCGGCGTCGGCGACGACGACCAGGTCATCTACCAGCACGCCGGCGCCACACCGCAGTTCCTCATCCGCTTCGCCGAGCTCTTCCCCGGAGCCCACGAGCACGCGCTCGAGGTCAACTACCGGTGCCCGCCGGCCGTCGTCGACGCCGCCCGCAACCTGCTGCGCTACAACGACGAGCGCATCGCCAAGACCATCACCGCCGCCCGGTCCGACGACGATGCCGGGGCCCTGCGGGTGGTCGCCCATCCCCCGCAGGAAGGCGCCCGGCGGGTCGTCGAGGTCGTGCAGCAGGCCATCGAGGCTGCCGGCGACGCCGGACAGGTCGCCGTCCTGACCCGCACGAACTCGCTGCTGCTGGCGCCCCACGTCGCCCTGCACGGCGCCGGCGTCCCGATCGCCTCGGTGCTGCGCCGCGACGTCCTCCAGCGCGTCGGGCTGCGGGCGGCGCTGGCCTGGTTGCGCATCGCCACCGACCCGGGCGCCATCTCATCGGCCGACCTGACCGAGATCCGCCGCCGGCCCAGCCGGGGCTTCCCGAACTGGGTCGACAAGTGGTTGGGCCGCTGCCGGTCCGGCCACGAGGTGGCCAAGGCGGCCGAGCGCATCGACGACGCCCGGGTGGCCGACAAGCTGCTCGACCTGGCCGCCGACATCGACCGGCTCGGCGACCTGGCGAAGGGGGCCACCACCCGGGAGATCCTCCAGGCCATCCGCGACGACATCGGCCTCGGCGGCGCCATGGAGCTGCTCGACGGCCGACCGGGCGCCGAGGGGTCGTCCCACCTCGACGATCTCGACGCCCTCCTCCAGGTCGCCGACCTGCAGCCCGACCCCGACCGGTTCGAGGCGTGGCTCCGCACCGCCCTCGACGGCCCCCGGGCGTCTGACGGGGACCCCACGGCCGATGCGGCCCGCGGGGTCACCCTGTCCACGGTGCATCGCGTCAAGGGCCGGGAGTGGCCGCACGTGATCGTCTTCGGGGCCGACGCCGGCGTCTTCCCCCACCGCCTGACCGAGGACGTGGAGGAGGAGCGGCGCGTCTTCCACGTCGCCATCACCCGTGGCATCGAGGCGGTCACCGTGCTCGCCGACGACGACCGCCCGAGCCCGTTCCTCGGTGAGCTCGACGGCAGCGCCCCCAAGCAGGCCCCACGCCGGGCCGGGGTCCGGACGGCCACGACCACGACGGCCCGGAGCGGCGGCGCCATCGCGGCGAAGTCGGCCACAGCGAGGGCCGCCGAACCCCACCTCGAGGGCGAGGACCTCGTCCTGTTCGAGGAGCTGCGCCGCTGGCGCAGCGAGGTCGCCAAGCGCCAGGGCGGACCGGCCTTCATCATCTTCGGCGATGCCCCCCTGAAGGACATCGCCACCGCCCGGCCGGCGGATCTGCGGGCGCTGAGCCGCATCAAGGGCGTGGGGCCGTCGAAGCTCGACAGCTACGGCGACGACGTGCTCGAGATCGTGGCCCGCTTCGCCACCTGACGACGCTCGCCGACGCCTCCTCCGGTCTGACCACCCACCGTGACGGGAAGGGACAGCCATGTTCTGGTTCCTGCTCGTGCTGTTCTTCTTCGGCATCGTCTTCGGCGCCATCGCACGACTGCTGGTCCCCGGTCGGGACCCGCTCGGCATCATGGGGACGTGGGCGCTCGGCGTCGCCGGCTCCTTCGTCGGCGGCTTCCTCGGCTACGCCCTCCTCGGCGCCGACATCGAGGACGGCGCCGTCCAGATGGGCGGCATCTTCGGCTCGATCATCGGCTCGGTCGTGCTGCTGCTCGTCGTGCGAGCCCTCCGTGGCCGGGGCGGTCGCTCCCGCTCCCGCAGGGGCCGCCGCAGGCTGGTCTAGCTCGGCCATCCCGGCCCTCGGCCGCGGGTCGAGGGCGCATCCGGCCGGACTGCCCGCCCCCGGTCGGGTGCGCCCTGGGCCCGCGGCGGGGCCCACGGGGGCGCAGCCCCCCGACGTCGGCATACTGCGAGCGTGACCCCCTCCGTCGACGGACCCCTCGAGCTGCGCTGTGCGCCGTGGACGCTGGACCAGGGCGTCGACCCGATCGGATCAGCGGTGGAGCTCCGCCGGCTGGTCACGGTCGAGGTGCCGCTGCCCTGGCCGGCCGACGTCGGCGACGTGCCCTGGATCGCCGCCCTGGACCCGGGGCCGGACACCCGCGTGCAGACCACCGTGCCCGAGGTCGCCCGCACCGACGGCACCGTCCTGCTCACCCGGTGGCAGGCCCAGGGCGCCCGGTTCACCGGTACGGACTGGCTCGTCCCCGCCGTGGACGTGCCCGAGGCGCTCGCCACCATCGCCGCCGGCGGGGACCCGGACGTGCCCGGCACCGACGCGCCGGACGAGGTCCTCGTCTGCGGCCACGGGTCGCGCGACCGATGCTGCGGCGGGTCCGGCACCCGCCTCGCCGTGGAGGCCCGGGCAGCGATCCCCGACGTGCGGATTCGCCGCACCAGCCACCTCGGCGGACACCGCTTCGCCCCCACCGCGCTGTCGATGCCCGACGGGCGGGTCTGGGCGTTCCTCGACGCCGAGACCCTGACCGCCATCGTCGACCGGCGCCTCCACCCGATCGAGGCCCGCGACCACTACCGCGGCCACGTCGGCCTCGATCCCTGGGCCCAGGTCGTGGAGGCCGTCGGCCTGTCCGAGCACGGGTGGGCCGCCTTCGACGTCGACCACCTCGACGCCGACGTGGACGTGGACGTCGACGGCACCTCGGCCACGGTCACGCTGCGCTGGGACGGAGCCGCCGGTGCCGGCGAGCGCACCGCCCGCGTCGGCATCCGCCGCCGCTACCCCGTGCTGCAGTGCGGACTCCCCCCCGAGGCGGCGAAGAAGGACGCACCGGAGTACGAGCTCCTCCGCTGACTGCTACACCAGCACTGCCAGAACGGTCCGGGGGGGGTCCGCGGGGTCCGGGCGGTCCGGAACTGGCAGTCGTGGTGTTGCAGCGGCCGCGGCTCAGTCGGCCCGGGTCATCCCCATCGGGTCGACCCACTGGTCGAACTCCTCGGCGGTGAGGTGACCGGAGGCGATGGCGGCCTCCCGCAGCGTGGTGCCCTCGGCATGCGCCTTCTTGGCGATCTGGGCGCCCTTGTCGTAGCCGATGTGCGGGTTGAGCGCGGTCACGACCATGAGGTTCTGCTCGAGGTTGTGGCGGATGCGGTCGCGGTCGGGTTCGAGGCCCCGTGCGCAGTGCTGGTCGAAGGAGCCGCAGGCATCGCCGAGCAGGGCGATGCTCTCCAGCACGTTGTGGGCCATCACCGGCTTGAAGACGTTGAGCTGGAAGTTGCCCTGCGACCCGCCGAAGGCCACGGCGGCATCGTTGCCGAACACCTGCACCGCCACCATGGTGAGGGCCTCGGACTGGGTCGGGTTGACCTTGCCGGGCATGATGCTCGAGCCGGGCTCGTTCTCGGGGATGCGGAGCTCGCCGATGCCGTTGCGGGGGCCCGACGCCTCCCACCGGATGTCGTTGGCGATCTTCATCAGGGCACCGGCCAGCGTGCGCAGGGCGCCGCTGGTGGCCACGAGAGCGTCGTGGGCCGACAGGGCGGCGAAGCGGTTGCCGGCGACCCGGAACTCGTGGCCGGTTCGCTCGGCCAGCTCGGCGGCGGCCACCGCCCCGAACCGGGGGTGGGCGTTCAGCCCGGTGCCGACGGCCGTGCCGCCGATGGCCAGCTCGAGGAGCCCGTCCTCGCTGCGCCGCACCTGCTCGAGGGCCCAGTCGATCTGGTGGACCCACCCCCCGATCTCCTGGCCCATGGTGATGGGCGTGGCGTCCTGGAGGTGGGTCCGCCCGACCTTCACCACGTCGGCGAAGTCGACTGCCTTGTCGCGGAGCGTGTCCCGCAGCGCCGTGACGCCGGGGTACAGCTGGCGGTGCAGGGCGAGCACGATGGCGATGTGCATGGCGGTGGGGAACGTGTCGTTGCTGGACTGGCCCCGGTTGACGTGGTCGTTCGGGTGCACCGGCGACTTCGACCCGATCGTGCCGCCCGCCATCTCGATGGCGCGGTTGCTGATGACCTCGTTGGCGTTCATGTTCGACTGGGTGCCGGAGCCGGTCTGCCAGACGACCAGTGGGAAGTGGTCGTCGAGCTCGCCGGCGATGACCTCGTCGGCCGCCCGCTGCACCAGCTCCGAGATCTCCTCGTCCAGCTCGCCGAGCTGCTGGTTGGCCCGGGCCGCAGCCCACTTGACCAGGCCGAAGGCCTCGATGATCGGACGGCCCCAGACGAACCGGTCCCGCCCGATGGGGAAGTTGCCGATGCTGCGCTGGGTCTGGGCGCCCCAGTAGCGGTCGGCGGCGACGTCGATGCCACCCATGGAGTCGGTCTCGGTGCGGGTCTCGGCGGCCATGCGGCGACGGTACCGGCGGTACGGTCCGTCGCGTGACGGACGGGGGCAGTGGCGCGACCCGGGACTGGGCTCGCCCGGTCGTCCGACCACGGCGCGGCCAGCGATTCGTCGGCGAATCGATGCCCGGCCCTACCGTGCGGTCGTGCCCGCGTCCTTCGTCCCGTCCCCATGAGCCGCCTCGACGAGGTCGGTGAGCAGGACGCCTGGCGGTGCTGGCTGTGCGACGAGCCCGTCGACCGGGACATGTCGGTGAACGACCCTCGCGGTCCGAGCATCGAC
Source organism: Acidimicrobiia bacterium (assembly GCA_046570205.1). GTDB lineage: Bacteria > Actinomycetota > Acidimicrobiia > Acidimicrobiales > Salinilacustritrichaceae > Salinilacustrithrix. The sequence continues at coordinate 66,401 of JBKHVG010000004.1, forward strand.
CTGCGCACGACGAAGGCCAAGGCCAAGAAGAAGGGGGCCGACGGCCAGGAGCGCCTGGCCCACCGGGGCTGCAACACCGGCAAGGGCGCCAAGGACCCGGTCGTGCCCTGGCCCGACCACCTCTTCGTCGTCGACCCCGCCGTCATCCTCACCGCCGTCGAGCGCCTGGAGCGCAAGGGCGGCCGGGAGGTCATGGCCCGCTGCCCCACGCCCGAGGATGCCGACGCGGCGGCGGAGTGGCTGGCCGACCGCATCGGCCGCCTCGCGCCTGCGCTGGAAGCCACCACCGAGGTCGACGCCGGGGGCGGCCAGTACCTGGTGTCGCTGCGGGCCTGAGGCTGCCCCGACCGGTCGCCGGGTAGGGGCTGGCCATGACCGACGACCACGACATGCCCGATCCCTGCCCCGTGGTGCCCGGCCCGATCGAGGAGGAGCCCTCCACCACCGGCGTGGTCGCCGACGACGACGACGCCGAGGTGGACGACGACTGACCGCCGGGCCGACCAAGGCGCTGCTCCCCGGCCGCCTCGGCCGGTGTTCAGGTCGGCTCGCGGATCGCCGTCGGGGCCGGCGGCACCTGCCGCTCGGGCCTCGACGCGAAGTAGGCGCCGGCCACGACCAGCCCGACGCCGACGACCGCGATCGCCCCGACGCTCTCGTCGCGCACGAGCACGCCGAGCACCATGGCCACGACCGGGATCAGGTAGGTCGCCATCGAGGCGCGGGTCGAGCCGACGGAGCCCACGAGCGTGGCCATCACCACGAACGCGATCCCGGTGCCGACGGCACCGATGAACGCCACCGACAGCACGGGGCCGATCTCGAACGTCGAGCCCGGCACGGACCACACCCCGAACGGGGCCGTCCACACCGTGGCCAGCGCCAGCATGCGGGCCATGACGGCGAGCGACCCGTACCGGCGCTGCAGCGGGGCGGCGATGTTGATGGCGAACCCGTAGCAGACGGTCGCGCCGAGGGCCATGAGCACGCCGATCCAGGCGTTGTCGCCCTCACCCAGCTGGTCGAGGGACACGGCGAGCGTGCCGACCAAGCCCACCACGAGGCCGGCGGCCTGCGTCGGACCGGGCGGCGTGCGCAGCAGCACGCCGGCGACGATGGCGGCGAAGATCGGCATGGCCCCGTTGAGCATCCCGGTCACGGCCGACGAGATGTACTGCTCCGCGAGCGGGAACAGCGTGAAGGGCACGGCGACCCACAGCACCGACAGCAGCCCCATGCGGAACCGGTCCTCGAGCTCGATCCGGGCCCGGGCCTTGGGGACCACGTTCAGCACCGCGGCGCCGAGTGCGACCCGACCCCAGGTGATGAGGCCGGGCTCGATGGAGTCGAGCGCGACGGCGATGAAGAGGAACGAGGAACCCCAGACCAGGGCGATGGCCACGAACAGGCCCCAGTCCCCGGAGGCGAACGCACCGGGGTTCAGGCTCGCCGTGGCCTCGAGCGCTCGCGCCCGGACCGGGCGGGCCGTGCTCACGAGCGGGCGGCTTCGGGGTCGTCGACGCCCGGCTCGTCCAGCGCGCCCCCGTCCACGGCGGCGGACGAGCCCGCATCCCGGCGCACCCACATCACCTGCTGCGGGAACGGGATCTCGATTCCCTCGCGGTCGAACCGATCCTTGATCCGCCGGTTCAGCTCCCGGCTGACCGCCCACTGCCGACCGGGCTGGGTCTTGACCACGAGCCGGATCGCGACGCCGCTGGCCCCCAGGGTCTCCACACCCCAGATCTCGGGCTCCTCGAGGATCTCGGTGCGCCACGTGTCTTCGCGCCACAGCTGGTCGGCGACCTCCTTCACCACCCGCTCCGCCTTCCCCAGGTCGGTGGAGTAGGCGACCTCGACGTCGAGCAGGGCTCGCGCCCACTGCTGGGACATGTTCCCGACGCGGCGGATCTCGCCGTTCGGGACGTGCCACACCGTGCCGTCGACGGCTCGCAGCTTGGTGGTGCGCAGGTTCACGACCTCCACCGTGCCGGTGGCCTCCCCCACGTCGATGACGTCGCCCACCCCGTACTGGTCCTCGGCGAGCATGAACAGGCCGGACAGGAAGTCCTTGACCAGCGACTGGGCGCCGAAGCCGAGCGCCACACCGACGATGCCGGCGCCCGCGATCAGCGGCGCCAGGTTGATGCCCACCTCGGCGAGGGCGGTGATGACGGCCATGGCGTAGATGACGATGCTGGCCGTGCTCTTCAGCACCAGGCCGATGGTCTGGGCCCGGGACGCGGCCCGCAGCGGCTGGACCGCCGTCGTGGCCTGGAGCGTCTTGGGCGTGAGCTTCCGGAGGCGCCGGCGGGCCTCCTCGTGGTCGCCCTCGGTCATGCCCCGCACGAACCGGCTGATCGACTTGCGCACGACCCGGTTGGCGACCCACGCCACCAGGAAGATGATCGCCACCCGCAGCGGCACCGTGGCCAACCAGTCGGCGACCCGCGCCAGCAGGTCGTTCTCGGTCCACGTGTAGACGTTGCGGCACACGAGGCCGGCCTGGTCGACCGTCTCGACCTCGCATGCTGCGACGATCTGGTCGTCGGTCACCTGGAAGAAGGTCACGTGTCCGCACCGTAGCGACGACCCCCGACGATGACCCACCGCCGGTGACGGCCGGTGGGTGCCGCCCGACGGATGCTGCGCCGTCCCGGGGAGAGGATCGAGCACCTCGGTGGGCGTGTCCGGGCGATCCGGCGAGGTCGCCCGGCGTGGGTGTCAGAGGGGGTCGTTAGGTTCGCTCCCGTGCCCCTCACCGCTCCCCCACGTCCCACGACCGCCGAGGTCGAGGCCGAGCTGGCCCAGCACGTCCGCGCCCTCGCCGGTCCCGACGCCACGCCTCGGCCCGAGCAGCTCGCCGCCGTCCAGGCCGTCGTGGCCGACGGGCGCCGCACCCTGCTGGTGGCCCGCACCGGCTTCGGCAAGTCAGCGGTGTACTTCTCGGCCACCCGCATGCTGCGCGACCGGGCCTGGGGCCCCACCGTGGTGGTGTCGCCGCTGCTGGCGCTCATGCGCGACCAGGTGGCGGCGGCCCGGCGGCTCGGTCTGGTGGCCGAGACCATCAACTCGTCCAACACCGACGAGTGGGACCGCATCGAGGCCGCCATCGACGACGACTCGGTCGACCTGCTGCTCATCTCCCCCGAGCGGCTGGCCAACGAGGGCTTCCGCGACCGCGTCTTCCACCTCCTGCTCGAGCGGCCCATGGCGCTGGTGTGCGACGAGGCCCACTGCATCTCCGACTGGGGCCACGACTTCCGGCCCGACTACCTGCGCCTCCGCCACCTGCTCGACGAGCTGCCGTCGTGGACCCCCGTGCTGGCCACCACCGCCACCGCCAACCAGCGGGTCACCGACGACGTGGCGTCCCAGCTCGGCGCCGACGCCCTGGTGCTGCGCACGTCACTCGACCGGGAGGCGCTGCACCTGTCCGTGGTCGACCTGCCCGACGACGCCCACCGCCTCGCCTGGGTGTCCGAGCACCTCGCCGAGCTGCCGGGATCGGGCATCGTCTACTGCCTCACCCAGGAGCAGGCCGGCCAGACCGCCGAGTGGCTGCGCCACCGGGGCCACGACTGCCAGGCCTACACCGGCGGGACCGAGCCCGAGCAGCGGCTGATCCTCGAGGAGCAGCTGCGGGCCAACGAGCTGAAGGCGCTCGTCGCCACGTCGGCGCTCGGCATGGGCTTCGACAAGGGCGACCTGGCCTTCTGCCTGCACCTCGGCCTCCCGCCGACGCCCGTCGCCTACTACCAACAGATCGGCCGCGCCGGCCGTGCGCTCGACCGGGCCGAGGTCGTGGCGCTGCCCCGACCCGTGGAGGACGCCGCGGTCTGGCGCTGGTTCGAGCAGGTGAGCCTCCCGCCCGAGCCCACGTGCGACGAGGTCCTGCGCCAGCTCTCGGCCGGTCGGCCCACCTCGGTGCCCACCCTCGAGTCGGTGGTCAACCTCGGCCGCACCCGCCTCCAGACCCTCCTCAAGATCCTCGAGGTCGACGGCGCCATCCGGGCCGTCAAGGGTGGCTACGTGCTCGCCGACGACGCCTGGCAGTACGACCGCGACAAGGCAGAACGGCTGCGCCGGCTCCGTCGGGAGGAGTCCGACCAGATGCTGGCCTTCGCCGACCGTCCCGGCTGCCGGCTGCGCTTCCTGCGTGACGCCCTCGACGACGCCGAGGCGCAGGACTGCGGCCGCTGCGACCGGTGCCTCGGCACCGAGCACGACACCGACCTTGACCCGGAGCTGGTCGCCGAGGCCGGTCGGCACCTGCGGGCCGGCGACGTCGGCGTCGAGCCCCGCCGCCAGTGGCCCTCCGGGCTCGACGAGCCGAAGGGCCGGATCAAGCCCGAGGCCCAGGCCCGCTGGGGTCGAGCGCTGTGCCGGCTGGGCGACGGCGGCTGGGGTCCGGTCATCGATCAGGTCCTGTCCGGCGAGCGCATCCTGCACGAGGACATGGTCCGGGCCGTGGCCGGCGTGCTGAAGCGCTGGGACTGGGAGCAGCGGCCGGGCTGGATCTGCCCGGTCCCGTCCCGCCGGCGCCAACCGTTGCTCGACCGTCTCTGCTCCGGCCTCGGACAGCTGGGCAGGCTCCCGGTCCACCACGCACTCGTCCGGGTGGCGGACGGCGGGTTCCAGGCCGACCAGGCCAACTCGGCCCACCAGGTGGCCAACGTGTGGGGCCGCTTCCAGATCGATCGGTCCCAGCTGCCCGAGGGCGCCCTGCTCGACGGGCCCGTGCTGCTCGTCGACGACGAGTGCGACTCCCGCTGGACGCTCACCGTCGCCGCCCACCTGCTGTCCGAGGCCGGCGCCGGTCCGGTGCTGCCCCTCGTGCTGCGCAGCCGCTGAGAGCTGCGGCCCGGGGCCGGGGGCCGGGCTACTCGACGAAGCGGCGGGCCTTCACGGGCTTGCCGCGCACCGAGCCCTTGTTGAGCGCCTTGATCACGTCCTCCACCACACCCTCGGGCACGCCGACCACGGCGTAGGTGTCACCGATGCGGATCGGCCCCACCTCCCGGCCGGGGATGCCGGCCTCGTTGGCGATCGCACCGACCAGATCGGCGGGCCGGACGCCCGCCTTGGAACCGAGGTTCAGGTACACCGAACCGGTCGGGCCGTCGGGGGTGCGCCGGCCCCGGTCACTGCGGTCGGGCGCCTTCGACCCGCCCTTGGCGCCCTTGTCCCACTTGCCCTTGCCCCCGGCCGCGCCCTGGCCGCCGCCGCCCTTCATCGACGCGCTCGGGATCTCGGTCTCGTCGGCGGCGCCCTCGGACTCACGCAGCAGCTTGATGGCGGCCAGGGCGATGCTGCGGTCGTCGAACTCGTCGAGGGCCTCGAGCACCTCGGCCTGGTCGTCGATGTCGCCGGCGACGAGGACGGCCTCGAGCGCCTCCGCGGTCCGCTCGATCTGGGTGGCGCGGAGGTCGTCGACGCTCGGGATGCGGGCCAGCTCGAGGCGCTGCTTGGTGAGCCGCTCGATGTTCTCGAGCAGGCGACGTTGGCGGGGCTCCACCAGCGTGATGGCGGTGCCGGTGCGACCGGCTCGGCCCACGCGCCCGATGCGGTGGACGTAGGCCTCGGGGGCGGCCGGCACGTCGTAGTTCACGACGTGGGTGAGCGTGTCGACGTCGAGGCCGCGGGCCGCCACGTCGGTCGCGATGAGCAGCTCGGCGGTGCCGTCGCGCAAGCGGCCCATCACCCGGTCGCGCTGCTCCTGGTCCATGCCGCCATGCAGCGCCTCGGCCCGGTGGTTGCGGCTGTTCATGGTGACGGTGAGCTCGTCGACCTCGGCCCGGGTGCGGCAGAAGACGATGGCCGAGGTGGCCGCCTCGACATCGAGGATGCGGGCCAACGCGGCCGCCTTGTGGTGCCGGTCGACGACATATGCCGTCTGGCGCACCAGTGCGGTGTCGGTCCCGACGTCGCCGGCCTTGATGGTGATCCGCTTCGGGTCGCGCTGGTGGCGCTCGGCGATGGCGGTGATCCGTCGCGGCAGCGTGGCCGAGAACAGCACCGTCTGGCGTTCCTTCGGCGTGTGCTCGAGGATCGTCTCGATGTCGTCGGTGAAGCCCATGTCCAGCATCTCGTCGGCCTCGTCCAGCACGACGGTGGTGATCTCGTCCAGCTTGAGGGACCGCCGGTTGATGAGGTCGATGGCCCGGCCCGGGGTGGCCACCACCACGTGGGCGCCCCCCGCGATGGACTTGAGCTGGCGCTGGATGGGCTGGCCGCCGAACACGGCCACGACGCGCACGCCGAGACTGCGCCCGTAGGTGGACACCGCCTGCTGCACCTGCATGGCCAGCTCGCGCGTCGGCACGAGAATCAACGCCGTGGGCTGGCCGGCCGGGGCGTCGCCGAGGCGGTGCAGGAGCGGGAGCGAGAACGCCGCCGTCTTGCCGGTGCCCGTCGCGGCCTGGCCGAGCAGGTCGGCGCCCGTGAGCAGCACGGGGATCGCCTCGCGCTGGATCGGCGTGGGCTCCTCGTAGTCGAGCTCGGCCAGGCGCGCGACCAGCTCGTGGCGCAGGCCGAGATCGGCGAAGGTGGTGGTGCTGTCGTCGGGGGCCACGCCCCAATGCTCACAGGGCCAGGGCCCCGAGGCGCAATCCCCGGGTCTACTTCAGCGCGGCGGCGACCTCGCCCATGCGGGCCAGCGCCGTCGGATCGCCCTGATGCATCTCCTCGGCGAAGTAGAGCACCAAGCGGTCGGCGATGCCGTCGTACTTCGTGCGCAACACGTCGGCCAGGTCGTCCCAGCGCGCCTCGACGGCGAAGTGCTCCAGCATCTCGTCGGTGATGAGGGCCGCCATCCCCGGCAGGTCGCCGGCCTTCAGCTTGTCGTTGATGGCCGAGGAGGTGCCCTCGTAGCCGAGCATGTCGAACATGAAGCTGTAGTTCTTGGTCGAGCCGTAGAACGCGATCTGGAACTTGGCCCGCTCCCGCCACGCGGCGCGCTCCTCGTCGGTCTCCCCGACGATGGTGAAGACCGGGATGGACAGGGTGAGGTCCTCCAGCGTGCGGCCGGCGTCTTCGGCCCCCTCGCGCAACCCGGGCAGCAGGTGGTCGTCGAGGTAGGCGCGGGAGTGGAACGGGTGCACGTGCACACCGTCGGCCACCGCACCGGCCATCTGGACCATCCACGGCCCCACGGCGGCGATGTCGACGGGCGGGTCCGGGTACTCGATCGGTCCCGGTGACCACATCTGGGGCATGAGCGAGAGCTCGTGGAAGTCACCGTCGAAGGCCAGCTTGCCGCCGCGGAAGGACTCGAACACGGCCTTCACGGCCTGGACGTACTCGCGCATCCGGGGGCCGGGCGGGTCGAACTCGACGCCGTAGCGACGCTCGATGTGGGCCCGCACCTGGGTGCCGAGGCCGAGCCGGAACTTGCCGCCGCTGATGTCCTGGAGCTCCCACGCGTTGGCGGCCGTGACCGTGGGGCTGCGGGGGAACGCCACGGCGATGCCGGTGGAGAGCTGCAGCCGCGGCGCGGCCAGCGCGGCGGCGGCCACGGAGAGGTAGGCGGTGCGGCCCGACTCGACGTAGACGATGCCGTCGAGGCCGGCGGCGTCGACGGACCGGGCGAAGTCCTGGACCTTGTCCAGCCGGCGTCCACCGGCCATCACGTGCAGCTCCATGGGTGCTCCTCTCCCCTACTTGGGGTCCTGGATCGAGACGGTGCCCTGGGCGGCGGCCGCGAGGCGCTCCCCACCCTCGGCGGTGTCATTGGTGATGTCGATGCGGACGACGGCGGTCCGCCGGCTCATGGAGATGATCTCGGCCCGCGCTCGCAGCACGCCGTCGCGCACCGGACGGAGCAGGTTCAGCTTGAACTCGGTGGTGGCGGCCCACTGGCCCGACGCCATGACCGGGTACATGACGGAGCCCAGCACGTGGTCGGCGAGCGAGGACACGACGCCGCCGTGGGCGGTGCCGAACGGTGTCAGCAGGTCGGGGCGGACGTCGATCTCGGCCTCGATCCACCCGGCACCGCACCCCGTGTGGCGGATGCCGAGGAAGCCCATCAGGCCGGACTCGATGAGCGGGTTGGTGCCGAGCATCCCCTGGGCGACCTGCTCGCTGTAGTTCGGGAACTCGACCAAGCCGACGACCATAGTTGACCGATCGGTCAAGGGCCGGCCGATGAGCGGGCGTCGCCAAGAACCGGACCACGGTGCGCCGGCCGGGGTTCCCGTCAGAGGCCGCGGGTTGCATGGTGGATGAGCGGTCCGACGGGGTCGGATGCGCCACTCGTCGGCCCTGCGTCGACCGCACCCGATCGAGGGACGGGCGATCCGACGCCTATCGGGGCACGTCCCTCCACGGCAGGTCCTTGTCGACCCGGGGCTCGCCGGGCAGACCGAGGACCCGCTCGCCGAGGATGTTCTTCATGATCTCCGACGTGCCGCCCTCGATCGAGTTGGCCCGGGACCGCAGGAACATCTTGCGGGCCGAGCCGGGAGGCCCCTCGAGGCCGATGGCGTCGGCCCGGCGCATCTCGTAGTCGTAGTCGACGAGCCCCTGGGCGCCGAGCAGGTCCACGCAGTACGCGTAGATGTCCTTGTTCACGAGCGCGAGCATCAGCTTGGAGATGGACGACTCGGGTCCCGGGTTGCCGGCCTTGCGGGCCTGGCCGGCGCGGATGTTGGTGAGGCGCAGCGCTTCGGCCTGGACCCAGAGCTGCATGAGGCGGTCGCGCTTGGCGCCGGTGCGAGCCCACCCGGGCAGGTCGTTCCAGATGCGCACCGCCTCGGCGATGGGCCCGGAGCCGGCCGGCCGGGGGCCGCCGCCACCGCCGCCACCGATGGAGGTCCGCTCGTTCATGAGGGTGGTCATGGACACCCGCCAGCCGTCGCCGACGTCGCCGATGCGATCGGCGTCGGGAATGCGGACCTCGTCGAGGTACACCTCGTTGAACTCGGCCTCACCGGTGATCTGGCGCAGGGGCCGGACGTCCACACCGGGCGCGGTCATGTCGACCATGAAGTAGGTGAGGCCCTTGTGCTTGGGCTGCTCCGGATCGGTGCGGGCGACGAGCATCCCCTTGTTGGCGAGGTGGGCCATGGTGTTCCACACCTTCTGGCCGCTGACCACCCACTCGTCGCCGTCACGGACCGCCTTGCACGCCAGGCCGGCGAGGTCGGACCCGGCGCCGGGCTCGGAGAACAGCTGGCACCAGGCGTCCTCGCCGGTGTACATGCGGCGCAGCGTGCGCGACTTGAGGTCCTCGCTGCCGTGGCTGACCACGGTGGGACCAGCGAGGGCGAGCCCGAAGAACTGCGTCGGGTCGGTGCCGGGTGCCCCGGCCTCGCGCAGGGCCTTCTCCACGATGCGCTGGTGGGTCGGGGCCAGGCCCATGCCACCCCAGCCCTCGGGGAAGTGGATCCAGGCCAGGCCGGCGTCGTAGACGGCACCCCGGAACGTGACCTTGTCGACCTGCTTCGGGTCGGTCTCGGCCAGCAGCTGCTGCACCGCCTCGGTGACGCGTGCTTCTTCGGCGGTGCTCATCGGTTCCCCCTCGTGGCGCGGGCGTGATCGGCCATCCCGGGGCATCTGAGCCGGTGGTCGCGCCGGTGGTCAAGATCGCCGGCCCGCCGGCGAGGGGCCCGCGTAGGGTCCGCCCATGGCGCTCGAACCCACCGTCGATCCCACCGAGGTCGGGGTCGACCCCGGCCGGCTCGCCCGCATCGATCAGCTCACCCACGCCTACGTGGACGACGGGCGGTTCCCCTTCGTGCAGCTGCTCGTCAGCCGTCGCGGCGAGATCGTCCACCACGACCTGTACGGGTTCGCCGACCGCGACAGCGACCGCCCGATCCGGGACGACTGCATCGTCCGCGTGTACTCGATGACCAAGCCGGTCACGAGCGTGGCACTGATGATGCTGTACGAGCAGGGCAAGGTCCTGCTCGAGGATCCGGTGTCCAAGTACCTGCCCGCCTTCGCCGAGCCGCGCGTGTTCGAGTCCGGCAACCACCAGCGCTACGAGACCCGGGAGGCGGCTCGGGAGATCACCGTCCACGACGTGCTGACGCACATGTCCGGCCTCACGTACGGGTTCCAGAACCAGCACGCCGTCGACGCCATCTACCGCACCCACCGCCTCGGCGACTTCAGCCCGTCCAGGCGCACCCTGGCCGAGGAGATGGACCTGCTCGGCAGCCTTCCGCTCCAGTTCGACCCCGGCACCAGCTGGTGCTACTCGATGTCCACCGACGTGTGCGGTGCCATCGTCGAGGTGGTCAGCGGCGTGCCGCTCGACGAGTTCTTCGAGCGCGAGATCTTCGGGCCGCTCGAGATGCCCGACACCTCGTTCTGGGTCGAGGGTGACGACCGCTGCGCCCGCTTCACCACCAACCACCTCTTCTTCGGTGGCACCACGAGCGTGATGGACCCGTGGGACCGGTCGCTCTACCACCGCCGGCCACCGATGCTGTCGGGCGGTGGCGGCCTGGTCTCGACCATGGCGGACTACCACCGCTTCGTCCGGATGCTGGAGCGTGGCGGCGAGCTCGACGGCGTGCGCCTCCTCGGCCCCCGGACCGTCCGCTACATGGCCAGCAACCACCTTCCCGACGGCCGTGACCTCAACGACATGGGGCAGGTCGGGTTCGCCGAGGTCGTCATGGAGGGCATGGGGTTCGGGCTCGGGTTCAGCGTGAGCCTGTCGCCGCAGGAGAACCGGGCCATCGGCTCGCCCGGCGAGTACGGGTGGGGCGGCGCCGCCTCCACGGCGTTCCGGATCGATCCGGCCGAGGAGCTCAGCTTCGTGTTCCTCACCCAGCTGCTCCCGTCCTCGACGTACCCCATCCGGCGCGAGCTGCAGGCCACCCTCTACCAGGCCCTCGTCGACTGATCCGCCGGCGCGCACCGGAGCGCGGCCAGTGAGACGCCTGGCACACTGGGAGCCATGGCCGAACACGATCTCGTCATCCGCGGTGGCACGGTGGTCGACGGCACCGGCGCACCCCGCCGCACCGCTGATGTCGCCATCCGCGACGGCATCGTCACCGAGGTCGGTGACGTCACGGGGCGCAGCCGGCGCGAGATCGACGCCGACGGCGCCCTCGTCACGCCCGGCTTCGTCGACATCCACTGCCACTACGACGGCCAGGCCACGTGGGACGAGCGGCTCCAGCCCTCGTCGTGGCATGGCGTCACCACCGTCGTCATGGGCAACTGCGGGGTCGGCTTCGCGCCGGTGCACGACCAGGACCACGAGCGGCTCATCCAGCTGATGGAGGGTGTGGAGGACATCCCGGGCGCCGCCCTCGCCGAGGGGCTGAGCTGGGAGTGGACCGACTTCCCCGGGTTCCTCGACGCCGTCGACCGCCGGCCCCACGACCTCGACGTCGCGGCCCAGGTGCCCCACGCCGCCGTGCGCCTCCACGTGATGGGCGAGCGGGGCGCCGACCACGAGGAGGTGGCCACGCCCGAGGAGGTCGCCGAGATGGGCCGGGTGGTGGCGGCCGCCATCCAGGCCGGTGCCCTCGGGTTCACCACCTCCCGGACCCGGAACCACAAGACGAGCACGGGCGCCTACACGCCGACCCTCACCGCCGAGCGGGCCGAGCTGGTCGGCATCGCCGAAGCGGTCGGGGCCACCGGCACCGGCGTGCTGCAGCTGGTGGGCGACTTCCTCGACCTGGACCACGAGTTCGGCACCCTCCTCGAGATGATGCGGGCGTCGGGTCGTCCGCTGTCGTTCTCACTCGTCGAGTCGCCGCTGGCCCCGGACCAGTTCCGCGAGATGCTCGAGCGCCTGGACGCGGCGGTGGCCGAAGGCCTCGACATGCGGGCCCAGGTCGCACCCCGGGCCGTCGGTCTCCTGCTCGGCCTCGACTGCACGCTCAACCCCTTCCTCACCAATCCGGTGTGGCAGGAGGTGGCCGGCCAGCCCGCCGCCCGACAGGCCGCCACGATGTCCGACCCCGAGTTCCGCCGGCGGGTGCTCGAGGCGCACGAGGTCGGCCGGGCCAGGGGCAAGGTCGGCGGCGGCCTCATCGGCATGTTCGACCGCATGTTCCCGCTGACCGACCCGCCGGAGTACGAGCCCGACGTCGGCGACTCGGTGGGCGGACTGGCGCAACGGGCCGGGGTCGACCCGGCCGAGTGGGCCTACGACTTCATGCTCGGCGACGGGGGGTCGGCCATGTTCTACGTGCCGTTCCTCAACTACGCCGACGGCAACCTCGACACCACGCGGGAGATGCTGGCCCACCCCCGCACGGTGCCCGGGCTGTCCGACGGCGGCGCCCACGTCGGCACGATCTGCGACGGCTCCTTCCCGACGTTCCTGCTGACGCACTGGGGGCGCGACCGCCAGCGTGGCGAGCTGTTCGAGCTCGAGTACCTGGTGCGCCAGCACACCCAGGACACGGCCCGCACCGTCGGGCTCCTCGACCGGGGGGTGCTCGCTCCCGGCATGCGGGCCGACCTGAACGTCATCGACTTCGACCGGCTCGGCGTGTCTCGGCCGGAGATGCACCACGACCTCCCCGCCGGCGGCCGGCGGGTCCTGCAGCGGGCCACCGGCTACCGCCACACGGTGGTCGCCGGCGTGGAGACCTACGCCGACGGCGAGGCCACGGGCGAGCTGCCTGGCCGCCTCGTGCGCGGCGCCCAGCGGGCCCCTCGCTGACCGTTCGCACCCCGCAGATCGACCACATCCGGTCGATCCGCGGGCTGCGTACGTTCAGCGGGGGCGCACCCGCCGCATGAGCACCTCCTGCACGACGGTGGCGGCGTGCACGCCGGCCTGCGTGAAGACCTCGCCGACGGCCAGCCCCCGGGCCCCGGTCAGGTTGTGGCCGCGCATCTCGTGCAGGTGCCACTCGGCCGGGTCGATGGGGCGGTGGAACCAGATGGCGTGGTCGAGGCTGGCGTTCATGAACGTCCGCTCCCATTCTCCGTCCTGCGGCACGAGCGTGCGGTCCGGGTGCAGGGCGATGGTGCCGTCGGTGGGCAGGTCGTCGGAGAGGTAGGAGATGGCGCACGCCCGCAGGAGCGCGTCGTCCTCCACCGGGGCGACCATGCGGAGCCACGCCTGGGCCCGCCCTTCGTCGCCTCGGCGGAGGTCGCCCACCGGGCGGCGGTCGAACACGTGGCTCCACCCGTCGGAGGGGTGGTCGTCGGGTGAGCCGGCCGCCGGATCGGGGAACACGGCCTGGACGTCGGCTTCGTCCTCGACGATGTGGAAGGAGGCGGCCAGGTTGAAGATGGCGCCGATCGACTGGCGGGCCACGACGCGGCGGGTGACGAAGGAGCGGCCGTTGCGCAGCCGGTCCACCTCGAAGCGGATCGGCTCCGTGTGGTCGCCGGGGCGGATGAAGTAGGCGTGCAGCGAGTGGGGCAGGAACTGCGGCTCCACCGTCAGCCCGGCGGCGCGCAGCGACTGGGCCACGATCTGGCCGCCGTACAGGCCGCCCCACGGGTAGCGAGGGCCGACGCCGACGTAGGTGTCGGCGCCGTGCGGTTCGAGGGTCATCATCTGCTCGAACGTCGCCTGCTCGGTCGGGTCGCTCACCCGGCGAGTCTTACCGCCGGTGCACCGCCGCCCGCCAACGGCCGGTGAGGGGGATCCGGGTGAGCGCCTTGGTTGCGCTGAGGGTCCAGGTGAGGACCTCGTCGAGGGAGATGTCGATGGGGACCCAGGCGACCAGGCCGCGCTTGGAGTGGTCGGACACGATGCGCCAGCGCTCCGGCACCACCACGTCCTTCTCGGCCAGCCGGGCCACGGCGGCGGAGCCGGTCCCGTGCAGGATGCCGACGGACATCGGTTCGGGGCGCCGGCGCTGCACGTCGGCCGGCACCCACGTCGCCCTGGGGACGGCGGGGCCGCGCCCGGACACGATCTTGCCGAACAGGTTCTCCCCCGGTGGGGGGAACCGCTCGTCGATGGCCGGGTCGAGGGTGAGCCAGCCGCTGCCGCCGGCCAGGTCGGCCATGGCGGCCAGCACCTCGCCGGGTTCGTCCGGGTCGAACTCCAGGAACTCGACGTCGACGCCCACGTCGGTCAGAAGATCTCGGCCACCCGCTCGGCTGTGGCGTCGTCGAGCCGGGCCAGGACCTCCATGGCCTTCATGTTCTCCACGACCTGCTCGACGCGGCTGGCGCCGGTGATCACCGTGGACACGTTGGGGTTCTTGGCGCACCAGGCGAGTGCAAGCTGCGCCGGGGTGGCGTCGAGCTCGTCGGCGATGCCCATGAACTGGCGGATCTTGGCGTTGACCTCTTCGTCGGTGACGCGGTCCTTGATCCACTCGTAACCCGCCAGCGCGGCGCGGGAGCCCTCGGGGATGCCGTCGACGTACTTGCCGGTGAGCAGGCCCGACGCCAGCGGTGACCAGACGGTGAGGCCGAGGCCGATGTCCTCGTAGAGGCGGGCGTACTCCGTCTCGACCTTGCGCCGGCTGAGGAGGTTGTACTGCGGCTGCTCCATCACCGGGGCGTGCAGGTGGTGGCGCTGGGCGATCTCGTACGCGGCACGGATCTCGTCCGCGGTCCACTCCGACGTGCCCCAGTAGTAGGCCCAGCCCCGGTCGATGGCGTCCGACATGGCCCACACCGTCTCCTCGATGGGCGTGTCGGGGTCGGCCCGGTGGCAGAAGACGAGGTCGTAGCTGTCGAGGCCGATGCGCTCGAGCGACGAGGGGATGGCCTCGAGCAGGTACTTGCGGTTCAGGGTGAGCCGGCTGTTCGGGCCGTCGTGGATGCCCCAGTAGAACTTGGAGGACACCACGTACTCGTGGCGCTTCCAGCCGTTCTTCCGGATGGCCTCGCCCATGAGGCGCTCGGACTCGCCGCCGGCGTAGGCCTCGGCGTTGTCGAAGAAGTTGACCCCGGCGTCGAAGGCGGCGCCCATGCAGTCGGCGGCGAGTCCGGAGTCGAGCTGGGGGCCGAAGGTGACCCAGCTGCCGAACGACAGCACGCTGACCTTGAGGCCGGATCGTCCGAGGCGGCGGTATTCCATGTCCATGCCTGGCACCCTAGGAGCGCTACCCCGGAGTCGCACCGGGTGCGGGCCGGCGGTGGTAGGCAGCGATCCATGACCGATCAGCGCAGCAGCACCGCCGACGAGTTCGCCGGCCGGGTCGCCATCGTCACCGGCTCCTCCAGCGGCATCGGCGAGGAGATCGCCCGACGGCTGGCCGCCGGCGGCGCCCACGTGGTGGTCAACTCGGCCACGTCGGTCGAGGCCGGCACCGCCGTCGCCGAGTCGCTGCCCACGGAGTCCATCTACGTCCAGGCCGACATCAGCGACCAGGCCCAGTGCACCGCCCTCGTCGAGGCCACCGTCGAGCGGTTCGGCCGGCTCGACCACCTGATCAACAACGCCGGCTGGACCACGGTCGTCCCCCACCACGACCTCGACGCGCTGACCGACGAGGTGTTCCGGCGCACGTTCGACGTGAACGTCTTCGGCACGTGGTGGCTGACCAAGGCGGCCATCCCGCACCTGAAGCAGAGCGACGACGGGAACGTCGTGTCGATCACGTCCCTGGCCGGCGTGCGCCCGGTCGGTTCGTCCATCGCCTACGCCATGTCGAAGGCGGCGCTGAACCACATGACCGTGCTGCTGGCGAAGTCGCACGGCCCGGTGCGGTTCAACGCCGTGGCGCCCGGCCTGGTCGACACGCCGTGGACCGCCGACTGGGGCCCCATGCACGAGGCGGTCGCCGCCATGGCGCCGGTGCCCCGCAGCGCCACCCCCGACGACTGTGCCGAGGCCACGCTGGCGCTGATCCGCAACCGGTACACCACCGGTCAGGTGCTCGTCGTCGACGGCGGGCTGTCGCTCGTCGGGTGACCGGTCTCGCCATCGCCGCCGCCGGCGCGATCGGCGCGCTGCTCCGCTGGCGGGTCGGCGTGGCCATCGGGGTGCGGTCGTTCCCGTGGGCCACGCTCGCCGTCAACGTCGTCGGCTGCTTCGCCCTCGCCCTGGTGCTCGCCGGCCCGGGCGCGAGCCGGTGGTCGCCGACCACCACCACCGCGGTCGCCGTCGGCCTGCTGGGGTCCTTCACCACGTTCTCGACGTTCGGGTACGAGACCTTCACCCTGCTGCGCACCGACCAGCCGGCTCGTGCCGCCGCCTACGTGGCGCTGTCGCTCGCCGGCGGCCTGGCCGCGACCGCCCTCGGCTGGGCCCTCGGTCGTGGCCTGACCTGACCGCCCGTTCTCGACGAGATGCGCGCCGGAAGCCGGGCGCACGTTCGTCGAGTTCTCCGACCGTCCCGTTCTCGACGAGGTGACGCCCACCGGGTGGGCGGAGGTTCGTCGGGCTCAGAGGCGGGCGCCGGCGACCTGGAGCGCGCCGGGGACGACCTCGCACGTCACCGGGAGCGGTCCGAGCAGGTCGCCGTCGGCCCACATCTGGTCAGCAGCGGCCGGATCGGTGGCCTCGACCACGACCGTGCGGCCCGTGTAGGTGGCGACGTCGGGGTGGCGGACGTGGCCGCCTCCGAACACCCGCGGGAAGACCCGGAGGAAGGTGCCGCGGCTGACGTCGCCGATCACCACGACGTGGAGCAGGCCGTCGTCGGGCCGGGCGTCGGGGCAGATCCGCATGCCCCCGCCGAAGTAGGCGGTGTTGCCGACCGACAGCATGGTGGTGTCGGCGTCGTGGGTGGTGCCGTCGACGGTGATGCGGGCCCGGATGGTGCGCAGGCGCGGCAGCTGCAGCACCGTGGCCACCGTGTAGCGCTGCTGGCCCCGTGGCCAGGCCAGGCCGTTGGCTCGGGCGGTGACGTCGCCGCTGAAGCCGACGGTCGCGACGCTGGCCACCCAGCCCCGGTCGGTGCGCATGGCATCCACCGGCACGGGGTCGGCGAGCGCTCGGGCCACGTGGTCGCCGAAGTCGCCGGCGAGGAGGCCGAGCGCTCGGGCGAAGTCGTTGCCGGTGCCCTGGGGGACGATGCCGAGGACCACGCCGCGGCCGGCGACGGCGTCGACCGCGATGCGCACCAGGCCGTCGCCGCCCACCACGACGAGGTGCTCGTGCCCGGCCCTGACCGCGTCGTGGGCCGCGGCGGAGGACGCCTCGGCCGAGTCGGCCCGGAGGAGCGCGGCTCGGCGGCCGCCGGCGCGGATCTCGTCCACCACCCGCTCGACGTCGCCGGTGCCGCCCCTCGCGGCGGGGTTCCCCAACACCTGCACCTCGGTCACACGTCGCACGGTAGGCCGCTACCGTGCCGGCGGTGGCGACCTCGGATGCCGTCGAGCTCCAGATCAGCGGCCGGCCGGTGCGGATCACCAGCCCGGACAAGGTGTTCTTCCCGGAGCGGGGTGAGACCAAGCTGGACCTGGTCGAGTACTACCTCGCCGTCGAGGAGCCGTTCCTGCGGGCAGTGGGCGGCCGGCCCACCCTGCTGCAGCGCTTCCCCGACGGGGTGGGTGCCAGCTCGTTCTTCCAGAAGCGCGTGCCGAAGGGTGCGCCGTCCTGGCTGCGCACCACGACCATGAGCACGCCCAACGGCACCACGTCGAACGCGATGGTCCTCGAGGACCTCGCCCACGTCGCATGGGCCGTGAACATGGGATGCCTCGGGTTCCACCCGTGGCCGTGCCGGGCCGACGACCCCGGCACCACCGACGAGCTGCGCATCGACCTCGACCCGTCGCCCGGCGTCGACTTCCCCATGCTGCGCGAGGCGGCCCACGAGCTGCGCCAGCTGCTCGACGAGGATGGCCTGGCGTCGTTCCCGAAGACCACCGGCAACCGCGGCATCCACGTGCACGTGCCGCTCGGCCCGGGCTGGGACTCCTACGACGTCCGCCTCGGTGCGGTGGCGGTGGCCCGTGAGCTGGAGCGCCGGCGCCCCGAGCTGATCACCGCCGCGTGGTGGAAGGAGGAGCGGGGAAGCCGCGTCTTCATCGACTTCAACCAGAACGCCCCGCACAAGACGGTGTTCGGCGCGTGGTCGGTCCGGGCTCGCGAGGGGGCGCAGGTCAGCACGCCGTTCCGCTGGGACGAGCTCGACGACGTCCACCCCGACGAGCTGACCATCGAGACCGTGCCGCCCCGGGTCGACGCGAACGGTGACCCGTGGGCAGGCATCGACGAGGTGGGCCAGTCGCTGGAGCCGCTGCTGGTCCGCTCCGCGGCCGACCGGGCCTCCGGTCTGCACGACGCGCCGTGGCCGCCCGTGTACCCGAAGATGCCGGACGAGCCGCCCCGGGTCGCCCCCAGCCGCGCCGCCCGCTGAGGCAGGTGGCGACCCGTCGGCGTGGGATGGGAGGGTTGTCCGATGCAACGAGGCACCAAGTACCTGCTGGGAAGCTCGGTGCGAATGCTGCACGCGGCGAACGCCCGCAAGCCGTTCGCCACGTCCGGTCCGCTCAGCGTCCCGTCCTTCGCCTTCGGCCTGCCGGGGTCCGAGCTGCCCGTCTGGCACATCGCCGCCCACGCCGGCTCGGCCGCCTGGGCCATCGCCCGGGGCGCACACCGGACCCTGGCCGGAAGGGTCGGGCTGGCACTGACCGCCGGTTCCATGGCCACGCTGTGGAAGGTGCACCAGCAGTCGACCGACTCGGCGCAGCTGGTCGAGCGGGCACTGCGCGACCAGCTCGGTGAGGACTACCGCACCCGCATGTCGGAGTCCCCGGTGGAGGCGACCCGCACCAAGCTGCCCACGCTGCCCACCCGCCAGGTGCGCAAGCGCTACGTCGACGGCGGTCACATCCAGTACAGCGAGTTCGGCAAGCGCACCACGCTCGACGTGTGGAAGCGACCCGACCTGCCCGACGACGCCGCCGCGCCGGTGCTGGTCCAGGTGCACGGCGGGGCCTGGGTGTTCGGCGACAAGGAGGGCCAGGCGTACCCGCTGCTCGCCCACCTGGTGGAGCGGGGCTGGGTCTGCGTCTCGGTGACGTACCGGCTGAGCCCGCGCGCCACGTGGCCCGACCACATCGTCGATGTGAAGCGGGCCCTGGCGTGGGTCAAGGAGAACATCGCCGACCACGGCGGTGATCCGAGCTGGGTCGCGCTCACCGGCGGCTCGGCCGGCGGCCACCTCTGCGCCCTCGCCGCACTCACGCCGAACGACCCGCAGTTCCAACCCGGCTTCGAGGACGCCGACACCGCCGTGCAGGTGGCGGTCCCCTTCTACGGCGTCTACGACTGGCTCAACCGCGACGGCACCGGGCGCGACGACCTCACCAAGCTGCTCGTGGACCGCGTGGTGAAGCAGCCCTTCGAGGACGCCCGCGACGTCTACGAGCAGGCGTCACCGATGACGCACGTGGACGAGGACGCCATCCCGATGATGCTCCTCCACGGCACCAACGACAGCCTCGTCCCGGTCGCCCAAGCCCGCGCCATGGTCGACCTGTTGCGCGCCGTTTCGAAGAACCCGGTGGTCTACGTCGAGCTCCCCGGCGCCCAGCACGCCTTCGACGTGTTCTCCGGCAACCGCACCGATGCTGCCGTCGCGGGCATCGAACGGTTCCTCAACGTCGCCCGGTTCCAGGCCGGCCAGCACGTCGACACCGCTCCGGCCCAGGGTCAATCCTCGACCACGTAGCCGACCCCCGGCACCCACCGTGCCGTGGCCGGGATGTGGTCGGCTGACTCCACGACCCAGCCGACACCGGCAACCCACCGGGTCGCCCCATCCGGCGACGGCGGCACGGCCTGGTTCGTGGTCACATCCGCGTTGCCCCCGACCGTCTGTCCCGGGCCCGATCCCGTCGCCACGACGCGGGTCGGTTCCGGGCCCCGCTCCGGGGTCGGGCCGGGGCCCACGGTGGTGGGCGCCGGGTCCGTCCGGTGCGCCGGTGGCGTCGGACGGGGCGCCGGTCGCGGGATGTCCCGACGAGGCGGCGGGCCGCCGACCAGGCGGCGCTCCCGCCGGCGCCGGCCGACCGGCTCCGGACGACCCTGACGCTGCGCCGGGACCGCGTCGCGGCGCAGCGCCGGTGCCGCCCGCCAGAACAGCGACAGCACGATGCCGGCGACGCCGATCAGCCCGAGGGTGACGGCGGGGACACGGGTCTCCGCGGCCATGGCGCCGACCAGCGCGGCGATGACCTCGGCCTGGCTGGGAGCGACGGTCGCGGCGAGCGCCGGGACGCCGTAGGCGAAGACCAGCACGACGGCCGACAGCCCCACGGCCCACATGCCGGCCCGGCGGACGACCGCCGGCCGGTTGGAGCTGACGAGAAGCGCCAGCAGCACACCGGCGGCCGATGCGGCCGCGAGCAGCGGCACCGCGGTGAGGAGCCCACGGCGGACCGGGCCGAGGTCGGGGATCCGCTTCGTGGGGAGCGGCACGGCGAGCTCCGGGGCGGCCGGGAGGACGGCGTCGAGGTCGGGTCGGGCGGCGACGAGGGACTCCCGGCCCGCGGCGCCGAAGGCACCCGGGTCGACCTCCTCGGGCACGTCGCCCTCGCCGAGCATCGCCTGGTGCGTGCGGACGAAGGCATCGACGAAGACCGCCTCGACGGCCGGCGAGTCGAGCGCCTGCCGGGCGCCGGCGTCGATCTCCGCGGGCGGCACGGGCACCCCCGGCGGCAGGGCGGCCTCGACCCCGCCGGCGATGTTGGCCGCCAGCCGGTCGCGCACGGCTTCGTCGTCGTAGAGCGCCTCGGCCACGCGGGCCGAGCGGTCCGGGTCGAGCACCGTCCGGGTCAGCAGGAAGCCCGACCAGGCCAGCGACCCGATCCACAGGCTGATGCCCAGGAGGGCGGCGGCGAGAGCACGGCGCACCACCCCATGATGGGGCATCCGCCGGCGGGGGTCGCGGCAGCCAGCCGCGGCCGCTCAGCGGTCGAGGAACCGATCGAGGTGCTCGGCCAGCACGAGCGGCTGGTCCCCCTGGATCGAGTGCCCGGCATCGGGCACCGTGACGATGGCGGCGTCGGGCTGGCGCTCGGCGAACATCTCGCGATCGCTCTCGTCGACCACGGGTGAACGGTCGCCGAGCAGGAGCAGGAGCGGCACGTCGACGGCAGCCAGGTCGTCCCACATGGCGGCGAAGTCGAGGTCGGCCTGCTGGCCCTCGGCCAGCTGGGTGCGCTGGTGGCGCCAGACCCACCGGCCGTCGTCGCGCTGCACGGCGTTGTGGAGGATCCCCCGTCGGAGCGACGATTCGCTCCGGGTCGGGTTGAAGGCCACGGTGCGCTCGAGGATCTGCTCGAAGCTGTCGAAGGACTCCGGCCCGGCCAGGAACGCCACGACGTCGGAGGCCTTCTCGCGATCGGCACCCGGCGTCACGTCGACCATCACCAGCCGGCGGACCAGGTCGGGGGCCACGACGGTGAGCTCGAGCGCGGTGAGCCCGCCGAGCGACATGCCGACCACGGCCGCGGCGTTCGGGGCATGCTCCCGGACGGCGACGGCGACGTCCTCGGCGAAGGACCGGGGGCCGACGGGCCGCTCCGGGGCGACATCGCCGCTGTGGCCGTGCCCGGGCAGGTCGAGGGCGAGCAGCGGCCGCCCCAGCGCGAGGGCGACGGTGTCCCACGTGTGGGCGTTCTGGCCGCCGCCGTGCAGCAGCACGACCTGGGGGGCGTCGGTGCCCCACCGCAGGCCGCTCAGCGTGCGCCCGTCACCGAGGTCGGTCTCGACCCGGCGCACGGTGGGCGGGTGCCAGTCGAGCCCGGCCTCCGCGGCGTTCTCGTGGAAGAGCCCGAGCTCGTCGTAGGTGCTCGGGTCGGAGGACGTGGCGTCGGCCATCACCGGACCCTAGGTCGGCGGCCGACGGGTCAGCGTCGCTCGCGCAGGACCAGCTCCACCTGGCGCGACCCGGAGGCATCGCCATCCCGACGGCTCGGCTCGGTGGACCACGTGATGGTCGCGCCACCGAGGTCCACGATGGCGATGACCTCGGAGGCGACGCTGAACGCGAGCGCCGTCATGGCGTCGCGGACCTCCACCAGCAGCGACCGGTCGGTGAGGGCGATGACGGCGGCCTCCTCCAGCACGGGACGCCCCGCGATGGTGGCCCGCAGCCGGGCGGGCTCGACCGGCTGGCGCAGGGCCAGCATGGCCGGCCGGCGTCGGTCGGGGTTCGGGGATGCTTCGAGGGCCACGGTGCTCCACCCGGTCGTCGACGTCGGCGCCCGATGGTACGACAGGCTCCGCCGGGCACCGCTGTCGGAGCCGTGGCGAACGCCGGGCGCGTCGGGCAGGCTCGGGGCACCCGATCCCGGAGGACACCGATGAGCGAGCTCGCCGAGCGCATGCAGCAGGACCTGACCACCGCCATGAAGGCGCGGGACGAGCTGCGGGTGGCCACCCTCCGCATGGCCATCTCGGCGGTGCGGGAGGAGGCGGTGTCGGGCACCCAGGCCCGCGAGCTCACCGACGCGGAGGTGGAGAAGGTCCTGCGCTCGCAGGTGAAGCGCCGGGACGAGGCGGCCGAGGCGTTCCAGGCCGCCGGCCGGGACCAGCAGGCGAGCCGGGAGCTGGACGAGCGGGCCATCCTGTCGGCGTACCTGCCCGAGGAGCTCGACGAGGCCGACCTCGAGGCGCTCGTCGACGAGGCGCTGGCCGCTGGCGGGTTCACCGAGCCGTCCCAGATGGGCCCGGCGATGAACACGGCCATGGCGGCGGTGGCGGGCCGAGCCGAGGGCAAGCGGGTCTCGGCCATCGTGAAGGCGAAGCTCACCGGCCATGGCAGCTGAGCCCGGACGCACCACCGCCGCCGTCGTCCTCGGCAGCGGCGGAGCACGCGGCTACGCCCACATCGGCGCCCTCGAGGTCATCCGGGACCGCGGGCTGGAGATCGTGGCCATCGCGGGGTCGTCCATGGGTGCGCTCGTCGGTGGCATCCACGCCGCGGGGTGCCTCGACGACTACACGGCGTGGGTCACCGGGCTCCGACAGCTCGACGTCCTGCGCCTCGTCGACCTCTCGCTCTCCGCCGGCGGCGCCATACGCGGCGAGAAGGTCTTCGCCATCGTCCGCGAGATGGTGGGCGACCTGCGCATCGAGGACCTGCCCATCGCCTACACCGCCGTGGCCACCGACCTGCTCGCGCACCGGGAGGTGTGGTTCCAGGAGGGGTCGCTCAGCAACGCGATCCGGGCGTCGATCGCCATCCCGTCGCTGTTCACCCCGGTCGTGTCCGGCGACCAGCTGCTGGTGGACGGCGCCCTCATGAACCCGGTGCCGATCCTGCCGACGCTGGCGTCGAACGCCGACATCACCATCGCGGTGCACCTGTCGGGCGACGTGCGCCGGCACTCGCCCGCCCGTCCGAGCGGACCGGTCACCGCCCCGGTGCTGGAGCCCGACGCCGACCGGGTCGAGGGCCCGACCGATGCGCCAGGGCTGCGCCAGCGCGCCGCCCGCTTCTTCGACTGGGAGGCGGTGCGGGCGATGCTGAGCCGGGACGAGCACGGCGAGCGCCCGCCGCCGGCCGGGGTCGACATCGCCGCCGTCGGCCGCCTCGACATCGTGAACCTGGCCTACGAGGTCATGCAGGCCACGCTCACCAACTACAAGCTGGCCGGCTACCCACCCGACGTGCTGGTCGAGATCCCCAAGGCCAGCGCCCGGACCTTCGAGTTCCACCGGGCGCCCGAGCTGATCGAGGTGGGCCGCGAGCGCACCGAGCAGGCGATGAACGACGCCGGCTTCTGACTGCGAGACTGCCGCCATGATCGAGCACGAGTCCGAGCAGACCCTCAGCCGCGAAGCCGCCGCCGAGCGGCTGCGAGACATCGCCGACCAGCTGTCCCGGCACAACGAGATCGCCGTCGACCTGGACGGGCTGAAGACCACGGTGAAGGTGCCGAACGAGGTCACCTTCTCCCTCGAGGTCGAGGTCGGCGACGACGGCAACGAGATCGAGATCGAGATCTCCTGGTAGCCGGATGCGGCGGTGGCCGATGCCACCGCCGCGGTGAGCGGGGCCGGCTCAGCCCACGGGTGTGCCGGCGGCGAGGGCCTTCACGTCCGCCGTGCTGAGCGCCTGCCCGCCGATGCCCCACTCGCCGCTGGTCACCTCCTCGATGACGACCCAGGTGACGGGCCGCATGTTCTCGCCCTCGATCGCGACCATGGTGTCGGTGAGCTTGGCGATCATGTCGCGCTTCTGGTCGGCGCTGAAGACTCCCTCGATGAGCTTGACGTTGACGAAAGGCATGGTGGACTCCTTGGATGCGGGTGGGACCGGGTGCCCCACCGTCGTCCACGTTCCACCGTCGCCCGTGCACGTCCCATGCATCCGCGCTGCAGCCCGGATGCGTCGTACTGTCTCCGGAACAAGGAGACGATGCGATGAAGATCCGCGTGCTGGGCCCGCTCGAGATCTCCTCGGACGACGGTGACCCGTGCGACGTGCGAGGTGCCCGTCGTCGACTCCTCCTCGCCACCCTGATCCTGCACCGCAACGAGTCCTGCGGCGCCGACCGGCTCGTCGACGTGCTCTTCGGGGAGGATCCGCCGGCGCGTGCGGTGGGCACCGTCCAGAGCTACCTGTCCCGGTTGCGCCGCGATCTGGGCACCGGGGGTGCTCGGGTCGAGACGAGGCCGGGCGGCTACCGGCTCGTCGTCGGACCCGACGAGCTCGACAGCGTCCGGTTCGAGCGGCAGGTCGCCACGGCGCTCGACGCGCTCGCCGGCCAACCCCTTCTGGCCGCGACGCTGCTGGGCGAGGCGCTCGGATGGTGGTCAGCCGGCCGCGCCTACGCCGAGTTCGTCGACGACCTGGCGCTCCAGGCAGAGAGCACCCGTCTCGAGGAGGTGCGGCAGCGAGCAGCGGAGGCGCGCGTGGAGGCGCTGCTCGCGCTCGGCGATCACGCCGGAGCGATCGATGAGCTCGAGACCTGCATCGGGAGCTGGCCGCTGCGAGAGGGGTTCCGGGCCAAGCAGATGCTCGCCCTGTACCGCTCGGGGCGACGGCCGGAGGCGCTGCGGGCGTTTCGTCGGTTCCGCGCCGACCTCGGCGACCGGGTCGGCCTGGAGCCGTCCGACGCGCTCGCCGACCTGGAGTCGCGGATGGTCCGCACGGATCCCACGCTCGATGCACCGCCGGTCGCCTCACAGATCCGTCCTCCGACCCCGGGGCCGGCCGACGGCGGGGTGCGGGGCAACCTGCCACGGCGGGTCAACGCGCTGCTCGGCCGGGATGTCGAGCTCGCGCAGCTCACCGAGGCGCTCCACACGGTTCCCCTCCTCACCCTCACGGGACCCGGAGGCGTCGGGAAGACGCGTCTGGCGCTGCAGCTCTCCGAGCGGCTGGCGGGCGAGCATCCCGACGGGGTGTGGCTGTGCGACCTCGCCCCGGTCCGGGAGGATGCCCTCGTGGCCGAAGCGGTCACCACCGCCCTGGACGTGCAGCGCCGACAGGACCGCTCGCCGATCGAGGGGCTCGTCGAGGTGCTCCAGTCCCGCAGACTGCTCATCGTCCTCGACAACTGCGAGCACGTCCTGGCACCCATCCGGGAGGTCATCGCAGCCGTGCTGGAGACCTGTTCCGACGTCCGCATCGTCGCGACCAGCCGTGAGCCCCTGGGCGTCGATGGCGAGACCGTCCGGCCGCTCGGCCCTCTGCCGCTCCCGGGTCCAGACGAGAGGGATCCGGTCATGGCGATGGAGTCCCCGGCCGTGCGGTTGTTCGTCGCCCGGGCCGCCTCCGCCCACCCGGGCTTCCGACTCGACGAGGGCACCGTCTCGTCCGTAGTGGAGATCTGCCGTCGGCTCGACGGGCTGCCGCTCGCCCTCGAGCTCGCAGCAGCGCGGGTCCGCTCGATGGCGCTGCCCGATCTGGCCGACGAGCTGTCGAGCGGCTTCACGATCCTCGTCACCAACGCAGGCGATCCGCGCCACCAGACGCTCGAGGCCACCGTCGCATGGTCCTACCGGCTCCTCGGCCTCGCCGAGCAGGCGCTCTTCGACCGGCTGTCGGTCTTCGCCGGCGGCTTCACGGTCAACGACATCGACGGTGTCTGCGCCGATGCTTCGGTCCCTGGCGTGGGTGTCCGGGGCCTCCTCGCCGCCCTCGTCGACAAGTCGATGGTCGTGGCGGACGTCAGCCGGTCACCCACCCGCTACTCGCTCCTCGAGACCCTTCGGCAGTTCGGTGGTGCACAGCTGCGGCAGGCCGGGCACGCCGAGGTGCTGCACCAACGACACGCCCGCTGGACGATCGGTCTGATCGAGCAGGCCGAGGTCGGCCTGGGTGGGGGCGAGGAAGCGGTGTGGATGTCGCGGCTCGAGGACGCCTTCGCCGACCTCCGCATCGCCCACCGCTGGACGCTCTCCCAGGGCGATGCCGATGGAGCGTTGCGACTGGTCGCCGGGGCCCGCGAGTTCGCGTTCCGCCGGATGCGCTACGAGCTGTTCAGCTGGGCCGAGGCGACCCTCGACCTCCCCGGTGTGGACGACCATCCGCTCCTGCCCCTGACGCTCGCCACCGCCGCCTACGGCCGGTTCGTCCGGGGAGACCTCGACGGCGCCGTGGCGCTCGCCGAGCGATCCCTCGAGGAGGAGGGACGCCTGTGTCTCCCGTCGTGCGGGCTGCACGCTCGCACCCTGGCCAACGTCTTCTACTACCGGGGCCAGACGTTCGAGGCAGCCGAGACCTGCGAGCGCATGGTCGACGCAGCACGCACCAGCGGTGACCACGCCCGACTGGCCCATGCGCTCTACATGGCGTCGGTGGGCCTCGCCAGCGATGCTCGCACCGAGGCCAGCCGCCTGCTGGCCGAGGAGGCCCTCGATCTGGCTCGGCGGATCGGGAACCCGACCGCCCTGGCGTCGGGCCTGTACGCGCGTGCCCTCGTCCTCGAGGCGATCGAACCGGACCGTGCAGTCTCGATGCTCGAGCAAGCCGTCGCGCATGGCAGGGCCACCGGCAACCGCTGGATCGTCGCCTTCGCGCAGACCGAGCTCGTGTCGCTCGCCGGCCGCCGCGGCGACGTCGACGGCGCCCTGCATCTGGCGCGGGAGGTCATCGACATGTGGCACCGGGCCGGTGACTGGGCCAACCAGTGGCTGACCTTGCGACACGTCGCCGGTGTCCTCGCCCTGCGGGGTGACCACGAGGCCGCTGCGATGCTCCACGCTGCGGTCCGACTCGCCTCGGCCGAACTGGCCATGCCAATCGAGGCGTCGGACCTGCGTCGGGTCGGCGCCATCCTCGAGCAGCTCCCGGACGCGCTCGGCCACGCCCGGCACGCAGCGGCTGAGGCCCGAGGGGCAACGATGGCGGCCGACACGGTGGTGCACTCGACCCGCGAGGTCATCGACCGGGTCCTCACCGAAGCCGGCCCGCACATCGCGTGACCCGACGTCTCGGTACTCGTCCAGCGGGCCCTGGCCCAGCTCTGCTGAGCCGAGCTGCTACGCCAGCACTGCCAGTTCGGATCGGGCGTGCACGGGGACCCCGTCCCGTTCAGAACTGGCAGTCCCCACGTAGCACTCAGGGACGACGGATGCGCTGGAGGCGCTCCCGGATGCGCTTCTCGCTGACCGACACGGGCGTGCCGAGCTGCTGGGCGAACAGCTGCACGCGCAGCTCCTCGATGAGCCAGCGCACATCGTCGAGGGCGGCGGTCAGGCCGTGGGTGGCGACGAGGTCGGCGTGCTCGGCCTCGAGCCGGGCGACGGTCCGCAGGCGGTCGACGTCCTTGGCCGGACCCTCTCGGAGCTTGTCGAGCCGGGCGTCGATGGCGTCCAGGTAACGGGGCACGTGGGCGAGGCGGTCGGTGCCGATGCTGACGACCATCCCGTCGAAGACGAGCCGGGTGAGCTGGCGGGTCACGTCGTCGAGTGACTCGCTCCACGACACCGGCGCCGGCTGGGCCAACCGATCGGCGATCCGGTCGGCGTGCTGCACGACCGTGGACAGCGTGGCGACGGCCACGACGAGGTCGTCGAGCCACCGGTCCTGCACCGACCGGCGCAGCGCGACGAACCCCTCCTCGTCGAAGGGCGGCCCCCCGGCGGCGAGCAGGAGGGCGTCGAGGACGCCGTGGAGCGCGTCGTCCACGGCCGCCGTCACGGTGGCGTGGGGCGCGGCGGTGAGGCCGAGCAGGACCCGGGCGTCGAGCCGCTTCTGCAGCGCCCGGGCCGGTTTCCCCAGCTGCAGCGCCAGTAGGCGGCGCACGCCGTTCCAGTGCAGCGCCCGCTGTTGGTCGACCGACGCCAGGATGCGCACGCCGACGGAGTCCCGCGTGTCGATCACCGCCGGGTACCCCTGGACGGTGAGCCCGTCGACGGTGGACTCCACGACCCGAGGCAGGGTCCCGATGGTCCACGACGTCAGCCCGCTGCGCTCCAGCTCCGGCGCCTGCGACACCACCGTGGCCCGCACGTGGGCCCGCAGCCGCCGCTCGAGCTCGCGCAGGTCGTCGCCCTCGGCGAGGGTGCGACCCTCGCCCACCACCCGGTACCGGGGCCGCAGGTGGCCGGGCAGCGCCACGTCGTCCCACAGCGCAGGGTCCACCGGCACCCCCGCCATGCGGCTGAGCTCGGCGGCCACCACGTCGCGCAGCCGACCATCATCGGGACCGACCCGCGTGAGGAGCTCGGCGGCGCGGTCGGGGGCGGGGACCAGGGAGCGGCGGATCTGCTTCGGCAGCGCCTTGATGAGGGCGGTCACCAGCTCGAGGCGCAGGCCGGGGACGAGCCACTCGAAGGGCTCGGGTTCGGTGCGGTTCAGCACGGCGACCGGCACCTCGAACGTGGTGCCGTCCGACGCCTGGCCCGGCTCGAACTCGTAGTCGATGCGGATCTCCGTTGGCGCGGCCTGCCACCGGTCGGGGAAGGCGGCGTCGTCGACGTCGGTGGTTCCGGGCACCACCAGGTCGTCGGCGGTGAGGTCGAGCAGGTGGGGGTCCGACGACCCGGCGTCGCGCCACCAGCGGTCGAAGCGGCGGACGTCGGTGACATGGTCGGGGATGCGGGCGTCGAAGACGTCGAAGACGCGGTCCTCGTCGACGAGGATGTCGCGACGGCGGGCCCGGTCCTCCATGGCCCGCACCTCGGCGATGCGCTCGGCGTTGCGGGCGACGAACGGGTGGGGCGCGTCCCACTCGCCCCGCACGAGGGCGTGGAGGATGAACAGCTCCCGGGCCATGCCCCGGTCGACCCGGTCGAGGTTGACGGCCCGGCCCTCGACGATCGTGAGGGCGCGCAGCCGGACCCGCTCGATCACCTGTGCCGATCCCCGGTCGCGGTTCCAGTGCGGCGCCTCATGGGTGCGGGTGAGGAGGTGGCCGGCCGCCTGCTCGATCCAGGACGGCTGGATGGTGGCGCCGGTACGGGCCCACAGGCGGTTGGTCTCGACGATCTCGGCGACCATGACCCACCGGGGCGGGCTCTTCGACAGCACCGACCCGCGGGCCAGGGCGAAGCGGGCGCCGCGCGGGCCGACGTACTCGGTGGGCGGCTTCGGTCCCCGGCGGGCCGGGCCCCGGGCAGCTGTCGGTTCCGCGCTGTCGTCTCGGTTGGCGACGTTGGCCAGGAGCCCGGCGAGCAGGGAGCGGTGGATCGCATCCGCGTCGGCCGGCTCCCGGTCGATCCGCATCCCGAGGCTGCGGACCACCTGGCGGATCTGGGTGTACACGTCCTGCCACTCGCGCAGGCGCACGAAGTGGAGCAGCTCGTCGCGGCACTCCTTGCGGAACTTCGACGACGACAGCTCCCGCTGGCGCTCCTTCACGTGGTCCCACAGCGCCAGGTACCCGAGGAAGTCGGAGCCGGGGACGCGGAAGCGGGCGTGCAGCTGGCCGGCCCGCTCCTCCTGCCCGGTGGGTCGCTCGCGTGGGTCCTGGATGGAGAGGCCGGCGACGATCACCATCACCTCGTGCACGCACCCGTTGCCCTCGGCCTCGAGCACCATGCGACCGAGGCTGGGGTCGAGGGGGAGCCGGGCCAGACGGCGCCCGATCTCGGTAAGGCGACGGTCATCCGCGGGATGATCGGGTTCGAGGGCACCGAGCTCCTCGAGCAGGGTCACGCCGTCGGCGACGTTGCGGCGGTCGGGCGGCTCGACGAACGGGAACGACTCGACGTCGCCGAGCCCGATCGCGGTCATCTGCAGGATGACCGACGCCAGGTTCGTGCGCAGGATCTCCGGTTCGGTGAACTGCGGGCGGGCGTCGTAGTCGTCCTCGCCGTACAGCCGGATGCAGATGCCCGGTGCCACCCGGCCGCAGCGTCCGGCGCGCTGGTCGGCACTGGCCTGGGAGATGGCCTCGATCGGCAGGCGCTGCACCTTGGTCCGCTTGCTGTAGCGGGAGATGCGGGCCGTGCCGGGATCCACGACGTAGCGGATCCCCGGCACCGTGATCGATGTCTCGGCGATGTTGGTGGCGATCACGACTCGGCGCTTCGTGTGGCCGGCGAAGACGCGGTGCTGCTCGGCCGACGACAGTCGAGCGAACAGGGGGAGCACCTCGGTGCCCGGCAGCTTCAGGCCCTCGACCGCGTCGGCCATGTCGCGGATCTCGCGCTCGCCTGACGCGAAGACGAGCACGTCGCCCGGCCCCTCCCGCACCAGCTCGCCCACCGCGTCGGCCACGGCCTGCACCGTGTCCTCCGGGGGCTGCCCGTCGTCGTCGGGGCGGTAGCGGAGCTCTACCGGGTAGGTGCGCCCGGACACCTCGACGATCGGGGCCGGGCCGGACTCGTCGGCGAAGTGCTCGGCGAACCGCTCGGTGTCGATGGTGGCCGACGTGACCACGACCTTCAGGTCGGGGCGGCGCGGCAGCAGCTCCTTGAGGTAGCCGAGGATGAAGTCGATGTTCAGGCTCCGCTCGTGGGCCTCGTCCACGATGATCGTGTCGTAGGCGAGCAGGAGCCGGTCGCGCTGCAGCTCGTTCAGCAGGATGCCGTCGGTCATCACCTTGAGGCGGGTGTCGGGACCCGCCTGATCGGTGAAGCGCACGGCGTAGCCGACCTGCCCGCCCACCTCGACGCCGAGCTCCTCGGCGACCCGCTCGGCCACCGACCTCGCCGCGATCCGCCGCGGCTGCGTGTGGCCGATGAGGCCACGCACCCCGCGCCCCAGCTCCAGGCACAGCTTGGGGAGCTGTGTGCTCTTGCCCGATCCGGTCTCGCCGGCGACGATCACGACCTGGTGGTCGCGCAGCACCCCGAGCAGCTCGTCGCGTCGGGCCGTGATCGGCAGGTCGGCCGGGTACGTCGGCACGACGGCCGACGCCCGTCGGGCATCCATGGCGGCGACGGCCCGATCGAGCTCTGCTGCCACGCCCTCGACGGCGCGCCGGCGGGCCTCGCCCGTCTTGCGCCGAGCGTTGCGGAGCCGCCGTCCGAGCCGGTGCGCGTCGGCGATCGACGCCTGCTCGAGGCGGTCGCGGAGGGCAGCGGTCGTGGGGGTGGGCGGTCCCATGGGCAGCCGACCAGGATGCCACCGGTCGGGCGAGGTGCGACCTACGGCCGGCGGCGGATCGCGTGCCGGTCGGCCCACTCCGTCCAGGCTTCGCGATGCTCGCGGCCGACCTCGCCGAGCTCCTCGGCCACGTCGTCACGGTCGGGCCGGACGCCGGGTTGGCGCAGCCGGATGGACACGTAGGCGAGGGTGCCGAGCGGGATCGGCGCCCAGAAGGAGAGGAGCCGCCAGCTGATGACGCCGAGCGTGGCGACGTAGGCCGGCGCCCCGAAGCCGACGAGCATCGGGATGAGCACGGCCTCGAGCACCCCCAGACCGCGCGGCGTCACCGGAAGCGCGGCGAGCACGTTGACGAGCCCGAAGGCGACGGCGACCGACACCGGGTGACCCGTCCACCCGAACGCCACGAGCAGCACCCACAGGGCCGCGCCGAGCCCGATCCAGTAGGCGGCGGCCCACGTGGTGGCCCGCACGGCCAGGGGCCGGTCGGAGACCAGGTCCCGCAGCTGCTCCGACAGGCGACCGACGACGCGGGGCACGGCCTCGGCATCGAGGAACGGGATCGGCCCGAGCACCCGGCACAGCACCCGGGTCGTCAGGTGGGGTGCCCGGAGGAGCCCCACGACCGCCGCACCGATGGCGGTCAGCAGCAGCGACCCGAGGATGGCGGCGGTGGTGTAGCGGCCGTCGAACCCCTGCGTCGGGATCGACACGAGCAGCGCGGCCCACAGCAGGACGTTGAGCACCAGTGCCGATCCGATGCCCCGCACACCGAGGGCGAACCCGGCCGACGATCCCTGCACGCCCGCCTGCGTGAGCAGCCGGTAGCCGAGCGCGGTGCCCGCCGCGGTGCCACCGGGCACCGTGTGGCTGACCGCAGTCGTGGCCAGCTCCATGCGGACGAGGTCGGGCAGGCTCGGCCGCTGCCCCGCCGGCAGGATCGCCCGGGTCAGCTCGGCCTGGGAGGCGATGGCGGCGGCCACCAGCAACCCGCCCAGGAGCACGAACCCGACGTGCACGCCGGTGATGGCATCGAGGGCCTGCTCGGCCTGCCCGAACTGGGGGATGACCAGGAACCAGACGACCAGGCCCATCACGAGGACGCCGAAGGCCACGCGCAGCCATCGGGGGACCCAGTCGAGCATCGCACCAGCCTGGCAGCGGCGGTGCCGGTTCCACCCACGGCGCCCACGGGCTACCTTGACCACCGGGTCAAGACAGCCGCAGGGGGTTCCCGACATGCTCACGCTCCGCTACAGCCGTGACGAGCTCATGGAAGACCACGACTACGCCGAACCGCAGGTGGTGGCGGGCCGTCGCATGCACGGGGGCTTCCTGGCCGACGGCACGTACCAGCCGCCCCGGACCAAGGTCCGGGGCCCGGCCATCGAGGCCTGGACCACGGCGCTGCGCGACCGCGGCGGCGAGCTGTTCGACGCCGACGCATCCCTGCTCGACGGGGCGCGCCTCCCGAGCATCGACCAGCAGCGGGTGCTGCTGCGCAACGGGCTGGGCGAGACGTTCTGGAACAACCTCACGATCATCGGCAAGATCGAGGCCAAGGGCCGCCTGCTCGCCGACATCGCCTTCCCCGACCTGCAGGACGTCATCGTCGAGGACATCTCCGAGATGGCCATCGGCCACCTCAACGAGGGCCTGCTCGTCGCCCACGGCCTGGACGAGGGCGGCCGGCCCGAGCACGGCATCGGGGGGCACGACGAGATGTGGTTCGTGGCCCGCGACCTGGCCTTCGGGGCCGGCGCCTACCCCGACGTCGAGCCGGCCGACAACATCGCCCGCCCCGACGACGAACGCCGCATCCCCGAGCTGCGCCCCGAGATCGAGGGGCTCGTGTCGTTCCTGGCCAACCTGCTGCTCATCGAGTTCCGGGCCGAGCTCGGGTTCTCCGAGACCCAGGCCGTTCTGCGCACCCCGGACCTCTGGGGCGAGCGGGCCGGGGAGGCGGCGGAGGCCGCCGACATCATCGGTCGCATCCGCATCGACGAGGAGATCCACGTCTCGTCCCTGCGCCTCTACCTCGGCGAGATCCGCTCCTGCACCTTCCGCACGGTCGACGGTGGCACCATCGGCGGCGCCGAGGTGATCGACCGCTTCTGGAGCGACCTGGTCCGGTGGGCCGTCGTGGACAAGCCGGCGCTCGAGGCCGACCAGCAGAGGAGCCTGCTGGAGCAGCGCATCCGGGCCCACGTCGAGGCCGACCGGGTGCTGGAGGAGTTCGAGTCCGCCGCCTGAGCGGACCGGGCCGCCCAGAACGGTTCAGCTGGCCTCGCGGGCGAGCTCCTCGCGC
This sequence comes from Acidimicrobiia bacterium, assembly GCA_046570205.1. Lineage (GTDB taxonomy): Bacteria > Actinomycetota > Acidimicrobiia > Acidimicrobiales > Salinilacustritrichaceae > Salinilacustrithrix. The sequence goes on from JBKHVG010000004.1 coordinate 100,019, forward strand.
CCGTCGGCGTGGCGGGCGAAGCGCTGCGGGTCGCGGCCGTGCACCGGATCGCTCCGATCCCAGGGCCATCCGCCGAAGTGGTCGCGCTGGTAGTCGTCGAACGCCTGCTGGATCTCGGCCTTGGTGTTCATGACGAACGGGCCGTACTGGGCGACGGGCTCGCCGATGGGACGACCCTGCATCACCAGGACATCGACGCCGTCGCCGATGGCGGCGAGCGGCGCCTCCTGGCCGGCATCGACCACGATGCCGGTGGGCACGTCGTGGTCCTGGCCCCCGACCGAGACGCCGTCTCCGTCGAAGACGTAGAGCACCCGGACGGTGTCGTCGTACGCCGCCGGCGGCAGCACCACCGACGCGCCGGCTCCGAGCCGGACGTGCCACAGGGCGACGTCGGTGTCGCTGCGAGCCGCCCACGAGTCGGGCGCCGGGGAGGGCGGCACGACCAGACCGGAGGGTCCCGGGAGGGAGCCGGCGATGACGGTGATCTCACCGTGGCCGTCGACGGGGACCCGGGGGACCTCGTGATCCCACAGCATCTTGTAGCTCGGCTCGACCATCTTGTCCTCGGCCGGGAGGTTCAACCAGATCTGGAACAGCTCCATCGGGTTGGGGCCGTCCTGGTCCAGCAGCGGGAACATCTCGGCGTGCTGGATCCCCTTGCCGGCGGTCATCCACTGCACGTCGCCCTTGCCGTAACGGGCGGCGGCACCGAGGGAGTCGGCGTGGTCGACGAGGCCCTGGCGGACGTAGGTGATCGTCTCGAAGCCGCGGTGGGGGTGCGACGGGAACCCGGGCACCACGGACCCGTGGTACATGTTCCAACCGTCGATGGCGGCGAAGTCCTGGCCGATGGCCCGGCCTCCCAGGTCGGCGTCGGGGCCGAGGTGCAGGTTGCCGGCGGGGTACGCGTCGGCGTGGTGGACGCAGAAGAGGAACGGATCGACCGTGGGCCACGGCGGGGCACCCAGGCGGATGGTCTGCTGGATCAGATCGGCCATGGATCCAGGCTAGGGGCGCTCCGACCGGTCCGGCGGCGGCACCGGAGTCGGCTCCGGCCGTCGCTGCCACCACAGGAACCACAGGATCGCCCCGAGGATCGTGAGCCCGCTGACCCAGATGTTGACGCGCACGCCGGCCAGGCGCGTCGCCGTGTCGATGCGCAGCGCCTCCACCCACAGCCGGCCCAGGCCGTAGCCGCCGACGTACAGCACGAACAGCTGGCCCGGGCGCAGGACCTTGCGACGCCCGAGCACGACGAGGAAGGCGGCGAGCGCGAGGTTCCACAGCGCCTCGTAGAGGAACGTGGGGTGGAAGGTCTCGAACTGGGTGTAGCCGTCGGGCCGGCGGTCGCGATCGATCCGCAGGCCCCACGGCAGGTCGGTGGGCCGGCCGAAGAGCTCCTGGTTGAACCAGTTGCCGAGCCGGCCGATGGCCTGGGCCACGGGGAGCGCGGGCGCCACCGCATCCATCAGGCGGGGGACGTCGTAGCCCTTGCGGCGGGCGACGAGCACGCCGACGACCGCGCCGCCGAGGATGCCCCCGGGGATCCCGAGGCCGCCCTCCCACACCTTCACGATGTCGACAGGAGCGTCGTCGAAGCGGTGCCAGTCGGTGACGACGTGGTAGAGCCGGGCGCCGACGAAGCCGGCGGGGATGGCCCACACCGCCACGTCGCCGACGGCATCGGAGTCGTCACCCGCACCGGAGGCGGCCCAGCGTCGACGGGCGATCTCCACGGCGACGACGGCCCCGATGGCGATGGCCAGGCCGTAGGCCCGCAGCTCGAGGGGACCGATCGAGATCGAGTTGTCGTTCGGGCTGGGCAGCGACGCGAGCAGGGCGAGCATCAGCCGTCCTGGGGCAGCGCCACGCACTGGTCGGCAGCGACTCGGGCAGCGTGGTCCATCGGCACCGCACCAGCATCGCCCATGTCCGCGCACCTGCCACAACCCGTGTGGGGCCGACGGGTCGGCAGGGGCCGCCCGTAGCCTGCGGGCATGGTCCCCGAAGCAGACCGCTCCTCCCGCGACGACGTCCTCGCCGTGGTACGCGCCGCCGCCGGGCGTGGCCGGGAGCTGGCCGGCTCGGGAGCCGACGCCCTCGGCGGCGGCGTCGACGAGGCGCTGCGTGCGCTCATCGATCGCCGGGTGCAACGCGCCCTGCGGCGCTCGGCGCCTCCGGTGCGGGCCGACGAGCTGGTCGACGCGCTGGGCGCCCAGCGGTCGTCGTCGGTCGCTCCGTGGCTCGGCGCCGGCGCCGCCCGCCTCGCCCGCACCGGGCGGGCCGCCCGGTTCCTCGGCGGCCGCACCCCCGTCGGTCTGGCCGTGCGCTTCGGCCCGGCGCTGTACGAGGCGGTCAGCACCAACCTGCGCGGCCTCGATGCCGCGCTCGCCCACCTCGTGACCCGGGCCAGGGACCAGCGCATCGAACCGGACCCCGACCGCCTGCGAGCCGTGGTGGTGCAGGCGCTCACCGGCGCGGCGGTCGAGCCCGACGCGGATGCCGACCACGGGTCGCTCGTGCGGCTGTGGCTGAGCGACGCCGGCCGCCGCGTGGTGCCCTTCGGCGGCCGCATCAGCGGGCTCAACCGGGGCCGCACCCCCGAGGCGGTGGCTGCCGCGCTGGGGTCGGTCGACGTGCGCCGGCTGCGGCGGTGACCTGGTGCTGACCAAGCCGGACAAGGTCCTCATCCCGGCGGCCGACGGGCACGAGGCGGTCACCAAGGGCGACGTCTACGACTACGCCGGCCGCATCGCCGACCGGATGCTGCCCTACATCGCCGACCGGCCCGCCGTCCTGCAGCGCTTCCCCGACGGCACCGATGGCGAGGGCTGGTACCAGAAGCACGTCCCCAAGCACTTCCCCGACTGGATCTCCACGGTGGAGCTGCCCAAGCGGGGCGGCACCGTGCGCCACGTGGTCATCGACTCGGTGGATGCACTCCAGTACGTCGTGAACCAGGGCACGATCTCGCTGCACGTGCTCGGGGGCACGGTGTCGGCGCCCGACGTGCCGGCCGAGCTGCTGATCGACCTCGACCCCTCCATCGAGGACCCGGCGCAGGTCGTGGAGGCCACCGCGGCCGTGCGGGCGCTGCTCGACGACCTGGCGCTCACCGGCTTCCCGAAGACCAGTGGGTCCCGCGGCGTCCACGTGCACCTGCCCCTGCGCGGCGACACCCCGTTCGATGCCGTGCGGGCCCTGTCCAGCCGGCTGGCGCAGGTGCTGGCCCACCGCCACCCCGACCTGCTCACCGTGGAGTTCGCCAAGGAGGACCGGGGTGACCGGCTCTTCGTGGACGTGCTGCGCAACGCGCCGGCCCAGCACGCCGTCGCCCCCTACACGCTGCGCCCCAAGCCCGGCGCGCCCGTCGCCGTCCCACTGCGCTGGGACGAGATCCACGACGGCTGGCAGCCGCAGAGCACGCCGCTGTCCTCGCTCTTCCGCCGCCTCGGGGCCCTCTCGTCGGACCCGTGGGACGGCTTCGACGACGCCCGGGTCGAGGCCTCCACCATCGCCGGGCGGCTGCAGGCCCTCACCGGCTGACCTGGCCCCCCGGTCGGCGGACGTCGGTGCGCTCGGAGTCGCCACCGTAGATTCCGACCCGTGCCCGCCCCACGACCGACCGATCCCATGCGGGCTCGGTTCGACCGGCTGCGGGCCCGCACCGAAGACGCCACCGAGGCACCGAAGGCCACCCTCCGCTTCGCCGTCTACGCCGCCGTCGGCGTGCTGGTCGGCCTGGTCGTAGCCGGCCTGCAGTGGGTGGCACTGGACCTCGTTCTCGAGCGCCTCCTCGAGGCGCCGCTGTGGTTCCAGGCCGTCGCGCCGGGGCTCGGCCTCTCCGTCGCCTACGTCGTGCTGCGGGGTCGGACGACGGCCTCCACCTCGGACGAGTACGTGCGGGCGTACCACACCGGTGCCGGCCTCACGCTGCGCCAGCTGGTGCCGAAGCTGGTGGGGGCCGTGGCCACGTTGGGGTCCGGCGGCGCGCTCGGCGCCGAAGGTCCCTCCGTGTACGCCGGCGCCAGCATCGGCCAGCGCCTGGGCATCCGTCTCACCTCGGTGCTCGGGCCGCGCGGCCACCGTGCGCTGACGTCGGCCGGCGCCGCCGCCGGCGTGGCCGCCATCTTCCAGGCGCCGGCCACGGGCGTGCTGTTCGCGCTGGAGACGCCGTTCCAGCGCGACGTCGCCCGGCGAGCCCTGATCCCCGCCCTGATCGCAGCGGCCACGTCGTACCTGACGTTCGTGTCGATCTTCGGCGTGCACAGCTATCTGCCGGTGCCCCGAGGCGAGGTCCGCCTCCGCGACGAGGTGTTCGGCGCCATCCTCCTCGGCGTGTGCGCTGGCATCACCGCCCGTGGGCTGGCGGCGCTCTGGCGGGCGGCCAAGCGATCGGGCGACTGGTGGTCCCCGCCCCTCCGGCTGGCCGTGGCCGCCGTCGCCAGCGGGCTCGCCCTCGTCGCCGCCCGGGGCCTGACAGGCACCAGCTTCACGCTCGGCCCGGGCGTGGAGATGGTGGCCGAGCTCGCCGTCGACCCCTCCATCGGTCTGTGGGTCATCGTCGCGGCGTTCGCCCTGCGCGCCCTGGTGACGTCGGCGGCCCTGGGCGCGGGCGGCGTGGGTGGGGTCTTCATCCCCCTCGTGGTGCAGGGTCTGCTGCTCGGCCGGCTCGTCGAGTCGCTCTTCACCGACGCCGCGCCCGGCCTGTACCCGGTGATCGGCCTCGCCGCCGTCCTGGGCGCCGGCTACCGCACGCCGCTCGCAGCCGTCATGTTCGTGGCCGAGACGACGGGCCAGGCCCAGTTCGTGATCCCGGCCCTCGTGGCGACCGCCGTCTCCCAGGCCATCATGGGTGAGAGCAGTGTGGCCGCCTACCAGGTCAGCGAGCGCGAGGGCGTGCTGGAGCGTCGGCTGCGGCTGCCGGTGCGCAACGTCGTGATCGATGTGCCGATCCTGCACATCGACCAGCTGGTGACCGACGTGATCGACACCTACGGCGACGAGCCGCCGGCGCAGGCGCTGCCCGTGTGCGACGACCAGTACCGCGGCCTGCTCATGCTGCGCGACATGGCCATGGCGCTGTTCGAGATCGGGCCCGACGCCACCGTCGGCCAGGCCATGCACGAGGTGCCGGCCGTCCGGGTCGACGTCCCCGCCGTCGAGGCCGCCCGACTCATGGGCGAGCTCGACAGCGCCATCGTGGCGGTCGTCGATGCCGACGGCCAGGCGGTGGGGGTGGTGACCGCGCTCACCATGACCGGCGCACTCGACTTCGACCCCGACGAGTGACGCACCGGCACGGCTAGGAGTCGGAGGCCGGCTCGAGGCGGACGATGATCGACTTGGACGTCGGCGTGTTGGAACCGGTGGCCACCGAGTCCACCGGGACGAGCACGTTGGCCTCGGGGAAGTAGGCAGCCGCGGTCCGGCGGGCGATCGGGTACTCGACGACGCGGAACGACGGCGCCCGTCGGTCCTCGTCGCCGGGCCACTCGCTGACGACGTCGACGATGTCGCCGTCGGCCAGGCCGAGCCGGCGGAGGTCGTCGGCGTTGCAGAAGACGACCCGACGGCCCCCGGTGATGCCGCGGTAGCGGTCGTCCAGGCCATAGATGGTGGTGTTGAACTGGTCGTGGGAGCGCACGGTCTGCAGCAGCAGGCGGCCCTCGGGGATCGCGATCGGCTCGAACTCGTTGACCGTGAGCTGGGCCCGGCCCGACGGCGTCGCGAACGCGCGCTCGTCGCGCGGCGCGTTCGGCAGGGCGAAGCGGGCGCCGCCGGCGATGCGCTCCTCGAAGCGCTCGAAGCCGGGAACCACCCGGCTGATGCGCTCCCGGATGCGGGCGTAGTCCCCGGCGAAGGAGGACCACGGGATGCTCGATCCCGGCACGGCCGCCTCCGCGATGCCGCAGATGATGGCGACCTCGCTGCGCAGTGCCGGGGACCGCGGCTCGACCGATCCCCGGGTGGCGTGGACCTCGCCCATCGAATCCTCGACGGTGACCGACTGGACGAGGCCGCCCGTGCGGTCGATCTCGGTGCGGCCCAGGCACGGGAGGATGAGCGCCTCCTCACCGCACACGGCGTGGCTCTTGTTGAGCTTGGTCGACACCTGCACGGTGAGGCCGCACGATGCGAGGCCGGCGGCGGTCCGTTCGGTGTCGGGCGCGGCGGACACGAAGTTGCCACCCATGCCGATGAACACGTCGACCTCGCCACGGGCCATGGCCCGGATGGCGTCGACCGTGTCGAGGCCGTGCTCCCGTGGCGGCTCGAACCCGAACTCGGCGGCAAGCGCGTCGAGGAAGGCCGCCGGCGGCCGTTCCCAGATCCCCATGGTGCGGTCGCCCTGCACGTTGCTGTGGCCGCGCACCGGGCACAGGCCGGCGCCGGGCAGGCCGATGGCCCCGCGCAGGAGGTGCATGTTGGCCAGCTCCCGGATGGTGGCGACCGAGCCCTTGTGCTGCGTCAGGCCCATGGCCCAGCACGTGATGAACCGCTGGGTGCCGGAGAGCAGGTCGACCACGAGGTCCACGTCGTCCGGCGCCAGCCCCGTCGCCTCGAGCAGCGCGCCGTGGTCGAGCGAGGAGAGCGACGTGGCCAGCGCCTCGAACCCTTCGCAGCGCTCGGCCAGGAACGGCCGGTCCAGCACACCCCTCGAGACGAGTGCCGCGTTCACCAGCTGGAACAGGGCGAGGTCACCACCGACTCGGATCGGGAGGTGGTGATCGGCCAGCGCGGTGCCGGAGCCGACCACACCGCGCGCCCGCTGGGGGTTCTTGAACCCCAGCAGCCCGGCCTCGGGCATCGGGTTGACGGCGACGATGGTGGCGCCTCGGTCCTTGGCCCGCTCCAGGGTCGTGAGCATGCGGGGGTGGTTGGTCCCCGGGTTCTGGCCCACGATGAGGATCACGTCGGCGTGGTCGAAGTCGTCGAGGCGGACGGTGCCCTTCCCGATGCCGATGGTGGGCGTCAGGGCGCTGCCGGAGGACTCGTGGCACATGTTCGAGCAGTCGGGCAGGTTGTTCGTGCCGAGGTCGCGAGCGAACAGCTGGTAGAGGAAGGCTGCCTCGTTGCTGGTTCGCCCCGATGTGTAGAAGACGGCCCGGTCCGGGCTGGTCGCCTGCAGGTGACGCCCGACGACCGCGAAGGCCTGCGACCAGCTGATGGGCTGGTAGTGGGTGGCCCCCTTCGGACGGTGGACCGGCTCGGTGATGCGGCCCTGCTGGCCGAGCCACCAGTCGCTGCGCTCGGCCAGCTCGGCGACGGGGTGGGCGGCGAAGAAGCCTGGGTCGACCCGGCGGTGGGTCGCCTCCTCGGCCACCGCCTTGGCCCCGTTCTCGCAGAACTCGGCATGGGAGGGGTCCTCCCGCTCGGGCCAGGCGCACCCGGGGCAGTCGATGCCACCGGGCTGGTTCAGGTCCCGCAGGATGCGGGCCCCGCGGCGGACGCCGACCTGACGCAGCACCGGCTCGAGGCCGTGGCGGATCCCGCCGAAGCCGGCGGCCGTCGTGCGGGGATCCTCCACGACGACCCGCTCGGCGTCGATCTGGTGGCTTGGATCGTCCTCGGGCGGCGTCGACACCATGGCCGGCATGGTGTCAGACGGGCCCCGACCCCGTTCTTCACGCGCCGATCGACCGTGGACGGTCGTTCCGCGCCCAGGGAACGGGACCCCTCAGCGCATGCGGGCGGCACCCCGGACGATCACCCGCTGCACCAGCCCGGCCGGTAGGCGCGACACGAGGTCGATGACCTTGGCATCGGGGCCGATGAGTGCCCGGCGGCGGTTGCGCTGCACGGCCTTGATGATCTGGCGGGCCGCCTTGTCGGGCGTCGTCATGAACAGCTTCTCGAAGTCGACGCGGGCCTGCTCGGGATCGTCGGCGAGCGCGGTGACGCTCTCGTCCATCCGGGCGTTCCGGGCGATGTTCGTCTTGATGCCGCCGGGGTGGATCGTGGTGGCGCTCACGCCGCACGGGTCGATCTCGAGCTCCATGCGCAGCGAGTCGGTGAAGCCCCGCACCGCGAACTTCGCGGCGTTGTACGCCGACTGCGACGGGATCCCGAGCAGGCCGAACACACTCGAGATGTTGACGACGTGGCCGTCGCCGGAGGCCTGGAGGTGGGGCAGGAACGCCTTGGTGCCGTGGACGACACCCCAGAAGTTGATGTCCATCAACCAGTGGAAGTCGTCGTAGGACACGCCCTGGACGGTGGCACCGAGGGCGACGCCCGCGTTGTTGAACACCAGGTTGACCTGGCCGTGGGCGTCGGCGACCTCGTCGGCCCAGGCCTGGACCGCATCGCGGTCGGCGACGTCCACCCGGGCCGAGGTGACCTTGACGCCGAAGCCCTCGGCGGTGGCGACGGTCTGGGCCAGGCCGGCCTCGTCGACGTCGCTCAGGGCGAGGTGCGTGCCGGCCTTGGCCAGCTCGACGGCGAGCGCCCGGCCGATGCCTGACCCCGCTCCGGTGATGGCGGCCACCCGGCCTCGCAGCTGCTCCACGTCGGGCTCCTTCAGGCTGCTCGGGTCGCGAGCTTGTCGTTGAGGGTCCCGGCGTCTCCGAACAGCTCGGCCCGCCAGCGGCTCACCAGCTCGTCGGTGCCACGGTCGTCGGGGTGGAAGTCCGGCGCCTCGTACTCCTTCAGGATCTCCCACGTCTCTCGGGACAGGAAGCGTGAGGCCTTCAGCTTTCGGAAGCTGCGCCACACCTTCACCGGGTGCCGGCGGGCGTCGCGGTCCATGAGGACCGACACCAGCACCTGGAGGCCCATGCCGATGACGAAGCTCCAGCGGATCATCTTCATGGTGAGGACCCGCATGCGCTCCGACCCGCCGACCGCCTTGTAGACGTCGAAGGCCACCGCCTTGTGCTCGGACTCCTCCAGGGCGTGCCACAGGAACAGGTTCTCGACCTCGGGATGGCCGATCATGTCGCGGGCCGTCTGGTCGTCCAGGATGATCTCGGCGAGGGTGGCGGTGAAGTGCTCGAGGGCGGCAGTGGCCGCCAGGTTCGACGCCGGCGGGGCGATGCGCTCGCGCAGGGCCAGGCCCTTCTTGGTGAAGCGCTCGACGGTCTTGGTCGGGTAGCCCAGCTCGGCGAGGCGGGAGTTGAACTCGCGGTGCTCCCGGCCGTGCACGGCCTCCTGGCCGATGAAGCCGGTGACCTGGCGCTTGAGCGCGGGATCGGTGATCTGGTCGCGGTAGTGACGGACCGAGCGGACGAAGAAGTCCTCGCCGTCGGGGAACACCGCCGACAGGGAGGCGATGAGGTGGCTGCCGACGATGTCGCCGTCCTCGGCGAAGTGCTTCGGCAGGCCCCGCAGCGCCTCCTCGAAGGAGATGCGCCGCGTGGGCACGTCGCGGTCGGGGTTCGAGGTCTGCGCCGTCGGGCGCGGTTCGGTGGTGGTCATCGAGGATCCTCCTGGGAGACGAGCAGAAGCCGCTCGAAGGCGGCGGTGATCACTTCGGTGAGGCGGTCGTCGCTGCTGACGAACCCGTCGAGGGCCCGGCGGCGGTTGAGCCCGTCGATGACGAGGTCGATGAACTCGACGACGGCCTCGGGATCGATGTCGCTCCGGACCACGCCGGCCTCCATGGAGGCGGCGAGCAGCGGGACGAAGGCATCGACGATGCGGCGGTTGATCCGGCGCTGGGCGACGAGCGCCTCCTCGGTGCCCACGCCGCTGCGGAACGCGGCGAGCACCTTGAGGTCGACCACGGAGACGAGCTGGCGGACGAGCTCGCGCAGCACCCCTTCCATCGGGGCCCCGAGCTCGAGCTCGGCGTGCACCAGCGTGGTGAGCTCGTCGGTCTTGTGGTCGACGACCGCGGCGAGCAGCGCTTCCTTGGACTCGAAGTGCCCGTAGAACATGCCGGCCGAGACGCCGGCCTCGGCCACGATGGCCCGGGTGGTGAGGCCGTCGACACCCTCGCGCTCGGCGACGGCGACGGTGGCGTCGATGAGCCGCTGGCGGGCGGCGGCACGCTGCTGCTCGCTGATCCTGGGCATCGGGGTCCTCTCCAAACCGAGCGCTCGCTCTCTTTCCAGTGTTCGCCGTCGGGATGCGGATCCCCTCCCGTGGTGCCACACGGCACAGGCCGCGGTACGCTTTCGCCGTCAACCCCGTGGGCGGAGTTCGACCTTCGAGGAGTCCTCCGTGCCCACACCCGACCAGCACACGAGCCCGTTCTCCGAGCCCGGCGACCTGTTCGCGTCCGTGGCCTTCATGGCCGTCGGGGCGTGCCGGGGCGCCGACCCCGACGTGTTCTTCCCGGACCGGGGCGAGTCGCTCGAGCCGGCCAAGCGCATCTGCGGCGAGTGCGTCGTGCGCGACGAGTGCCTCGAGCACGCGCTGCGCAACGGCGAGCGCTTCGGCGTGTGGGGCGGCACATCGGAGCGGGAGCGCCGCCGCCTCCGCCGGGTCCGCCGCACGGCAGCTGCCTAGGTCCGCTGCTACACCCGCACTGCCAGTTTCCCCGATCGGAACTGCGGGCCGCACCTGCTACACCCGCACTGCCAGTTCCAGTTGATCGAAACTGGCAGTTCTCCTGTAGCGCTAGAGCCACTTCCCCGGGTTGAGGATGCCCTTGGGGTCCAGCGCCTGCTTCACCCGGCGGCTGAGACCGAGGACGTCGGGTCCGAGCTGGGTGGCGAGGTGGAGCGCCTTCAGCGAGCCGACGCCGTGCTCCCCGGTGATGGTGCCGCCCAGGTCGAGCGCCGCATCCATCACCGCGCCGAAGGCGACGCCGGCCCGGGCCACGGCTTCGGGATCGCTCCCGTCGAAGGTGACGAGCGGGTGGAAGTTGCCGTCGCCGGCGTGGCCGATGACCGGGATGGCGGTGTCGTGGCGGTCGGCCACCGCCGCCACCGCGGCCAGCAGGGCCGGGATCTGCGGGATGGGGACGCCGACGTCCTCGATCAGCACGCTGCCGAGCCGCTCCACACACGGGATCGCCATGCGGCGGGCGGCCATCAGCAGCTCGCCCTCGTCGGGGTCGTCGGTCACGGCGACGTAGGTGGCACCGGCGGCTTCGGCGTGGCCGGCCATGCGGGCGGCCGTGTCGTCCCCGGCGTCGGACTGCCCGAGGAGCAGGGCGCCCATGGCCGTGTCGAGGCCCATGGGGCGGACGGCCTCCACGGCCCGCACGGCCGCCTGGTCCATGAGCTCGAGCGCCGACGGGCGCAACGAGCCCATCGTGGCCGCCACGGCGACCCCGGCGTGGACGGGGTCGGCGAAGCTGGCGACCACGGTGGACGGGGCCGGCGGGGTGGGCCGCAGCCGGAGCGTGGCCTCGGTGATCACGCCCAGGGTGCCCTCGGAGCCGACGAAGAGCCGCTTGAGGTCGAGGCCGGCCACGTCCTTGATGGTCCGACCCCCGAGCCGCACCACCGCCCCGTCGGCCAGCACCACCTCGAGGCCGAGCACGTAGTCGGTCGTGACGCCGTACTTGACGCAGCAGAGACCACCCGCGTTGGTGGCCAGGTTCCCGCCGATGGAGCAGATCTCGTACGACGACGGGTCGGGCGGGTACCACAGGCCCTCGGCGCGCGCCGCCGCCTTGACCTCGACGTTGAGGGCACCGGGCTGGACCACCGCCACCATCGCGTCGGCATCGATGCGGACGTCGCGCATCCGCTCGGTGGACAGCGTGATGCAGCCGTCCACGGCGGCCGATCCGCCGGAGAGCCCGGTGCCGGCACCACGGGTTACGACACCGACGCCCAGCCGGCTGGCGACCCGGAGGGTGGCGGCCACTTCGGCCGTCGACGCGGCCCGCACGAGCGCCACCGGGGTTCCGGGGACGATGGTCTTGGCCCGGTCGAAGCGGTAGCCGTCGACGATGTCGGGGTCGGCGACCACCGACTCCGCCGGCAGCTCGGCGAGGAGGGCGTCGACGACGGCGGCAGATCGGGGCACCGGCGGAGTCTGCACCAGCGCCGCCCCTCGGCCGTAGCCTCTGGCGCCATGACCGAGCCCTTCACCCCCAGCGCCGACGAGCTCCTCGCGAACAACGCCGAGTACGCCGGCGTCTTCCACGACCACGACCTCGAGGTGGCCCCCACCCGCAACCTCGCCGTGGTGGCGTGCATGGACTCGCGCATGGACATCTTCCAGATCCTCGGCCTCGGCAACGGCGAGGCCCACATCATCCGCAACGCCGGCGGCGTCATCACCGACGACGTCATCCGCTCGCTCTGCCTGTCCCAGCGGTTCCTCGGGACCCGCGAGATCGTGCTCCTGCACCACACCGACTGCGGCCTGTCCAAGGTCGACGAGGGGGAATTCCGTGAGCAGCTGGCTGACGAGCTCGGCGTCAAGCCGTGGTGGTCCCTCGAGGCGTTCACCGACGTCGACGAAGACGTGCGCCAGTCCATGCAGCGCATCCAGATGACGCCCTTCGTGGCGCACAAGGACAACGTGCGCGGCTTCGTCTACGAGGTGGAGACCGGGCGCCTGCGCGAGGTCGCCGCCGCATCGTCCCCGACGGCGAGCTGACGGTCAGCGGCCGGCGTGCACGATGCGCCGGCCGGTGATCTCCTCGACCCTGATCTGCACCCAGTCGTCCCGGTCGACGCTGTCGGCCCACGGGTGCAGCTCGAGGTCGGCGAGCTGGGCGGGATCGTCGGCCAGGTCGGCGACGCCACGGACCAGCACGCTCCAGCCCGTCCGCTCGAGCGGATCGAAGTCGTCGACCTGGAACGCCACCGGCTCGGCCATCAGGGCCTCGTGCAGCAGCGAGCCCCGCAGGGTGCGAAAGACGATGTGGTGGCCGACCACGGCGTGGTTCACAGGGAGCACCATGGGCTCACCGGCCTCGTTGAACGCCACGCGCCCCACGGGCGTGTCCCGCAGCAGCTGCCAGCACTCCTCGGGCCCGATCACCTCGAGGCCCTGGTGGTCGATCGGGGTCCGTGTGTCGTCCATGCGGCGATGGTGCACCGAGGTTCCCGGCGCACGACAGGGTCCGAGGTCCCGACCGGTCAGGCCCCGATGACCCGCAGGACCTCGTCGACCACGGCCTCGACCGGCGCGTCGGCGTCCACCACGGCGTGGTGCTCGTCCGACGGGTGCTCGAGGGACTCCAGCTGGCTGGCCAGCAGGTCGGCCGGCATGAAGTGACCGGACCGGGCGGCGAGCCGTCGGGCCAGCTCCTCGGGACTGACCTCCAGGTGCACGAAGGCGACGTCCGGGGCCGCCGACCGCAGCCGAGCCCTGTGCGCGCGCCGCAGCGCCGAGCAGGCGAGCACCACCCGCTCCCCCGCCGCCGACCGACGATCGAGCTCGTCGGCCAGGCGGGCGATCCAGGGTTCACGGTCGGCGTCGTCGAGGGGCACGCCGCCGGCCATCTTCTGCCGGGCGGCGTCGTCGTGCAGGTCGTCGGCGTCGACCAGCACCGCACCGGTGCGGTCGGCGAGCGCACGACCCACCGTGGACTTGCCGGCGCCGGAGACGCCGGTGAGCACCAGTGTCCGGGGGGCCCCGACGGGCCCGGGCCGCGGCGCAGCGGTCCGGTTCAACCCTCGGGGACGATGACGGCCCGTCCCTCGATCTGCCCGGCGGCCAGTCGCTCGTAGACCGCCGGCGCCTCGTCCAGGGCGAAGCGGGTGACGTGCGGCGTGATCATCCCTGCCTGCGCCAACGCCAACACCTCGTGGAGCTCGGGCAGGGTGCCCCAGTACGTGGTCGCCACCGAGACCTCGTAGGGCACGGTGAAGAAGCTCACCGGCAGCGTGCCACCGCCGATGCCCACGATGGTCAGCTGGCCGAGCACCCGGCTCACGGCGGCTCCGAGGGACAGCGTGGCGTCGACCCCGACGCAGTCGATCACCACGTCGGCGCCCTGCCCACCGGAGAGGTCCCGGATGGTCGCGACCGCGTCCTGGTCGGAGGTGACCGCGTGGTGGGCCCCGACCGAGGTGGCGAGGCGTAGGGCGTCCTCACGTTGGTCGACCGCCACGACGGTGGCCGGGCTCAGCGCCCGGAGCATCTGGATCGCCAGGTGGCCGAGGCCCCCGGCACCGATCACCACGGCGGTCGATCCCGGCACGAGCAGCGGCAGCGAACGCTTCACGGCGTGGTACGGGGTCAGGCCGGCGTCGGTGAGGGGTGCCGCATCCGCCGGGTCGAGATCTCCGATCGGCACGAGGTGCCGCACGCTGGGCACCACCATGAACGGCGCCATCCCGCCGTCGGCGCCGAGGCCGCCGACCTTCGCTCCCGTGACCTCGGGACGCTCGCAGTAGTTCTCCATGCCGAGCACGCAACGACGGCACAGGCCGCAGCCCCAGGGCCCGTAGACCGCCACGGCCTGGCCCACCTCGAACCCCGAGACGCCTGCGCCCAGCGCCTCCACCCAACCGGCGTTCTCGTGGCCGAGGGTGAACGGCGGGTTCCACGGCATCATCCCGGGCTCGAAGTCGTGCATGAGGTGCAGGTCCGAGTGGCAGGCCCCGGAGCCGCCGATGCGGATCAGCACCTCGCCCGGACCGGGCTCGGGTCGGTCGACCTCGACCACCTCACCGGGATGCTTGAACGAGGTCAGCTGGAGTGCCTTCACGGAGTGTCTCCTTGTTCGGATCCGAGGTCGCGCGATCACGATCGGCGCACCGCCGGGATGGGGTGATGGGCGCCACTCACCCTGCCACGCGCCTCGGCCGTCGGGTTCCGCAAGACGATCCCGTGGCGGGGCGATGATCAGCGCGTCGGCAACGGCGTGCTGGCAGTGGCAGCTGACGGTCAGAGGCTGGGCAGCACCTGTGGTCGACCGATCAGGGGCGCCAGCGGGTCCCCCCGGTCGGCCAGGCGGTCGAGCGCGGTGCGAACGGTCCATCGGTCCGACGTGATCCGGGGGTCGTCGAGCTCGTCCCACCGGATCGGCATCGACACGGGGGCACCGGGCGACGGGCGCACGCTGAACGGGGCCACGAGCGTCTTGTTCACGGCGTTCTGGGTGTAGTCGAGGCGGGCGAGGCCGCGCCGGTCGTCCTTCTGCCACTTCCAGCTCACCAGCTCGGGCACCGTGGCGCCGATGGCCTTCGAGAGCTTCTGGACCCACTCGCGCGTCTCGGCGAAGGTGTAGCGCGGCTCCACCGGGATCCAGATCTGGAACCCGCGCTTGCCGCTGGTCTTGGCTCCGGCCTCGACGTCGAGGTGCTCGAGCGCCGTGCGGTGGAGGCGCACGAGCAACAGCAGCTCCTCGTGGGTGGTCTCGGGCCCCGGGTCGACGTCGATGAGCGCCCAGGTCGGGCGATCGGGCCGGGCGGCCGTGGAGGTCCACGGGTGCAGCTCGAAGGCGGCGAGGTTCGCCGCCCACACCAGCGACGCGGCGTGGTCCAGCACGGCGTAGCACTCGGTCTCCCCCGCGTCGGCCGCGTCGTTGCGCCACCGGGTCAGCCAGTCCGGCGCACCGGCCGGCACGGCCTTCTGCCAGAACCCCTTGGCGCCGGCGCCGTTCGGGTAGCGGTGCATGTTCACCGGGCGGTCGTGCAGGTACGGGAGCATCCACGGCGCGACGAGGGCGTGGTACCGCAGCAGCTCGCCCTTGGTGACGGCCCGGTCGTCGTCCTCTCGCCCGGGGAACAGCACCTTGTCGAGGTTGGTGAGCTCGAGCCGTCGCCCGTCGACCTCCCACGTCCCCCCGGTGCCGAGCTCGTCGAAGGCCCGGAGGGCGTCGTCGTCGACCGGTTCGAAGCCGATGCGACGGGTCCCCGCCGCCGTCTGCTCGGCCGCCTCGGCCGCCGGCCGATCGCTGTGCCAGAGCCGGTCGGGCTCGGCGGCGACCTCCTCGTTCGTCCGGCCGCTGAGCACCGAGTGCGGGTGGTCCTCGGGGTCCCAGCCCGCCACGGCATCGTCGTCGCGCTTGTGGAGCAGCAGCCACTGCTCCTTCCCGCCGCCGCCCTGGCCCCCCTTGCGGACCAGCACGAAGCGCCCCCGCAGCTTCTCGGCGTGCACGTCGAAGTGGAGGGAGCCGTCGGCGATCTGGCGACGGGGGTCGGCCCCGTCGACCGGAGCCCACGTGCCCCGGTCCCACACGATCACGTCGCCGCCGCCGTACTCCCCGGCGGGGATGACGCCCTCGAAGTCGGCGTACTCGATCGGATGGTCCTCGACCTGCACCGCGAGCCGGCGGGCGTCCGGGTCGAGGGTCGGGCCCTTCGGCACGGCCCAGCTGAGGAGGGTGCCGTCGAGCTCGAGCCGCAGGTCGTAGTGCAGCCGGGTGGCGCGATGGCGCTGCACGACGAAGCGCAACCCACCGGGGTCCGGTGCCGGCGCCGCGCCGGCGGGCTCGGGCGTGCGAGCGAAGTCGCGCTTGGCGTCGTAGTCGCGCAGCCGAGGGCTGCGCTCGGTGGTGTCGGTGTCGGGTGGCATGGGACCTCCACGGCTGCGTCGCCTGTTCCCTACCCGCGGCGGACGGGGACTCGCCCGGTGCCGCTGCGGGTATTGGTCCGCGATGGCCAGGAACTGCGTGACCACGTCACTCGCCCCCGAGGACGTCTTCGACCACCTGCTCGACCCGTGGCGCTACCCGGAGTGGCTGCTCGGGGCCAGCACCATGCGGGCCGTCGACGACAGCTGGCCCGAGGTCGGGTCCCGCTTCCACCACCGGGTGGGGTTCGGCCCGCTCAAGGTCAACGACCGGTCCAAGGTCATCGAGATCGAGCCGCCGACCCGTCTGGTGCTGCACGTCCGGGCCACGCCTGCGGTGCAGGGGATCGTGTCCTTCACCGTGGAGCCCACCGCCGAGGGTTCGATCCTGTGGCTCCAGGAGGAGCCGGCCGTGAAGCTGGGCCAGCTGTTGCGCCCGGTGCTCGACCCCGCCACCCACGTCCGGAACAAGGTGTCGCTACGCAACCTCGCCGATCTCATGGAGCGCGACCGGGGCAAGGCCGAGGCCCGCACCGAGGAGAAGTCGAAGGCCAAGACCAAGCGCGGCGGCGCCGAGGCGTAGCGCACGCGAGCACGGAGGAGCCAGTCGGGGTTCAGCGCATCCCGACCCGGTGGGCGCCGGCTCAGCGGCGCTCGGCGGCGGGGTCGACCGACGTGGCCCCCGCGTCACGCACGCCCATCGCCTCGGCGCCGGGGCCGGCCGGGCGGTCGGCCTTGGGCTGGTCCGGGCTGCCCCGCTCCTCGTGGCGAGCGTCGCCGCCGGCGGGTGCGGACTGGTGCTCGTTCAGGGTGTCCTGGTGCCGGCGTGCGCCGGCCCGGGCCACGACGAGCGTGACGACGGTGAGCAGCACGGCGGCAGCGACGGTGACGGCGATCTCCATGGGCCTCCTCTACCCAGCGACCGCTCTGGCATGCTGGCGCCGTGAGGTGGACGAGGCGGACCTTGTTGGCATGTCTGGCGGCGTTGCTGCTCACGACCCTGGCCTGGGCGGCACCCGCCTCCGCCGCGCCGGCGGCGCCGTCGGCACCTTCCAGCGACGTCGATCCGGGGGTCCGCGACTCGGTCGTACGCCTCTACCAGGCCACCTTCGACCGGGGCCCCGACGCGCAGGGCCTGTGGTACTGGCTCGACCTGTACCGGCGGGGCATGCCCCTGACCACGCTGGCCGAGCACTTCATGACCTCCGAGGAGTGGCGCACCACGGTCGGCAGCCCCGACGACGCCACCTTCGTCGACCTGCTGTACCGCAACGTGCTCGACCGCCCGGCCGATCCGGACGGCTCGGCGTACTGGCAGGGCCAGCTCACCGGCGGCTACCCGCGCGCCGCGCTGGTGGTCAGCTTCTCCGAGAGCCCCGAGCACGTGGCGTCCACCGGCACCGCCTCGCCGGTGGCGCCGGCGCCCTGGCCGAGGCCGCCGGCCAACAGCGGCGCCGGCATGCGCATCGTCTACGGCGGCGGCGCGCAGCGGGTGTGGATGGTGGACACCCACGACCTCGTGGTCGACACCTACCTCGTGTCCGGCAAGGCCAACACCCCCGCCCCCGGCAGCTACTCGGTGTACTCCAAGTCCGAGAACGCGTGGGCCGGCCACGACGGCATCACCATGAAGTGGATGGTGCGCTTCGCCCACGGCGACCGCCTGGCGATCGGGTTCCACTCCATCCCCCGCGACGCCTACGGGCGACCGCTCCAGAGCGAGTCCCAGCTCGGCACCTACCGCTCGTCGGGCTGCGTCCGCCAGGCCGACCACAAGGCCCAGGCGCTCTACGCGTGGGCGCCCATCGGCACCCGCGTCGTCGTCCTGCGCTGAGGCGCGCCAGGGCGTCAGGCGGGTCGCGCGCCAGCCGGTGTCGGCCGCCCACCCCACGGTCGCCGCCACGGCCACGGCATCGGCTCCGACCAGCAGGGCCCCGGAGCACCCGACGACCACCTGAGCGGTCAGTTCCCGAAGTCCCAGCCCCGCTCCCCGCCGCGGTACTGGCCGAGGATGTTCTTCGCGATGAGGATGCGGTGCACCTCGTCGGGCCCGTCGGCCAGCCGCAGCGTCCGGGCCCCCGTGTACATGGCGGCGAGCGGCAGGTCGCCGGTCACCCCAGCCGCACCCCACACCTGGATCGCCCGGTCGACCACCCGGTGGAACGCGGCCGGCACGAAGACCTTGATGGCCGAGATGTCGGTGCGGGCGTCGTGGCCGGCAGCCATCTTCTCGGCGCAGTCGATGGTCATGAGCCGCGCCGACTGGAGGTCCATGTAGGAGTCGGCGATCATCGCCTGCACCATCTGCTTGGTCTCCAGCAGGCCACCGTGGACCTCGCGCTGGGTGGCCCGCTCGACCATCAGGTCGAAGGCCCGCCACATGGCGCCGATGGAGTTCATGCAGTGGTACACCCGGCCGGCGCCGAGGCGGTCCTGGGCCGCCTGGTGGCCGGTGCCCCGCTCCCCCAGCGCGTTGTCGAGCGGCACCCGCACGTCGTCGTAGATGATCTCGCAGTGGTCGCTCGGGCGGCCCCACACGTTGATGCCGCGCACGATCTCCACACCGGGGGTGTCGGCCGGGACGATGATCTGGGTCATGGCGGCGTTGCGGTCGGCGCCGCCCGCCTCGTCCTCGGTCCGGCACATGACGATGAAGAAGTCGGACCGCAGGCCGTTGGAGGTGAACCACTTGTGGCCGTTGATGACCCACTCGTCGCCGTCGCGCCGGGCGGTCGTCTGGAGCGAGCGGGGATCGGAGCCGGGCTGGTCGGGCTCGGTCATCGAGAACCCGGACTCCATCGTCCCCTCGACCAGGGGCAGGAGCCACCGCTGCTTCTGGTCCTCGGTGCCGTACTTCAGCAGGATCTTCTGGTTGCCCGAGTTCGGCGCGACCACGCCGAACAGGGCGGCGGCGCCGGTGGCGTAGGACAGCACCTCGTACATGTAGGCGAGCTCGAGGAAGTCGAGATCGGCTCCCCCGTACTCGGCCGGCAGGTGCGGCGCCCACAGGCCGGCCTGCTTCACGGTGTCCTTGATGTGCTGGCGGGTCTTGCCGACGAGCGCACGGTCCTCGTCGGTCAGCTCGGTGCCGCGCGACTCGGCCCAGATGAGGTTCTCGTTCGGGAGGATCTCCCGGTTCACGATCTGGGCCGTGAGCGCGCGCACCTCGTTGACCCGGTCTGAGGCACGAGGGATCGGCTGGACGTTCATCTGGAGCACGGCCACCACGATGCCGATCCGGTGCCCGGGGGAGGAAGGGTCCGAGGTCCCGAACCGGGCTGACCGGGCCCCGGTGTCGGAATAGCCCGGTGGCGGGCGCTGTTCGGCGCGTGCATGACCCGCGTGCCGCTCTCGATCCTCGACCTCGCCCTCATCGGCAGGAGCCAGACCGCCCGCCACGCCCTCGAGGGCAGCGTCGCCCTGGCGCAGCGGGCCGAGGCGGCCGGGTACCGGCGGGTCTGGTACGCCGAGCACCACAACATGTCGACCATCGCGTCGTCGGCGACCAGCGTGCTCATCGCCCACGTCGCGGCCCACACCCGTGCCATCCGCCTCGGCGCCGGTGGCGTCATGTTGCCGAACCACTCGCCGCTCACCATCGCCGAGCAGTTCGGCACGTTGGAGTCGCTGCACCCGGGTCGGATCGACCTCGGCCTCGGGCGCGCGCCGGGCAGCGACCAGGCCACCATGCGGGCGCTGCGGCGCGACCCCCGGTCGGCCGACACGTTCCCCCAGGACGTGCTGGAGCTGCAGGGGTACCTGCGCGACCAGACCCGCATCCCCGGTGTGAACGCCTTTCCCGGGCGCGGCACCGACGTGCCCCTCTACATCCTGGGCTCGTCGCTGTTCGGCGCCCAGCTCGCCGCCATGTTGGGCCTCCCCTACGCCTTCGCGTCCCACTTCGCACCGCAGGCCCTCGAGCAGGCGGTCGCTCTGTACCGGGCCGAGTTCCGGCCCTCGGAGCAGCTCGGGGCGCCCTACGTGATCGCCGGGATCAACGTGATCGCCGCCGACAGCCACGACGAGGCCGCCGAGCAGCACCTGCAGGTGCGGCGCGCACGGGTGTCCCTGTTCCTCGGCCGCGACCGCGGATTCACCGACGAGGAGGCCGACGCCGTGCTCGCCTCGCCCCAGGGACGCCAGATCGCCGAGATGATGCGCTACTCGGCCGTCGGGACGCCCGACCGGGTGCGTGACGGGCTCGAGGAGTTCCGGGCCCACGCCGACGCCGACGAGCTCATCGTCGTGCACGCCTCACCTACGCTCGAGGGTCGCCTCCGCTCGGTCGACCTGCTGGCCGAGGCCTGGGATCTGGCCCCGGCCGGCGTCGGCGCCGCCGACTGACCCCCCGCCGCCTGGGGTACAACTGCGCCGACCCGCCACCACCCCAGGAGCCGCACGAGTGACCGAGGCCCGAAGCGTCTACATCGCCTCTCCCGAGGGCCACACCGGCAAGTCGGTGGTCGCCCTCGGGGTCCTCGACCAGCTCACCCGACGCGTGCGCCGGGTCGGCGTGTTCCGCCCGATCACCCGCTCGGTCGGGGGCGACGACCAGCTCCTCACCATGCTCTGCGAGCACGACGGCGTCGACGTGCCCGCCGAGGACAGCGTCGGCGTCACCTATGACGAGGTGCACGAGGACCCGGACGCCGCCCTCGCCACCATCGTCGACCGCTACCGGCAGGTCGCCGAGCGGTGCGAGGTCGTGGTCGTCGTGGGCTCGGACTACACCGACGTGGCCGGACCCACCGAGCTGGCCTACAACGCCCGGATCGCCACCAACCTCGGTGCGCCGGTGCTGCTGGTGGTCAGCGCGTTCGAGCGCACACCGAGCGACGTGTCCCACCTGGCCGACCTCGCGCTGGCCGAGCTCTCCCAGGCCCACGCCACCACCGTCGGCGTGGTCGCCAACCGCTGCGACCCGGACCGGCGCGACGACGTGGGCGCCGCGCTCGGGCAGCTCGGGATCCCCTCGTGGGCCCTGCCAGAGGTAGCGCTGCTCGGTGCCCCGCTGCTGGTCGACCTGCTCCGCGCCCTCGACGGCACCCACCTCTTCGGCGACCACGCCATGCTGCACCGCGAGGCCGAGCACATGTTGGTGTGCGGCATGAACGTCGAGCACGTGCTGGAGCGGCTGCTCGACGGCCAGCTGTGCATCGTCGCCGGCGACCGACCCGACGTGCTGGTCGCGCTGGCCTCCGCCAACGCCGCCGACGGGTTCCCCTCGCTCGCCGGCATCGTCCTCAACGGCGGCTACCAGCCGGCAGCGCATGTCATCGACCTGGTGCGGAGCCTGGACCCGCACCTGCCCGTCATCAGCACCGAGCTGAGCTCGTACGAGGCGGCCCGCACCGTGGCGGCGACCCGCGGTCTGCTCGGGCGCGCCAGCCAGCGCAAGGTGGACACCGCGCTCGGCGTGTTCGAGGAGTACATCGACGCCGATGCGCTGCTCGCCACCCTCGAGGTGCCCCCCAGCACGGTGGTCACGCCGCTCATGTTCGAATCGATGCTGCTCGAGCGGGCCCGCCGGCACCGTCAGCGCATCGTGCTGCCGGAGGGGGACGACGAGCGCGTGCTGCGGGCCGCGTCGACCCTGCTGGCGAGGAACGTCGTCGACCTGACCCTGCTCGGCAACGAGCAGCAGGTCCGGGCTCGCGCCGCCGGGGCCGGGGTCGAGCTCGACCGGGCCACCATCATCGACCCTCGCTCGTCCGACCTGGTGGAGCCCTTCGCCGAGGAGTACGCCCGCCTGCGCGCCCACCGGGGCGTCACCGTGGACGTGGCGCGCGACATCGTCCGGGACGTCTCGTACTTCGGGACGATGATGGTGCACATGGGCCACGCGGACGGGATGGTCTCGGGTGCGGCCCATTCCACGGCCCACACCATCACCCCGTCGTTCGAGGTCATCAAGACCGTGCCCGGCACCGAGGTGGTCTCCTCCGTCTTCTTCATGGCCCTGGCCGACCGGGTGCTCGTCTACGGAGACTGCGCCATCATCCCCGAGCCAACGGTGGAACAGCTGGCCGACATCGCGGTCTCGTCGGCGGCGACGGCCGCACAGTTCGGCGTCGAGCCGCGCATCGCCATGCTGTCGTACTCCACCGGGGCGTCGGGCGCCGGCGCCGAGGTCGACAAGGTGCGGGCCGCCACCGAGCTCGTGCGCCAGCGCCGGCCCGACCTGCTGGTCGACGGTCCGCTCCAGTACGACGCCGCCGTCGACGCCGCCGTCGCCGAGGCCAAGCTGCCCGGCTCCAGCGTGGCCGGGCGAGCGACGGTGTTCGTGTTCCCCGACCTCAACACCGGCAACAACACCTACAAGGCGGTGCAGCGGTCGGCCGGTGCGGTCGCCATCGGCCCGGTGCTCCAGGGCCTGGCCAAGCCGGTCAACGACCTCTCGCGGGGGGCGACCGTCCGCGACATCGTCAACACGGTGGCCATCACTGCCGTCCAGGCCCACGCCATGAAGGCCGGGCGGGGGTCGTGAGCCGGACCGTCCTGGTCCTGAACTCCGGCTCCTCGTCGCTCAAGTACCAGCTGGTCGACCCCGACGACGGCCGGCGGTTGGCTTCGGGCCTGGCCGATCGGATCGGCGAGGACGGCGGTTCCATCGAGCACCACGTCGGCGCGGGCATCACCCACCGGGAGGGCACCCTCCGGTCGCACCGAGAGGCGCTGCGTGCCGTGGTGGAGCTGTTCGACGAGCGGGGCCCGGCGCTCTCGGACGCCGGCATCGTCGCCGTGGGCCACCGGGTCGTGATGGGCGGCCGCGAGTTCGCCGGCCCCGCCCGCATCGACGACCACGTGCTGGCCACCATCGAGAGGCTGTCGCCCCTGGCGCCGCTGCACAACCCAGCCAACCTGGCCGGGATCGAGGTCGCCCGCCAGCTCCTGCCCGACGTGGTGCACGTGGCCGTCTTCGACACCGCGTTCTTCCACGACCTGCCCGACGTCGCGGCCACCTACGCCCTGGACCGGGAGGTGGCCGACCGGCACGGCATCCGGCGCTACGGGTTCCACGGCACGTCGCACCAGTACGTGTCGCGCGCCGCGGCCGCCTTCCTCGGCCGGGATCTCGCAGACCTGCGCCAGATCGTGCTCCACCTGGGCAACGGCGCCTCGGCGTCGGCCATCGACGGCGGTCGAGCGGTCGACACCTCGATGGGCCTGACCCCGCTCGAGGGGCTGGTGATGGGGACGCGCACCGGCGACATCGACCCCGCCGTGGTCCTGCACCTGGCCCGCACCACCGACATGGAGCTCGACGACATCGACGCGCTGCTCAACCGGCGCTCCGGGATGCGCGGCCTCACCGGCCACAACGACCTCCGCGAGGTCCACCGCCTGATCGCGGCCGGGGATGCCGACGCCCGTCTCGGCCTCGACGTGTACGTGCACCGGCTGCGCAAGTACATCGGCGCCTACACCGCCGTGCTCGGCGGCCTGGACGTCCTCACCTTCACGGCCGGGGTCGGCGAGAACGACGCCGTCGTGCGGCGCGAGGTGGCGGCCGGGCTCGCAACGTTCGGGATCGAGGTCGATCCCGGCCGCAACGACGAGCGCAGCGACCGCGCCCGCCGCATCTCCCCCGACGGCGCCGGCGTCGAGGTGCTCGTGGTCCCGACCGACGAGGAGATCACGATCGCCCGGGAGGCCGTCTCCCTGCTCTGAGCCGTTTCGCCCCATCGGGCACGCCAGGTGGCAGTCTGCGCGGCCATGACCGCCCTCACCTTCGTCGCCCTGGCCGCCGGGCTGGCGTGCCTTGTGGCCGGCGCCGAGCTGCTGGTGCGGGGTGCGGCGTCGATCGCCACCCGCTTCGGCATCGCACCGATCGTCATCGGCCTCACCGTGGTTGCCTTCGGGACCAGCGCGCCCGAGCTGGCGGTCAGCGTGAGCGCCGGCTTCGCCGGTGACGGCGAGGTCGCCTTCGGCAACGTCGCCGGCTCCAACATCGCCAACATCCTCCTGATCCTCGGCGCGTCGGCGGTGGTGGGCGGCCTGGTGGTGTCCCAGCGCATCGTGCGCCTCGACGTGCCGATCCTCATCGCCGCCTCGATCGTCACGCTGCTGCTCTCGCTCGACGGGCAGATCGGGCGGATCGACGGTGTGGTGCTGTTCGCCGGCATCATCGCCTACACGACGTGGCTCATCCGGGTCGCCCGCAACGAGCGAGCCGACGTGCTGGAGGAGTACGACGAGGCGGTCGAGGAGCTCGAGGTCGACGTGGTCGACAGGCCGCTCCCGGTCCAGGTCGCCCTGCTCCTGGTCGGGCTCGGCGTGCTGGTGGTCGGCTCGCAGCTGCTGGTGGGCTCGGCCACCGACATCGCCGAGGACCTCGGCGTGAGCGACCTCGTGATCGGCCTCACGGTGGTCGCCATCGGCACATCGCTGCCCGAGCTGGCCACGTCGCTCATGGCTGCCATCCGGGGCCAGCGTGACATCGCGGTCGGGAACGTCGTCGGATCCAACCTCTTCAACCTGCTGTGCGTGCTGGGCGCCACCGGCATCGTCTCCCCCGACCCGATCCCCGTGGCCGACAGCTCCTTGCAGGTCGACTTCCCGGTCGTGCTGGGCGCGACGGTGGTGCTCGTGCCGATCGTGTGGAAGGGCTTCCGCATCGAACGGTGGGAGGGGGCCGTCCTCATGGCGTCGTACGCGGTCTACGTGCTGTTCCTCGTCCTCGACGCCAACGACAGCGGCGCGGTCAACGTCATCGGGCCGGCCGCGCTCGTGGTGGCACCGCTGGTGTTCCTCGGGTTCAGCGTGGCCGGGGTGCAGGGCTGGCAGCAGCACCGTCGCGACCAGCGGGCGAGCTGACCGGATACCAGCGCCGCCGGGCCCACAGCGCGACGTAGACCAGCCCGACGAGCACCGGCACCTCGATGAGGGGCCCGATGGTGCCGGCCAGGGCTTCGCCGGAGGTGACCCCGAACACCGAGATGGCCACGGCGATGGCGAGCTCGAAGTTGTTCCCGGCGGCGGTGAAGGCCACCGACGTGTTGCGCTCGTAGGGCAGGCCGAGCCGGTGGCCGACCACGAACGAGCCACCCCACATGACGGCGAAGTAGACGAGGAGCGGCACGGCCACGCGGGCGACGTCGAGGGGGTTCTCGGTGATCTGCTCGCCCTGCAGCGCGAACAGCACCACGATGGTGAACAGCAGGCCGTACAGGGCGACGGGCCCGATGCGGGGCAGGAACGTCTGCTCGTACCACTCCGTGCCCTTGCGACCTTCCCCGATGGCTCGCGTGAGGTAGCCGGCCAGCAGCGGGACGCCGAGGAAGATGAGCACCGACTTGGCGATCTCCCACATCGACACGTCGAGGCCGGCGGTGTCGAGGCCGAGCCAGCCCGGCAGCACGGTCAGGTAGAACCAGCCCAGCACCGAGTACATCACGATCTGGAACAGCGAGTTGACGGCCACCAGCACCGCGGCGAGCTCGCGGCTGCCACAGGCCAGGTCGTTCCAGATGAGGACCATGGCGATGCAGCGGGCCAGCCCGACGATGATGAGTCCGGTGCGCAGCTCGGGCAGGTCGGGCAGGAACACCCACGCCAGCGTGAACATGAGCAGCGGACCGGCCAGCCAGTTGAGGACCAGCGACAGCACGAGGGTGCGGCGGTCGCCGAGCTCGGCACCGATGTGGGCGTAGCGCACCTTGGCCAGCACCGGGTACATCATCGCCAGCAGCCCGAGGGCGATCGGGAGCGAGACCGTGTCGATCTTGATCCGGTCCAGCGCCTCGTCCAGGCCGGGGAGGACCCGGCCGACCAGCAGCCCGGCACCCATCGCCAGACCGATCCACACCGGGAGGTAACGATCGAGGGTCGAGAGCTTGTCGGTGACCGCATCCCCCTGGCGTGGGATCTGCGTCGTCGTCATCCGCAGCAGGCGGGGCCGCCGGCCGTCACGGCCTCGTTCGCCATCTGCTCGGTGTCGCCGGTCTTGACGTACCACTCCCAGCGGGCGCCGTCGGGATCGGTCACCCAGGTCTCGACCTTGCTGGCGTAGCAGCAGATGGTGTCGTCGACGCCGGTGGTGGCGAGACCCTCGCCGGCGAGGCGAGCCTCGGCGGCCTCGACCTCGGCAGCGCTGTCGGTCTCCACGCCCAGGTGGTTGATGGTGCCCCCGGACTCCCCGTCGGCGACCTCGAACAGGACGAGCTTGAGCGGCGGGTCGGCGATGGCGAAGTTGGCATAACCGGGCTTGCGCTTGAGCGGCTCGGTGGCGAAGAGCGCGGCGTAGAACGCGACGGCCTCGTCGATGTCGCTGACGTTGAGGGCGAGCTGGACTCGGGACACGGGGACCTCCTGGTACAGTCCATCGACGTTCGTCGATGTGTGGGTGCACCATACCAATACATCGATGGTTGTCAATGTGATGATGGAGGAACCGTGGACGCACAGGGCATCGAGTGCTGCTCGCCGGTGACCGAGTCGCTGCTGGCCGAGGCCGAGGCCGAGGAGCTGGCGGCGCTGCTCAAGGTGCTGGCCGATCCCGCCCGCCTGCGCCTGCTGTCGATGGTGGCGACCTCGGACGCCGGTGAGGCGTGCGCGTGCGACCTGGTCGAACCGCTGGGCCGGTCCCAGCCCACCGTGTCGCACCACCTCTCGATGCTGGTCGACGCCGGGTTGCTCACCAGGGACAAGCGCGGCCGCTGGGCCTGGTACCGGGTCGTGCCCGAGCGCCTCGCCATGCTGCGCGACGTCCTGGCCCCGGCGGCAACCGTCAGGTCCTGACCGGCTCGACCCCGAGCGACTCGATCAGACCCAGGACCCGCCGGCGGATCTCGTCGCGGATGGGCCGAACCGCATCCACCCCCTGCCCAGCCGGGTCGTCCAGCACCCAGTCCTCGTAGCGCTTCCCGGGGAAGAACGGGCACGCGTCGCCGCAGCCCATCGTGATGACCACGTCCGAGGCCGCCACGGCAGCGTCCTCGAGCTTCTTCGGCGTGGCACCGGCGGCGAGCAGGTCGATGCCCCACTCGGACATGGCCTCGACCACGGCCGGGTTCACCTCGTCGGCGGGTGCCGATCCGGCGGAGCGCACGACGACCCGGTCACCGGCGTGGTGCTCGAGCAGCGCCGCGGCCATCTGGGAGCGGCCGGCGTTGTGCACGCAGACGAACAGGACCTCGGGGCGACCGTCGGACACGTCGGGGACCCTAGGCCGGAACGACGGCGCGTCAGCTGCGCGTGACGTCCCGGAACGGCACCCCGCGATCGACCTCGGGCTCGCGGGGCAGGCCCAGGATGCGCTCGCCGATGATGTTGCGCTGGATCTGGTCGGTGCCGCCGCCGATCGAGGTGAAGTACGCGTTCAGCTGGGAGTAGTTGGCATCCCGGGCCCGGGGCTGGTCGTCGCCGTCGAGGGTGCCCTCCATGCCGAGGAGCTCACCCTGCAGGTGACCCGCGTAGTGGAGGATGCCCGACATCGCCAGCTTCCCGAGCGAGGCGAGCGAGGACGAGCCGCCAGCGTCGGCGACCGCCTTGGCCCGCTGGCCGTTCCACTGGTTCACGGTGCGCATGGAGTGGAGCCGGGCCAGGTGCTGGCGCACCACCGGGTCGCCTGCGCGACCCAGGTCCTGTGCGAGGCCGATGAGCGACGTGTCCGGCGCGGGGATCCGTCCGTGCGCAGCGGCCGTCGCGCCGCCGACACCCTCGCTGCGCAGCTGGGTCGCGCCCATGGCCGCTCGCTCGTAGGCGAGCGCGGTCTGCAGGACCCACCAACCGGCGTTGAGCTCGCCGAGGCGGTGGCTGTCGGGGACCCGGGCACCGGTGAGGAACACCTCGTTGAAGCGGGCGTCACCGGTGGCCTGGCGGAGGGGGCGCACCTCGACGCCGTCCTGGCGCATGGGGAACCAGAAGAACGTGATGCCCCGGTGCTTGGGCTGGTCCCAGTCCGTGCGGGCGATGAGCATCCCGTAGTCGGCGCCCTGGGCGCCCGAGGTCCACACCTTCTGCCCGTCGACGACCCACTCCTCACCGTCCCGCACCGCCGTGGTGCGGATGCCGGCGAGGTCTGATCCGGCACCCGGCTCGCTGTAGAGCAGGCACATGGCGACCTCGTCGAGCAGCAGCGCCCGCAGGAACCGCTGCTTGAGCTCGTCACCGCCGTGGGCGAGCAGCGTCCCGGCCCACAGGTTGTAGCGGTCCTGGCCCGGTCCCGGCGCCCCGGCCCGGGCGAAGGTGGCCTCGACCGCTTCGGCGTCGTCGTCGGCCAACCCGCGCCCGAACCACTCGGTCGGCCACCGCAGTGCGGCCCACCGCTCGTCGACCACCAGCTCCCGCCACGCACGCCGGTCGACATCGGGCGACCAGTGCTCGGCGAGGAACGATTCGGCTTCGGCGACGGCATCGGTCTGGGCGGACATGGCCGCAGGCTGTCACGGCGGCACGTGCCTGCTCCACCCGGCCACTGGGTACGTGAGGCGCCGATGCACTGGTTGCCCGACATCGCCGACGCCAGCGCCCGCCTTCTCTTCCAGCGTGGCCTCGCCCTGGTGTACCTCATCGCCTTCCTCGTGGCCCGGAACCAGTACCGCGGCCTGCTCGGCTCGCGAGGCCTGACGCCGATGGCGGACTTCGTGGCCCGGGTGCCGTTCAGGCGAGCGCCGAGCATCTTCCACTGGCGCAGCTCGGACCGGGCCTTCCTCGCTGTCGCCTGGACGGGGACCGCCCTCGCCGCCGCAGCGCTGCTCGGCGCCTTCGACGGGACCTCCATCCCGGTGACCATGGCGGCATGGGCGCTCCTGTGGGCCCTGTACCTGTCGATCGTCAACGTCGGTCAGCGGTGGTACTCCTTCGGCTGGGAGTCCCTGCTCTGCGAGACCGGCTTCCTCGCCATCTTCCTCGGACCGGCCGACGTCGAGGCGCCGGCGGCGGTGCTGGTGCTGCTGTGGTGGCTGCTGTTCCGCCTCGAGCTCGGCGCCGGGCTGATCAAGCTGCGAGGTGACCCGTGCTGGCGGGACCTGACGTGCCTCGACTACCACCACGAGACCCAGCCCATGCCGAACCCGCTCAGCCGCTGGTTCCACCTGCTGCCCCGGCCGCTGCACCGGGTGGAGGTCGCCGCCAACCACGTCGCCCAGCTGGTCGCTCCCGTCCTCCTGTTCGCACCGCAGCCGTTCCGCACCGGGGCGGCGGCGTTCATGGTCGTGACCCAGGCGTACCTGATGCTGAGCGGCAACTTCGCCTGGCTGAACCTGCTGACGATCGTGATCGGCTTCGCCGCGCTCGACGGCCACTTCATCGAGGCGATGATCGGGCTGTCGCCGGCGACCGCTCTGCAACCCTCACCCGTGTGGTTCGACGTGGTGGTCGCGGCGGCCGCCGCCGTGGTGGTGGTCCTGTCGGTCGGGCCGGCGAAGAACCTGCTGTCGCGCCACCAGCGGATGAACGCCAGCTTCGACCCGCTCCACCTGGTGAACACCTACGGCGCGTTCGGCTCCATCACCCGGACGCGCGACGAGATCGTGATCGAGGGCACCGACGACCCCGAGCCGGGCCCCGACTCGGTGTGGCGCGAGTACGGCTTCAAGGGCAAGCCCACCGACCCGGCGCAGCGACCCCGGCAGGTGGCGCCCTACCACCTGCGCCTCGACTGGCTGCTGTGGTTCGTGCCGCTGTCGAAGGGCTACGCCGACCCGTGGTTCATCCCGTTCCTGCGCGGCCTGCTCGAGGACGACCAGGACATCCTGTCGCTGGTCGGCACCAACCCGTTCCCCGACGGTCCCCCTGCGGCCGTGCGCGCCCGCCGCTACCGGTACCGGTACACCACCCGGGCCGAGCGCCGGGAGACCGGCCACCACTGGGTCCGCACGCCGATGGGCGAGCTGGTCCGGCCGCTGACGCTCGCCTCGTTCGGTTCCCACCCCCGGATCTGACCGCATCCGGCCCGATCCGGAGGTGGGAGCGGGTCAGGAGACGGCCACGCCCTCGCGGACCATGCGGCCCAGCTCGGCGCCGATCTCGGCGCGCAGGTCGGTGGCCGAGATGATCATGTCCACCGCCGTGATCGACGTGTGGATCTGGCCCCGCCCGGACAGGTGGCGCACCGGCACCCCGGCGGCGTCGAGCGCCTCGGCGTACGCCTCGCCCTCGTCGCGCAACGGGTCGAACTCGCAGGTGACCACGAGCGCCGGCGGCAGGCCGGACAGGTCCGGGTTCCGCAGCGGCGCGCACCGGGGGTCGGTCCGGTCCGCCGGGTCGGCGTAGTGGTCCCAGAACCAGGACATGAGGTCGCGGGTGAGGAGGTAGCCCTCGCCGTTCTCCTCGTAGCTCGGCCGGGAGAAGTCCGAATCGGTCACCGGGTTCACCAGCACCTGGGCGCTGAGGTGCGGGACCCCGGCGTCACGGGCCTTCTGGGCCGCGACGGCAGCCACGTTGGCGCCGGCGCTCCAGCCGCAGACGGCGAGCGCACCGGGGATGCCACCCAGCTCCTGGGGGTGCTCGGCGATCCACTGCACGGCGGCGAAGCCGTCGTCGGCGGCGGCCGGGAACCGGGCCTCGGGCGCGTGGCCGTAGTCGACCGACACGATGACGGCGTCGGCCCGCACGCAGAGGTCGCGGCAGAAGGGGTCGTCGGAGTCGTGGCTGCCGAGCACCCAGCCGCCACCGTGGAAGTACGCCACCACCGGGTGCGGCCCGCTGGTCGCCGGCCGGTACAGCCGGTACCGGAGCTCGCTGCCGTCGGCGCCGGGGAGGGTGCCGTCGACGACCTCGCCGACGTCGGGACCGGGCGGGCGCGCCGCGCTCGACGCCTCGGAGAACGCACGGGCGTCCGGGGCCGACATCGAGTCCATGGTGGGCAGCTGCAGCTCGGCCATGAACCCGAGCACCATGGCCACGTCGGGCTGCAGGCGCCGGATGACGCCGTCGTTGCACTGGTGCCTGCCGTCGCCGCGCAGCTCGAAGCCCAGGTACCCGTCGGCGACCACCTCGTCGCACACCCGCCGGTAGTTGTCCACGCCACCCACGTAGGGCAGGAACACACGGGGCTTCCCCGGCACGTTGGCGCCCATGTACCAGGAGTTGGCCGTCGGGTAGAGCGTGATGTCGGCGCAGTCGTTGACGTGCTGGACCCAGCCCGACTCCGCCGTCTGCGTCGGCTCGATCACGTCGAAGCCCTGCTCGCGCAGGTCGACGAGCGTGTCGGCGATCCAGTCGACGTGCTGCTCGATCGACACCATCATGTTCGAGAGCACCGATGGGCTGCCCGGGCCGGTGACGGTGAACAGGTTGGGGAAGCCGGCCGAGGCCAGCCCGAGGTAGGTGGTGGGGCCGTCGGCCCACTTCTGCTTCAGGGTCACGCCGTCCCGGCCCTCGATGTCCACCGAGACCAGGGCCCCCGTCATGGCGTCGAAGCCGGTGGCGTAGACGATGGCGTCGAACTCGTAGGACCGGTCCACCGTGTCGATGCCGGTCTCCGTCACCGAGACGATGGGGTGCCGGCGCAGGTCGACGAGGCTGACGTGGGGCTTGTTGTAGGTGGCGTAGTACCCCGAGTCGAGGCACGGCCGCTTCGAGCCGAACGGGTGGTCCGTGGGGCAGAGCGCTTCGGCGGTCTCCGGGTCGTCGACGATCGAGCGGATCTTGTCGCGGATGTAGTCGGCCACGACCTCGTTGGCGGCCGGGTTGATCAGCACGTCGTTGAACACGCCGATGATCTCGAACAGCTCGCCCTTCTCCCAGGCGGCGTCGAGCCGCTGCTGGCGGGTCTCGTCGTCCGACAGCAGGGCGCTGTGCTCCGTGGGTTCCCCGGGGATGCCCCCGCGCGACCACTTGGCGGCCCGACGGTAGGTCTCGCGGTCGGCCTCGAGGTCGGCCTTGCGCTCCGAGGTCACCGGGCCGTTGCGGGCCGGGATCGAGAAGTTCGGTGTGCGCTGGAACACCGTCAGCTCGCTGGCCTGCTCGGCGATGAGCGGGATCGACTGGACCGCGGACGAACCCGTGCCGATGACGCCGACCCGCTTGCCGGTGAAGTCGACGCCCTCGTGGGGCCACCGGCTCGTGAAGTACACCTCGCCCCGGAACCGGTCGGCGCCCTCGATGTCGGGCGCCTTCGGGACCGACAGGCAGCCGGTGGCCATGACGTAGAAGCGGCAGGTGAACTCGTCGCCCGCCTCGGTCCGGACCTGCCACCGCGAGGTGGCGTCGTCCCAGCGGGCGGCGTCGACCCGTGTCTCGAAGCGGATGTCCCGGCGCAGGTCGTGCTTGTCGGCGACGTGCTGGGCGTAGCGGAGGATCTCGGGCTGCGTGGCGTACTTCTCCGACCACGTCCACTCGTCCTCGAGCTCCGGGTCGAAGCTGTACGTGTAGTCCACGGTCGGGATGTCGCAGCGCGCCCCCGGATACCGGTTCCAGTACCAGGTGCCGCCGACGTCGTCGGCCGCCTCCAGCACCACGGTCGAGAACCCGGCCTCCCGCAGGCGGTGCAGCAGGTACATGCCGGCGAAGCCGGCCCCCACCACCACCACGTCGAGCTCGGTCGTGCTGTCCTCGTCCACCATCACGGTGACCCCCTTGGTGCGTCGTGCGTGTCGCCCACTGGCAACGTCCGTGGCCAGTGTCACACACGCCGGACGCGGACCATCGACCGACCGGTCAATCGTCAGCCGGTGCGACCAGACCCGATCGGAAGTGGCGACGGCAGAGCAGCTCGTAGGTCACCACGTCGCCGAACAGCGGGGTGTCCTCGGCCGCCACCGTGTCGCCGACGACGATGGTCTCGCCGTGGCGCACCAGCTCGCCGTTCACCAGCCGGGCGTTGTTGGTGGCCCGCGCCCCGCACCAGCAGCGGGCCTCCACATGGAGCTCGACCCGCTCGTCGGCCACCTCGAACATGCGGCGGGTGCCGTCGAACAGCCGGCCCCTGAAGTCGGTGAGCAGCCCGAAGGCATACACGTCGGCGCCGAGCTCGTCGGCGACGGTGGCCAGCTGGTCGACCTGCTCGACGGCGTAGAACTGGACCTCGTCGCAGACGAGGTAGTCGAGGCGTCCGTGGAGGCGGACCTCGTCGGTCGCGACGGCGAACAGGTCGAGGCCGGGTGTGACCTCGACCGCGGTGGCCGACACCCCGAGGCGGCTCGAGACGCGGCCGCCCTCGCGGTCGAACAACGACAGCAGCAGCCCGTGGCGCGACTGCTTCGCCAGGTTGTGGTGGATCTGCAGCGCCAAGGTGCTCTTGCCCGAGCTCATCGTTCCGTAGGAGAAGCGCAGCAGGCCCATGGCGGGCGAAGGTACCGACCCGCCCGGGGCCCGCCGGACGAGGGCGTCCGAACCCGCCCATGGTGCCCAAGCCGGAGAAACGGGGATCCTTGGGCCACGACCTCGCCTCCGGCGACGCACGGCGCGAAGATGACCACACGGGGGGACCGAAGGGCGTGGAGACGGACCGGGTGATCGACGACGACACGTGGCGGGGCGGGCCGACGAGCCCGGGCGCCCACCTCATCAGCCGGCTGCTCGAGCAGCACGGGGTCGCGGCCCTGATCTGGTCCGCGGGCTCGGTGCCGTGGGCCAACGCCGCCGCCCTGGACCTGATCGCCGAGGACGACCTGCCCGAGGACGGTTCGAGCCGCCTGCGCCGGCTGGCCGAGGCCATCCGGGACACCTCCGCCCTCGACACCGTGGCCCCCGGAGAGGAGCGCCATCTCGACCTCGAGGTGTCGTCCACCCGTGCGCTGCTCACCGTGTCGGCCACGGCCCTGCGGGCCCGGGACCCCGAGAGCACCGAGGTGCTGATCACCTTCCGGGCGCCGCTCGAGCGCCCGGTCGATCCCGCCCACGTGGTGCGGCTCGAGGCGATGCTGGACGCGGCGAGCGACATCATCACCGTCATCGACCAGCGGGGCCGCATCCGCTACTCCAACCCCGCTGCGGGACGCGTCACCGGCTTCTACGGCTCCATGGCCAACGGCGCCAACATGGTGGAGTTCATCCACCCGGAGGACCACGGCGCCGCTCTCGACGCCTTCGACCGCGGTGTCCTGCGGGGTGAACCCGTCGACCCGCTGGTCCTGCGCATCCGCATGGCCGACGACCAGTGGCATCACATGGAGGCCGGCGTCGCCGGCGTCGTGGCGCTCGAGGACGGCGGCAGCGGTCGGGTGGTCTCGCTGCGAGACGTCTCCGACCGGCTGCGGCGCGACGCCGAGGCCGAGAGCCACCGCCGCCGGCTGGAGTCGCTGGTCGAGAACATCGACGACGTCATCGTCATCCTCGGGCCCGACCTCACCGTGACCTGGACGAGCCCCGGCATCGAGCGCCTGGTCGACGCCCCCGCCTACACCAACGTGGGCCAGAACGCCTTCAACGACATGCATCCCGACGACGTCGACGGGGCGATCGCCGCCATCAGCCAGGCGATGGAGGGGCCGAACGGCCGGAGCCTGGCGTCACTTCGCCTGCGCCACGCCCGGTTCGGTTGGCGCTGGATCGAGGCCGCCGTGGTCAACCGGCTGGACGATCCCGACGTCGAGGGCCTGGTGTGCACGCTGCGCGACGTCACCGACCGCCGGGACGAGGCCGGCGAGCTCGCCCGCCTCCGGGAGCAGGACCGCGACGAGATGGGGCGCCTCCGCGAGGCCGACCGCCTCAAGGACCGATTCCTCGCCACCGTCTCCCACGAGCTCCGGACGCCGCTCACCGCGGTGCGCGGGTTCGGCTCCGTCCTCCGACAGCAGTGGACGCGGCTCGGCGACGGCGAGCGCGACCAGCTGCTGGACCGCATCATCGTCAACGCCACGTCCATGGAGACGATGATCGAGCAGCTCCTCGACTTCTCACGCCTCCAGGCCGGGCGGGTGCAGGTCGAGCTGGAGCCACTCGACTTGGGTGAGGTCGTCAGCGAGATGGTCGACGCCCTCGAGCTGCACCTGCTCGAGCACGATGTCGTGGTCGAGACGAACGGCCTCCGGGTCGTCGGCGACCGCTACGCGTTCGGCCACGTGCTGCGGAACCTGCTGACCAACGCAGCCAAGTACTCCAACGCCGGCACCCGCATCGAGATCTCGGCCGAGCAGCTCGGCGGGACCGTGCACCTGCACGTGCGGGACCAGGGCATCGGCATCGCCCCCGAGGACCAGCGGCGGGTCTTCCAGAGCTTCTTCCAGTCGGCGCCGGCGCTGGCCGACCGACGCGGCACGGGCGTCGGCCTCAACGTGGCCCGGCGCTACGCACAGCTCCAGGCCGGTGGCCTGGAGCTGCAGAGCGAGCTCGGCAAGGGAAGCACCTTCACCTTCAGCCTGCCGGCTGCCGACTGAGTTCGACGTCTTCCACCTGGTCCCCAGACCTCGACGTGTCCGCTCGGCGGCGAACATACCGGACGACGTGCCCACGGCCCGAGCCCGGACGCGCCGCAGGGACGCAACCGGGGTGGAGCCGGCTGCGTCCCTGCGGAGGATTCAGGTTGTGCGCTCAGCGGGTCTCTCAGCCGGCGGACGGCGGGAGCATCACGGCGTCGATCAGGTGCACGGTGGCGTTGGCGGTCTGGATGTCCGGGACCACGACGGTCGCCTGGTCACCACCGAGGGACAGGCTCTCGCCCTCGGCGCTGAGCTGCAGGGTCTCACCGGTGAAGGTGGTCAGCTCGGTCATGCCGGCGAGCTCCTCGGAGGAGAGGCGCTCCGGGATGACGTGGAAGCCGAGGACGGTGGTGAGCAGACCGGTGGGGTCGGCGAGGGCGGCCTCGAGCGTGGCCGGGTCGAGTGCGGCGAAGGCGCAGTCGGTGGGGGCGAAGACCGTGAGGGCCGGGGCGGAGTTGAGGGTGTCGACGAGGTTGGCCTCGGTGACGGCGGTGACGAGGGTGGTGAGCACCGGGTTGTTGCTGGCGGCGGTGCCGACCGGGTCGTCGGTCATGCCGGCGATGAAGCTGCGGTCGATCTTGAAGGCGTCGACGGGGAACATCCGGGCGTAGGTGAGCGAGGAGTACCCGGTGCCGAAGTCGTCGATGGCGATGCCGACCCCGAGGGCCTTCAGCTCCTGGAGGGCGGCGATCGCCTGATCGGGGTCGCGCAGGATGGCGGTCTCGGTCAGCTCCAGCCAGAGCGAGCTGGGCGGCAGATCGAGGGACTCGAGGAGGTCGGCCACCAGCACGATGAGGTCGTCCTCCATGAGCTGGCGGGCCGAGAGGTTGACCGACACGGCCGACGGGGCGTCGCTGCCCATCGTGCGCCAGCGGGCCAGCTGCTCGACCGCGGTGACCAGCACCTGGCGGCCCAGCGGCACGATGAGCCCCGTCTCCTCGGCCAGGTCGATGAACTCCGACGGCGGCAGGAGCCCCCGCGTGGGGTGCTGCCAGCGCACGAGCGCCTCGGCCCAGACCTCGTTGCCCCGCAGCGCCACCTCGGGTTGGTAGTGGACCACGAGCTGCTCCTCGGCGATGGCCGTCACCAGCTCGTTGGTGAGCTCG